>CALSML010000021.1 GCA_943787445.1 uncultured Alphaproteobacteria bacterium
GACTTGCGCGTAGCGACTTCCAGGTCTCGCGGTTGTAGCGTTTGCCCTGGCAGGCGTCGCATTCGACATAGACATCGGGCAGGAAATGCATCTCGATCTTGATGACGCCGTCACCCTGACAGGCTCTCGCAGCGTCCGCCCTTGACGTTGAACGAGAACCGGCCGGGCTTGTAGCCGCGCGCCTTGGATTCCGGCAGGCCGCGAACCACTCGCGGATCGGCGTGAAGGCGCCGGTATAGGTCGCCGGGTTCGAGCGCGGCGTGCGCCCGATCGGGGACTGGTCGATATCGATGACTTGTCGAGATACTCGAAGCCCTTCGATGGCTGTCATGGGCGCCTGGTGCTCTGCGCGGCCTTGTAGACTGCGCGTGCCACCGCCTTATACAGCGTGTCGATCACCAGGGTGACTTGCCCGCGCCGACACGCCCGTGACGCAGGTGAAGGTGCCCAGCGGAATTTCGCGTCACATCCTTCAGATTGTTGCGCGCGCGCCGATCACCTTGATGGCAGTTTCTGCCGGGCTTGCCGGGCGGCGTTCGGCCGGGACGGGATCTGCTCGACTCCGGTGAGATATTTGCCGGTCAGACTGTTGCCGGCGTGCATGACCTTCTTCGGGCGTGACCATGGCGACAACCTTGCCGCCATGAACACCGGCGCCCGGGCCCATATCGACCAGATAATCGGCCTCCGGATGGCGTCCTCGTCATGCTCGACCACGATCACGGTATTCCCGAGATCGCGCAGATCGCTTGAGGGTTTCCAGCAGCCGGGCATTGTCGCGCTGATGCAGGCCGATGGATGGCTCATCCAGCACATAGAGAACCCCGGTCAGGCCGGACCCGATCTGCGAGGCCAGACGGATGCGCTGGCTCTCGCCGCCCGACAAGGTGCCGGATCTCGCGACAGGGTCAGGTATTCCAGCCCGACATCGTTCAGGAATCCCAGCCGCTCCTTGATCTCCTTGCAGAATACGCTGGGCGATCTCGTGCTGCTTTCGGTCGGTGCTTGTCGCAGATCGCGCGAACCAGGCTCCGGCTGGGCGATCGACATCTCGGTACCTGGCGCTGACATGCTTGCCGTTGATCTTCACGCCAGGGCCTCGCGGCTTCAGCCGCGCGCCGTCGCAGGTCTCCAGCAGGGTGACCTGGATACTTGCCGATGTTCCTCGCGCGCCCAGGCGCTTTCGGTTTCGCGACAGCGGCGTTCGATGTTCGATCACAGCCTTCGAACGGCTTGCTGGTCTGTAGGTGCGCAGCCCGTCGTCATAGGTCATCGTGATGGTCGGTCTTCGCCCGTACCGAACAGCACGGTCTTGCGGACCTTCTCCGGCAGTTCGGACCAGGCGTCCGTGGTGACCTTGAAGTGGCGGCCAAGGCCTCGAGCGTCTGCGCGTAGTAGGGCTCGATGAATTCGCCCAGGGCGCAGATCGCGCCTTGCTCAGGCTTCTGCTTGTCGGGCACCACCAGGTCGGCGTCGAACACGACCTTGGTGCCCAGGCCGTCACAGGCCGGGCAGGCGCCGAAGGGGTTGTTGAAGGAGAACAGCCGCGGTTCGATCTCCTCGATGGTGAAGCCGGAAACCGGACAGGCGAATTTGGCCGAGAAGGATCAGTTGTTCACCGCGTCGGTCGGCGTTTTCGGCAAAGGCGATGCCGTCGGCAAGCTCGAGCGCCGTTTCGATGGAATCCGCCAGCCGGGTCTGCAGATGCCTCGCGCACCACAAGCCGGTCCACCACGACGTCGATGTCATGCTTGTATTTCTTGTCGAGCGCCGGGGCGTCTGCGATCTCGCACATCTCGCCGTCGATCTTGACCCGCTGGAAGCCGCGTTTCTGCAGATCGGCCAGTTCCTTGCGGTATTCGCCCTTGCGCCCGCGCACGATGGGGGCCAGCAGGAAGAGCCGCGTGCCTTCGTCCATGGCCATGGATCGCGATCCACCATCTGGCTGACCGTCTGGCTTCGATCGGCAGGCCGGTCGCCGGTGAGTAGGGGATGCCGACCCGGGCAAACAGCAGCCGCAGGTAATCGTAGATCTCGGTCACCGTGCCGACCGTCGAGCGGGGATTGCGGCTGGTGGTCTTCTGTTCGATGGAAATGGCCGGCGAGAGGCCCTCGATCTGAGTCCACATCCGGCTTTCTGCATCAGTTCGAGGAACTGCCGGGCATAGGCCGAGAGGCTCTCGACATAGCGGCGCTGACCCTCGGCATAGATAGTGTCGAAGGCCAGAGACGACTTGCCCGACCCGGACAGACCGGTGATCACCACCAGGGAATCCCGGGGCAGGGACACATCAACATTCTTCAAATTGTGTTCGCGGGCGCCACGGACGACGATATTCTTCTGCATGAAAGCCTAGAAAGAAGGGGCTAAGGACGAAAATCGCCCGGATATTCAGGTCAATAACATGGCCGTATGAGGCGCAAAAGGCCAGTAGATAGCCTTTGCTTAAATTGAGAACAAACCGTGAATATCATGGGGATAACTTCACGTCCAGCATGGTTGTGAGCCCATGGCCTGCATGCCAGTGTGAGCGTGGATTTGCGCCCCGATTCGCAGATCGTTTGATCGGCTCGGGGGCATGGAGATCGGATCATACGTGTCAGGAGGCACATCAAATGGCAGGCAGTGTAAACAAGGTCATTCTCGTCGGTAATCTGGGGCGGGACCCGGAAATCCGTTCCATGCAGTCGGGCGACAAGGTGTGCAACCTGTCTGTCGCCACGTCGGAACGCTGGAAAGACCGAAATTCCGGCGAAATGCAGGAAAAGACTGAATGGCACCGGGTCGTGGTTTTTGACCAGAAGCTTGCCGAAGTTGCCGAAAAATACCTCAAGAAGGGTGCCAAAGTGTTCCTTGAGGGCCAGTTGCAGACCCGCAAATGGACCGACAATTCCGGTGTCGAGAAGTACACCACCGAGGTTGTGCTGCAGCGTTTCCGCGGTGAACTGGTGATGCTCGACAGCCGTGGCGGTGGAGATGGCGGGGGCGGGGGATATGATCCCGGCCCGACTGATTACGGCAATCCGCAGCCTGCAATGGCCGCAGGCGGCGGCGGCATGAGCGGCGCAGACGATCTGGACGACGAGATCCCGTTCTAGCGAGCACGCACCGATGTCCGACGATAATCCGAGTATCATTTCTCACATATCGGTCGGCACGAATGACTTCGCCCCGCGCCACGGCCTTTTATGAAGTGGTGCTGGCTCACGCCAAACAGTTACCCACAGAGGTCATGACCCTGTTCCTGCAGGATGCAGCCGTAGCGCTCAAAGTCATAGCACCCGATGGCTCGACTTATCCTCTGAAGTCCAGCGTGCCTGCGGAAAATCGATCCGACCTGTCCGATCCGCCCACGCAACAGTCACCACGCCAAATCGACGAAACAGAACACGTCACACCCGAGCCTGACCCTGCTGAAACACAGACCAGCCCGATCCTGCCGCCGGAGATCGCCACAGACCCGGATACGGCGCCAACAATCCCGCGCGAAATCTGAATTTGTGCCGGTCTGAACCTCATTTCACGCGCAGCAAAAATCGCTATGCGTGATTCCCAAGTCCTCCCTGAACTCGCCGGTGCGCATCCACGCATCGGCTTTCCTTTTTGAGGCCTGACGAAGCCCGGAATTCCGGGCAAAAATGGGTTTCTGGACACAGGGGGTTTTCTTGCCCGAATCCCTGTTTTCGCGTAGGTTTTTGCAATGAAAAACACTCGATTAGGACAAATCGCAGTTAGCTTTAACTGTGCCCCGTACAGCATTGAAATAAAACGATGAGCGATCAAACGACTGATCTGCCACCGGACGATTTTGATATCCAGCCGGTGACGATCGAGGACGAAATGCGTTCCTCGTATCTAGATTACGCCATGAGCGTGATTGTTTCCCGTGCGCTGCCGGATGTGCGGGACGGCCTCAAACCCGTCCATCGTCGTATCCTTTACTCGATGAAAGAGTCCGGATTTGAGTACAACAGGCCCTATCGAAAATCCGCCCGTATCGTGGGCGAGGTCATGGGTAAGTACCATCCCCATGGTGACTCCGCGATTTATGACGCGATGGTCCGGATGGCGCAGGACTTCTCCATGCGTCTGGAGCTGGTCGACGGACAGGGCAATTTCGGCTCCATGGACGGGGATCGTGCCGCGGCCATGCGTTACACCGAAGCACGCATGTCCAAGGCCGCCCATTCGCTGATCGAGGATATCGACCGGGAAACCGTCGATTTCCAGCCCAACTACGATGAAAGCATTAACTGAGCCGGTGGTTTTGCCGGCGCAGTACCCGAACCTGCTGGTCAATGGGGCCGGCGGTATCGCGGTTGGCATGGCGACCAATATCCCCCCCACAACTCTGGGCGAGGTGATCGATGCCTGCTGCTGTATCTGGACAACCCCGATCTGACGCATCGACAGACATCATGACCGTATGCACGGGCCGGACTTTCCGACCGGCGGTCTGATCCTGGGGACCAGCGGCATATCGCGCGGCTTTCCACACAGGGCGCGGTTCGGTTGTGATGCGCGCCAGGACGCGTTTGAAGAGGTGCGCGCCAACCGCAACGCGATCATCGTCACCGAATTCCCTATCAGGTGAACAAGTCCCGGATGATCGAGACGATCGCCGAAGTTGCCAGGAAAAGATCATCGAGGGCATTGCCGATCTGCGCGGACGAAGTCGATCGCCACGGTGTCCGGGTTGTCATCGAGCTCAAGCGCGATGCCGAGCCGGAAATCGTGCTCAATCAGCTCTTCCGCTACACGCCGCTGCAGACGTCTTTCGGGGTCAACATGCTGGCCCTGAATGGCGGCCGGCCGGAACTGCTCAACTCAAGGAAATCATCGCGCGCTTTATTGAATTCCGCGAAGAGGTCATCACCCGGCGGACGATCTACGAGCTCGGCCGCGCCCGTGACCGGGCCCATACGCTGGTGGGGCTGGCGGTTGCGGTCAACAATCTTGATCCGGTGATCGAGCTCATTCGTGCCGCCAAGGACGCTGCCGAAGCGCGCGAACAGCTTTGCGCGAAACGCTGGCTGGCCGGCGAAATCGCCCCGCTGATCGCGTTGATCGACGAGCCGGGTCGTCTTGTCGATGAAGATGGCACCTATCAGCTGTCCGAAGCGCAGGCGAAAGCGATCCTGGAACTGCGTCTGCATCGTCTGACCGGGCTGGAACGCGACAAGATCGCCCAGGACCTGCAGGACCTGGTCGATCGCATCCGCGAATACCTCGAAATCCTGGAAAGCCGCGAGAAGCTCTATGCCTTGCTCCGGGACGAACTTCTGGCCATGCGCCAGGAATTCGCCGATCCGCGACGCTCGGAAATCATCGAAGGTGAATTCGAGCAGGATATCGAGGATCTGATCCAGCGTGAGGACATGGTCGTGACCGTGACCCACAATGGTTACATCCAGCGTGTCCCGCTTTCGACCTACCGCGCCCAGAAACGAGGCGGCAAGGGCCGGGCCGGGATGAAGGCGCGCGACGAGGACTTCGTCAGCTCGGTCTTCGTGCTCAACACCCACACGCCGGTGTTGTTCTTCTCGTCACGCGGCATGGTCTACAAGCAGAAGGTCTACAAGCTGCCCGTGGGCACGCCCCAGGGGCGCGGCAAGGCACTGGTGAACCTGTTGCCCCTCGAAGAGGGCGAGATCATCACGACCCTGATGCCGTTGCCCGAAAATGAAGCGGATGCGGAGAACCTGTTCGTCATGTTCGCGACCGCGTCGGGCAATGTGCGTCGGAACAGTCTGGCCGACTTCGTTCAGGTGAAGGCCAATGGCAAGATCGCCATGAAACTCGACGAGGGCGACCGTCTGGTCGGTGTGCAGACCTGCGAGGATACGGATCACGTTCTGCTGGCCACCGCAAAAGCCAAATCCATCCGCTTTGAAGCGACGGATGTACGCGTGTTTGCCGGTCGTAACTCAACCGGCGTGCGCGGTATTCGGCTCGGCAAGGAAGATGCTGTCATCTCCATGTCGATCCTCAGTCACGCAGAGTTTTCCGTGGCCGAACGCGAAGCCTATCTGAAACGATCCCGTGCCGAACGGGCCGATCCGGACGAAACCTACGCCGTGGCTGGAAACGACGAGCCGCTGGCAGAGGGTGAGGAGGCGCCGCTCGAATTGACGGATGAGCGTTACGCAGAGCTTGCCGCACAGGAACAGTTTATCCTGACCGTCACGGCCAATGGCTTTGGCAAACGCACCTCGGCCTACGAATACCGCATCACCAACCGTGGCGGGCAGGGCGTCGTGAACATCGTTCTGGCTGATGTCGACAACAACGGTGTGGTCGCATCGTTCCCGGTGGAAAATGACACCGGGCTGGTGATGATGACCGATGGCGGCCAGTTGATCCGCACCGGCGTCGGTGATGTCCGTATTGCCGGGCGCTCCACACGCGGCGTCACCCTATTCCGGGTTGGCGATGACGAGCGGGTTGTGACCGTCACCCATTTGAGCGACGATGATGACGACGACAGCGACGTAGATGGTGACGGTGTTCCCGAAGAGGGTGCTGAAGCTGAAGCCACCGAAGACGGTGCAGAGTCCGTGAACGAAGCACCGCAGGACGACAGCGAAGCAGCGCCGGAGAGTGACAATGGCGAAAACTGAGCGGGTCGGGGTTTACCCCGGCACCTTTGATCCAACGACCAACGGTCACATGGATGTAATCCGGCGTGGCGCACGGGTTCTCGACCGATTGGTGGTTGGGGTCGCCGTCAATGCGGGCAAGGGGCCCTTGTTCTCGTTGGATGAACGCGTGGAAATGGTCCGCGATGAAATTGCGGCGATCGATGATCCGCGCGTGGGCGTGATCGAGGTTAAGCCCTTCAACTCTTTGCTGATGCATTTCGCGGAAGAGGAAAATGCCCAGTGCATCCTGCGCGGACTTCGCGCGGTATCGGATTTCGACTACGAATTCCAAATGGCCGGCATGAATGCCCGCCTCAATCCTGACATAGAAATTTTGTTTCTGATGGCCTCGGAGAGCAATCAGTTCATTGCCTCACGATTGGTGAAGGAAATCGCGGCACTGGGTGGAGATATTTCGAGTTTTGTCTCCGGGGCCGTTGCGGACCGGGTGAATGAACGCTACGGACGTCTCGACCAGCTGGCCGCCAACGAATAGGTACTCGATTACATGAAACGCCGTTTTTTTCTGTCCGCAGTGACTCTGCTCGCGGCAGCCATTTTCACGAGTGTCCGGGCCTTGTTGCGTCCTGGCATGCAATCCGCTACAGCCCAATCCGCCAAACAGGAGCGCGCCTTGGAAAATACTCTCTATCTCGACCTCAAGGATGGTCGTGTCACCATCAAGATGCGCCCCGACCTTGCGCCCAACCATGTGGCCCGCATCAAGGAACTCGTGCGCGAAGGCTTCTATGACGGCATCGTCTTTCCATCGGGTCATCGATGGCTTCATGGCGCAGACCGGTGATCCGACGGGGACTGGTACCGGCGGGTCCGGCCAGAACCTGGAATGCCGAGTTCTCTCTGGAGAACCACAAGCGCGGCATTCGTTTCCATGGCGCGTGCGCAGCTTCCCGACAGCGCCGACAGCCAGTTCTTCATCGTGTTTGACGATGCCAGCTTCCTCGACAACCAGTACACGGTGTGGGGCGAAGTGACCGACGGCATGGATTATGGTCGACAATGATCAAGAAGGGCGCACCGGGCAGCGGTGCCGTCGATGATCCGGACAAGATCATCAAGATGCAGATGGCCGCTGACGCCGACAAATAATTTCAGTTTCAGGCACAAGTGGCGTTGACCCGGCGCGCGCAGATTTCTAATGTCCGCGCGCATTCCGGCAATGCCGTGAGTGGGCACTTAGCTCAGTTGGTAGAGCATTCGACTTTTAATCGAACGGTCGTAGGTTCGAATCCTACAGTGCCCACCAATTCTCCTGATCCTGAAGCGTTCGCATGCGTTGTCATGTTGGCGCTGATAACGATAAAAAGTAATTATATCAAACGGTTATTGCGTTTACAGTTCCGGTGGTATACACTGTATCCGTATTTTTTGGTTGGGTCCGCACCTGACATCACGTCGATGAACGGGATGCCTCGCAATGACCAAACTCCGATCTAGCGAAAAACTGATCTGCGGCTTCAGCTGGCGGCGCAGTGCTGCACCGGTTTCGTTTTGGCGGCGGGCGCGGTCAGGCCCTGCCGCGAGGCCGTCGGCATGAAGGGTGGCGTGAACCCCTGTCGTGGTCGATGCGACCGCCGGTCTGGGTCGGGACGCCTTCCTGCTCGCATCCCTGGGCGCCGACGGTCACCCTGATCGAACGCTCCCCCGTGATGCACCGACTGCTGGCTGCAGGGGATGGCAGCGCGCTCAGAAAGGCTGGTCGGCGATGTGGCAGAGGTCATCGGCCGCATGACCCTGCTGCATGGCGATGCCAGAGACCTGCTCTTCCACCCTGTCGCCCGAGGTCGTGCTGGTTGATCCAATGCACCCGGCGCGCAAGAAGTCTGCCCTCGTGAAGAACGAATTGCGCCTGATCCGCGAGATCGTGGGCAGCCGACGAGGATTCCGCCGAACTCATGGCCGTAGCTCTGGCCACAGCCACGCAAGCGGGTGGTGCTGAAATGGCCCCTGCGGGCAGAGCCGATGCAGGGCATCGGCTCCGCCTTCCCATCAGATCACGGGTAAATCCACGCGCTTTGACGTCTTCATGGTGGGCTGACTTGCCCCGAATTCGTTGGAGTCCTGAGGCGTACTCGGTCTCAGGCTCGCCCCGCGGCCTTGGCCCCGTCAGGCTCAGGATTTCGCAGGCCTGATCGACCGTGGCTACGTCCTGCCCCCAGCGACTGCAACGATTCTCGACGGCGTGGTCGACCAGCTCGGCGTTCCCCGAGGCGAGCTTGCCGCGCGAGATATACAGATTGTCTTCGAGACCAACCCGGCAATGGCCGCCGAGAAGCGTTGCGGACCCGACCATGGGCATCTCGTGTCGCGAGATCCCGAAGGAGGCCCAGACAGCGTTGTCCGGCAGCAAGGTCGCGCATGAGAGCTCATGGCGGCTGTTGAGGCCGGCGCGCCCCAGGAAATTCCCAGGCAGAGCTGAAACAGCGGGGTGGGGTCGGCTGATCTCGTTGTTCGCGCACATCTGTGCGCAGCCAGGCGGACATGGCCCGCACCCGCAATCTGATCATCGGCTCGACCACCAGCGAGATGGTGCGATCGTGCAAGATCCCCGTGATTCTCTTCCGCTAGAGCCTGTGTCTCCGACACAGGCCTGCAACTAAATTTTTGATTTCCTTGACAAATCAGCGCCGCGCGCTCATCAGTCCTTTATTGATTGTCCCGCGATTGCGCGAAGCGTTGTTTATTTATGACGCATATCCCGGAAACAATAATCAAGAATCAGCCCGCACCGGCCGCGCCCGGAACAGGGTTTGTGTCGAGGCCGAGCGGCCGAAACGAAAGAAGTTCCGCTCCGCGATCGACCTACAAGGAATACCATTAGTGACTGAAAGTACTTTTACGGATCTCGGCCTTGCCGAGCCGATCCTTCGTGCATTGGCATCACGTGAGCATGTAACGCCCACACCGATCCAGGCACAGGCCATTCCGCAAATTCTCGAAGGCGAGGACCTTCTGGGAATCGCCCAGACAGGCACTGGCAAGACCGCCGCCTTCGCGCTTCCTATTCTCCACGAGCTCAACAAGGTTCAGGCCCGCAGCAAGTATCGCGACCCGCGCGCGCTGATTCTGGCGCCGACCCGTGAGCTGGCCATTCAGATCGCCGACGAGTTTCATGCCTATGGCCGTCAGCTCGCCCTGCGTCAGGCCGTGATCTTTGGCGGCGTGTCCCAGCATGCGCAGACGAAGAACCTGCGCCGTGGCGTCGACATCATCATTGCGACACCGGGACGTTTGCTTGATCTGATGGATCAGGGGCATGTGGTTCTCGACGAGATCGAGCATTTCGTTCTCGACGAAGCCGACCGGATGCTCGACATGGGCTTCATTCGCGATGTTCGCAAAATCATCGCCGAACTGCCCCGACAGCGCCAGACGCAGCTGTTCTCTGCAACCATGCCGACGGAAATTGCCAAACTCTCGAAAGAGATTCTCGACAATCCCGTGCGCGTCGACATTGCCCCCAAGGCTGTCGCGCTCGAGACCATTCGTCAGGGCATGCATTTCGTCGAACCGACCAAGAAACTCGATCTGCTCTGCAATCTGCTGGGGGACAAGGCTCTGTCGCGGGTGATCGTCTTCACCCGCACCAAGCACCGGGCCAACCGGGTTGCTGAACGACTGGAACGCTCGGGCATTTCCGCAGACGCCATTCACGGCAACAAGTCCCAGGGCGCACGTCAGCGCGCACTGGAATCCTTCCGCAACGGCAAGGTCCGCGTGCTCGTGGCCACCGATATTGCCGCGCGCGGGATCGATGTTCCCGGCGTGACCCATGTCATCAACTTCGAAATGCCTGTCGATGCCGAAAGTTACGTTCACCGGATCGGCCGGACAGCACGCGCGGGAGCCGATGGCGCCGCGCTTTCGCTTTGCGCGACCGAGGAAGCCGGACTTCTCAAGGATATCGAACGGCTGATCGGAAATAAGGTTCCCGTTGAAAGCGGCGAACGCCCCGAAGGGAACGCGCGTCCGAAGCAGGGCGGAGGCGGCAACCGTCAGGGTGGCGGCAAGGGCGGCGGACGCTCGCATGTCCGCGCCCATTCTGGTGGCGGCGGTCGTTCGCCCAAGAGTCGTCGTCCACAGCGCCGGAACAACGCCCGGCACGCGGCCTAATCAACGTCACGGTCCGTCGGCGCTGCCGACGGACCTGACAGACACAGGAGAACAGACGCATGGCTCGCAAGACGAACTACAATTTCGAGAAACGCCAGCGCGAAATCCAGAAGGCCGAGAAGAAAGCCGCGAAGGCCGAAGCCAAGAAGGCCGCGGCTGCAGAACGCAAGGCCGAAGAATCCGGCGAGCTGCCGCCAGCCGATATTTCGGAGTCAGACGCCACACCGTCCGAAGGCTGATTGCCTCCGGGTCCAGACCGATATATGACGCGAAACCCCATTTGCACGGGGATTCCCTCACATGAGTTCATCACCTGAAAAATCCCGCGGTCGACTGAACCTGATTTTGACGATGATCCCCGCATTGGGATTGTCGTTCATTCTCAGCCAGTTTTTGCGCTCGGTTCCCGCCGTTATCGCACCGGATTTGCGCGCCGAACTCGATCTGACCGCCGGACAACTGAGTGCCTTGCCCGCTGCACTGTTCTTCGGGTCCGCCATCATGCAGTTGCCCAGCGGTGTTCTGCTCGACCGTTTCGGTCCGCGCCGCACCATCGCTGCCTTTCTGCTGCTGACGTCTCTGGGGTTGGCCTGGTTCTCGTCGGCGCACAGCGTTCTGGGCCTGTCGCTTGGCTTGCTGGTCATTGGCTGGGGCATAGCACCGGTCTTCATGGGCATTATCGTTCTGATTTCACGCTGGTCGCCCCGTGATCGTCTTGCCACTGCATCGGCCTTCGCCGTCGGGCTGGGCGGGACCGGCATGCTGTTGTCTGCGGCTCCCTTTGCGGAAGCGACCGCCGCATTCGGCTGGCGTGCCACGCTCGGTGTCGTGTCAGGTGCCGCAGTCCTGATGTCTGTGGCGATTTTGCTGACCGTTCGCGATCGCGCACCATATTCACCTGCACCTTTGGGCAGCGCAGAATCGCTCTTCGAGGTGGCGCGCGGTCTGAAATTCATCTTCCGCGAGCCCAAGCTCTATGCCATCGGCGCGATTTCGGCGATCACCGTGGGCTCATTTCTGACATTCCGGGCGCTCTGGGTGGGTCCATATCTCAACGATACCTTCGGATCCGGACTGATCGAGCGCGGCAACATCATCTTCCTTGTCTCGCTGTCCTGGCTGATCAGCGCCATCTGTATTGGGCCGCTGGATCGTGTTTTCGACACCCGTCGCGGCATCGTGACGGTTGGTGCACTCTCCATGGCCCTTTGGTTCTCGGTCATGGCCATCGCCGGAAACACGACGGTTTTTGTTGCAACAATCGCAATGGTCCTGCTGGGACTGTCCTCCGGGCTTTCTTCTCCCATATTCGCCCATGTGCGCAGCCTGTTTCCCGATCGTTATGTCGGACGGGTCGTCACGGCCATCAATCTGTTCATCTGGGGCGGGGTGTTTCTCGTGCAGGTCGGCACGGGCCTGCTGATCGATGCCTTTCCCGCCGATGAACTGGGACGCAGTCCGTTTATGGCCTACCGCCTGACCTTCGTCCTGCTGGCGGTTCTGCTCGTCGCCGCCCTGCTGTTTTACCGGCGTATCGAGGATGTGCCGCCATCTCGGGATACCGGCGAACCGGACCCACAGCGCTAAAACTGTCGACCCGGCTTCGCACTCATGGCAAATCGGGTCCATGAACTAGAAACTCTCTATCGCCGTATTTGCCGGCATTCTCGGCGGATGCCCTGATCACTGATCAGAAAAGCGGATGCGTCGTCCACAATCCAAACCCGAAATCAGCTGAGAGCATCAGCTGGTCGGGTGACTGTCGGAACGGCATCGTACATGGCCCCGGCACTTTTGCCTGGTATCTGCACGGGGCACCCAATGGCCGATTTGAGGGCGTTCTTGACCGTGGTCGCATGAACGGGCAGGGCACGGCCCACTATCCCAGCGGCAATCGCTATACCGGCGAGTTTCGCAACGGCGTGCCGGATGGTGAAGGGACGCTCTATCTGGCCAGTGGCGAGCGGCGGGCCGGGCCCTGGCGCAACGGTGAAGCCGTCCCATCCAACTAGACGACATCCTCTGAATTGAACCGGGACATGACGCGTAGGATCAGCGCCGCGCTCCCCAGTCCCAAACCCACACCAAGAGTATTGGCCACGGCATCCCAGGCACTTCCGTCGCGTTCAAACCACATGCCCTGAGCGAACTCCAGGAATATGCCCAGAAGGATCGCAAATACTGCAGATTTTAGGCGCGCAGGGCCGCTTTGGAATCCCAGCCCGCCACAAAATGCGATCGTTCCATAGGCCAGAAGATGCGCCACTTTGTCGGAATTGTCCGGTCCGGGAATATCCGGTGAGGGCACCAGCGACAGGGCGATCACGGACATCACGGCCGCGACAAAGGCCAGGATAAAAACAGGATGTGGCAAACGGATCATGATTTCGGGTCGTAAACGTCCTCAAAAACCCGATAGGCGCAGGTTCCGCTGGTTTTCAACACTGTCCCGGAATCATGAGGGTTTCCCGATAAGGGCCACCCGTATCGCCGGTGCGGAAGGCAACGTTCGCGCGCATTCAATCCGTGCGGTCATCTCATCGAGATGCACGGTTCCAATACTGTAGGTCACGCACGTGTTCTGATCGCAACGCCGGTACGCATCCTCGGTGAAATCGATTAAAACCTGAGGCCATGCGGCATTGTCGGGCTGGCAAACCCAGCGTCCCGAGCCCTCGCTCAGACGGGCCTCATCGGCCAGCGCGGCCTGCGCAACAAAAACAACGGCAGCGGAAACGACAAAAGCTCTTAGCATCCCGGGACAGTAGCATGGAGAAGAGCCGCACGGGACCTCACTTGTCCGGGCCTTCGGATTTGAGGCTCAGGGAAAAGCTGGCTTCTGCGGGCGTATTGACGGTTCCGGCCGTGCCCTGCGCGGGATTCTCCTGTGTCGCCGCCGGCTTACCACCAAACAGGCTCTGCAGTTTGCGATAAACCGCGCGCAATGCCCTCCAGATTTTCGGCAGCAGCCAGATCAACAGCAGAATGAAGGCCCCGAGCGCGACAAGGAACACGATTGGATGGTGCAGGGCCGCCCAAAGCCCGGCAATCACAGCGATATCCTCAAGGATCGACGCCGTCCAGTTCGTCACGGGTTCGGGCGAGGTATTGATCGCAAGCCGGGTTCCTGCCTTTATGAAATGGGTTGCGCCCGCCAGCGTGCCACCCGCGATAATGGCAGCCACTTCGGCACCGGCACCCACATCGCCAACTGCGCCGGCGGCCAGAACGGCACCGGCGGGGATGCGAATGAAGGTATGGATCGTGTCCCAGCCGGAATCGACCCCGGGGGTCTTGTCGACGAAGAATTCAACGAAATACATGAATCCCGCAGCACCGATCACAAGTGGATCCATCAGAATCTCCAGATCGGGAGGGAGGTCGATATTCCCGGTCGCGCCCAGAAAGCCGAGTGTGGCGATGGCCGCGTAGAGATTGATGCCGCTTGCCCAGGCGACGCCCATCGTCAGTGCGATGGTTTCAACGACTCCCATATGTGCCTCCCGTTTTTATGACTTTCATGTATCAGACTTTGGGAGTCACCCACACCAATTCAACGTGGCGACACAATCGCCACAATATGAACGAAATTGCAGAAGCAGGAAATTATGCGGTTTTCGGTTCTTTCCGAAGGCTCGGGAAGAGCCAGAAAAGGATCGGATGGCCCGCATCGGCCACACGGCCGCGGTTCAGATCGGCCATCAAACGCTCTTCATGCACCGGCACCGGCGCGCGTTCGGCGTCGCCAATCGCGCACAACCGCGAGAACATATCGATGGCTTTGGTCCAATAGGGATTCTGCGCCGTCGCCATGTCATTTGAGCGCGCACTGTCGAGCATCAGATTGGCCGCAGCACTGGCCACGCGTGCGTTACTGCCACGGATCAGCGCCCGCAGCAGATAACGGATATCAAAAGGCAGGCCGCGCGAGACACCATACGCACGACCTACCGCACAAAGATTATTCGGCAATGCTGTGATATCAAACGAATAATCTATTTCCAGAGGAAGACGCGGCAGATCTGCCACCACATTGCCGGGCGCGCCGGCATCTTCCATGATCCGTGCGAAGACATCGTTCACAGCCTCCCGGATCAGGACCCACGCCCGTTCCCGTTCGCGACCGTCATTGGTTCCCATGATGCAGGCCGCAATGGGCTTGAGATCCTGCCGACTGTCACAGTCAATGGCGTCATTGATCCGGATGGCAAACGCCGTGAGAACCGGGCAGGCCGTGGTCGGCCGGTCCGAGTGACGCTCACCGGCCAGCACGGCCACAAGCGAAATCACGCACAATTCCTGCATCCGGCGGTCGCCGACCTGCGGCACCAGATCAATCTGGTCGATGTAGTTTTTTGAGGGCGAATACCATGGCAGAAAGCGTAACTCAGGAATCGATACCCGTGCATAAGCTTAAACTTCACGAGTTCTTGCGCTGACGCGCTGATATTGCAGGAAAATCCATGATCGAGATCGAACGGAAGGTTGTCACAGCCAACGGCATCAAGATTCACTACCGGGAATGCGGCAATGGCCCACCGATGGTTCTGCTGCATGGCTGGCCTCAGACCTCCTATGCGTGGCGCAAAATCATGCAGCGACTGGCACCCCATTATCGCTGCATCGCGCCGGATCTGCGGGGCATGGGAGACACGGACAAACCGGCCAGTAGCTACGATCTGCGTACGATCGCAACGGATATACATGCGTTTGTCGAAACTCTGGGCCTGCAGGATGTCTATCTGGTCGGCACCGACTGGGGCGGGCTCGCCGCAAGGCGCTATGCTCTGGACTGGCCCGGTGAACTGGACCGGCTCTATGTGGTCGATATCGTGCCCCACGATCAGATGCTGGCCAATCTGACACCGCCCTCGGCCCGGGGCGCGTGGCATTTCTTTTGGAATGCGGTACCGGACCTGCCGGAGAAGCTGGTCGCACATGACGTACGACTGTTTCTGCAGACGCTGTTCCGGCCGAAATATTACAATCCAGCGCATATGGATGAAGCGATCGATGAATATGTGCGTGCCTATTCCAAACCGGGAGCTTTGCGGGGTGGGTTTGCCTATTACAAGGCCTTGTTCGAGGAAAACCCCGCAATTGATCTGGAAAACCCGAAAGAACAGATCACCGACAAGATCCGGCTGCTCTGGGGCAACAATGGCGGTATGGGCGTCTTCGATGTGATGGAGATGTGGAAATCCTGCGCACCCCACGCAACCGGGCGGGGACTCGATGAATGTGGGCATTATATCCACGAGGAGCAGCCTGACATTCTGGCCGAGGAGCTTTTGGCATTCGGCAGAGAGTGAGGCGCGCAAACAGAGCAGGGGCCTCGCGCCATGAGTGACGTCACAATTGACGGGCTTTCGACCAACGAGCTGGTGACCGTGGTGGAACTGCAGCGTGTCGAATTGAACAGGCTTCTGGCTGAACAGCGCCGTCTCAACGACCGCATCGACAAGATGCTGCACATGCAGGAACGCGAACAGGTGCTCCGCCAGCAGACGCAGGTGGCACTGGATCGCCTGGCAGAACAGAAGTCACTGCCCGGTCAGGTATCGGCACCGCCTCCACAGCTGGTGGATCGGCTCAACCGGACAGAGCGGAAATTCAACGCGCTGCAATTGGCCGTCGGACAGCTCATTGATTTCATCGAGCGTCGGGAACGCAACCGAAATTCCACGGCATCGGCCCCGGATGGCGTTGCGCCCGAATCGCCGATAATCTGAAAGGCTGCGGCGCTAGTGCGCCATCAGCACCGGAACTTCGGCATTTGCCAGAATGGCGGCCGTCGCCCCACCGAAGATCATCTGACGCAGACGGCTCTGGGTGTAACCCCCCTTGATCACCAGGTCTGCACCCAGTTCGGTTGCCTGTTCCAAGATAATAGTACCCGCTTCAGCCGCTGACCGGCGTCCGGGAATTTCCTTCAATTCGGCCGTGACACCGTCGCGACGCAAATTCGTGATGACATCTTCGGCCGATGGGCCGGAAACCATGCCACCTTCCACAGCCAGCACCGTGATACTCTCGGCTTCCCGCAGCAGGAATTTTCCAAGCGCAATCGCGCGCGCGGTCTCGGTGCCACCATTCCAGCCGATCAGGATATTTTTGCCGATATGAACTGGGGACGTCGGGGGCGCAATCAGGATCGGACGGCCGGATTCAAACAGCACGGTTTCCAGCGTGTTCATCGCCGGTGTCATGGAGCCCGGCATCGGACGACCAACAACGGTCAGATCAAACACGCGAGCGCGCTGCCCGAACACACCGATGCCCGAGGCCTCATCTTCCACCCATTGGGCGCAAAGCTTCGGGACCCCGTATTCCGGATCGGGGATGTTGTTGGCAGCCCGAAAGGCCTCGAACTGCTCGTGAAGGCGTTCGGCACGGGACCGCTGTTCCTGTTCGAACTGCTCTTCCGTGCCCGATAAAGCCGCAGCGCCGCCTTCAAAACCGACCGCAACGGCGCCGGCGAGGGTGGGGCGAATACACAGCCCTTCGATGTAACTGTCATAACGTCTGGCAAACACCAGTACGGTGTCGAGCACCGATGTCAGGATGTCACTTTCCTCAAGCGGAACCAAGATCGAACGAAACGGCATAGGGCCTCCCTCCCGTGCATTTCAGTGATGCTATACTGCGCTGATGCGGCGCAATCCGGCAAGGGATCAAAAGGTTGATCTCAGGCTGTTGCGTCACCCGATGCGTTCGGGTAATTAGTCGCGCTTCTGAACCGGCGCGGCAGTGGCGGAATTGGTAGACGCGCATCGTTGAGGTCGATGTCCTCGAAAGGGGGTGGAGGTTCAAGTCCTCTCTGCCGCACCATAAGTTCGGAAGACATATCGGGTCACGCGGCAGTGGCGGAATTGGTAGACGCGCTAGCTTCAGGTGCTAGTTCTCGCAAGGGAGTGGAGGTTCAAGTCCTCTCTGCCGCACCACCCGAAAGCCATACAGACAGGGCGCTTCCCGGACAGAGGCGCTCTTTCTGTTTCCGGAGGGCGTTCGTAGACACTCCGTCGCTCTCGTCCTACAATTCGCGGGTATTCGATTCGAGGGAGACGCGTGTCGGTGGCTGACCATTCTGCCGGGCACCAATATGCTGAAATCCTTGTAGCGGACCCGTTTTACATTAGCCGTCGCACAGGAACGGATCACTCCGGCAACCGGAACTGATCAACCACCGGGACGATATTTAGGAACGCAGTGTGAAGATTCCCATCCACCGCGAAGGGTGGCCCGCGATCGGTGTTTTCGCCGGTCTGAACGCGATCCTGTTTCTCGTCGCAGGGCCCTTCGGTCTGCTTGGCGTGCCACTGACCGCCTGGTGTGTCTGGTTTTTCCGTGATCCGGAGCGCGCAACGCCGACCGGTGGCCAACTCGTTATCAGCCCGGCGGATGGCCGGGTGCTGCCCATGGCCGTCGCAGCGCCGCCCGCCGAACTGGGGATGGGTGATGCCCCGCGCACCCGCATCAGCATTTTCATGAATGTTTTCAATGTCCATGTGAACCGGAACCCCTGCGAGGGGAAGGTCATCGCACTGGCCTATCGGCCGGGGAAATTCTTCAACGCGTCCTTCGACAAGGCAAGTGAACACAACGAGCGCATGGCCGCCCATATCCGCGCCAAAGGAGCCGATGGAGCCGATATCGATATCGCGGTGGTACAAATCGCCGGGCTCGTCGCGCGGCGCATCAAATGCGACCTCGTCGAGGGTCAGGATGTGACCCGGGGAACCCGCTACGGCATTATCCGCTTTGGCAGTCGCCTCGATGTCTATCTGCCACAGAATTTCGCGCCTCTGGTACACGAGGGGCAGCACGTGTCAGCCGGTGAAACCGTACTCGCAGATCTCGCAGCCGGAACGGGCGCAAACGAGGACTGATAACTTGAAACGCAGACGGTCACAGGCCCGGCGCCCCAATCATCAGTCATTCACCCGAATGATTCCGAATTTCCTCACCCTGTTGAATCTGTGCGCGGGGACCACGGCGATCCGTTTCGCGCTCAGCGACCGGTTCGAGGAAGCGGTGGCGGCAATACTGCTGGCTGGCGTTCTCGATCTGCTCGATGGCGGCATGGCCCGCCTGCTGCGGGCCGGCAGCAAGCTTGGTGCCGAACTCGATTCCCTTGCCGATCTGGTCAGTTTCGGTGTTGCTCCGGGTGTGATGGTCTACGCTTGGACGATGCACACAGCAGGCGGGATTGGCTGGGTGCCAACGCTGCTGTTTTGTGTCTGTGCCACGCTCCGGCTGGCCCGGTTTAATATCGCGCAGGACAACATGACCGAACCGCAGCGGGCCTACAGCTTCTTCACCGGATTGCCGACGCCGGGCGCGGCCGGTATCCTGATGCTGCCGATGGTCCTTGCGTTCCAGTATCCCGATGGGGCCTTTAACAATGTTCTGCTCAACGGCGCTTTCATGGTCGGCGCAGCCTTGATGATGGTCAGCCGGGTCCCGACCTTTTCCCTGAAAGGGGGACGGGTACCGCACAAATACGTGCTTCCGATGTTGCTTTTGTTCTGCCTTGTGGTGGGATTTGCCGTTGAAGCGCCTTGGGCCACCCTCACGGTCGTGATGGTCCTCTACATGGCCAGTATACCGTTCAGCCTGTTTGCCCACAGGCGCCAGCAACGCAGATTGTCGGCCGAACTCGCATCCACCCAAACCGATGGTGGCGCGTAAAACATGAAGCTCAGGTCGTTCTGCTTCCCCAGCACAGATTCCCACCCCGGTCAGACGCCACGAATTCTCAGGACACGGATCGTTCTGCCGTCATGTCTGCAGGTGCGGCATGGTTGACTGGATTGTCAGAAAATCCCGCTACATCTGGCGGGAGGCCGTTGCGCGGCTGATCCATCCGGTTCTGCATGCTCAGCATCCGCCCGAATACACCGCGCGGGCTGTGGGCGTGGGGCTGTTCGTCGCTTTCACGCCATTTTTCGGGATTCACATCGCGATCGTTCTGGCCCTCTGGGCCATCGCCCGGACCATCAGCAGCAACCTGTCCTTCAACCCCGTGCTGGCATCGGCCTGGACCCTAATTTCCAACGTGTTCACGATCGCACCGCTTTACTATGTCTACATCCAGACCGGGCAGTTCATGTCCGGGCGTTGGGAGAAAATTCAGAGTTTTGAGACCTACCTCCCCGAATTCGAACAGACCTCCTACACCGAGTTCAGCTGGATCGAGGTCATGTCGACGAAAGCGGTTGGTCTTTTTGCACAATTCGGTGTCCCGCTGTTTCTGGGCTGTCTGCCCTGGGCCATGTGCATTGGCCTGATCGGGTATTGTGTCAGCCTTTATTTCATCCGCCGGCACCGCGCGTCCACTGCCGAATAGCGGCGCTTCGGCCGCCTATGTGTAAGAATATCGTTTAATTTCGACACATTGCGTTGGCACCATCCCCGGGTTGTCCCTATATGAGACGGGTTACGGTGAAGGACTCATGGCAAACAGGAAAACCAGAACAAACAAGAGCGTGGGGCTTGGCGGTCGTCGTCGCTTCGGGCTGATTGCGCGCCTACGTGGTTATTTCTTCGCGGGGCTGCTGGCCGTCGCCCCAATCGGAATCACACTCTGGCTGTGCTGGATTCTGCTGAAATTTGTCGATGCGCGCATCACGCCGCTGATTCCCCAGGCCTACAACCCGAACACCTATATCAACCCGTATTTCCCCCACGAAATTCCCGGTGTCGGCCTGATCGTCATGATCCTCGGCCTGATTGTCATCGGCGCCCTGACACGCATATTTCTGGGGCGCTATCTGGTCAAGATCAGTGAGAATATCCTCAACCGGATGCCGGTGGTGCGCAGCATCTACAGCGCGACCAAGCAGATCGCCGAAACGGTTCTCAAACGGCAATCCGAAGCCTTTCGTCAGGTTGTGCTGTTCGAATATCCGCGCCGGGGCAGCTGGGCGATCGGATTTCTGACCGGTTCCACAAAGGGAGAGGTGCAGAACCTCACCGATGATGATGTGGTCAATGTATTCCTGCCGACCACCCCGAACCCGACCTCGGGCTATCTGCTGTTCATTCCGCGGCGCGAACTGGTGTCGCTGAGCATGACCGTGGAAGAGGGTATCAAGATGATCATTTCGGGCGGGATTGTCACACCGCCGGACCGGCGTTCGCCCGAACAGCAGCAAATCAAGCGGGTTGCACCTGCTGATGGTGACAAGCCGACGATCGGACCGAATGCGGATATCGATCAGCAGCCGTTACCGGCCAATACGGATGTCTCCGAAGCATCCGGGACAAAGGGCAGCTAGCCGGTCCGCGCGTATCGGACAGCAGCATCTCTCTCAAAAAGGTAAAGCAGCGTGCGCAGGGCATTGCCGCGTGCCGATGTCAGTTCCGGATCGCGTGAGACGATCAGCCGTGCGTCATCCCGCGCGATGGCCAGCAATTCCCCATGGACATCCAGATCGACCAGACGAAACTCCGGCAATCCGGACTGCCGGGTTCCCAGCACATCGCCTGCGCCGCGCAGGCGCAAATCCTGCTCGGCGATCACAAACCCGTCATCGGTGTCCCGCAACACCCGCAGGCGTTCCCGCGCGGTTTTTCCGGCGTCATGACCGTAGAGCAGCAGGCAGGTGGCATCCCGTGACCCGCGGCCGATGCGGCCCCGCAGCTGGTGGAGCTGGGCGAGGCCAAACCGCTCGGCATGCTCGATGATCATCACTGTCGCATCGGGCACATCGACACCGACCTCGATCACCGTGGTGGCGACCAGAATATCCAGCCCCGGCTTGGCCTTGCCAGCAAACCGGGCCATCACTGCGTCCTTTTCCTTGCCGGTCATCTTGCCATGCACCAGCCCGACCCGGTCTCCGAACCGCTGCTGTAGGGCGGCATGACGGGCCGTGGCGGCAGCCACATCGATGGTTTCGGATTCCTCCACCAGCGGACAGACCCAGAAAACCTTTCCGCCGCTGTCGATCTGGCGGCGCACGCCGTTGGCGGCGTCTTCAAGCCGGTCAATCGACGCGGTGGTGGTGACCACGGCCTTGCGGCCGGCAGGCTTGTCCCGCAGCTGGGATTCATCCAGATCGCCATAGGCGGCCAGCATCAGGGTGCGGGGGATCGGCGTGGCCGTCATCAGCAGCACATCCACGGCCTGGCCCTTATCGGCCAGAAGCATGCGCTGATGCACGCCGAAGCGGTGCTGTTCGTCCACCACGGCCAGTGCCAGGTTCCGGAAGACGATGTCGTCCTGAAACAGCGCATGGGTACCCACCACAAGCGGCACATCCCCGGAGGCCAGACGTTCGAGCAGTGCGGTGCGGGCTTTGCCCTTGTCGCGTCCGGTCAGCAGAATGCACTCGACCCCGGCTTTTTCAGCCAGAGGGGCAATCGTGGCGTAATGTTGCTGGGCGAGGATTTCCGTGGGCGCCATCAGGGCGGCCTGACGCCCGCCTTCGACCGCGGTCAGCATCGCCATCAGCGCCACCACGGTCTTGCCGCTGCCCACATCGCCCTGCAGCAGACGCAGCATCCGGTGTTCGGCCTGCATATCCGCCAGAATATCGGCAATCGCCGTTTGCTGGCTGCCTGTCAGTTCAAAGGGCAGGGCATCACGCACCCGGGCGCATAATTGATCGTTCCCGCTGGTCGGACGCCCGGACTGGCGTCGTACATGGGAGCGGACTAGGGTTATGGCGAGCTGGCTCGCCAGCGTCTCGTCATAGGCCAGCCGTGACCGGGCCTGAGTGCCGGCATAAATATCCTTCAAATCCAATGGATTGTGGGCCGTTATCAGAGCATGATGCCAACTCTGCCAGTCGCGCTCCTTCAGGAAAGCCGGGTCCAGCCATTCGGGCAGTTCCGGGCCCCGTTCCAGCGCGCCGGCGATCGCCTTGCCCAGCACGTTCTGGGACAGCCCTTCTGTCAGCGGATAGACCGGCTGGACCCGCATGATGGTGTCACGCTCTTCGGGGCGTCCGACCATATCGGGATGGGTCATCTGCAGCCGGTCTTCGTAAAGCTCGGCCGTACCGCTGACCAGCCGCACTTCGCCTTCGGGAAGCGCGGTATTCAGGTACTCCTTGCGACCGTGGAAGTATATCAGGGTGATCCCACCTGTCCCGTCCGAACAGTCGATCCGATAGGGAATTCGCCGGTTCGAGGCGGGCGGGGGATGGTGCTTTTCGACCGTAACCTCAAGGGTCGCGATCCGCCCGGGCTCAAGTTCGCTCAGGCTCGGGCTGTAGCGCCGGTCGATGATCCCGCTTGGCAGGTGCCAGAGCAGATCGACGATCTGTTCCCCGACCAGGCGTTCGATATGTTTGCCCATACGCGGACCGATGCCCTTGAGCGCGGTGACGGGCGCAAAGACGGGGAACAGGACCTCTGGGCGGGAGCGGGGTGGCACGACGGTGATATTTCCTGCGCTGGTGCGGCTGACATTAGTGATTCGTACCGCTATATCCTACGGCAGCGCCAACGTCCGAGTCAGTAGCGGGCAGGAACGAGACCATGACAGACGAAACCCGTGAACTCCGCATCAAGCGGCTGATCTATCGCAGCCGCTATACCGGGACCAAAGAAACGGACCTTCTGTTGGGGAGTTTCGCCACGCGCCATCTCGCCAAATTGGATGAAACCCTGCTGAGGGAATACGAAGCCCTGATCGAGAACAGCGACCCCGATCTCTATATGTGGATCAGCGGGCGCAAGCCGGTTCCCGCGGAATGGGATGGCGAGATCATGACACTGCTTAAAACCTTCCAGATCGACGACTGATTTGCTGCTGAACACCAAATTTTCCTGGGAGACTGCGCAACCCCGCATCCGGTTCACTGGCGTGCCTGAAGGTTGCGACGCCCTGCTTCTCGCCGAACTCCTCGCGTCATACGCGGGATCGATTCTGCACGTCTCCAGCGATGACGTGGCCATGAACCGGATGGCGGATTCGATCGGCTTCTTTGCGCCGGACGTGCAGGTTCTCAAATTCCCGGCCTGGGATTGTCTGCCCTATGACCGGGTTCCCCCACGCGGGGATGTGGTCGCAGAGCGTCTCGCGACCCTCGCAGCACTGTCGGAGAACGCCTCCAACGGACCACAGACGCTCGTGGTTACAACAATTGCAGCAATTTTGCAGCGCGTGGCCCCTCGGGCGACAATCCGGCAGGCCCGGGTTCAGCTGCAACCGGGAGACCAAATCGATCTGGCCAAGATCGTCGGGTTTCTGGCCGCCAACGGGTATCACCGGACCGAAACGGTTCGTGAGCCCGGCGAATTCGCCGTGCGCGGCGACATCGTCGATGTCTTCGCGCCGGGCCTCGAAGAGCCGGTCCGGATTGATCTCTTCGGCGATGAAATCGAGAAAATCCGCCGGTTTGACGCCTTGAGCCAGCTCACCACCAAAGTGATCGACAGCCTGACATTGCTGCCCTCAAGCGAAATCCTGCTCGACGATGACGGCATTGCACGGTTTCGTACACGGTATCGCGAACTCTTCGGCGCCGTGCGTAGGGATGACCCGCTTTACGAGAGCGTCAGCGAGGGGATTCGTCATCCCGGTATGGAGCACTGGTTGCCGTTGTTTTATGCGGAGACCGAAACCCTGTTCGACTACGTCAACGGCCCCGTGGTACTTGGCGCACAAACTGCCGAAGCGCGCGAGGACCGGTTTGATCAGATCGTCGATTACCACGCCGCCCGCGCCAACACACCCGGTTCAGCCGAAGGCGAAGCACCCTTCAACCCGCTGGCGCCAGATACGCTCTATCTCAGCCCTGTCCAATGGGATGACCTGCTGAATGCGAGCAGCGTGATCGAATTCGACAGTTTTGAAACTCCGGAAGAAAACGGCGCTTCAATCTCGGTTGGAGGGCGTCGCACGGCCGATTTCACCGATGCGCGCAACCGGGCCGACGTCAATCTGTTCGATGCCGTGCGCACACGTATGTCCAACGAGCAGCGGGACGGGCAGGCCATTGCCATCGCCTGCCATTCACAGGGCTCGCGGGACCGGATGCTGCAATTGCTGACCGATTATGAGATCGAGAACACACGACCAGTGGGCAATTGGAACAATGTCGTGACCACCGGGGATACAGACATTGCGATGTTCGTGCTGCCCATGGATCACGGATTCAGCATACCCGGACGAATATTTTACACCGAACAGGATATTCTGGGAGATCGGCTGGTACGCAAGCGGCGCCCAGCACGACCCTCGGAACATCTGATCGCCGAAATGGCAAGCCTGACCCTCGGCGATATCGTGGTGCATGCCGATCATGGCATCGCGCGGTATGATGGACTGGAGACCCTTGAGATCGGCGGTGCACCACATGATTGCCTTCGTCTGATCTATGCCGGCGACGACAAGCTTTTTCTTCCGGTCGAGAACCTCGACCTTCTGTCGCGGTTCGGATCCGAAGCCAGCGAAGCACAGCTCGACAAACTTGGTAATGCGAGCTGGCAGGCGCGGCGGGCGCGGGTCAAAAACCGCATCACCGACATGGCCGACAAACTAATGGCGCTGGCTGCCGAACGGGAACTGCGCCATGCCCCGCGCATGGAAGTTCCGTCCGGAGCCTATGACGAGTTCTGCGCACGTTTTCCATTTACGGAAACCGAGGATCAAAGCCGGGCGATTGACGACACTGTGGCAAGCCTAGTTGCGGGCAAACCCATGGACCGCCTCGTCTGTGGTGATGTGGGCTTTGGCAAAACCGAAGTTGCCATGCGCGCGGCCTTCGTCACGGCCATGGCCGGCCGTCAGGTCGCGGTGGTCGTGCCCACTACGTTGCTTGCGCGACAACATTTCGCAAACTTCAAAGCACGCTTTGCGGGCCTGCCGGTCCGTATCGCCCAACTGTCCCGCTTAACAACGGGGAAAGACGCGCAAGCAGCCCGCGATGGCCTGAAAAATGGACAGGTCGACATCGTCATCGGAACCCACGCGTTGTTGTCAAAGCACGTCACCTTTCGTGATCTGGGCCTGCTCGTGGTCGATGAAGAACAACACTTCGGCGTAGGGCAAAAAGAACGTCTCAAGGCCCTGAGCAGCGACGTCCATGTGTTGACCCTCACGGCAACTCCAATCCCGCGCACTCTGCAACTGGCGCTGACCGGCGTGCGCGAACTGAGTCTGATCACAACGCCACCAGTCGACCGACTGGCCGTGCGCACCTTTGTGTTGCCCTACGACAGTGTCACCATTCGCGAGGCGATCATGCGCGAACATTTTCGAGGTGGTCAGACCTTCTATGTTTGTCCTCGGGTCAGCGACATTGCCTTGCTGGAGGAACGACTACGCAAACTCGTGCCTGAGGTGAGCTTCGGTGTGGCTCATGGACAAATGCCGGTCACGGCGCTGGAAGACGTGATGACTGCGTTCTACGACAAACAATTCGATGTTCTGTTGTCGACAAATATCGTTGAATCCGGCCTCGATGTGCCAACTGCCAACACGATCATCCTGCATCGTGCCGACATGTTCGGTCTTTCCCAGCTCTACCAGCTCCGCGGACGGGTCGGACGTTCAAAAACGCGCGCTTATGCCTATCTGACACTACCGAGCAACCAGATCCTGTCAGAAACCGCCCGTCGACGCCTGGACGTCATGCAGACCCTCGACACGCTTGGAGCAGGGTTCAGACTGGCAAGCCACGATCTGGACATTCGCGGGGCCGGCAATCTTCTCGGAGAAGAACAATCCGGACATATCCGCGAAGTGGGTGTGGAACTGTATCAGCAGATGCTTGAGGAAGCTGTTGCCGCAGCGCGTGAATCAGGCAGCGTGCAAGCACCAGCGGACGAATGGACACCGGCGATTTCCGTTGGAGCCCCCATACTGATTGCTGATAGCTACGTGGCGGATCTGGGGGTGCGTCTGGGACTCTATCGCAGGGTTGCGGCACTTGTGGATGCCCAGGAGATCGAAGCCTTTGCAGCGGAACTTATCGACCGGTTTGGTCCGATCCCGGACGAAGTTGAAAATCTGCTCGAAGCCATCACCCTGAAACGGCTGTGCCGCGACGCCGGTGTCGAAAAACTGGATGCGGGCCCCAAAGGTGCAGTTGTTACTTTCCGCGACAACACATTCAGCAACCCCTCGGGACTGGTGGCCTTCATCACCAGGGAATCCGGGACCGTGCAACTCCGCCCGGATCACAAGATGGTCTATCGAAGGGACTGGCGTGACACCCAGAAACGCATGGTTGGTGTCCGTCGTCTGATGCGGTCATTGTCCACGATCGCGCTGAAAGCAAAAGAAGACGCAGCGCAATAGGCGTTACTCGGCTGCGAGGATGACGTCTGCCAAATCAAACAACGGATAGAAGGCCTCAGGTTCCTGTGCGCCTGATATGGAGTAGGCACCATTGATAATGAATGACGGCACGGCCTTGATGCCCATACGTCGTGCCCTGAGATCTTCAGCCAATATCGCATCCCGATCCTCATCTCCAGCGAGGTAATGAGAAACATCAGTCCCGACAAGACCGCAGCGTGCAGCGATGCGCGTGAGAGTTTCATCATCCCCGATATCTTCACCGTCCAGAAAGAAAGACTGATAAACAGCTTCCACAACTGGTGATTGTCGGCCATGCCGAGCTGCGAAGCGGATCAATCGATGGGACTGAACCGTATTCGGCATCCGGTTCTGGATTTCAAAGTTGAACGGAATACGCTCGGAGTGCCCGGCGCGGGCAATCGTAGAGTAAACATTCTCCGCGCGTTCGCTCCCCCCGAACTTGGCAGAGAGGTACTGGGCACGGCTCATTCCTGCAACGGGCATATCCGGGTTAAGCTGGAATACGCGATAATTGATCGAAACATCGACGTCATCACGTTCTGCCAGAGCGCGCTCCAGACGGCGTTTGCCGAGAAAGCACCACGGGCAGACCGTATCGGAATACACATCAATCTGAAGCATTTCGGAATCCTGCGCGGCTGTCGCAGATGGGTCAACCCCAGCCTGAAGAGCGGTTCGCAGTTTCCTTGTGATCGGTCATAATCGGAATGACGGAGACACAATCATGATTCTTGAACATCGTACCTACACCATGCAACTCGGTTTTCTCGAGCGTTTCTACGAGACACAGGTCGAGCGGGGATTCGATGTTATTTCCCCGGTTCTTGATCGGCTGATCGGGTATTTCTCCACCGTTGATGGCCCACTTGAACAGGTCGTGCATCTCTATGCCTTTGATTCACTCGAAGACTGGCGCGATCGGCTGCATGGGCTCTACCGCATCCCCGAGCTGGAACCCTATTTTCAGAAGGTTCGCCCTCTTATGTTGGCACAGGAGAACCATGTTCTGCTGCCGGCTCCACTTTCCGAGCTGTCACCTCATTTCCCGGCGGAGCAATACTGGCAGCGGACCGACGGGCCTCTCGCCGGTTCAGAATCCATGCGAGACCTTTTACTTGAAGAGCAGATTGTCAGCCTGACGCCCGGAATGTTGGGACAATATTGGGACGCGATGGAGACAATGGGCGTGAAAGCCCTGACGCCTCTGACAACAAACCGCCTCGGTTCGTTCTACATGATGATCGGGCCGCTACATCAAATCTATCACTACTGGTTCTTCGATGGGTTTGACGACCGGACACGGCGACACAACGCTGTTTGCATGAACCCCAAATGGATCGCATTTCAGGACAAAATTCGTCCCATCGTCACTGGCCAGAGAAGCAAGTTGATGCGCCCGGCACCGGTGGACGAAATGGTTCCAATTTTCCGGGCTTCATAAAGGATGCACACCATCATGACCATGAATCCGACATGAATACACGGCCACACACTGTACTCTTTCTGTGCACCGGCAATTCGGCGCGAAGCATTCTTGCAGAAGCAATCCTCAATCGGGTCGGGGCCGGGGCCTTTCAGGCCTTCAGCGCGGGCAGCCATCCCGCTGGGCAAGTAAATCCCCATGCCTGCGCCCTGTTGGAAAAACTGAATTATCCGACCGAAGGTTTTCGTTCCAAGAACTGGGATGAGTTCGCGGGCACGGACAGCCCCGACATGGACTTCATTTTCACCGTCTGCGATCAGGCGGGCGCTGAAACCTGTCCAATCTGGCCGGGGCATCCCATGACGGTCCATTGGGGCATTCCGGATCCGGCTGCGGTTCAGGGAAGCGATTCAGAGATCGCGAAGGCCTTTGCCGAGACCTACCGGCTACTTCACAAACGAATTGAGATATTCGCAAGTCTGCCCCTTGCCACACTCGAAAGGCCCCGCCTTCTGGAAAAGCTCAACGAGTTAGGTCGTATACCGCGCGAATCGGCCTAAATTCCTCACATGTCTGAACACGATCTGCCACGCAAACTCACCGCCGAGTTTCTCGGAACCGCATTTCTCCTCGCCACGGTCATTGGCTCAGGGATCATGGGCGAGACATTGTCCGGCGGGAATGTTGCGATTGCCTTGCTTGGCAACACAATCGCAACGGGTGCCGTGCTGGCCGTCCTGATTCTCGTATTCGGGCCCATATCGGGTGCGCATTTCAATCCGGCTGTCACTCTAGCCTTTGTCATTCGGCGCGAGATTCCGGTCAAGACAGCGACCATATACGTGATCGTACAAATCCTGGCGGCGCTGTTCGGCGTTTTTGTTGCGCATGTGATGTTTGGCGAACCCTCATTCACATCCTCCCTGAACACGCGCACCGGAATCGGCATCTGGACCGGAGAGTTCGTTGCCACATTCGGGCTTGTTGCCACAATCCTGGGGTGCCTCCGGTTTCGCCCCGAAGCTATTCCCTATGCTGTCGGACTTTTTATCACGGCAGGATACTGGTTTACCTCGTCAACATCGTTCGCGAATCCTGCTGTCACAATCGCACGTTCGTTTTCCGACACATTCGCAGGAATTCGACCGGAGGATGCGCCAGTCTTCGTTATGGTACAGATCCTGGCCGCAGTGGTCGCCACGCTGGTCTTTGCCTGGTTTGCCTCAGGTGAGGGGCCTGAAACACGCAAATCCGATGCGCCTAAAGCGGACCGGTGGTGATCCGAATCGTCGACATGTCACGCAACCTTGCTCCGTCGGCAGCAGACAAACCATTTCGAGCTATCAGGCTGCGAATCAAGCTGACATAGGCTTGGCCTTTTTCGGAATAGGCCAACAGGCCTGCAGCGAGAGGGACCCCGCGCGGTCGTTCACCACGCCGTCGTGCATCGTCCCGCAATTGGCGGAACGTGCTATAGGCGCGATTGGTGTTGAGATTGCGCATATAAGCCCGAATGGAATCCAGCGGTGAGTCAAACACCGCAATCCGGTAGTCTCCCAATGCGGTCCGTTGTTCGCCGGGAACCAGACCATCACCATATTTCCACTGGCCGAACAGCGCATTCCCGTCAACGGCAAAGCGGGAAGAGCCATACGCACTCTCGACAGCGCCTTGAGCCAGGGCAAGAGAAGGCGGGATGATATCCACCCGCTTCAAAAGCATATTCACGGTTTTGATGTCAGGATCCTGACCTGTTGTCTTCAAACCGTACGCATCTGACATTCTTTGTATCCACGCAATATCCCCGGATGATATCGGATTGTTGGCGGACAGGTTTTGTCTGAGTTCGAGAAGTCGACTTCGGTCAGCCGAAATTTTTCCGTTGGCAATCATCACCATGGGCAGCAATGCACGAAAAAACAGGCTTTTCTTTCGATCAACCGTAAGGCCGTCGGCCCAACTCTTCGGGACAGAAGCCATGGTGATTCTCGGGATCGACGCGTTCCCTGTTCGCAGCAAGCTTGCCGAGTAACCGATTTCGTCAAAATAAGCAGACAACTCCTGCGGTGACCCCACTCTCACCCGGGATGAATCAATAGCCATACGGACGAACACGATAGCCGCGATGGCCACGACTATGGAGAAACTCAGCAGAAACAAACGCCAGCGCGGGTTCATTTTTTCTGCAGATTTGCCTGAATTCAACTCTCAGTTCCTTTGTTCGCATCGCGTTCAGTCACGCGAATTCGACTTGGCCTTTGGCAATGCAATTGCCTACATTCTCGTATACGAAATTCAGACAGATAAAATCCATTAAACACCAATTGGGAGGAAGTACTTATGGCTGACGGCGTACCAACACGCACACAAATTCTCGAAGCCAGTGGCGACATGCTGAAATGGCAGGTTTATGTGGTTCACACATATCCGACGGATGGTCTCGGACCAGTCATGGAAAACATCGGACCGCATCTCGCTCATCAGGCAAAGATGGAAGAAGAGGGCATCTTTGTCGCCGCCGGACCGCATTGGGAAGATGACGAGGAAACCTGGGGTGGCGAAGGCATGTTCGTCGTACGCGCGCGCGATCTCGCACATGCGAATGAAATCGCCGCAGCAGACCCCATGCACACCAGCGGAGCCCGTTCCTATCGGGTCCGCCCATGGCTGATCAATGAAGGAACAATCACTGTGAAAGTGAACTTTGCTTCGGGGGCACGCGAAGTTTCGTAAACAAATCAAAGGCCTGAAGAGATGAACGGCCGCTCTCAGGGCGGCCGTTTTTCTTTCCGACGACAGAAATCACCCGCCTCGTGCAAAATTTGAAACAGTTGGCAAGGTTTTTGCTTCTATGTTGTCTGAGAACTCGTCACATACCAAATCGAGACAAGGCTAATTCACGATGAAAAAACGACTTATTGGACTTGGCGTCCTGGTGGTTCTTTTCGCCGTCGGTGTATTTGTCTTCCTTGGCAACCTCAACGACATTGTTCGAGCTGCTGTTGAGAAGGTTGGCTCGGACATGACACAAATCAATGTGTCTCTGAGCGAAGTCGATATCGAACTGACTTCCGGCAAAGGCGCACTGCGCGGCTTCAGTGTCACGAACCCGAAAGGTTTCAGTGACGACGATGCATTCAAATTCGATGAAGTCGCTGTCACACTCGACATTTCAACGGTTCGCAGCGATCCCGTGGTGATCAAGGAAATCGTTATTCAAGGTCCATCGATTGTCTATCAATTCGGCGACAACGGAAGCAACCTAGATTAGCTCAACAAAAATGTGCAATCCAAAGCAGGCGGCGGTGAAAAGAGTTCTGGAGGAGACAAGAAAGCCCCGAACATTATCATCGAGAACCTGTATCTTCGCGACAGTAGCGTTGCGGTCATTGCTCCGCTGTTGAACGAGAAGCTCTCGGTTCCGCTACCGACGATCCATCTCACGGATATTGGCAGGGAAGGCAAAGGCGCGACGCCCGAAGAAATTGCCGATCAGGTCATGTCCGCCGTTCTCAAGGGCGCACAGGATGCCGTAGCCAATGCCAAGATCGACATCAACAAATTAGCCGGCGCTGCGATGGAACAAGGTGAAAAGGTAACTGAAGATGCCCAGAAGGCCATCGAAGACGCCACATCCGGTGCAGGTGGTGATATTGGCAAAGGTACCACGAACGCCATCAAGGGACTGCTCGGCAAGTAGCGAATCCCAACGACATACGCGTATCGAGAAGGCGGCCTCCGGGTCGCCTTTTCTTTTCCCAATCTCATGAGTGAAGCGCGAATGCGCAACCGACAGGAATCAGCGGCGAAATGACAGCGGCCCCCGAACAACTCCTTGAGTCCGTATTCGGGCTTCCCGCGTTCCGTCCCGGCCAGCGTGAGATTGTGGACCGACTTCTGAATGGTACTCACACGCTCTCGGTGATGCCGACAGGTGCGGGTAAATCAATCTGTTATCAGGTCCCCGCGCTGATTGCGGAGGGTTTGACCGTGGTCGTGTCACCTCTGGTCGCCCTAATGGACGATCAGGTCGCTGGACTGCACGCCAATGGCGTGGCGGCGGCGTGTATTCATTCCAACCGATCCCGCGATGACAACGTCGCAGACTGGCGAAAGGTCCAGGATGGCAGCATCAAGCTGCTTTATCTGTCTCCCGAACGCCTGATGACGGAACGCATGCTGGTTGCCCTGCAAGCACTCAACCCGGCCATGTTCGTGGTCGATGAAGCCCATTGTATCTCGAAATGGGGGTTCAGCTTCCGGCCGGAATACGAATCCCTGTCAAATCTGCGTGCACGTTTTCCCAATGCGACCCTGAGCGCCTTTACCGCAACCGCTGACACCGCCACGCAACAGGACATCGCGTCCAAACTGTTTGGTGGTGATGGCGATATTGTGGTGCGCGGTTTTGATCGTCCAAATCTGCGTCTTGCTGTCACCCCCAAGACAGACTGGCGCAAACAGATTCTCGAATTCATCGAGCCAAGGCGAGAACGATCAGGAATCATCTACTGCCTGTCCCGGCGGCTGACCGAAGAAGTTGCCGCTATGCTGAAAGAGAAGGGTTATCTTGCGCTGCCCTATCACGCCGGCCTGCCGCAAGACGTGCGTCGTGAAAACCAGGAAATCTTCATGGCTGAAGATGCGACGATCATGGTCGCGACAATCGCATTCGGGATGGGTATCGACAAACCGGATATCCGCTATGTCTTCCATCTCAATCTGCCCGGAAGCGTCGAAGCCTACTATCAGGAAATTGGCCGGGCCGGACGCGACGGAAACCCTGCTGATGTTCATATGCTCTATGGACTAGACGACATCCGTATGCGGCGCCAGTTCATCGCACAGGACGACGGTAACGAAGATCACAAGCGGCGCGAACACAAGCGACTGGATTCACTGCTGACCTATGGTGAGGCAATAACATGCCGGCGCGTCGCGCTTCTGACATATTTCGGAGAGACGACCGAACCCTGCGGAAACTGTGATATCTGCGATGATCCGCCAACATTGATCGACGGGACCAAAGAAGCGCAGATGCTATTGTCTGCAGTTGTCCGGACAGGCGAAATGTTCGGCGCGGCCCATATCGTCGATGTTTTGCGCGGATCGGCGTCGGAAAAGATTTTCGCCCGCGGTCACGACAAGCTATCGGTCTACGGTAAAGGCCAGGACCGCCCGAAGAACTTTTGGACGGCGTTCATCCGACAGGTCGTTGCGTCGGGCTTTCTTTCGATTGATGTCGAGGGATATGGCGGATTGCACCTGACCGACAAGGCTCAGGCTATTTTGAAAGGTAAGACCAGTTTCAAGTATCGAAATATCCCCAAGACAAAGACGGCGTCACGCAAATCCAGAATTGTCGAGGTCGAAATGGATGACATCGACGCAGAACTTTTCGCTGATCTGAAAGCACTTCGCCGTGATCTAGCCCAGCACCGGAAAGTTCCCGCTTACGTGGTGTTTTCCGATGCCACTTTGCGGGACATGTGCCTGATGAAACCCGCTGACAAGGCGACCTTGGCTTTGGTGAATGGCGTTGGCCCCAAGAAACTCAAGGATTTCGGAGACATTTTTCTCAATGCGATCCGGAATTCGCCCAGTTAGGGATTGCTCGGCCTGTTAGCATTGGCAGGCACATCAAGCCGCCAAACATGGGCATACCAGCGCCACAGGATGAGCGCCGTCGCCAACAAGACCAAATAGTCCATAGGCAGTTGCAGTGTTCGTATAGCCGAATTTCTCGATCAGTGGCCCGGACGCCAGCAACCCCATGGGGAGACCATAAATTGCCAACATGCGCAGACCAAGGACCCGTGCGCGCATGCGCGGATCAGAACTCTGGATCAACATGATTGAAAGCGGCACCAGTGCCAGTGTCTGCGCCAGTCCGGCCAGAATCAGCACGATGACCCCCACGATCAGCACATCCACCCACGCAAAAACCAGCAACATCGCAAACCAGACAAAGGTGAAGAGGATCATCATGCGGCCGGACCTGATGCCTTTGCGGTTCGTGGACAGCCCCAGAGACCCAACAAGTGCACCAAAGGCAAAACTCGCCGCAAGATAGCCAAGCCCGGTCTGATCCGTGGCGTAGACCTCACGTGCAACATAGGGAAGAACACCACCCATCAACGGGAAAGCGCAGAAATTCACGAGCAGTGCCAGGGTCATCGCCGCAAGCAAATGCGGTGTTCGCCAGACATATGCGAAGGAGTCCCTGAGATCGCGCAGGGCCGAAGGCCGCGCCGTCGCAGCACCATCATCACCTGCGCGCCTGCTGTGCCCAATGTGAGAAGCGTCGAGATCGCATAGAGCAGGGTTACCGCAGAATAGGCAGGCGCCATACCCAGGGTCGCAACGAGTCCGGCACCTGTCAGGGCTCCGGCCACCCGGGCCGAATCTGTGGTCGTGCGCGAAATCCCCATCGCGCCAACAAGTTGCTTGCCGGAAATCGTCTCACCCACAAGTGAGTAGCGAATGGCAATATCGGAGGGCCGCACCAATCCCATCAGGGTACCGATCACAAAGACGGGCAGGGGGCTAAGTGCATCAAAAAACGCAAACCCCGTCAGCGCGGCAGCCTGCACCATGTAGAAGGCACGCATTGCACAAAGGACACTGCGGGCGCCACGGCGATCCCCCGCAACACCAAACAGGGGGGCGATAAGCGTACCGAGATACTGAAGCGCAGCGAAAAGCGTGAGCAGTAACACCGAATCTGTCGAGACCAGAACAAACCAGCCCAGAATGAGCGTTTCCATTTCAAACGACCATGAGGTCGCGAGGTCGGCGGGCCATTGAAACCGGAAACTGCGCACGGCAAATGGCGCGAAGATAGAGGAGCGATTTTCCAGAGTATTCTCGGAGTCGGGATTGTTGATAAGCGTAAAGCATAACCTACTCGATCACCCTCAGCATGGCGTCACATGCAGGTCTGATCCGCCTCAAGAAAGTGTTGAAGCAATTTGCGGCATATCTTCACCGAACCTGGTTTGATTGAACGGACGCGTGGGCTTGGCTACCGTATTGTCCTTCCCCCCTAAAACTGGGCCCCACTATTTTCAGAGACTGAAGGGTGATGTGATGGCTCGGAAACGTTATTCGGATGAGGACATACTCAAGCTGCTGCGTGAGGTTGAGGTGAAGCTTGTCGACTGGCAGTGACGTGTAATCGGCCTGTCGTGGCGTGGGTATTAGTGATGCCACTTACTACAACTGGCGCAAGCGGTTTGGCGGGATGGGGAAGTCTCAACTGTCGGAACTTCGCGCTCTCCGGTTTTCAAGACCAGTGTATAGGGTATTAACCCATTGTTTATATTGGGTTAATCGTCACTGTTGGTCAGTATGTTGGTCAGTCGTGGCGGAGAGGGTGGGATTCGAACCCACGGTACGCTTGCACGTACGCTGGTTTTCAAGACCAGTCCTTTAAACCACTCAGGCACCTCTCCGGCAGCACAGAACATAACGATCTTTTCCGAGGATGGAAGGTACTAGGTGCGTGTTTTCTTCGGGGTAGGGCAGTGATAGTCGCATCCTGAGAGAGGTTTTTTCATTGGGTTAAACACAGTCCTCTATTACACCCGACCCTCCTGTATGACGCGCTATGGAGATCCTGGAGGGTGCCTGGGCAACCATTCCGGACATCGATGCATAATCATCAAATTTATTTCCTTGTCCCGTCATTTCGAGGGGATGCGTTTGTCTAAATAGAGAGAGGGAAGGGTGCGATTGAGCACCCTCCCAATCGAAAGGACAAACAATGAAAAAGGAAACGATATCCCACGATCTCAAACTATTTAGTCGCATGACCGAGATTCTGGTTACGCAGGGAACGGGTAGGCACTCATACGGAGTGGATATAGAAAATCTGGTAACCCTGGCAGTGGTCATGAACCAGCAGGGTGATACCAACAAGCATGGCGGCAAACTGACTGCCAATACCCTCAAGCAGGTGATCTACAGGTTGCGTCACGGCGATGGTTTGGATGACCTTACCCCTGACTGGTCAGAGTTCGATGGACCTGATGCTCTTCATCGTCAGGCATCCAACCTCATACACCTTAAATCAGATTTTATTTTGGAATGACGTAACCGAGAGAGGGACTTATCGCATAAGTACCTGTGTAGGGTCGTTCAGATAAATTGAATCAACGATTGCGTATCTAGTCTGACCCAAGAGATGACCCAATGAAAAATAACCAATCAAAACCAGACGCCAAACCCTTATGGGGTCTGAAGTCCAAACCTCTAACCAACAAACCTAAAGAAGAAAGAATACTGGATACCGTGAATCGAGTGATCTCCAGAATCCAGAAAGATGAAAGGAATTGCCTATGACCAAACACCCTTACCAGACTTGCCTACGGATGCCCCTTGCCCTCAAGGAAGACATGACCTACATCTGTGACGAGTATCAGATCAATGAGTCAGACCTCATGAGACGTGCCATCGTGGAGTTCGTCACTCACATCCAACAGAACCCAATCAGACCTCACGTCATATGTTTCTCTGAGGTCACACTCGGACATCCCTCGGATATGACACCATACAGACCTCTCAGACACCATGCTGAGGGGTCTTTTGCGTTGAGGTCGAGAAGGGTCAGAAAAAGGTGCCTGAGTGTTTGTCGAGTGGGTCTAAGTCTGCGGGGTATGGGGTCTGGAACATCACCCACACCCCATTCTCTCTACCCATTCCGAATATTCTCTGTCAGACTTTCCGTATGAGAAACCTGACCGCCACCATCTGCCTGACTGATTGCCGTGCTTCTTGGGTTTGTTCTGGGCATTGCGTGGATGAGCATCGGTAATGATGCGTTGGATGGAGAGTATCTCCGAGCACTCAAAACGATGGGTGGTTCGGGGATAAATTGGATAGATGCGATATTCAGATATTGTGTCGTATTGCTTGTGAATATCGCAAAGGTTCTGGGCATATCCTATGAGGCACTGAACATCTGGGTGTTCATAATCATCCAACCGATGATAATCGTGGTTTTGTTGGGTTGGGTTCTGAGGTTGCGACGAAAGGTCAGGAAAGTCAGATGATACAACGCCTCAAAATGAAAGGTCACAGACCTTTAATACTAGCGGTTCTTCTCCGGTTTTTTTAAGGAGAGTAAAATATGTGAAGGAGGAAACATTATCGTGCCCTGACGGTTTCCAAAGGGGCGAAGACGCATATCAAAAGGGCGATTACGCAACTGCTTTTCATGAATGGAGACTTCTTGCCAAAGATGGACTCGCTGCTGCCCAGTACAATCTGGGTGTGATGTACCAAAAAGGACAAGGTGTTCCACAGGACTATAAGACTGCGGTGAAGTGGTACAGACTTGCTGCCGAACAGGGGTATGCCTGTGCCCAGTACAATCTGGGTGTGATGTACCAAAAAGGATTAGGTGTTCCACAGAACTATAAGACTGCGGTGAAGTGGTACAGACTTGCTGCCGAACAGGGGTATGCCCTGCCCAGTACAATCTGGGTGTGATGTACCAAAAAGGATAAGGTGTTCCACAGAACTATAAGACTGCGGTGAAGTGGTACAGACTTGCTGCTGAACAAGGAGATGATTTATCCCAATATAGTATGGGAAATATGTACTCAAAAGGACACGGGGTTGCTCAGAACTACAATACTTCGTTGAACTTTTTCAAACTTGCTGCTGAACAAGAAAATGTCTATGCCCAGTTCGCTCTTGGTAATGTTTATTATAACGGGGATGGTGTATCACGGAACCATGATACGGCAATGAAATGGTACAAACTCGCTGCGAGGTCAAGGGTATTCAGACGCCCATGAAATGATAGATGCGATGCATAAAAGTAGAAAAAATTTATTTTCTTTAAAAAAGATAAATAAAAAGACATTCAGAAATAAGATAGAAAAATTTAACGCAAAAGATATTTTTTGGATTGCGCCTATATCAATAATGGCACTCGGATTTTTGCCGATGCCTTATGGTTACTATACGCTATCTAGATTCGTGGTCTGTGCCTGTTCAATTTATTTCATGCACCGCATATACCTCAAAAATCAAACCTCATTTGTTTGGGTATTTGGGTTTTTGGCATTGCTTTATAACCCAATTATTCCAGTCCACCTTTATCAAAAAGAAATATGGATGGTAGTGAACGCGATTACAGCGGTTTTATTTTTTGTAAAGAAAGGAGATGCTTTACGTGAAGAAGTAGATTAATTCTACGACGACCCGAGTGCCCGATAGACACTCGCCCGTCCTATTCCCAGTTCCTTCGCAATCGCAGACGCACCCATTCCACTATCACGCAGTTCCTTGACCCTCACCACATCCACAGAGGGTTTGCGTCCCTTATAGACACCCTCGTTCCTTTGCCTTTGCGATGCCTTCCATCTGCCGTTCTTTGCGAAGGTTTGTCTCAAACTCCCCAAAGACCCCCAACATATCCAAGAAACATTTTCCCGCACTTGTTCTGGGTGTCTATCGGTTGCTCTGTCGCAGATAGGGTCACACCTCGCTTATCAAGGTCATAGACGATGTTTTGGAGGTCACGGATGGACCTCGCCAACCTATCAACACGGGTCACCACCAGTTCGTCCCCATCTCGCAGGAACTCCAACAGGGTATTCAGTTCATCCCGTCCTTGAACGGATGTCCCAGACACCTTCTCCTGTCGTATCGTTTCGCATCCTGCGTTGGTGAGTGCTTCCACCTGTATCGTCAAATCCTGCCCTGACGAACTGACCCGTGCGTATCCATATTTCATCGGTCTAACTCCCAAAGTGTCTCATTTAGGTTTAGACCTTACTTGATTGTGTCTCATATATCAAGTATAAATGCTATTGAGACACTTATTCTGTCTCAATCAAATGTCTCTGGTGGGTGTAATCCAACGAGACACCACCAAACCCCGAAAATAGGAAAGACCGATATGACTGATGGATATGACGCAACCGCAAAACGGTGAATGAGGAGATTGCGAAACTTGGGGATGCGGGGACATTTGCTGACCTCGCAGGGATAGACAAGAAACTGGGACTACCGCAGGGAACCAGTTGGGAGATGCGGTGGGTATGCAGACTACTTTGCGTTTGAGGAGGATTGACCCCCAACCAGAACTCACAACCAAATCACAATCTATAAACCACGATAGTATCCAGTAGAAATCTCAAACACCCCCCACCGAGAACTGGAAGGGGTATGGATGAAACTTCCCTGTGAAAAATACACCCCGCTATTTTTACGGGAACTGACCCTTACACACATTATCCAAGTGCTTGCTCTGCCTGATCGCATATACCGACACCCTTATCAAACTGTCTCCAGAACCCGTTTCGTTCGCAACTGCCTGGTGAACTCCGGCATCTGCGGTGAGAGGTGCGTGAGATAGAACTTCTCCAGCATCAGAACGCTGGTCCTAGCATTCTTCGCCAATCCGAATAGGTCGTTTCCGCCGTTTTAAGGATCTGAAAACAGAGCGAGGAATGCCGGAGAGAGTAGGTGGTGTGTGCCTGTCCATAGGCATCAGTTTCTAGTCCCGCCGCCTTAACCAGGTACTTGAACATCTTTGAAACCCTGTCGCCCGCATAGGTCCGGTCCTGGATGTCATTAAAGAACAGATAGTCGTTCCTGCCATCATGACGAGGCAGGATCTTCTTACGTAAAGGTCTGCAGCGACCTCAGTGGTCGTACTGTCGATGCTTCCCTTGGCATTCTTGGTCTTGGAATTGGGCACGGAGATGACCAGTTGGTCGATACCGTCATCACTGAAGACCCGAATATGCTTGTTTTGCAGCAGTTTCCACTCACTTGGACGCAGGAACGAGTGAACCATGAATACGATGAAGTCATAGAGTTCCCCGAAATCGAATTCGGTCCTCTCCGGCGGATTGTCCCGCAATGACCTGCATGTCTCTAGAAGAACCGCGTACTGCTCTGGACTGAACCAGGGTCGAGGGTTCTCGGTGCGTTTGATGGTCGGCAGAGTAGGGATGTGATCAATGGTGCCGTCGCGTTCTGCCTCCTTGAGGACCTTGCGCACCAGAACGACATATTTCTTCAGAGATGACTGCGACAGACCCTTTTCGGCGTGGAGTTCCGCGATGAAGGTATCGATCAGGTTATAATCGATCTTCGAGACATGGATGTGCCCCAAATAGGGTAAAAGGTCGTTATCGAGTTTGAGTTTATCGTTGTAGAACATCTCCTCGACCAACTCGCCGCGAGAGATTTGTCTTTCTGAGTGGTCTGGAACCGCTGAGCAAATGCGGCAAACGACTGTTCTTCAATAACCTTGTGATTTCTGCGCTCTAGGACTCGTTCTTCATACCAGTCCTTAGCAAAATCCTTGGCATCGATAAGGCGTTCACACCGTGTCGATTTCTTAACGAAACGACTGCGGGCAGGGACATACATCCCGACATACCAGAACTTGGATGCGGGCATCCTGAAACACCTGCAATGTGTCAGGGTATCCTCGTCCGAGAGACTGGATATCTAGTTTTCGATGCCTGGATTCTGCCGCTCTCATGACGACAGTTTGTTGGTCAGTTGTTGGTCAGTCAATGATGTTTTAGTTATTATTATATATCAATGACTTATGCATAATTCAGAGGTTTTCAAGACCGGTCCTTCAACCACTCAGCCACCCCTCCGGCACCGCAGAACATACCGATCTTTCCCGAGGATGGAAGGTACTAAGTGCGTGTTTTCTTCGGGGTAGCGCGGCGACAGTCGTATCCTGCGAGAGTTTTTTTCATAAAGTTAATCACACACCCAACCCCACTGTGTGACGCGCTACCGAGATCCTAGAGGGTGCCTGGGTAACCATTCAGGGCATCGATGCATAACCAGCAAATTTATGTCCTTGTCCCGTCATTTCGAGGCGACGCGAAGTTGCCAGATGCAACATGAGGTCCTGGATCACGTCGAACGCAATTCCCTGAGAGCTCGATGAAGTTGCCGCCGAACCGTCCCGTTTCAACATCCACGTAATTGATCGTTACCAGAATCTCGACCTCACGCGTCTTGTAGTCCGAGAGTTCGAGCTCCGCGCGCTGCTCAACCTCGGGCCAGGGGGTATTGTCATGGCGCAGAAACGCCCCGGTTGCGCCAAATCCAGAGAGTCCAATATCGAGAATTCTGACGTCTTGCGCATCCAGAAGCGCATCAATCGCGACAGCACGTCGTCGATCGCGGCGCAATTCCTTATCTGCAAATCCTATAACGCGTGTCGACATACTTCACCATGTTCAGCGAATTTCGACCCCATTGATACCTCGCAAGCGATTAACCAATACTGAAGGGTCGCGGAATTCCAGCACCCTGATGACAACGGGACTGCCGTTGTCCATAACTCTACATCGGCCGCCAGAACCATCAGGTGTTAGCAATGGTCAAAGTCATCGTCCAAATGTACCCCGTCATGCCCACGGCCTCGGAGGCCGAACGCATGAAAATGCGTCCAATCGGCAGAAACGCGGCACTATTTCAAAAAACCCTGCGCGGCTGGTGTGACATTGTCGAAGAAGCCGACAGGCTGGGTTTGTGGGGTGTCACAGCTATTGAGCATCACTTTCATTCGGAAGGTTACGAAGTCAGTCCGACACCCGGCGTAATGAATGCGTTCTGGGGCGCGCGCACCAACAACATTCGCGTCGGACAGCTTGGCTATGTGATGACCACCCACAATCCGATCCGCGTCGCTGAAGAAACAGCGATGCTGGATCATCTGACTGAAGGTCGGTGTTTCGTGGGGTTCTCGCGGGGTTTCCAATCCCGCTGGACCGATGTGATCGGGCAACATCTGGGCGCGCGGGCAACAAAGTCCGACGGCGGCGATGATGACCAGCTCAATCGCGAGATATTTGAAGAATCCGTTGAGATCGTTCTCAAATCCTGGACGCAGGAAAGTATCGAACACAATTCTCCGCGCTGGCAGATTCCCTATCCGCACGACACCGGGATGAAAGATTGGTTCATGGCACCATGGACGGAGAAACTTGGCGCTCATGGGGAGATCGGGCCTGATGGCGAAATACGCCGGATCAGCGTGGTTCCCGCGCCCTACACAGATCCACATCCACCTGTATTCATTGCTTCAAATGCCAGCCAGGAGACCGTGGAGTATGCGGGCCAACACGGCTTCATTCCGGCCTATTTTTCTCACGCGGACAAAGTCGCAAATTATGGGCCGGCCTATGTGGAAGCAGCTGCAAAAGCCGGACATTCATTCACGCTGGGGCAAAATCAGGCCATCGTACGGATGCCCCGAATCGCCGATACCATGGCCGATGCCCGTCAGGCCGTTGCCGACTATGACGGGATGATTTTCAAGCACTTCTATGAAAATTTTCTGCCACTGGCATTTCGCGAACAGATCAGCGTCACCCCGGACACGGCGCTGGAAGATCTCGTCGATCCCATGGTTGCGACCGGATTGTTTGTTCCGGGCTCAGTCAGTGAAGTTCGCGATCAGTTCGTCGCACAATGGGAGCATCTGCCGGCCGAATATGTGATCCTGATCTATCACTATGCCCAGCAGCCCAAGGAGAGTGTGATTGCCAATCTCAAGCTGTTTATGGACGAAGTGAAACCTGCGCTTGATGAACTCACAGATTATGAGGACCGGGAAGAAAACCCCTAAAGGCGTTTTCCCTGTGCTTCGCCGGCACCGTGCAAAGCGGCTTTTGGCAACATCACGTGACAGCCTTTGTTGACATTCACCAGCTGTGAGACGCGCACATCCGCGGCCAGACTACACAGCGAGTATGCATCTTCACGGGACAGGTTTGTGCGTTCGCAGACCAGCTTGATCATTTCGCGCAAACCTTGTTTGGCAGCATCATCCAGATCCTGATCAATCCCGATGGTAATGTAATGGGTATCAGTCTCTGCGCGGGGCATCGTGTGGGACAAATCCTTTCGAACATAAAACTCGAATGTGCCGATCAAAGCGGTTTCAGCAGCTGACAGACAGCTTTCACCGTCACCCTGAAGAGCGTGACCATCCCCGGTCTGAAAATTTGCACCCGGCACAAACACCGGGAGATACAAGGTAGCGCCTGCACCAAGTTCCTTGATGTCGAGATTACCCCCATGCGGCTGCGGGACGATCGACGTGATCGGTCCCCATTCCGGCGGCGGGGACACGCCCATCACGCCAAAGAAAGGATTGCAGGGCAGTTCCACACCCCATGGCGGGGTCGCAACCATCCGGTCCCGATCCAGTGGAATGTTGATCACCCGTCGCGTTGGAAAATCCTCGGGCAGGGCGCCCTTCAGCGGCATGATCATGTTCCAGGCCCAGTCCTGGCGCAGCTTTACATCAACAATGCGAACCTCGAGAACATCACCCGGTTCAGCACCTTTCAAGGCAACCGGACCGGTCATGATATGTCCGGGCAGTATCGGCTTGTTGGAGGCGATGAAAGCTTCATGATCTGGAAGCAGATTGCCGGCTGCATCCTCTGGAATTTGTTCCCGCCCGCCTGAGATTGTCTCGATGGTCACCCTGTCGCCGGACTCCACCTCCAGAACGGCGTCGAAATCGGCGGAAAATGCGCCCCAACGCAAATTCTCCGGATTTGATGTCAGATGATGTTCGTTCGCCATGGTCCTCTCCCCCTAAATGCACGTCACGTATTCTGTAGGTCTGCGCATGACGGAGCAAGCATAGACCCTCACATCGCCGATACACCGCCATCGAGAACGAGTTCCGCACCGGTCATAAACCGGGATTCTTCTGACGCCAGATAGACCACAGCATGGGCAACATCATCGGGTGTACCCAATAAGCCCATCGGAATCTGCCGGGCAAGTTTCTCAAGCGCTGCGTCCCGATCTCCGTTACGAATCAAATTGTCGAGGATCGGTGTATCGACAAAGGCCGGATGCACCGAGTTGCACCGCACATTGTTTTTTTCTCGGGCACAGTGAAGCGCCACGGATTTTGTCAGATGTCTCACAGCCGCCTTCGCCGAGTTGTATGCCGCAAGGTTGTGGCCCGCGATGATTCCGGAGATCGAGGATATGTTAATGATCGAGCCACCACCGGAGGACACGATATGCCGGATCGCGTGTTTGCAACCGAGGAAAACACTGTCCAGATCGAGTGCGTGGAGAGAACGCCAGTCTTCCAGTGAGGTCTCTTCCACAGAACCGGTTATCGCTGTCCCCGCACAGTTGACCAGCACATGCAGATCACCGAGTTCGCTAACGGTTTGCTCGAGTGCCGAGCACCATGCCTGTTCGTCCGTGACGTCATGGGGGATCGCGATCGTTTCACCGCCGATCTGCGTAGCCACCGCTGCAACCCCTTCCACATTGATATCTGAAACAGCGACCTGCGCACCTTGCGCGGCAAGCATAATGGCGCTTGTGCGTCCAATACCCGAAGCTGCGCCCGTCACCAACGCGATCTTTCCCTCGACACGTTTCATTTCCCACAACCTCCGCTACATTCACCGCATCAAACCTGTTTCACTGACTGTCATGCAACCGATCCTCACGCAACGTCTCATGCTGCGTCCTTTTGAACTTCAGGACGAGGAAGCCGCTTTCGCATTCTTCTGCGATCCCGACGTCATGCGGTATAGCCTTAACGGACCGCACAATTCACGCAAACTAACTGAAGACTTCATCACCACGAACATGAACCGGCAGGGTCACAAAGGTTACTCGATTTGGGCTGTTGTTGAACGTGCCTCCAACGAAGTCATTGGTATGTGTGGGTTGGCCGAATTCGGGCACGGACTTACCGGGATCGAACTCGCCTATCGCTTGCGAAAAGAATGTTGGAGCAGGGGCTACGGCAGCGAGGCTGCCATGGTATCGGTCGAATATCCATTTACCGAGATTCAATTGGATCGCCTGATTGCCGCGGTCGAACCAGCCAATGTTGCCTCTGTCCAGGTTCTTGAGAAATGTGGCTTTGAACGGATCACCCGTCGCCCGATTGCCGGCAAGGATGCATTTCTGTTTAAACAGACACGCAACGACTGGTTGACCCGTCAGTTTTGACCTCTATGGCCTGAGCCATTGCGGACTATTTGTGACCAGTGCAAAACAGTGTTCCCCGCTGCCATGAAATCGCAAACGTGCATCTGTAACGATGGGACTATAGTCGGACCGATCGCGTCCTGAGCTGGGGCCCACTAACGCGAAAACTGCACAGAGTTCGTAACTCCGATGGGATATCAACCGAAATGCATAAGGTGATCCATTCTCCGGATCCGTAATGGAATTCATCCAACATCTGAAATCAGAGGAAACAGTCTGAATTTCGCTCCACCGAAGCAGAGCATTCATCGTGTCAGGCAGAGTCTTGTCGTTGAAATGCCATTAGCAATTAAAGGCCGAGACGATATTGCTGAGTTGCGCGACCCTTTGCGCATCCAGCCGTTTGTCTCGCATGGTGCCCGGACCATCAATCATGGTAATTCCGATAGTGGCGAAGAACACCATACCGACAACCGCGACCATCAGGAGCCAATGGCCCAGAGGGTGTTTTCTCATCCCTCAGTCCGTCACGTCGTCACGTGTGACCGCGCGCAGGTAATAAACAAAGACGGCGGCGGATATGACCCCCACAATCAATATTTTCAGCGCCACATTGACGGTCAGGGTCCCGTTAAGAAACTGACGAACAAGCGCGGCGAGATCTCCCAGAACCACCAGCGTCGCTATAAACAATGTCAGCCAGATGAGCCATTTGCGTATGCCAGAGGCGAGCTTTAAGGGATCACGTTCGACCTCTCGAGATATCTTCACTGTCATGAAGATATAGAGCGGAAATGCAACAACGAGTACCGAAACAGCGGCGCGAATTTTACGCTCGCTGCTCCCCGTCAACGCTGTTGGAAGAATCCCGGGAAGCTGATCAGGGAAATAGATATTCACCAGCTGGAACATCAGGGACCCAAAATACTAGGCGCACAGATCAAGAGTTGAAAACAGGACCAGATTAAGAAACGCATCGCGAGCCGATACCGAATTGCGGGCCTTGGGGACCGGGACCGGAAACTCCATATCGGCAAATGCACTCAAAGCATCGGAAATTCGCTCTTCAGCCCATCCGGCTTCAGACGGGGCCCGTTCGATTTGCGCTTTGGACTGTCCCTTCAGGAGGCTGTCCCGAACAAACTGAACCAGTTCAGACGTGGAAGAAGTCATAATCGTTCACAATCCCGCAGTTGGTCCGGATATCACTGACTCCCACACGACCATGGCGTGATTGTGACCGTTCTAGGCGACAGGGCCTTGCGCTGCTTTCCAGGCATCCATGCCTCCGGACAAATGGCACGTGTCGGTGAGTCCAGCGCCAACCGCAGCCTCCACCGCCATGGCCGAGCGCTCTCCGAAGGCGCAATAGAAGACGATCTGACGACCGGAACTGCGCGCCAGCTCATACAGCAACCCGCCGGGGTGTATATTCTCATTCAGGTCGGGGTAGGGAGCATGAACCGAACCGGGAATTACACCTTCCTTCTCACGCTCGGAATCGTCCCGCAAATCGACAAGGATCAGTGATGGGTCACCGATCTTGGCGATGCCCTCACGACAGTTGATGGAAAGCCCCATTTGCTCCAGATCATCCTGGAGCAAACCAATCTTGAGATTGGCCGGCACTGCCACATCCATCATCTTCGGATTTGCCAGATTCAGATTGTTCATAATGTCTACATATTCGGCTTCCGATGAGACCTGCAGGCGGGGATTGCAGGCACGCTCTTCGTCTACTGTGCTGACCGTATCGCCTTTGTAGTCATGCGCCGGATAGATCAGCGTGTCATCGGGGAGTTTGAGAAGTTTGTTGAAGATGGAGTCGTACTGTGCCGCCGGGTCACCGTTCTGAAAATCCGTCCGTCCGGTTCCTCGGATCAGCAGGGTGTCGCCGGTAAAAACCCGGTCATCGCTCAAGAAACTGTAGGAATCATCCGTATGGCCCGGTGTGTAAATGACATCGAGTGCCAGACCCTCAATATCGATTTTGTCACCCTCGGTCACCCGCATGGACACAACATCAACCCCGCTCTGCTCGCCCATCACCGTGATGCATCTTGTCTGGTCACGCAGGGCCCCGAGGCCGGTGATGTGATCTGCATGAACGTGTGTGTCGACGGCCTTGATTAGTTTCAGATCAAGTTCTTCGAGAAGCTGCAGATATCGGTCAACCTTCTCAAGCACCGGATCAATGATCAGCGCCTCACCACCGGCTCGACTGGCGAGCAGATACGTGTAGGTGCTGGATTCGCCGTCGAAGAGCTGCCGAAAGATCATGGTTGTGAGTTCCTTGCATTCGAAGAATTCACACCAATCTTAAGTGAAATAGGCCTCAGATGTCAGACGAATTTTTCCGCGACCTAGACTCCATAGAATTCAATCGCAGTGTCATGGAAAAACTTCCGGTTTTCCTCGGCCGTGCGTCCCGCAAGCACCTTTTTCTGAGTCGACGTGTAATCATCGAACGTCGTCCACATCGCTTCGACCGGAAAATTACTCCCGAAGAAACAGCGTTCTGCGCCAAACATGTCGAGCGCAGTATTTGCTGCAATATCCATCAGAGGCTCACTGAGTGTCCGGGTGAAGGTGTTCAAGCCGGAAACCTTGATGAATATATTCTCACACGGCACCAGCACCTTGAGTGCGTCACGCCATTCGGCAACCGTCGAATCATCCGTAGCGGTCAGCATGCCGGCATGCACCAGGCAGATTTTCAGGCTCGACACTTCTTTGGCCAGCATAGTCAGGTCGTCAAACTGTGATGCGAAACCCTGAAAATCAAAGGTCAGATTGTTGTCTGACAAAACCGAAAGGCCACGTCGAAAACTTGTCGACAGACAGAAATCATGTCGCCCGACGAAACGCCAGTACTCATTCGTCGGATGCCAGTACACCTGCTGACGGATGCCCCGCAGATTTGCATGTTCACGGTGCCCGGCAATGATGACATCGAGATTGGGATCCGTCAGATCCGCATGCCCCACAATGCCTTGCGGAAACCCGTGCGCGTCTGCAATGGCTTGCAACCCGGTTGTTTCGTCGACCGGCCGAGCAAGATCGAAATTGGCCTGCACGTGAACGGACTTGACGACATTGTGGGTTGCGAAGTCGGCCTTGAGGTCCTCGACCTGATACTCGCGTTTAAGTGCTGACCAATCATCGCCAAAAATCATCGGGCGCATCGACTGATCCATCCAAGGATAGTTTTTCAGGTCCCAGAAAAGATGATGGTGGGAATCGACCACCGGACCGTCATAGAGCGGCATGAACAAACTCCTTGAGGGCGCCCTCGTTATTCACCGAGGGCCGCATTGACCTTGGGCATGACCTCGGTGGCCATGAGTTCCATTGAACGTCGGGCGAGGGGAACATCCACCCAATCATGGCCTGTATACATCAAGGTTCCGTATGGTCCCACCAATTCACGATGCGCCAGAATCTGTTCGACCACAGCATCCACATCACCGGCGATGACCTGCGTGTCGAGCGAGTGCTGAACGGAAACTTCATCGTCCGCCTGATCGGGGTGAGACTTGAACAGGGCCAGCCCCTGTGCCCCGCGTCCCCGTGCGATTTTCTTCATCAGATTGCTGAAATAGAACCCGTAAGGTCCGTCCTCACTGCGGGCATAACGAACGGCATCAGCCCCGTTATCACTCACCATGATGCTCTTGGCGACACGCCATTGAGACGGATCCTCGGGAAGGCCCGCATTCTGCTGCCCTTCGAGAAACTTGGGGATATGTGTTGCGACCCAGTGGTCCTGCACATAGTTCGAAGACACCCCGGTCCAGCCACGCTCCGCAGCAGCCGTGATACCTTTCGAATACGGGGCAAGCGCTGTGAATACGATTGGTGGATGAGGTAGCTGCAATGGCGTTTTGACAATACCCTGACCGATTTCAGGGTACAGGGTACGCTCGGTCGAGGTCCTGTAGTGCTTACCCTCAAGACTGTAAGGCGGCTCGCCACTCCAGATCGCCAGCACCTGATCGATCGCTTCGACCATCTTTTCGTTCTTGTCGAGATCAAGATTGCCGAAGACTTCAATATCGGATGGCAAACCACCCGGCCCAATTCCCATCAGGAAACGACCGTCGAGAAGGTGATCCATCATCGCGACCTGGGCAGCGACATGCACCGGATGATAGCTCGGCATATTGATCACACCGCTCGCCAGTTTGATCTGCGATGTCTTATCGATCAGCGTCGCCAGAAACACGAGACAGCTGGTGATCGGCTCGGCCAGATCAGTCATGTGCTCACCGACGAATGCCTCACAATAGCCAAGTTCGTCCGCCAGAATTACGGCTTCCTGGTCCTCCTTGAGGATTTCGCGATAGTCACGAGTAATCGGGTGTACCGGTTGAGTAAAAAATCCGAGCTTCATGACTACGTTCCTGAGTAAGACATTCCGATGAAATCCATTGAACCATATGTGCAACCACAGGTCGCCGGCGGAACCGGCAAAGAACCTGCGAACACAGTTCATCTATCCGTCGATCACCACTTAGGTATTTGCCCGACGCGAGACGATTGTGGCAAGGCTGAAAAATAGTAACCCAACGATTTGAGATACTTAGGAACCGTGACATGTTGAAATCGATCCTCGTCATCGCCGCCGTGCTGCTGCCGACCCAGGTCATGGCCGCGCCGGATATGAAATTTCTCGAATGGCTGGAAGGGGTACGTACCGAAGCGCGCGCCAACGGGATTAGCGATTCGATTCTGGAACGCAGTCTCACGGGCATCGAACCCATCCCGCGCATCATCGAGTTGGACCGCATTCAACCCGAAAGTACGATCACATTTACCCAGTACATCAAGCAGATCGTCAATGGGACGCGCGAAAAAATTGGCCGGGAAAAGCTCGAGGAACACCGCGAAATTCTCGAGCAGGTGGGACAGAAGTTCGGCGTCCAGCCTCGGTTCATCGTTGCCCTTTGGGGCATCGAAACCAATTTCGGCCAGTTCACCGGTGGTTTCCCCGTGGTCAGCGCACTCGCAACACTTGCTTATGACGGCCGCCGCAGCGCCTATTTTCGTGGCGAACTGATGAAAGCATTGCAGATTCTCGAAGAGGGTCACATCGCACCCGAAGATATGAAAGGCAGCTGGGCCGGTGCCATGGGACAGAGCCAGTTCATGCCCTCCAGTTTTCTTGTCTATGCTCATGACCACAACGGGGATGGGGCCAAGGATATCTGGAATACCCTTGCAGATGTTTTCGCTTCCGCGGCCAACTATCTCAAAGGTGTCGGCTGGAACGACGACCTGACATGGGGACGGGAAGTCCGGTTGCCGGCAGGTTTCGATATCTCTCTGGCCTCCCTCGACGTGGTCAAACTCATAGACGACTGGCAACAGCTGGGCATTCGACGTACCGATGGCACTGATCTGCCGTCACGCGATATTCCGGCTTCGATCATCCTCCCTGGTGGCCCCGGACAACCGGCCTTCATGATCTACGGGAACTACCGCGCCACATTGCGCTGGAATCGTTCACACTACTTTGCGACTGCGGTCGGTCTTCTCTCGGACCGAATCGCCTATCGGTAGGCTAGAACATCAGGGATGTTCACAGCGATCGCAATGTCACCGGCCTTCTCACGACGCCCGCGCCCTTTGCAGGCTCTCACGCTCCTGATGATCGGCGCGTTTTTCCTTGTGGGCTGCGCCGAAACCGAGTTTCTCGTTCACACAGCCAAACAGATCCGGGGTGGCGGCAGCATTGCGACCGGGGACGGGCGCTATAAAGTCGGCTCGCCCTATCAGATCAAGAATGTCTGGTACTATCCCGCCGAAGATTATGAATATTCGGAAACGGGGATTGCGTCATGGTACGGACCGAATTTCCATGGCAAACAAACCGCGAATGGCGAGACCTACAACCAGAACGATCTGACGGCTGCCCACCGCACCCTCCCAATGCCGAGCGCCGTGCGGGTCACCAATCTTGAAAACGGACGTTCAATCGTTCTTCGTATCAATGATCGGGGGCCTTTCGCCCGTGGCCGGATCATCGATGTCTCTCGTCAGGGGGCACAATTGCTCGGTTTTCAGAAGCAGGGCGTTGCAAAAGTCCGCGTGGATATCCTCCCGGACGAAAGTCGTCAACTCAAGGTCGCGGCAATCAATGGAAGTTCACAGCAGATACCTGTGAGTGCATCTCCGCGTGAAGCCGTGGTTTCCAGGCCGTTGCCTGCTGCACAAGGACAACCCGCATCAACCGCGGCTGCAACGCCTCCGGCTCAGGCTCCGATCCGCGCCGAGAGCCTACCGCCTGTTACCGAACCCTCTCTCTCAACAGAGGTTGAAGTGCTGCCGGTATCTCCCACTGGAATCTATGTCCAGGCCGGAGCGTTCTCGCGTCTGGAAAATGCACTTCGCATGCGGGATCAGATTTACAGCATGGGCCCCACCCAGATCAGCCGGTTTGCCGTTTCAGGAACCGAGATTTATCGCGTTCGGATTGGCCCGTTGGAGACAGTTGATATCGCCGACTCAACACTGACGCAGGTGCTCGGTGCGGGCGTAAGTGAAGCACAGCTCATTGTTGAATAGGGCGAACAACCAATGGCGCAATTAATGCGAAAACTTTTTGGTTCCGGTGCTGTTGCGCTGGCACTGCTGTTTGCTGGCGTTGCATCCGCAGCACCACCATCCTTTCAGACCACGGCCAAGCAGGCCATCCTGATGGACTTTGACACCGGTGCCGTGCTTTACGCGAAAAACGCGGACACCCCGATGTTTCCGGCGTCCATGACTAAGATCATGACCTCGATCATGGTGTTTGATGAATTACGAGCCGGCCGCCTGCAACTCGACAGCACCTTCCGGGTTTCTGAAAACGCTTGGCGCAAGGGCGGCTCCAAGATGTTCGTCCGGGTGAAAGACGACATCAAGGTCGAGGATCTGCTGCGCGGGATCATCGTGCAATCGGGCAATGATGCGTCGATCGTGGTGGCCGAAGGTCTGGCTGGCAGCGACGAGACCTTCGGTGACCAGATGACCGAACGGGCCCGAGAGATCGGCCTGCAGGATACGGTCTTTCGCAACGCCACTGGCTGGCCGGATCCCGATCATGTGACGTCGGCCCGGGATCTCGCGAAACTGGCGGCATATTTGATCCGGGAATACCCGGACTTCTATAGCTATTATTCCGAGAAAGAATTCACCTACGGCAAGAGCCTCGACGGCAAACCAATCACCCAGGGTAATCGTAACCCGTTACTCTACAAGAGCGTGGGGGCCGATGGCCTCAAGACCGGGCACACCGAAGCTTCCGGGTTCGGACTGACTGCCTCTGCGATCCGGGGGGACCGGCGCCTTGTGATGGTCATCAACGGCCTGAACAGTGTGCGGGCCCGAAGCTCGGAATCCGAGCGGTTGATCAATTGGGGCTTCCAGGTCTTTGACAACTATCCGCTCTTTCAGGCCGGCGAAACGGTTGAAAACGCCAAGGTCTGGCTGGGGGATGCAGGCACGGTACCACTGGTCATCGAGGACGAGCTCACCATCACCTTTCCCAAATCCGCGCGACGGAACATGAAGGTCAAAGTCATCTATGACAGCCCGATCCCGGCACCGTTTGACGCCGGGATGCAGGTTGCACGGCTGGAAGTTACAGCACCGGATATCGAGCCCATCATACGACCGCTCAAGACCTCTCAATCCGTCGGTCAGCTGGCATTTTTCGGGCGCATCACGAGCGCCATCAATTTCATCATATTTGGCGCATCATCGGGCAGTTGACGGCCCGTATCCGGCGTGTGACACCTGCCACATGACAGCAGAACCCCGCAGCGGCAAATTCATCACGTTCGAAGGCGGTGAGGGAACCGGCAAAACTACGCAAATCGCACGGCTCGCCGACTATCTCCGCGCCGAAGGTCACGATGTGATTACGACCCGTGAGCCTGGCGGCGCCGCAGGCGCGGATTCCATTCGGTCACTGCTTGTGTCCGGCGCAACGGACAAGTGGGACCCGTTGAGCGAATGTTTGCTGCTCTTCGCCGCACGACGGGAACATCTGAACAAAACGATCTGGCCGGCAATAACGCAAGGAGCCTGGGTCCTGTGCGATCGTTTTGCCGATTCGACGTTCGCTTATCAGGGATACGGCCACAATGTTCCAATCCCATTTATCGAGCAGCTCTACGATGCGGTCGTGGGGGACTTCGCACCGGATCTGACCCTGATGCTTGATATTGACGTGGAAGTCGGACTTGGGCGGGCAAACACCCGCAATGCCGACAATGCCAGCCGTGAAGACCGCTTCGAACGGATGGATTTGTCCTTCCACGAGCGTCTGCGGCAGGGGTTTCTTGAAATCGCCCGCAACGCGCCCGAACGGTGTGCCGTGATTGATGCAGACCATGACCCCGACATCGTTAGCGATATCATCCGGGCCATGGTCAACACGCGATTGCTGGCAGCATGAGTGACGAACTGATCGGTGCGATCGAGGCACCGCGCCTCGAAACCGGCCCGGTTCTCGGGCATGACGCAGCAGCACGAACTATGGTAGATGCCCTGCAGGGCGGGCGTCTGGCACATGCCTGGCTGATATCCGGGCCGAAAGGGATCGGAAAGTCCACTCTCGCCTGGCGTTTCGCACGCCGTGTTCTCGCTGCCGAGGACGCAGCCATTCAGGATCACGGGATCGAGACCGATCCGGATCACCCTGATATTCGGAAGATCATGGCGGGTTCTCATCCTGATTGTCGGTTGGTGCGACGCAGCCTTACCAAAAAGTCGCCCTATCGCTTCCGCACCGAGATTTCTGTTGAGGATGTGCGGGAGGCCAGCACTTTCCTGCACCATACGGCGGGACAAAGTGCGTGGCGGTGCCTGATTGTCGATGCCGCCGACGAAATGAACACGAATGCGCAGAACGCGCTGCTCAAGGTGCTCGAAGAACCGCCGGCACGCACCCTGATCCTGCTGATTGCGCACGCCCCGTCGCGTCTGCTCCCGACCATCCGGTCGAGATGCCGTTCACTGACCCTGCGGGCGCTGACCAATCCTCAGGTTGTGGAGATTCTCGCACGCAAGAACAGCGGTTTGAGCGAAGCGGACTTGCAGATCATTTCAGATATTTCGGATGGCTCACCTGGACGAGCACTCGAGCTGGCACAGGCCGGTGGTCTGGAGCTTTACCACCAGCTGATGGAACTGGTGGAACCACTGCCCCGCATCGACACAGAACGTCTCCATGCCGCCTCCGACAGGTTCGGTGGTGCATCAGGCGAGGCCGGGTATCGAACATTTCTGGAAATTCTGAAGTGGTGGCTGTTGCGCCATATCCGCGAAGGTGCGACATCACGCGGGCAGGGAGCCCTTGAGCCGTGGCTGAAGGCGTGGGAAAAAATCGACGAACTTGCCAGCCGGGCCGACAGTGTGAACCTCGACCGGAAACAGGTTGTTCTCAACACGTTTATTGAACTATCTGCTGCCGCACAAGGATAGCATTCGCCATGGATACCGTTTTGAGATGAAAAGTTACCTTCTGAAATTCCTGCGACCGCTGACCTGGCTGCTCTGGGGTATGCTGATCATTGGCATGATCGATCACTTTCTGCTCGATCCCAGAGGCCTTGCCGTTTTGCCCGAGTGGCTTTTCGATTGGCTTCTGATCCTGATGTGGCCGGTTTTGCTGGCCGTCTGGTTCGGCTGGAAAGAGCACGAAAAGCAAAAAGCAAAGAATTCACCTGCCGACACGTCCTCCGAAACAACGGACGCGTAGCGGCGGCACCCTGAACGCTTCAAAGGTTATCTGACCGTGGCATCAAGCCCTTACTATCTGACAACGCCGATCTATTACGTGAATGATCGCCCCCATATCGGGCACGCGTATACGACGCTGGCCTGCGATGTGCTCGCGCGCTTTCACCGCCTGGACGGCCGGGATGTGCACTTCCTGACGGGTACGGACGAACATGGGCAAAAGGTGGAAAAATCCGCCACCGCCGCGAGCAAAGATCCCCAGTCCTTTACCGACGAGGTCAGTCAGAACTTCCGCAAACTCGCAGAAGACATGAACTACTCCAATGACGACTTCATCCGGACAACCGAAGAACGACACAAACGCGCGGCTCAGGCCATCTGGAAGGCAATTCAGGACAACGGACATATCTATCTGGATTCCTATGCCGGCTGGTATTCGGTGCGGGACGAGGCGTTTTACGCGGAAACCGAGCTGACCAAGAATGAAGACGGACAGAAGATCGCGCCGACAGGGGCCGAAGTCGAATGGATCGAAGAACCAAGCTATTTCTTCGATCTCTCGAAATGGCAGGAGCCGCTGCTCGAATTCTATGAACAGAACCCGGATTTCATCGGGCCCGATTCACGCCGCAATGAGGTTGTGAGTTTCGTCAAAGGTGGTCTGAAGGATCTGTCTATCAGTCGCACCAGTTTCAAATGGGGGATTCCGGTCCCCAATGATCCCGAACACATCATGTATGTGTGGCTCGATGCGCTGACCAACTACCTGACGGCGGTTGGTTATCCCGACACGGAAAATTCCGATTATTCAAAGTTTTGGCCCGCTGATCTTCATATGGTGGGGAAAGACATTGTGCGGTTCCATGCCGTCTACTGGCCTGCATTCCTGATGGCGGCCGGTCTGCCAACACCAAAGCGGGTCTATGCCCATGGCTGGTTGCTCAACAAGGGGGAGAAAATGTCCAAATCCCTCGGCAATGTGGTGCTGCCCGAAGACCTGATCTCCCAGTACGGACTTGATCCGGTGCGTTACTACCTTTTGCGCGAAGTGCCGTTTGGCAATGACGGCTATATCAGCCACGAAACTATGGCGGCACGGATCAACAGTGATCTTGCCAATGATATCGGCAATCTGGCCCAGCGATCCCTGTCCATGGTCGCCAAGAATTGCGATGGTGCCGTGCCAACGCCCGGACCATTGACCGAAGCCGATGAAACCCTGCTGAGCGCGGCGCTGGACGTGGTCGATTCCGCACGTGACGAGTTTGATCGCCAAGCATTTCACCGTGGGCTGGACGCCATCTGGAACGTCGTTGGCGATGCAAATCGCTATGTGGATTCGCAGGCGCCCTGGGAATTGCGCAAAACCGACCCGGACCGTATGGCCACGGTGCTCTATGTGCTTGCGGAAACCATCCGGCATCTGGGCATTCTCATTCAGCCGATCATGCCCGATGCAGCGGCACAGATGCTCGACCAGCTCGCAATCGGCGAAGATGCCCGGACATTTGCCCATCTCGGCCCTGCCCATGCCCTGACAGCCGGAACGTCTTTGCCAAAGCCGGCCCCGGTGTTCCCACGCTATGTCGATGAAGAAACCGTCAGCTAGACCATGCTTGTCGACAGCCATTGCCATCTGGACTTCAAGGATTTCGAGGGCGAACTCGATGACGTGGTCGCTCGTGCGAGTGAGGCTGGTGTCGGCACCATGGTCTCAATCTCGACCCATCTGAGCAAATTCGAAGGCGTCAAAGCGGTTGCCGAACGGTTCGACAATGTCTGGTGCAGTGTTGGCGTCCATCCGCATCAGGCGGGGGAAGAGGGCGTCGACACGCCAGATCGCCTGATTGAACTGGCTGCACACCCGCGTGTTGTGGGTATCGGCGAATCCGGTCTCGACTATTTTTACGACCGTAGTCCGCGTGATCGCCAGCAAATCAGCTTTCGTGCCCATATCGCGGCTGCCCGGGAAACCGGCCTGCCGCTGATCGTCCATGCGCGGGATGCGGATGACGACGCTGCCGCCATCATGCGTGAGGAGATGGAGCAGGGGGCCTGTACTGCTGTCATGCATTGTTTTTCGAGCGGACGCGGCCTCGCCGAAGCAGCCCTCGATATGGGCATGTATATCAGTTTCTCGGGAATCCTGACCTTCAGGAACGCCGAGGAATTGCGCAACATCGCCCGGGACGTCCCCGAAGACCGCATTCTCGTCGAAACGGATTCGCCGTTCCTTGCACCGATCCCGAACCGGGGCAAACGCAATGAACCCGCATTCGTGGCCCACACGGCTGCTGTCCTGGCCGAGGTCAGAGGCATGGATCGCGACAGACTTGAGACCGTCACAACCGACAACTTCTTCCGCCTGTTCTCGCGAGCCCAACGGCCCGCCAACACAGACTAATTGCAAGTTCGGAGCAGGGGCGTTCGGTGAAAATTACGGTACTCGGTTGCGGAAGTTCGGGTGGAACACCTTTGATAGGGCCTGATGGCTGGGCGGATATAGACCCTGCGCACCCCAGAAACCGGCGCCGACGGCCGTCCATTGTCGTGGAAACCGACGATATCCAGATTCTTGTCGATACCTCCCCGGATCTGCGCGAGCAGCTGATCAGTGCGGAAATCTGGGATATTGATGCCATCCTCTACACCCACGCCCATGCAGACCACGTCAACGGCATCGACGATATTCGCCCGCTCAATCACCGTATGGGTGGACCGATTAATGCTTATGGCAGTGCACAAACCATGGAGCTTCTGCAGGAACGCTTCGCTTACGTCTTCGAACCTTATTCGATCCCGCACCCGCAATTCTGGCGGCCCTGCCTGACACCCAATATCATCGATGGCGATTTCAAGCTGTGTGATCTGGAAATTAGATCCTTCACCCAGGAACACGGGCGTATGACGTCACTGGGCTTCCGGTTTGGGAATTTTGCCTACTCGACCGATGCGAAATCCATGTCTGAAGAGGCGTTTGGCATCCTCGAAGGCATCGATACCTGGATCGTAGACGCATTGGGCGATTTTCCCCATCCCACCCACAGTCATGTGGAACAGACACTGGAATGGATCGAACGTGTGCAACCGCGCCGCGCCATTCTGACCCATCTCAGCCACCGTACGGACTATGAGACGCTGCGCGCCAGACTACCAGACGGTGTGGAACCGGGTTATGACGGTATGGTGCTGACCATTCCCGACTGATGTGCCCGGCCACAACCTTCGCAAAGGCATGGTCGCTGGGCTAGGTTGGTTGAATCTCGATCGACAAACACCCGGGGAGGGTGACCATGGACGACAATACCCCCGAAAAAGAGATTATCTATGTTGGTGATCCGATGTGTTCCTGGTGCTGGGGCTTTGCGCCCGTTTTGCAGCAGATCGAGAGCGACTACAGCAATGACGCACCGTTGCGCCTGATTGTCGGTGGTTTGCACGCCTTTGATACCGATCCGATGAGCGATCAATACAAGGCGACCATCAAGCATCATTGGGAACAGGTCGCTGAAGCCACCGGACAGCCCTTCAACTACGCGTTTTTTGAACGTGAAGGCTTCGTTCTGGACACCGAACCAGCCTGTCGGGCATCTGTCGTGGTTCGCAGCCTGAAGCCCGAAGCGTTGCTGTCCCTTCTATGAACGCATCCACAAGGGCTATTACCTTGAGGACACGGATACGACGACACTCGAGACCTTCCTTTATTACGCCGCAAAAGAAGGCATTGACGCTCAGGCGTTCACCGAGGCTTTCGAATCAGAAACTTTCAAACAGGAAACCATGGATGATTTTAGCTGGTGTCAGCAGACCGGCGTTACCCGGATTTCCAACCGTGGTACTCCGGGAAGACGAAACCATGGCCGCGTTGACGGTCGGCTATCAGCCCTTTGACGCGATTAAACCCGTCCTCGATGCCTGGGTATCAGGTGACCTGAGTGTGAAAAAGCAGGTGCAGGCCGCTCAACAGAACGACGCCAGCCAGCAGGTTCACTGATTACAATCAATTTTATGATATAAAAGAGTACTCTTAATTTAACATAATAAATATTATGCGTTTTATAGGCTTACCATAGCTGTACGACTTACACCGACTTCCCTGTACAAATGACCATCCTTTACACAGTCTTGTTCATTCTCGGTGCCATTTCCGGGCGTACCGTCATTGTTGGTGCACGCGCCGGCCAGATTGAACGGCGGGCAATCCTGGTCATCATCGGAACTCTTTCCAACCTCCTCACGCTCTCGCTCATCATCTGGGGGTTCGCAACACTTGAGTGGCCGTGGGCCACAGCCGTGACCGTCATCGGCCTGACTTCAACGGCTGTTGTTACCAATTCAAACCAAGAGCGATGGAACAGACTGAGCCCCCTGCTCAACATGCAGGTCACAATCGGCAGCGGATATCTCTGGATTGCTCACTGTCCATTTTGAGCAATGCCTAGCCGACACGCTTCTTCGATGGATCGGCCCGGTACAGCATGAAACGCGCGAGCGAGCGTTTCTTTCAGAAGATACAGATATGCTGCGTGGGCAATCATCAGGTAGATCACGAGCCCTGACACACCTTCGTGCAGGTCGTCGAACACCTCGCCACACTCTATCAGGGTCAGCAATCCCGTCGCCGTTGCCACGATCGCAAGATTGGCTGGCCCCGGGCTGATGGTGGCGAGCAAATAGGCGCCGTAAGCCGCCAGAATGCCCAGCACCACGCTGTTCAATTCCATGTTCATATCGGAGAGTGTCGTCAGTCCGGATGAGTCCGTCTAAAACGTCTTCACGTCACCAGCGCCGCCATAGGCCATCCAGCCGCCATCGACAAACAGGGTTTCGCCGGTGATGTAGGAAGCCCAGTCCGACGCCAGAAATGCGATGGACTGGCCGATTTCCTCGGGCGTGGCGAGCCGGCCGAGGGGGGTGCGATTATTCAGGCGTTCGGTGTCGATCTTCCCATCTTCGATCAGTCCGGCAATCATCGGGGTTGCGACATATCCCGGCCCGACCGCGTTCACCCGCACACCCCGTGGGCCCCATTCGCAGGCGAGCTCCTTGGTCAGCGCAACGATTGCAGCCTTTGACGGGCCATAGGCTGTGCGGCGTGGCCATCCACCGGGGCCGTTGACCGAGGCGATATTTACGATGGCACCCTGTCCTTGCGGCACCATGATCCGGGCCGCCGCGCGGCACATCTGGAAGGTGCCTTTGAGGTTTACATCCATGATCCGCTGCCACGGCTCCATCTCCCGCTCGAGCGCGTATTTAACCTCATCAACGACCCCCGCCGAATTGACCGCAATATCCAGTCCGCCCAGCGCGTCGGCGGCCGCGGCGACGATTGCTTCGGCCTGAGCTTCATCGGAGACGTCGCATTCGAATGTCAGACACCCGCCCAACGCTTCAGACTGCGCGGCAAGCCCCTCCGTGTTCACATCGGTAAGCGCGACCGCAGCGCCCAAATCCCTCAGGATTCCTGCCGTTGTCGCGCCGATGCCGCTCGCGCCACCAGTGATAAGCGCTTTCTTTCCCGCAAGTGAAAATGCCGTAGTCGCCATGATTTGCCCTTGTCGCTGAACCTGTTTTGGTTCGCGATTGGAGCACTGGACATGGAGGGAAGCAAGACACCCGCCCGGCAGCGTCATGCCCGGACCTGATCCGGGCATCTTGGCGCAAAAACCCTGCAGATTGGCAGGCCTTGCCCGCGATCGGTTGGAAAGGCTGTGTCGAAGCCTGGGACGCGCCCTTTGACCAAAGTGACGCCTTACCCTCTGTCGAGGCTTTTCCGCACCAGTACTGGCCCAGCACCATGGGCGTTTACACCCTCTCCACCGGCGATAACGATTGGGACTGGGCCAATATCGATGAGACCAATGATGCCCAGAATGACGGGCTTGGCCCCAATCTGGGCTGCGGCCCGTCGATCACCCCGCTGGTGGCGGCAAAAACCACGGTTCATGACGCCATCGACGTGATGCAGCCCTAGCATCGCGGCGGCACCATGGCCAATCTGGGTCTTGCCTGGGGCTGGCGTGTGCTTTCACCGGCTTGGCAGGGCATGTGGGGCGGCGCGGCGACCACAGAGATCAACGCGCGCATGCTGGCTGTCTGCAACGCCATGAAATCGGAAGGCATCACCATTTTCGCGATCACCTTCCGGCTTTCCAACACCTCAACACAAGACCTCTATCGAAGCTGTTCAACCTCACCGGCCCATTACTTCGATTCCCCTCGAATGACGACCTGCAGGATGTTTTCCGAGAGATCGGCAACGAGCTGACCAACCTGCGGCTGGCGCAGTAGCGCAGAGTTCACACTACAGAACACGTCATCCCGATTGACTCTCTCGTTCTTGACAATTAGAACAAAAAAAGAACATTTAACATCGGGACAGAGAACAAATGCCTGCGGAGGGTGACATTCTGCAGCGGCTTCGGGGTCGCATTGCTGCGATTGAACGGGCCGGAAACGGTGCGCGCGCAGATCAGGCCTGCCTGCCCCTCGGGGTCAGTGCCATCGATGACCATCTGCCTGGGGGCGGATTGGCCACGAGCGCGGTCCATGAAATCCTTGATGGCGATGGCAACAACAAAACAAAAACCACTGAAAACAAAACAAAATACCCTGTCCGCAGAAAGTTCGGCGAGAGCCCGAGCGGACCGGTGACGGCATTCGCGGCGGCACTCGCCGGACGGGCACAGCAGGCCCGCGCGGCACCGGTCATCTGGATTGCGCCGCGCCTGCCCGGACGCGAAAGCCTGTACGGTCCCGGCCTGCTGTCCTTCGGCCTCGACCCCGCCGATCTGGTGATCGTGCGGGTGGCGTCCGACAGCGATTTCACGAAAACCGCCCTTTGGGCCATGGAAGAAGCCCTGCGCGCGCCCGCCGTCGGGGTTGTCTGTGCCGAAATCGAGGAGATGGGCCTGACCGCGAGCCGCCGGCTGCAGCTGGCCGCCAAGACCGGGGGCGGACTAGGCCTGCTGTTGCGCCCGGTCTCGCGGGATGCATCCGAAGACACGGCCCTGCCCCCGAACGCAAGCATCAGCCGCTGGCGGATTTCCGCCCTGCCCGGCGCGCCGCCCGAAGCCCCCTGGCTGCCCGCCCGCCTGCCCGGTCAACCGCGCTGGAAGGCTGAACTTCTGCGTGTGCGCGGCGGACGTCCAAAAACCTGGCAACTGGAATGGAGAGATGACGGACACGACACTGATACCGGGCGTAACTCCAGCCAGCCGGCGGGTGGTTTCGCTCTGGTTTCCCCGCTTCGCGACCGACCGGTGCCGCAGAAAACTGCGCGCCCGCCCATTCCGCACGCAAACCGGCAAGCCCGCGCCAACTGAGCATTCCGGTGCGCCGCTGGTGCTGGCTGCCCCGGAAGGTGGCGCCACCCGCTTGTCCGCCGTCACCCTGACCGCGCGCAAAGCCGGGCTATTCCCGGGCCAGACACTGGCCGATGCCCGCGCGCTGTCACCCGAACTCGCGGTCCATGACCACGACCCCGGGGGCGATGCTGCGGCATTGGACGCGCTGGCCGACTGGTGCCGACGATACACCCCCTGGGCTGCGCCTTCGGGGCTGGAATCCGGTGGTGCGGCCGGGCTGTGGCTGGATATCTCCGGCTGTGCGCATCTTTTTGGAGGTGAAGTCGCGATGCTCGACGATCTAACCGGGCGGCTTGCGCGCGTTGGCTACACGGTCCGCGCCGGGCTGGCCGACACCACGGGGGCCGCGTGGGCCGCCGCACGCTTCGGACGCCCGGCCCAGGCTGTCACCATCATCATGGCGGAAGGCAAACACCCCGAAACTCTCGCGCACCTGCCAATTGCCGCGCTACGACTGCCCCCTGAAACGCTCGACGGCCTCGACCGGCTGGGCCTGCGCAACATTGCCGATCTGGCAGCCCTGCCCCGCGCTGGACTGGCACGACGCTTCGGGGAATTGCCCGCGCGGCGGCTCGATCAGGCTTTCGGGCAGATCGATGAGCCGATTTCCCCGCGTGCGCCGGCCCCGGTCTGGCGGCTGCGCACCGCCTTTCCCGAAGCGCTGGGCCGCGAAGAGGATATTGCGGCAGCCGTCCGCAATCTGGCCGAAGCCCTGTGCAACCGTCTGGCCCGCGCCGAACATGGCGCACGACGGCTCGAACTCTGCCTGTACCGGGTCGCCGGGCGGGTCGACACGATTGAAGCGGGCACCAGCCGGGCCAGCCGCGACCCGGACCACCTGATGCGCCTGCTCAAGGAACAGCTCGACCGCCTGCCCGAGCCGCCCACAAGCGCCCCCGACCCGCTCAGTGCCGCTGCCGAAGCCATGGTTGAAACCCTGACACTGGCGGCGATCGGCACCGAACCGCTGCACATGACCCAAACCGGTATCACGACCGGCCTCCCAAACGACACGGAGCGCGACCCTGATGCGCTGGAACAGCTGGTGGATCGCCTGTCGGGGCGTCTGGGGGCCAACAATGTCCGGCGCTTCAGCGCGCGGGAGAGCTATTTGCCCGAACGGGTACAGACCAGTACGCCGGCACTGGCCGATAAGCAGCCAAAAACCGCTGCGAACACGCCCTCTGATAGCCCCTGGAAACCCGCATTGCCACGCCCGCCACGGCTGTTGACCCGCCCCGAGCTGGTCGAGGCCGTGGCCCCCGTGCCCGACGACCCGCCGGTGATGTTCCGCTGGCACGGACATCTGCACCGGATCACCCGCGCCGAAGGCCCGGAACGGATTGCCCCGGAATGGTGGCGCACGCCGGACGCCGCGGCCGGCAACACCATTCTGGATGATGATACCCGCGACTATTACCGGGTCGAGGATGAAGACGGGCGACGCTTCTGGCTTTACCGCAACGGCCTTTATGACCGGCATCGCAACGCCGACGACCCACCCAAATGGTACCTGCACGGATTTTTCGGATGACCGTGGATGCCTTCTCTCCCGGCTATGTCGAACTGCAGGTGACAACCAACTTCACCTTCCTGCAGGGGGCCGCACATCCCGAGGAACTGGCGGCGCAGGCGGCTGTGTTGGGGCATGACGCCGTCGCCGTGACCGATCACAACACGTTGGCCGGTGTGGTCCGCGGGCATCTCGGGGCAAAGACCGCCGGAATTCGGGTGATTGTGGGCACCCGTCTGAATTTTGCCGATGGTACGCCGTCCCTGCTTTGCCTGCCAACCGATCTTACTGCCTATAGCCGCCTGTCGCGCCTTCTCACTGTGGGCAAACGCCGGGCCGAAAAGGCGCAATGTCGCCTGAGCGCAACCGATCTGTTTTCACCGGACGGAATTTTCGCGCGTGGCGCCGGACAAGTCCTGATCGCCATTGCACCGGAAAACCCGGGAGCGGATTTTCCCAGCTTTTTGAGTCAGATGCGCGATGAACTTGAATCAGAAACTTATCTTGCCGCCACCCATCTTTACCGGGGTGATGACACACGACGGCTGGCGCAGTTGGCCGATATTGCCAAGACGGCCCGCATCCCGCTTGTCGCCACCAATGACGCCCATTATCACGTGCCCGAACGGCGGGCGCTGGCCGATGTTCTGACCTGCATCCGCGAGCACTGCACCATCGACAGTGCCGGTCACCGCCTGACATTGAATGCCGAACGCCACCTGAAGCCGGCGGCCGAAATGGCACGGCTGTTCCGTGATTATCCCTGAGGCCATCGCCCGGACCATGGAAATCGCCAACAAATGCCGGTTTTCTCTGGAAGAACTGCGTTACGAGTATCCTTCTGAACCCGTGTCACCCGGACGGACGCCCGATGCCGAACTTGCCCATCTGGCCTGGAACGGTGCGGCGAACCGCTACCCCGAAGGTGTGCCCGAGAAAGTCCGTGCCCAGATCGAGCATGAACTCGCGCTGATCGCGCAATTGCGCTACGCGGCCTATTTCCTGACCGTCCACGACATCGTGCGGTTTGCCCGTTCCCAGGACATCCTGTGTCAGGGCCGCGGTTCGGCGGCGAATTCCGCGGTTTGCTACTGCATCGGCATCACCGCCGTGGATCCCGCCCGGCTCGACCTGCTGTTCGAGCGCTTTATCTCTGCCGAACGCAACGAACCGCCCGATATCGACGTCGATTTCGAGCATGAGCGCCGCGAAGAGGTCATGCAGTACATCTACGCAAAATATGGCCGTGAGCGCGCCGGACTGGCCGCCACCGTGGTGAGTTACCGTTCGCGTTCGGCCCTGCGCGAGGTCGGGAAGGCGCTGGGCCTGACTGAAGACACGGTCGCTGCCATGTCGGGACAGGTCTGGGGCTGGTCGAATGACGGTATCCCCGATGAAGTCGTGCGCTCGCTGGGACTGGATCCGGGCGATCACCGGCTGGGACTGGCGCTCCGCCTGACTCAGGAGCTGATCGGCTTTCCCCGCCACCTCTCCCAGACATGTCGGCGGGTTCGTGATCACCAAGGGTCGGCTCGATGAGCTGGTGCCCATCGAGAACGCGGCCATGGACAACCGCACGGTAATCGAATGGGACAAGGATGATCTCGACGCGCTGGGCATGCTCAAGATCGACGTGCTCGCACTCGGCATGCTGACCTGTGTGCGCAAGGCCTTTGATCTTCTGGCCATCCACTACGACCGCCCGCTGGAACTGTCCACCGTCCCCGCCGAAGACCCGGCCGTCTATGACATGTTGTGCGAAGCGGATTCTCTGGGCGTGTTTCAGGTCGAAAGCCGCGCCCAGATGGCATTTCTGCCGCGCATGCGACCCCGGAATTTCTACGATCTGGTGATCGAGGTGGCGATCGTGCGGCCGGGGCCGATCCAGGGCGACATGGTCCACCCCTATATCCGCCGTCGCAACGGCGAAGAAACCGTCGAATACCCCTCTCAGGAGCTTGAAGACGTGCTCGGCAAGACGCTGGGGGTGCCGCTGTTTCAGGAACAGGCAATGCAGATCGCCATTGTTGCCGCCGGGTTCACCCCCGGTCGAGGCAGACCAGCTGCGCCGCGCCATGGCGACCTTCCGCAAAACCGGCACCATCCACAGCTTCAGCCTGCGCATGGTCGAGGGCATGGTCGAACGTGGCTATGAACGTGACTTCGCCGAGCGTTGTTTCCGCCAGATCGAGGGCTTTGGCGAATATGGCTTTCCCGAAAGCCACGCTGCATCTTTCGCGCTGCTGGTCTATGTCTCATCCTGGATCAAGTGCCACTACCCGGATGTTTTCGCCGCCGCCCTGCTCAACAGCCAGCCCATGGGTTTCTATGCCCCGGCCCAGATCGTCCGCGATGCACGTGATCACGGCGTCGAAGTGCGCGGCCCGGACGTAAACGCCTCAGAACGTGACCACACACTCGAACTTGTGGAAACCCGGCCGCGCGCGCATATGCACGCCTTGCGCCTCGGGTTCCGGCAGATCAAATCCCTGAATGCGGATGCCGCCCGGGCCATCGCCGAAGTCCGCCCGCTTGAAGGCTATGCCTCCGTCGAGGATGTCTGGCGGCGCACCGAAGTGAATTCAGCAGCTTTGGTGGCTGTGGCCGAAGCCGATGGCTTTGCGTCACTGGGGCTGGAACGTCGTAAAGCTCTCTGGGCGATCCGCGCGCTGGGCCACAACGGGCGCGAAACCGCATCCGCCCTGCCCCTGTTTGCCGCTGCGCAGACCCGCGATGCAGTTCCCGAGCCCGAAATTACGCTGCCCAATGAAACCCCCGGTGAGGTGGTCGCCAATGACTACGCCTCAATCCGCATGTCCCTGAAGCATCACCCGCTGTCCTTGCTGCGTGCGCAACTCGAGACGATGAAGGTCGTCCCCGCGCAGGCATTGCGTGAGCGCCCGAACAACAAGCGCCTGAGCACAGCCGGGCTAATTCTCGTGCGTCAGCGCCCCGGCAGTGCAAATGGTGTGGTTTTCCTGACCCTTGAGGACGAAACCGGCGTCGCCAACATCATTATCTGGCCCGATATCTTCAAGCGCTTCCGCAAAGTGATCCTGTCATCCCGGCTGATCCGCGTGACCGGAAAGCTGCAGCGGGAGGGGGTCGTCACCCATATAATCGCCGAGGATGTTGTCGATCTGTCAGACCGTCTCGACGCGCTGGGTGACGGCCGCACGTTGGAACCGGCATGGGCCCGTGCTGATGAGGTCAAATATGGCGGAGCATCTGACCCGCGGCAGTCGCGATCACCACGCCCGGGCCTGACCCGCCATCCGCGTAACAATCACATCACGATCAAATCGCGGAACTTCCACTGATCCGGTTCAGGCCGCGCCGCTCAGAAATTGCTGTGCCTGCAAAGACTGACTCCCCATGCCAAACAGAAAAATCGATATCATCGAGAAACTCACGGCGTTCCAGGGTTATTTCCGCATCGATCGATATCGCCTGCGCCACGAGACCTTTGCCGGTGGCATGTCCGAAGAAATCACACGGGAAGTCTTCGAGCGTGACCATGCCGCTTCGGCCCTGCCCGATGACCCGATCCGCGATGAAATCGTATTGCTGGAACAGTTTCGCGCGGGCGCGCTGGCAGCCGGACGGGAACCCTAGATGATCGAAATCGTCGCCGGGATCATCGAAGAGGGGGAAACGCCGGAATCCCTCGTGCGACGCGAAATTCGCGAAGAAGCCAGACTGGAGGCGCTGGACCTCGAACCCATCGGGGCCTATCTCCTCTCTCCGGGCGGCACGAGCGAGACCATGTATTTTTTCTGCGCGCGGGTCGACAGCAGTCAGCCTGGCGGCGTGTTCGGACTGGATGAAGAAGGTGAAGACATTCGGGCTTTAGTCATTTCGGGCGATGAAGCCGAGGCATTGCTGAAGTCAGGCACCATCGAGAATGGAACCACGGCCATCGCGCTCCAGTGGTTCGTCCTGAACCGGCAGCGCCTGTAGGAAATCTGGGCCACCTGAGCCGGGCGCCGCCTTGCGAGGGAACAACGGCACAGTTACATTCTCGAAAATCGTTACAGCGTGAAATTCTAGGCAGAAGGCGGAAAACATGGACGTTCGCGACGGATTTATCGAAGCGGTGGGCAATACGCCGATGATCAAGTTGCAGCGCGCGTCTGAAGAGACCGGCTGCACCATTCTTGGCAAGGCCGAATTCCTCAATCCGGCAGGTTCCGTCAAGGATCGCGCCGCACTCGCCATCGTCAAGGATGCCGAATCGAAGGGAACCCTCAAACCCGGCGGCGTGATTGTCGAAGGCACAGCTGGCAACACCGGAATTGGTCTGGCCCATGTGGCCAATGCCCTGGGCTATCGCACGGTCATCGTCATTCCCGAGACCCAGACCCAGGAAAAGAAGGACGCGCTTCGCCAGGCCGGTGCAGACCTCATCGAAGTCCCTGCCGCGCCCTACAAGGACCCCAACAACTACGTGCGCTATTCCGGTCGTCTCGCCGAAGAACTGGCCGAAAAGGAAGAAGCTGGCGCGATCTGGGCCAACCAGTTCGACAACGTCGCCAATCGTCAAGGGCATTTCGAGACCACGGGCCCGGAAATCTGGGATCAGACCGAGGGCAAGGTCGACGGTTTCATCTGCGCTGTCGGCACGGGGGGAACCCTTGCCGGCACAGGGATGTATCTGAAAAGTCGCAATCCCGACATCAAGATCGGTCTGGCAGACCCCATGGGAGCGGCGCTCTATGAGTACTACACAAACGGCGAACTGAAATCCTCGGGTACCTCGATCACGGAAGGGATTGGACAAGGCCGGATCACGGCGAACCTTGAAGGTGCACCGGTCGATATCGCTTTTCAGATTCCCGACGAGGAAGCCCTGCCCGTAATGTACAGTTTGCTGCGCGAAGAAGGCCTGAGCCTTGGCACGTCGAGCGGTGTGAATGTGGCTGGCGCCATACGACTGGCTCAGGAGATGGGCCCTGGCCATACCATCGTGACAATTCTCTGCGATGGTGCCCATCGCTATGCTTCGAAGATTTTCAATGTCGCCTTCCTGAAAGAAAAAGGCCTGCCCTTCCCGGAATGGCTCGACGCGTGAGCAGTCCCGCCACACAGACCGTCTTTCGCGACGACCCCTATGCGACATCCTGTGAAGCGACCGTCCTTGCCGTCAATGAGATAGGGGGGATCATCATGGACCGTTCCGTATTTTACCCGACCGGTGGCGGACAGCCAGGTGACAGCGGCGTTCTGACGACGTCGACGGGTGACACGATCACCATTGCTACGACCGTCAAGGGCCGTGACGAAGATGGCGGACCGGATGTACTGGTCCATGTGCCGGCCGAGGGCCAGTCCCCGATCGCACCGGGCACACCGGTCACGGCGGAGATTGACTGGAACCGGCGTCACAAAATGATGCAGGTCCACACCTGTCTGCACCTGCTGTCTGCGGTTGTTCCCTTCCCCGTCACCGGTGGTCAGGTCGGCGAGGGCAAGGGCCGACTGGATTTCGCCATTCCCGAGAACAATCTCGACAAGGACGTTATCACCGCCGAACTCAATCGACTGATTGCGACAGACAGCCCCGTCGGCGATGACTGGATCACCGATGCTGAACTGGCCGCCAATCCTGAACTGGTCAAAACCATGAGCGTCCAGCCGCCGACCGGCGCCGGACGGGTGCGCCTGATCCGGATCGAGGGACTGGACCTGCAGCCCTGCGGTGGTACTCATGTCGGACGAACGGGCGAGATTGGCCCTGTCACGGTGACCAAGATCGAAAGCAAGGGTCGTCAGAACCGACGTGTCGCGATAACCCTCAACGACAACAACTAGAATCGTTTAGAGACCTTCATTCATGGAATACATCAACGTAGATTCCCTCGTCGATACAGCCTGGGTCGAAGCCCATCTCGATGATCCGAATGTCCGCATTCTCGATGGCTCCTGGCATTTGCCCGCGACCGGTCGTGACGGTTTCGCCGAATATACGGCCTCCCATATCCCGGGCGCCGTGCATTTCGATATCAACGCAGTTTCGGACAAGACTTCGCCCTTGCCCCATATGCTGCCAACGCCCGAAGCCTTCGCCACCGCCGTGGGCGCCATGGGAATCAGCAACCAGCATCGTGTCGTGGTGTATGACGCAGATGGCCTGTTCTCCGCACCGCGCGTGTGGTGGATGTTCCGCGTCTTCGGTCATGACAATGTCGCCCTGATGAGCGGCGGTTTCCGCAAGTGGTCAGGCGAAGGACGCCCGGTCACCGCTGATCCGTCCCTCCCCGTTCCGGTCGACTTCACCGCCATTTTCAATGCCCACATGGTCCGCTCCATCGAGCAGATTGCCCGTTTCGTGGAGGACGAGAGCGAAATCGTGCTCGATGCGCGGGCCGCAGACCGGTTCGCGGGCAGTTCACCCGAAGCACGACCGGGGGTCGACCCCGGACATATTCCGGGGTCGCGCAACCTGCCCTATGGCCGGATTGTGGATTCCGAAAGCGGCATGTTTGCAGACGCGGAAACCCTGGCCGAAGTGTTCGAGGCCGCCGATCTGGATAACGGCAAACCCATCGCAACGACCTGCGGATCGGGCGTTTCGGCCTGCATTCTGGGACTGGGGCTGCATCTGATGGGCAATGACAACTGGTCGGTCTATGACGGCTCATGGACGGAATGGGGCGGTCGGGACGACACGCCCAAGGCAAAGGGTTCACAATGACTAAGAAAAAGGGCGTTCGCGCCGAAACACTGCTGGCCAATGGCGGGCGCGATCCGGAATCCAACTACGGCATCGTCAATCCGCCCGTCTATCACGCCTCGACAGTGACCAGCCCGACCCTCACGGCCTATCGCAGCCGCGATTTCACCAAGGACATCACTTATGGGCGGATGGGAACGCCGACCCAGAAAGCTCTTGAAGAGGCCGTTGCGCTCGTCGAAGGCGGTGATCGTGCCATCGCCGTATCATCCGGGCTTGCCTCCATCACCACCACTGTTTCGGCCTTTGTACAAAGTGGTGACCATATTCTTTGCACCGACAGTGCCTATTTCCCGACCCGAAATTTCTGCAACAACGTGATGGCGAAGTACGGGGTCGAAACCACCTATTACGACCCGATGATCGGGGCCGGCATCGCCGATCTAATCCAAGACAACACCAAGGTCGTCATGACCGAAGCCCCCGGTTCTCAAACTTTTGAGGTGCAGGATATCCCCGCCATTGCGGAAGCCGCACACGCGCGCGGTGCGGTGGTCATTCACGACAACACCTGGGGCACACCGATCAATTTCAGGTCCTTTGAGCGGGGCGTGGATGTCTCCGTCCACGCAGCGACCAAATATATCGTCGGCCACTCGGATGCGATGCTGGGTATCATCGTCACCAAGAACGAGCACTATGACGCCCTCATCAAGAATTTCCGCTACTGGGGACAGCACGCTGCCCCGGATGATTGCTACCTCGGATTGCGCGGATTGCGCACCATGGGTGTCCGACTGAAGCAGCATCAGGAAAGTGCACTCGTTGTTGCCAACTGGCTCAGAGAACATCCCGACGTATCCCGCGTTCTCTATCCCGCCCTGCCGGACGACCCCGGACACGAAATCTGGAAACGCGACTTCGAAGGGGCATGTGGCCTGTTTGGCGTCGTCCTCAAGGATCACTATGACGACGATGCGCTGGGCGCTATGCTCGATGGGCTTGAGCTTTTTGCCATGGGCGCCAGCTGGGGCGGCTATGAATCACTGATTCTACCATCCACCCCCATCCGGACCGCCACAACATGGGAGGCCGAAGGCTCACTTCTGCGCCTTCATGTCGGGCTGGAGCACACCGACGACCTGATCGCTGATCTGGAAGCCGGTCTGGCGCGCCTGAAATAGCGCGCTAGAAGCGGAACTAAATGAAGGGTGCGCTGGACAGAGGCACCAGCACAAGGATCAGGGCGAACACGCCCCCGATGATCATGCTGTAGGTGAAAACCGGGAGTCTGATCACCTGACGCATCACCTCGACCCGGCGACCAATCACCGCGTCGACGATCACGGGCAGCAAGACCGCCGCGAGCATCCAGACCGGAAGGCTGTTCTCTCCCTTCGGGATTTGCCCGAACATGGCCATGATGATGGCCGTTGTATCAATAAAACTCTCCGCCCGAAACGGGATCCAGAGCGCGAAGACCCAGATCTGGGTGACGAGCAGACCCGTCCAGAAACCGATCACGGACGGTGTTCGTCCTAAGATCAGACCGACCAGAGGAATCTGAGTGCGATAGCGATAGATGATAATGGCGAGCCCATGAAGGCCGCCCCAGACGACGAAATTCCACGACGCGCCGTGCCAAAGGCCGCCCAACAGCATCGTGACCATCACAGCATAGATGAACCGCCCTCCACCGTGCTGGCTACCCCCCCCCAGCGGGATATAGAGATAGTCTCGCAGCCAAGTTGACAGCGAAATATGCCAGCGGCGCTAGAAATCCTGAACATTTCGCGCCATATAGGGAAAATTTAAATTGCGCGGCAACTCGAATCCGAGCATCGCAGCGACTCCGATCGCCATCCAGGAGTAGCCGGCAAAATCAAAATAGATCTGGCTGTAAAACCCCAGCGTCGCGACCCAGATTGCAACTGTGGTCCATTGTTCTGGTGCGGCGAAGACCGGGTCCACCAGAACCCCCAGATTGTCAGCGATCGCAGCCTTGTAACAGAAACCCAGCAGGAACACGGTTCCGCCACGAACGAACTGTTCGGTGTTGAAGCGCTTCGCCTCGTCAAGCTGTGGCATGAAATCCGTCGAACGTACGATCGGTCCGGCCACAAGCTGGGGAAAGAAAGCAATATAGAGTGCCACACCCACCGGAGACCGGGACGCCGCGGTGTCGCCGCGCCGCACATCAACCAGATAGCTAATCGCCTGAAAAGTGAAGAAGCTGATGCCGACCGGCAGGAGAATCTCCGGCGCACTCCAGGTGCCCGCAAGGCCCAACCCCGCGACCAGCGCGGCCAGATTCTCGAAAGCGAACTCGAAATATTTGAAGAAGAACAAACTGGCCAACAGCAGTCCCACCGCCACAGTCAGCACCCGAGCACGTTGTCGGGGTGACGACGCATCCGACAACAGACGGCGGCGAAATAGGTGATTGCGCTGGCATAGACGATCCAATGGCGTACCCAACAATCCGCGAAACTGCCACGCGCCGGCGTGCCCCATGCGATCTACTTCACGCCGCCCATTCTCAACATCAATCGGCGCGCGTTTCAGAAGGCTGTCTGCGAACGCACCCCCGAGATCAACTGTATCGATTCCACTGGTGACGATCTGATGAAGGAACTAACCTACGAACACTGGCACGACGATGCCCATGTGTTGCGATCAGGCGCCTGAATCTACATCGACTGGCTTGCCAAACAACTGACCCAGAGGCTTGGACAGGCGGCACTCTAGTTCGGAGTTCAGCCACGTCCGTGAGGAACATTGGGATCGATGTCTGGCCCCAGCGGCACGATACCGGTCGGATTGCGCAACGGGCTCTTCGAATGGTAGCCACGTTTGTAGATTTCCAGATCAACCGTGTCCGAGACACCGGGCATCTGATAAATCTCGCGGGTATAGGCCCACAGCTTCGGATAGTCGATCAGCCGACGAATGTTGCATTTGAACGCGCCGAAATAGGCCACATCGAAGCGGATCATCGTCGGGAACAACCGCACATCCGCCTCGGTGAGACGATCACCGCACAGATACCGATTGTCCGAGAGCCGGGTTTCGAGCTTGTCGAGCGTCTTGAAAACGCCGCGCACGGCCTCGTCATATGCACTTTGTGACGTTGAAAACCCTGCCCGATACACACCGTTGTTGATTGTGTTGTAGATCAGATCGTTCCAGTCATCGATCTCGCTCTGCAGGTCTTCCGGGTACATATCCCGATCACCATTGGAAAACGCGGCAAACCCGTCATTCATCATCCGGATGATTTCAGAAGATTCATTGCTGACAATGGTTTCCCGCTCACGGTCCCAGAGCGCGGGGACCGTCACACGGCCCGTGCAGTTGGTATCGGCCTCGGTGTAGACCTGATGCAGAGCCGATTTTCCCCAGCACTGTGTCCACGTACTCATCATTGAAATACCAGCCCTGATCCGTCCGGCCGGGCACGGTCTTGTCGAGCGTGATGGTGTCTTCCAGACCCTTGAAGGTGCGCATCAGAAGCGTCCGATGAGCCCAGGGGCAGTTCATGGCAACATAAAGGTGATATCGGCCACGCTCGGGGCGCGAAACCGCTCTCCCCGCTTGGGCCAGCTGACCCGTCCTTTGTGACCCAGTTCCGAAACCCGGATTCGGTACGTTTGAAGGCCCCGGATTTATCCGTTTTGTTCTTGGTTTCGTTCTCGTCGACCCATTGGCCGTCCACCAGCATACCCATTCAACTCTCCCATCAAGCGTCCCTGTAACCTAGGTGGCTTCCGGGTCTTAGCAAACCCCATGCATCCCGTGCTACATGCGCGCGGAAAATATGGACATTCCCGGGGCTTCGGGATAATCCGAAGAGACAAACGCGGGTATAACCGCGAGATGAGTGTGACTGGGGAACGTTGATGAGCCTGAACCGCGCCTGCGCCATCGCCGGAGTGGCAGAATCCCGTCTGGGGGTTGTTCCGGATTCGACCGTTCTCAGCCTTCAGGCCGAAGCGCCTCGTCGCGGCGCTTGCGGATGCCGGACTGGAGAAATCAGACGTTGATGGCTTGCTCGTCTCCGGCGCCTGGGGACGCCTCCCGGGACTACAGATCGCCGAATATCTGGGCATTCAGCCCGCCTATTCCGACAGCACGATGGTTGGCGGTGCCTCTTTCGAATTTCATCTAGGGCATGCCGCAGCCGCCATTCAGGCCGGGCTCTGCAAGGTTGCCGTGATTCTCTATGGCAGCACCCAACGATCGCGCGCCGACAAGTATATCTTCCAGATCCGCAGCGACCTCGGATTCCAGTATGAGGCACCTTACGGGCTTCCAACCCCTGTCGGCTCCTACGCACTGGCCGCGTCGCGCCATTTCGCGCAATACGGCACCACGAATGAACAACTGGCTGATCTGGCTGTCGCCACCCGGGACTGGGCTGCGCTCAACCCCAAGGCCTATCGTCCGTGAACCCCTTACCCGCGAAGATGTCCTTAATTCCGGCCCCATCGCGACCCCGCTGAACAAACTGGATTGCTGCCTGTTCACCGATGGTGGTGGCGCGGTCGTCGTGGTCAGCCCCGATATCGCCAAAACCCTCGATAAACCGCCGGTCTGGCTGCTCGGTCAGGGTGAAAGCGTGTCCCATGCACAGATTTCCGAGATGCGCGACCTGACAATCACGCCCGCTGCCCGATCGGGGGCCCGCGCGTTCGACATGGCCGGGATCACCCACAGCGATCTCGATGTGGTCGAAATCTACGATTCCTTTACCATCACCGTATTGCTGACACTGGAATCCCTCGGGTTCTGCGCGCCGGGAACCGGGGGTGAATTCATTGCCAATGGGCGAACCGGACCGTCGGGCGAGTTTCCGCTGAACACCAATGGCGGCGGCCTGTCCTATTGTCACCCGGGACAGTACGGCATCTTCCTGATTATCGAGGCTGTTCGTCAGTTGCGCGGGAATGTGACGCCCGACAGGTCGCGGACGCCACACTGGCCCTGATCAGCGGTACCGGCGGCGTGCTGTCGTCCAATTCGACCTGTATTCTGGGAGTGGAATAGACCGATGTCCGAAGAAGACCTTCCCGATCCTGATTCCGAACCCTACTGGCAGGGTGCGGCCAAAGGCGAACTGCATTTTCGAACGCTGCGGCAGCTGTGATGCCGCAATTTTCTATCCGCGCTCACTGTGCACCGAATGCGGCGCACCAGACCCGGACTGGGCGGTTTCCAAGGGATTGGGCAGCGTCTATGCCTGTTCCATCGTTCATCGCCCGCCCCCTGCCTTCAAGGATGAAGCACCCTATGCCGTGCTGCTGGTCGATCTGGATGAAGGGTTCCGGATGATGAGCCGTCTCGCAGAGGGGGACGCGGAGTCGATTTCCATCGGCGATCGGGTTCAGGTCGTGTTCAATGACGGCCCCTGACGGTCGCCCCACTCCCTATTTTATTCCTGCCTGAGAGCCACCCCGCATGAAGAACAAAAAATCAGAAACGCTCGAAGAGGCCGTCAGCCGGATCGACGACGGTGCAACCCTGCTCATTGGTGGGTTCGGACAGCCTGGTGTTCCCGAAATCCTGATCGATGGGGTTTGCGACCTTAGCCGCCGTGACCTGACCATCGTCACCAACAATGCCGGCACCGGCCATAGCGGCATTGCGCGGCTGATCGAAGAAGGGTGCGTCTCGAAGCTGATCTGCAGCTTCCCCTGGGCCAAGGAATCCTTTGTTTTCAAAGAATTGTACGACGCCGGGAAGATCGAACTTGAAATCGTCCCACAGGGCACTCTGGCCGAACGCATGCGCACAGCCGGTGCCGGCCTCGGCGGTTTCCTGACACCGACCGGGGTCGGCACGGATCTGGCAGACGGCAAACCCAGCATGACTGTCGACGGCAAGGACTACGTGCTGGAGAAACCCCTTCGCGGCGATTTCCGCCCTCATCAAGGCCTATCAGGCCGATCCCCGTGGCAATCTGATCTATCGCAAGACCGGTCGGAACTTCAATCCGATCATGGCCATGGCCTCGGACTTCACGATTGTCGAAGTGCAGGAAGATGTCGCCATTGACGAGCTGGACCCGGAGGTCATCGTAACACCGGGTGTTTTCGTCGATACCTATTATGTGACCGGTTGGTATGAAATCGGCAAGGAGCGCAGCGCATGAGCGAGCAAACAAACCTTCTGACCCGTCAGCAGATCGCCGCCCGCGCGGCGCAGGACATGGAAGACGGCTGGCTCGTCAATCTGGGTATCGGCATGCCGACCATGATCCCCGCTTTCATTCCGAGCGGCTGCGATGTGATGTTTCACAGCGAAAACGGCCTGATCGGGATGGGCCCGCCGCCGGCCGAGGGGGAAGCCGATCAGGACCTGATCAGCGCTGGCAAGGAGCTGGTCACGATGGTGTCCGGCGGCGCCTATGTGCATCATACGGATTCCTTCGCCATTGCCCGCGGCGGTCGGCTGGATTGCGCGGTGCTGGGGGCGTTTCAGGTCGCCGCGAATGGTGACCTTTGCAACTGGCGCCTGCCCAACCAGACCTCGGGCAGCGTCGGCGGGGCCATGGACATTGCCGCAGGTTCCAAGCGCGTTTTCGTGATGATGACCCACACAGCACGGGACGGTGCGGCCAAAATTGTGGCCGAGCGCACCTATCCGCTGACCGCGATGAAGGTGGTGACGAAGATTTTCACTGATATGGCGGTCATTTCGGTCACCCCGAATGGTTTTGTGCTTGATGAAGTCGCACCGGGCCTGACGGCCGATGACGTCCAGGCTGTCACCGATGCGCCGCTGAACATGGACGCTGTGGGAACCATCGACGTCGCTGCATAAGCCAAACCGACCCCTACGCCGATCCGCAGTACCGTCATGCAGAACAAGAAGTCGGATACGCTTGAAGGTGCGGTAAGCCAAATCCACGATGGTGCAACCATCCTGATTGGCGGTTTTGCGGATCCCGGCACGCCGGAAATCCTAATCGACGGCCTGCGTGATCTGGCCCGTCGCGACCTCACCATCGTCATCAACAATCCCGGCATGCGTGACAGCGGTGTGGCACGGCTGATCGAAGACGGCTGCGTGTCCAAACTGATCTGCAGTTTCCAGTGGCCCAGAGAATCCGAAACCTTCATGGCGCTGCACGATGCAGGCCAGATCGGACTGGAGATCGTGCCCCAGGGAACCCTGGCCGAGCGCATGCGGACCGCCGGCGCCGGACTGGGCGGTTTTCTGACCCCCACGGCTGTCGGAACGGCCCTGGCAGATGGCAAGCAGACCGTGACCGTTGATGGCACCGAATATCTGCTGGAAACGCCATTGCGCGGCGATTTTGCCCTGATCAAGGCCTTCCGGGCCGACCCCCGCGGCAATCTGATCTATCGTCGGACCGCCCGCAATTTCAATCCGATCATGGCCATGGCCGCGGATTTCACTATTGCCGAAGTGCAGGAAGATGTCCCCATCGACGCGCTCGATCCGGAGGAAATCGTGACCCCGGGCGTGTTTGTCGACCGCTACCATGTGACAGGCTGGTACGAAATCGGCAAGCCCCGGAACGCCGGGTCTGCCGGTCATTGATTCCACCCAAATCATGCTAGAAGAATGAGTAACGTTCTCTCAGGGAAAGCCACCAAATTGACGACGACAACCAACTGGACCCCTTGGGCTGCCGCAGCAACGGTGCTGCTGGCATTGAGCGCTATATCCGCGCAGGCACACGACAATCAGGTTGAAATGATTGTCGAATTCGAACGCCGTTGCTTCGTCACGAATGGTCTGCCTGATCACGACACGGGAACCTTCCCGAACAAGGGCAACCCCCACACCCTGCTGGCGCAGAAACTGCGCCTCTGCATGCCGAGCAAACCGCCAAACCAAATCGGAACCGTTCCGCAATATCACAAGGATTCCATCGGAATCGCCATCAACGGCGTTCAGATCCGCCCCGGTTCCGCAGATTACTTCGATGCGGAAAGTCCGCGCGGTTTCTCACGCGATCCGAGTTCGGGCTGGAGTCTCGACGCCATGGGCGCACGCGAAAAACTGGGCCTGGATCACCACAACGCGCATGTGAATCACCGCGGCCTCTATCACTATCACGGGGTCTCCGAAGCTCTAGCCAAATCGACGCGGGCCCTAGTGATCGGCTATGCCGCAGACGGATACGACATTCACTATGTCGGCGCGCGTATGACCTCCAGCTACCAGTTGAAACGGGGGCACCGTCCCTTCCCGCCTGGCGGGGTCTATGACGGCACCTACAATGAAGACTGGGAATATGTGAAGGGCTCTGGCCGGCTCGATGAATGCAACGGCACCAAGAATCTCTATGGGCGCTTTGTCTATTACGCGACCGACACCTATCCGTTTTTCCCACGCTGTCTGTGGGGCGAGATCAGTGACGATTTCAAGCAACCGCCCGAACGTCCCGGTGGACCGGGCCGACGCGGTCCCGACGGACCGCCACCACGGCGCTAACGCATCAGGGTACGGCGCACACGCGCCAGGAAAGGGAAAATCATGGAGTCTCTGACATCAATCGAAGGTCAGGTCGCAGTTGTGACTGGCGGCACGGCCGGCATGGGCGAAGCGGCCTGCATTCGCTTCGGTGCCGCTGGTGCCAAGGTCGCCGTCATTGGACGAACGCCTGAAAAGGGCAATGCCGTGGTCAAAAAGATCATTGATGCCGGTGGCGAAGCGATGTTCGTGAAAGCCGAGTGCGCCGATGAGGGCGAGGTCAAGGCTGCGACGAAGACGATCCTCGACACCTGGGGTCGCGCGGATATCCTAGTGAACACAGCCGGCGGCTTCTTCGATGCCCCGCCCCTGGAAGATGTCACCATCGACGGCATGCGGGAAAACTACGACTGGAACGTGATCGCCAAGTTTCTGATCACCCGCGAGCTGGTGCCAACCATGAAGGCCCAAAACTACGGGCGGATCGTGAATATCTCGTCCGTGGCCGGACGCACGGCGAGCGCCGGGTCGATCGAATATTCGACCAACGAAGCCGCCATTGTCGGCATGACCCGACGGCTGGCCCGCGAACTAGCGCCTTTCGGCATCACGGTCAACGCCATTGCGCCGGGACTGGTTCTGACCCCACGGGTACTCCGCCACCCGCCCGAAGTGCTCGAAACGCGCGCCAAGGCGATCCCGGTGGGTCGTCTGGGCAAGGCCGAAGAGCTGGCCCACGGCATCTGGTATCTCTGCACGCCGGGATCGGCCTTCATGACCGGCGCTGTGATGGACATCAATGGCGGCGCCTGGACCGGCTAATCCGCAAGACAGGGTTTAAGAACGTGTCACACCCCAAAATCACGCTTTTCAGCGTCCACAAGGACGCCATGGCCGCTGCCGTGGACGCATTCGCCCGTGACTGGCCCGAGGCGCAGACCGACAATCTTCTCGATGACGGGCTGTTCCGCTGGGTCGGTGAGACCAAGGGTGTCGTGCCGGGAATGTACGAACCCTTCGAGGTCCACACCCGCTACATGGTGGAGCGCGGTGCTGACGCCATTTTGTTCACCTGCTCCGCCTTCCAGCCCTGCATTGATGCGGTCATGTCCCGGCACGCGATCCCCATGCTCAAGCCGAATGATGCGATGATCGAGCAGGCGCTCGATACTGCGTCGCGGGTCGCTGTCCTCGCCACGGTGGCCGGAACAATCCCGTCTGTCTCGGCCGAAATCGAAGCCATGGCCCGCGCCCGCGGTCAGGCCATCACGCTGTCGCAACATTATGTCGAAGACGCCTTCGACGCGATGGCCGCGGGTGACGGAGAGAGCCACGACGCGATGGTCGCAAACGAAGCCCGCACCATCACCGAAGCCGATGTGATCGTTCTGGCGCAGTTCACCCTGTCGCGCGCGGTTCCCGCGGTCAGTCAGGTCACCGACATTCCCGTGCTGAACTCACCGGGTGCTGCCGTCGCTAAGCTCAAGGGTATACTCAACGATTGACGCATCCAAATACCTAGGGATGAAACGCAGGCCAACTCCTTATGCACACTGATCATGGTCAGGCTGTCATCGCTATCTAACATGATCACGTCGTTCTCAGTTCAAAAGCAAACTACGCTCGTCCTGCCATCCTGCGCTGAAACAATCGGCACGACAGCTAGTCCGACCAATATCGAAACAAATAATCACGCCCCTTCTTGCCACCAAACGCTCCTGAACATTCGATCAGTAGTAACTGATTTCACGGACATCTATCTCCACCTGATGATCACGACCAAAGGCAACGATTCCTACTGACCTCAAATCGTTCGGGCTTGGCACGGCCCTAAGAAGACTGCCGGACGGCTTGAACACCTCAAAGGGAAGACGCACCTCGGCCCATTCTCGATTCACTTCAAAGCCTGCTTGGTAGTACTGCCATGGCAACAACGTCCCACTTGTGCGTAAGTGTACAAAGTACCGTTGATCATTACCGCGAACGACCAACCGCAGGCCAACCGATGATTCCGGGAGTGGCGTAAGCAATTTCATGCGGAACTGGATAAAGCCGCCGTTGTTTCGTGTACTTACGCTACCGATCAGTCTCGCATGGGTCTCGGCGTCTTCCTCATCAAACGAAACCTTACCGGTTGAAACCCCGCCCATCACTGTATCCGCGATAAATTGCCATCGACTTTCTGGATGAGATTCGAAGTCATCTATCGTTGTCCCCTCAGCGATCGCAGTCGAAGGAGTGTTGAGCACCAAAGCAACCAGCACCATAAGTAGAAAAGTCAATTTCATAATGTGCTCCGAAAAAACAACAGAGGGTGAACTCAATTAAGACGAACTCAGCTTAAATGGTTTGATAACCGAGGGGTTTATGCTTCCAATTGATGCCACTCACCGAAGGCTGTGGAAGTATTCGGATTTAGAATTTAACAGCTATTGCGATACCGGTCGCTGTAAAATGTTTGCAGGTCGAAGCGTAGACTGAGACAAATTCCTGCAGAATCTTTAGCCCCTGATTTTTGGCTTCGTACTCCCCTCTTCCGAACGTTTAGTTTGGTTTTCGGTGCACTTACAGCCATAAGCGCAATACATTGCGGTTGATTTAACATCAGCGAGCATAGCCAAGCAGGGTATATAACAAAATCATCTGTACTTTGTTTATTTCTCGCCCGACAGGTAACAGAGGTTTGCGCGGTAACCTCGCGGCTTTGTCTCTCATTCGTTGTCACTAAGGAGAAGCATGTTATCTTAACTCGAGGTCGTCTCAATCGTGTCGGCGTGACACGCGTAGGCTTGTTTTGGCCACCTCCCGCTCCTCATGAAACGGCCGTTCGCCCTTGACTGTGACGCGGTGACCTTGGCGTTCGTTCGGCCAATAGTCCCAGATCGCAAAATGTTGGGTGCAGCGATTATCCCAGAAGGCAATGGCGTTCTCCGACCACTTAAAACGTACCTGAAATTCAGGGCGCTGCTGATGCGCATAAAGCATTTGCAGGATAGCCTTACTCTCCGCGGTAGTCAGGCCGTTGATCTTCGTCGTAAAGCTTGGGTTCACGTAAAGCGTCTGGCGCAGCGAACGCGGATGCGTCCGCACAACAGGGTGCTCGGCGCTGGGATAGACCTTACCTGTGTCGTCGACGCCGCGGTCAGCATAACGGCCGCGATATACGTGCTCGGACTCGTGTATTGCCGTTTTGTCCGACAGAAAATTCTGCATCATTGGAGATAGCGTCTCATAGGCCGAATACATATTAGCGAATAACGTATCGCCGCCGACGGCCGGCAACACACGAAGCTGCAGGCACGAACCCAACGGCGGTTCAACATCGCAGGACACATCCGTGTGCCAGTTATTACCATCTGCATATTTGGAATTGGCGTCGGCGTGGATCGTCATTATCTCCGGATGGCCATTTGGTCCCGGAGCAATCGGGTGCATGTGTAACTCGCCAAAGCGCTTCGCGAAGGCGACATGCGCCTCCGGCGATAGTGGAGGCTGGTCGCGGAAGAAAATAACAAGGTAATCCGTAAATGCCTGCTCGATCTCCGCAAATTGTGAGTCAGAAAGATTTTCGAGGTCGGCCCCTCGGATATCGGCTCCGATTATCGCCGTAACAGGCTCAACTTCCATACGATATCTCCTCTTGCGAAGAATTCTAGTCTTCCCGCCATTCTAAAGGAAACCCTTCACAGATCGAGCTCCTGCCCAGGCCTTTTAGCTCTCCATAGGAATCCAATTGCTTGTTCGATGGACGCCGACGTTAGACAGCTTGCACAAACAATCTAACCTCACCTAGTTATGCACTTACAAAAAAATCGTATTTAAGATAAGGATCTGGTTAAATTTCATAGGCTTCTAAAAAAGGGTATTAATTTTGACTGATTTTTTTGACAGATCACTAGTCCTTCACGAACAGCTTCGCGGTAAAATCAGCGTACAAAATAAGTTACCGATAGGAAGTAGAGATGATTTGTCACTTGCATATACCCCCGGGGTCGCACGTCCATGCGAAATCATCGCAGAGGAGCCTGAAGCTGCATACAGATTGACTTCGAAAGGTAACTCAGTCGCCGTTGTGACTGATGGATCTGCTGTTCTTGGGCTGGGTAATATCGGACCTCTTGCTTCTTTGCCGGTGATGGAGGGAAAAGCGCTACTTTTCCGAGAATTCGGAAAAATTGATGCATGGCCAATCTGTTTAGATACTAAAGACCCTGCAAAAATTGTAGAAACTTGTAAATTTATCGCTCCCTCTTTCGGAGGGATAAATCTTTAAGATATTTCAGCTCCGAGATGTTTTGAAGTGGAAGCTGCCCTTCAAGATTTAGGTATCCCAGTATTTCATGATGACCAGCACGGAACCGCGATAGTTCTTCTCGCTGCGCTTATAAATGCCACCCAGGTAATTGGTAAAAACCTAAACGACATGCGAGTGGTCATAAATGGAGCCGGAGCTGCCGGAACAGCAATTGCTAAGCTTATATGCGGCATTGATATAACAGGGAATGAAATCAATCCGGTCGGCGATGTTATAATATGTGATTCCAAAGGAGCGATTTCAAAGAACCAGGATGGACTTAATTTGGAAAAAAGTCAACTGTTGGAATTCACTAATAAAAATAATAATTCAGGCACTCTAAAAGAGGTGATTAAGGGTTCTGACGTTTTCATCGGTGTATCAAAAGGCGATGTAATAACAGCAGATGATGTAAAAGGTATGGCTAAAAATCCAATTATTTTAGCTATGGCAAATCCGACACCGGAAATTATGCCGGAGGAAGCAATCCGCGGAGGTGCTGCGGTAATCGGGACAGGGCGTAGTGATTTCGCTAATCAGGTAAACAACGTACTCGTTTTTCCGGGAATATTTCGTGGCGCACTAGATGCGCGAGCACCTCAAATTAATGGAGAGATGAAGGTTGCAGTAGCGCTAGCGTTGGCCGGCGCTGTAGACGAAATCACCACTGAAAATATTCTTCCACACCCATTGGATCGGACGGTAGCGCCAAGGATTGCGAAACACGTACGCGCTGCGGCTAAAGCTTCGTTTAAAATCTAGTATTTACGAATTCGTATACTAAAAATTGTGATATTTAATATTGGCGATTAAAACAGAATGGGCTCCAAATCATTAAAATGATTGGCGCGCCCGAAACGATTCGTGCCTACTAAATTTGGCTTAGAAGCGGTTTCTTTTCAATTCCTCAGCATCCCACCCAATCGTTTCGAATGCATTTTTGCGCCATTTTTTTGGCCTTTTTAATTTTTGAATTAGATATCTTTTCCTTTTTTGAGTCGGTTAAAAACCAAGCATGGTTCATTGAGTGGGTATGATGGAAGTAGCCCCCGGTACGCATCTGGTTTTCGTTTTGCGCCGCAACTAAAAACCACATCAGAGCTCGCACCTTGTCTTCGGAGACAATGCCTCCTTTTTTGTAAGTAATTCCTAATGCCATTTGGCCCTCTGGAGATCCAAGTTCTGCGCTTTTTTTAAGCCATTTTAATGCTGCACTGGCATTAGCCTCACGCTTCCCAACTTCTCCAAAATCTCCTGCTTCATCATCATAGGGTGTATCGGTGCCCTGACTTGTCGGACTCAAAATAATGAATAAAAGAAACGCCGAATCAGCATCATCCTGTTTTGCTGCGAGCGAAATCCACTTGCGGGCAGAAAAATAGTCCTTTTGCCGCATTCCTTTTTTCGAAGACAGGTAATCGGAGCCCAGTTCATATTGGGCGCTTAACTCTCCTTGTTCAGCGCGCACCTCAACAGCTATCCTTTCGATATTCCACTCAGCACCTTCATCTCCCTGTTCAGCTGCCAGTTCGAACCACTTCAAAGCGGTTTCCCGGTTCTGAGGAACTCCTTTCCCATCCCGGTACATCAAACCAAGGTTGAATTGTGCTCCGGAGTCACCTTGTTCTGCAGAAAGTTGATACAATTCTGCTGCTTTCTCATTTGATTTTGGTGCACAGGTCCCCTCTTCATAACAATAACCCAAATAGGCTTGGGCAAGGGCATTCCCTTGACCCGAAGACAGTTTGAACAACTTAAACGCTGTTTCATAATTTTTCTGGGTACCCCTTCCCTCATAGTAGAGGTAACCTAGTGTCGCTTGGGCACCGGCATGGCCCTGACCAACAGCAAGTCTAAGCCATTTAATGGCTGCCTTGTAATCCTTCGGTCCCCGCACGTAATACCTGCCCACCTTATATTGAGCTTTCATATCCCCCTGCTCGGCGGCAAGCGTGTACCATTTCAAAGCAGTCTTTATATCCTTTGCTACCCCGTCACCCTCTGCATACATGTTACCCAGTTGGACCTGAGCTTCGACGTCGCCTTGTTCCGCCGCTTTAGCAAGTTCTCCAGCCTTTTTGATTTTTTGTGCCTGCACTCTTTGGTTTTCTATTTTCTGCCCAAGCCGGATGTAATTGTCTGCGGCCGCTTCATGTCCTTGTTTGGATGCTAGCAAATAATATTCTTCGGCTTTAACATAATCCTGAGTAACCCCCTGGGCTTCCTCATACATCTCTCCGACCAGATTTTGTGCATCTGCATTCCCCAGATCTGCGGCTTTTTTGAACCAATCATACCCGGTGCTAATACTTTTTTTGACACCTTCCCCGTTATAGTGCATCGCACCTAGCGAATATGCAGCATCAGAACTTCCGTTATTAGCAGCAAGCTCGGTCCACTTGATCGCGAGTCCAAGGTTTTTTGGGATACCCGATCCCCCCAAATAAATTTGTCCAAGCTTAAACGCGGCTCGCTCATTCCCTTGAGTAGCGGCCTGCTCGTATATCTTAAATGCGCGAGGCAAATTCTTTTTAACTCCTCTCCCCAACTGATACAATTGAGCGAGGTTTAATTGGGCATTTTTGTCACCAAGCTCTGCGCCTTTGCCAAACCACTCCAGGGCGGTTTCAAGGTCCTTTCCGACACCTTCACCATTCAAATAAGCGTAACCTAGACTGTTATGGGCCTCTCCATTCCCCTGCCCCGCGGCCAACTTCCACCATGTTACGGCAGTTTGAGGATTTTTTGCGACACCAGCCCCTTCGTCATACATGATCGCGAGGTTCAACTGGCCTCTCGCATCGCCTTTGTCAGCGGCTACTTTGTACCACTTCACCGCCAACTCAAAGTTCCGCGAAACGCCATTTCCCTTTACATAAATGTCACCTAGTTCGACCTGCGCATTCAAGTTTCCCTGTTCAGCAGCAAGCGTATATAATTTAACTGCTTGCACGAGGTCCTTAGGAAAGCCGTCGCCATCTTTATACAGCTTAGCTAATTTAAATTGCGCTATAGGATTGCCTTGCTTAGCAGATAACTCTAACTCGATTATTCGTTTCTGATTTCTTGCTTTTTCAAGAGGCACTTTTGCGTTTTGCGCAAGCTCATCGTTTGATTTCTGTTCCGCAGCAAATGCCAACCACTTTATCGCCGCATCTATATTCTGCAGAGAACCCCCTTTTTTTAGAAAAATATTACCCAGTGTAAACTGAGACAAAGCGTCACCGTTTTCAGCTGCGAGTGCGTACCACTTCGCTGATTTGCCAAGGTCCTTAGGAACGCCATCTCCGTTGCCATAGATCTGACCTAATTGGAATTGGGCAGGGGCATTTCCCTGTTCAGCAGCAAGCGTATATAATTTAACTGCTTGCACGAGGTCCTTAGGAAAGCCGTCGCCATCTTTATACAGCTTAGCTAATTTAAATTGCGCTATAGGATTGCCTTGCTTAGCAGATAACTCTAACTCGATTATTCGTTTCTGATTTCTTGCTTTTTCAAGAGGCACTTTTGCGTTTTGCGCAAGCTCATCGTTTGATTTCTGTTCCGCAGCAAGTGCCAACCACTTTATCGCCGCATCTATATTCTGCAGAGAACCCCCTTTTTTTAGAAAAATATTACCCAGTGTAAACTGAGACAAAGCGTCACCGTTTTCAGCTGCGAGTGCGTACCACTTCGCTGATTTGCCAGGGTCCTTAGGAACGCCATCTCCGTTGCCATAGATCTGACCTAATTGGAATTGGGCAGGGGCATTTCCCTGTTCAGCAGCAAGCGTATATAATTTAACTGCTTGCACGGGGTCCTTAGGAACGCCGTCGCCATCTTTATACAGCTTAGCTAATTTAAATTGCGCTATAGGATTGCCTTGCTTAGCCGAGAGTGTGTACCACTTAACTGCGGTCTTAAGATCGGGTTTCTTTTTGGGAAAACCGTATCCCTTGTATGCCATCCAGCCCAATTCGAGTTGGGCCTTGGCATTACCTTTCTCAGCAGCTTTAGTGTAATGTCTAACAGCAGCAAAATTGTTCTGCGCCACCCCCAGTTTCTTGCCCTTCCGATAAATTAGACCGAGGTTGTATTCGGCTCGAGCATTCCCCTGATCGGCAGAGCGCTTAAACATTAGCCGCATTTGGGAATTACGCTTGCTGATTTCCCAATTAGATGGAACACCGTGACCTTTCAAATACATTTTACCTAATTTGTATTGAGCCTCGGCGTCACCCTTTTTTCCGCCCGCTCGTTTCGCTGCACGCCCATACCACTTCACCGCTGTCTCATAATTTTTGTCAACACCCGTTCCACTCTCGTACATCTCTCCCAGTTTAACCTGAGCCCTGACGTCACCTTTCTCCGCTTTTTTCTCAATCTCTGCCAGACTAGGCACTCCTTGCTTGGTCTCCTGGATAGCGGGCTTTTCCTCTTTGGTCTCTGTCGGGCTTTTTTCTTTTGGGCTCGCCTCCGCGATGTCCGAGTTTGGCTTCTGACTTTGTGGCTTAGTTGCCTCCACCTTCTCATGCTTGGGAATGCTCTTTTCCTCTGAGCTTACCTGAGCAACTTTCGGCTTCTGCTGCTCAATTTTGGTCTCTGTCGAGCTTTTTTCTTTTGGGCTGGCCTCTGCGATATCCGAGTTAGTCTTCTGACTTTGTAAATTAGTTGCCTCCACCTTCTCAGGCTTAGGAAGGTTCGTTTCCTCTGGGCTTGCTTGCGCAACTTTCGATTTCTGCTGCTCAATTTTGGGTATTTCTGCGAGCTCTGTTTTCGCTTTTTGGTTACCTTTTTCCGCCGCTTGCTTGTACCACCTTACTGCCGCCTCATCGTTTTTCTTCACCCCCAGCCCTCTGCGGTACATCACACCAAGATTGTACTGGGCGTCTGCGTCACCTTGCTCGGCTGCGCGTTCGTACCATTTGGCAGCAGTAACCAGGTTCTTCGCAACGCCTTGTCCGTTACGGTACCGCCAACCCAAATTATACTGAGCACGAGCATTTCCTTGCTCAGCGGCAAGCGTGTACCACTTCACAGCCAATTTGAAGTTTCTTGGAACGCCATTTCCCTTGTGATACATCAGCCCGAGATTGAATTGCGCACCCGCAATCCCTTGCTCAGCAGCGAGCGTGTACCATTTAACTGCGGTTTCGAGGTTCTGAGGAACTCCCTGCCCTTTACGGTATCTCCAACCAAGGTTGTATTGTGCTTTGGCGTTACCTTGCTCCGCGGCAAGTCGAAACCACTTTACTGCGGTCTTGAAGTTCTTCGGAACTCCGCTGCCTTTGTAATACAAGGTGCCAAGCTTGAATTGAGCACGGGCATTTCCCTGCTCAGCTAAAGGGACCCACTCGCGTAAAGCAGTGGCAAAGTCGCCTGCCTTAGCCGCCGCTACACCCCTCTGGAAATCCTGCGCTTTAACACCGTCAAGACCGAGAAAAAATAATAGGGCCAAACCCAGCGAGATTTGAGCTAGGGATTTTCTCATATTTCTCATGACTATTTTATTCCAAGATTTTCAACCAAATTTCATAAGTTCATTTCGCAAAAAAATCAAATACAGCGTATGCCTCAACCATATAATTTTCCACATGACTGTGAATTACGATTACTTTTTCTTCATCAAAGTTGAAACCAACCCTTTGACCGCCATAACCGACCCACCAAGCACTTCCATTTTGCATCACCCAAGTCTGGTAGCCGTAGTGGCTGAATGATTGTCCGGGTCTACCTCTACGCCAATTATTTTTTATTTGTTTTGAGTTCATTTCCGTGACGAACTTTTTCATACAGTCGCCGCCCCGACCTCTCGCCATATCCATAACGTATAGCCCAAGCCTGCCCCAGTCCCTCAAAGTCGCATTAAACCCAGCAAATGCTATTGGATCTCCTTTAAAGTCGATCATCCAGGAACCTCTTTGCTCGGGACCTATTCTCGACCAGATATAGAAATAAAAATTACGAACCAAACCTCCAAATGTATCCATAACTTGCGACAGTGCTATCGTGTCTGCAGAGTTATAAGTAAACTCACTTCCTTCACCGTTCACTCTTTTCAGCCCCTTTAATAACTCCAAGCTGGATATTCTTTGGTCTCGCAAATTTTGATATGCCTTCGGCTTGGGGCTGCCGTTTTGCTTAGGGGTTTCAATACCACTGGCCATCATCAGAAGATTACGGATTTTAGTATCACCTTGGACAGTCCCCTCAAGTTGGGGTGCATAAATAATTGCCTTTTGCTCGAGACTTTTGATTTTACCATCACACAGCAAATTCCCGATCACAAGAGCAGTCAAACTCTTCGACATTGACATGCTATGCATTCTTCGGCCTGGGGCCGACGGCTCCCGATAGCGTTCAAATACTATTCGCCTTTTATGGATCAACAAGCCCGTAAGGGCTGACGCATTGCGATCCATCATGGTGTTAGCCTTGTTTGCAGACTTGAAATCGTGAGCTGTTTGCAGCGCCGGATTAAATGGTAAAAGACGTGAAAGCCCTCCACCGGCGGGCAGGTCAATGTTAGAAAACATCTGAGCATTTCCCCCGCTCGTACGGTATTTATTTACGGAGGAAACCGTACCGGAACACGCCGTGCCAGCAAGCATGATCCCAACTGCCACAATGGGTAACTTCAGTTTTAATGAAGGATATTTTTGTTGGAACCAAATCAACTAAGGTACCTCACATTTATCAGCGGAATAACTAGGGTCGCGAACTATTAAAATTTTTCCAACATCCATCGCCCACAACCGTGTTTCAACTTTACCTGCATGATTGCAATACCTAAACTCGAAATAGTCTCAATTCGGCCCATCGACAATTCAGTTCAGTTGCAACTCATCTCATTATTCCGTTCTTAAAGTGAATTTACCGATCTCTTCATGCATTTGAGCAGTATGCTTCTCGTCGTAACACGTCTTGAAATTTCGGTTACCCGACCAACGACAACTTCCGTTTTTATTCATTGTTCCGTCTTTTTCCCTCCATCGTGACTCCCAACCGTGCGTTCCTCTATCGAATGAAACATGCTTGGTCGCGTACTTAACAACGTTCGACTGGCACCCTTTTATCGGAGTGGCGAAATCCTTCTTGCCTGACAAAATGAGAACTGGCCCCCAATATCCCTTGTTTGCCAACGAAATGTATCTCTGACCGGCACGGAGCCGCCGCTTTTCATTGTAATTATCGCAAACGGGGTAATATGCGATGCCACCAGCATAAAGCGGTTTTACCTCTGCAATCTGTCGTGGCTCAGCAGACATCGCTTTAAGTGTTGTCCATCCACCTTGGGAACCCCCCATCATAAAGGTTTTAGTAGGGTTTGTTCCCCGATCTCTTAACCACCTTCCGGCTGCGATAACGTCAAAAGTGCGAACCCTTGCATCCGCCCAAGAATTTCGATCCCAATTTTGTTTGGCACCCCGAGACATGAAACTGTCGAGGATCAGTACATTCGCGTTATTTTTATTTTTAAGCTTAGTTGCCATAAGCCATTCATTCCCTCCGACCCCAT
>CALSML010000022.1 GCA_943787445.1 uncultured Alphaproteobacteria bacterium
ATGTTGTCGGTGTTCATGACGCCGTGGATAAAGCCAATGCTCATCCATTTTGCGACCAGTGCGGACTGGGCTTCGGCGACGGCGTCCAGAAACGCCAGATACGCGTTATCGGCATCTGCGGCCGCAGGGTGATGGCGGGCGATGGCGTAGTCGGCCAGCTGGCGTACTTTCTCTCCATCACCCCGGGCGGCAAAGAACTGGAATGTGCCCACCCGCATGTGACTTGCCGCCACGCGGGTCAGCACGCCGCCGGGCAGCAGGGTTTCCCGCTGTACCATCTCGCCGGTGCTGACAGCGGCCAGCGCGCGTGTTGTGGGCACACCCAGCGCGTGCATGGCTTCGCCGATCAGGTATTCGCGCAAAACCGGCCCCAGTGCCGACTTGCCATCGCCACCGCGCGAAAAGGGGGTTCGTCCTGACCCCTTGAGCTGGATGTCACGCCGCCGTCCCTGAGTGTCGATCACTTCGCCGAGCAACAGGGCACGACCGTCTCCCAGCTGGGGACTGAATCCGCCGAACTGATGACCGGCATAGGCCTGGGCCAATGGCGCGGCACCATCGGGTGTGACATTGCCGGAGAAAATGGCCGTTCCCGCATCCGTGATCAGATCCGCCGGGTCCAGCCCGAGTTCCGAGGCCAGCGCGTGATTCAGCTGCAGGAGCTTCGGGGCTCTGGCCGTGGCCGCACTGCATTCCACAAAACAGCCTTCGAGGCTGCGCGAGAAGCTGTTGTCGAATGCAAATTGGGGACGGGCTGGGCTCAGGTTGTTCATGTCGCTTGGTTCCGGTGTCCTAGCCTCTGAAAGATGGGATTGTTGCCGGAAATGTCCATATGGGCCCGCGCCCGCATCAGCCTGTACCGGTACCGGATACGGGCAGTTCATTGGGGAGGAGGATGTGTTCGCGGCCGATGGAGGGAATATCGGTGACACCGAGCACCGCCATGGTGCGCGTGATCTCGGATTCAAGAATTTCCAGCGCCCGTGTGGCACCGGCTTCACCGGCGGCCCCGACGCCATAAAGCGTGGCGCGTCCGATGGCGATGACATCCGCGCCCAGCGCGAGGCCCTTGAGGACATCACTGCCACGCCGCACGCCGCTATCGGCAATGATGGTCAAGCGATCGCCGACGGCCTGTCGGATCGCGGGCAGGGCATCCCAGGGTGTGACCGCCGTGTCATTCACATTGCCCGCATGGTTGGACACGAAAATGCCATCCGCGCCGCAATCTGCCGCCGTTACGGCATCGTCGGGATGCAGCACACCCTTGACCAGCAGCTTGTGGGGCCAGGCGTCGCGAACGCGTTTCAGGAAGTCCCAGGTGAGGGTTTCGTTGCGGTTGAGGAAGCTGGAAGACTTGGCGGAGACATATCCGGTGGCTTCTGCCTTGGCCTCCTCGGGCACATGAATGTTGGAGAAGGCGGGCAACTTGCCTTCGGCCAGATAGTAGCGTCCCGCCGTTCCGACCAGCCAGCGCGGATGTTTCAGGCTGTCGATCGCCGTTTTCAGGGTGACGCGCGGCGGGAAGACCAGCCCGTTGCGGACATCGATCTCGCGGTTGTTGTAGACGGGAGAATCCACGGTGACGACCAGCCCTTCGAACCCGGCATCCAGCGCCCGCTGATGGTGACGAAGGCGGCTTCGGCATCGCGCCAGACATAGAGCTGGAACCATTGGGTGCCGCAGCCATTCTCATGGACTTTCTCCATTGCCGTGTTGGAGGTGCTGGCGAGCGTGAACGGTATATTTGCCTTCGCCGCTGCCCGTGCAAGTTCGGTTTCCCCGCGATACCAGACAAAGCCCGCCGGACCGGTCGGCCCGATTATCAGGGGCAATCCGTGTTGCTTGCCAAACAGTTTGATGCCGGGATTGCGCCCGGAAATGTCGCGCATGATCCGGGGGCGCAGCTTGATTCGATCGAGCGCCAATCGATTATCCCGCATGGCGATCTGGTCCTCACTGCCCTTGTCGCAAAAATCGAACAGGGCCTTGGTGAGACGGCGTTTCGCCATGCGACGAAGGTCTTCGATGTTGAGTGCCTGGCGCGACAAATCAGCCATGGGGGGCTCCGGTAAATTCTCTGGTTCGGACGCAGAAAAGGTCAGGCGTGGTGCCTGGTATGACCTTGAGAGCGGTTTCAGGCGACAGAGACCATGATCGCGGCAACGGTTCAAGCCGAAAGCTTTTATGATGATTCGCCTCGTCCACGAGTTGTCTCAGCAAGCGATCCCGAGACGTGAAAGGGGGGCAGGCTGTCGCGGAATTGTGGGAAATAATCCATGTTGAAATCCGCTTGTGACAACGCAGGAGAGATATTGTGAAAATCTATCATTCCCCCGGTTCCCGATCCGTTCGTGTGATCTGGCTGTTTGAAGAACTTGGTCTGCCCTATGAGCTGGTGCAGTTCAAACTGGGTGCGCCCGAGATGCGATCCCCGGATTATCTAAAGGTCCATCCCATGGGGCGCGTGCCGGCGCTGGAGGATGGTAGCCAGACAATCTTTGAATCCGGTGCGATCATACAATACGTGGTGGCAAAATATGGCGATGGGGCGTTGGAGCCGGATGTTGCGTTCCCCGAATTCGGCAATTATCTGCAATGGCTGCACTATGCCGAGGGCATGCTGATGCCCCAGGTCAACATTCTGGTGGTGGAGACAATCTTCCTATCGGAGGAACGCCGCAATCAGGTGAATATTGATCGCGCCATGAAGCTGCTGAACCGGATGCTCGTTGCTGTTGATGCGCATATGGAAGGACGGGACTATCTGGCCGGGGAATTTTCTGCCGCAGACATCATGACCGGTCATGCCTGCAGCGTGTCCCGGCGTCTGGGCGCCGATGTTTCGGAACTCCCGAATCTGAGTGCCTATATTGATCGTGTTGAAGCCCGACCTGCTCTGATCGCAGCGCGCGCACACAACGACTGACGCTCTGATACGAACATGCGTGACGGGTTCGACTACATCATCGTCGGTGGTGGCTCCGCAGGCTGCGTGCTGGCGAACCGCCTTTCGGCGCGTTCGGCAAACCGGGTGCTGCTTCTGGAGGCGGGGCAGGATACGCCGCCCGGGGCCGAGCCGGCTGATGTCGCGGACACCTATCCGACCTCCTATTACAATCCCAACTACGCCTGGCTGGCGCTGGAAGGGTTCAATCGCAGTCCCGCGGACGGTCCGCCCGTGCATCTGCGCCAGGGCCGCATTCTCGGAGGTGGTTCCTCGGTCATGGGGATGGTCGCCCTGCGCGGCACGCCGGATGACTACCGCGAATGGGTTGAGATGGGAGCGGAAGGCTGGGGCTGGGATGATGTGCTGCCGTATTTCCGCAAGCTGGAAACCGATACCGATTTCGCCGGGCACGATCAGTATGGCGTGTCCCATGGCGGTGATGGCCTGGTTCCGATCCGACGCTTGCCCGAGGAGAAATGGCCGCCGTTGCTACAGGCGCTGGCGGCTGACAGCCAGCAGCGCCAACTGGCCCGAATCGAAGATTTCAACAGCGATTTTCGCGACGGTTACGGCGCGTTGCCCCTGAGCAAGTTCGAGAACAGGCGAGCCTCGAGCGCGATTTGCTACCTCGATGCGCAAACCCGCGCCCGGGACAATCTGACGATCATGACGGGAGCGGAAGTGCAGGGACTCGTTTTCGAGGGGCAGCGGGTGACCGGGGTAGAGGTTTTCACCGGCGGTCAGACAAAGACCCTGAGCGCAGGAGACGTGCTTGTCTGTGCCGGTGCGCTGCAGTCTCCCGTGATGCTGCAGCGGGCCGGAATCGGTCCGGCCGATGACCTGCGCGCGGCGGGCATCTCGGTGGTGGCCGACATATCCGGGGTCGGACGCAATCTGCACAATCACCAGATTCTCTATCTGGTGGCTCATCTGAAGCGTGCAGCAGCACCGCCACCGGGGCAGCGAGATCACACCACGGCGACCTGGCGATTTTCGTCAGAGGTCGCCGATTGCCCGCCCAGCGATGTCTATATCAGCTATGTCGGGCAGACCGGCTGGCATGCACTGGGGCGGCGCATGAGTTCGCTGACGCCGGTGGTTCTCAAACCCTTTTCCCGGGGACGGGTGCGGGTGAATCCAACCGGGCCGGATGGCCCACCCGATATTCGCTTTGATTTTCAGTCCGATGATCGTGACCGTACCCGGATGGCGGTCGCAGTCCGTCGCGCGGCGGACATGCTGCTGGCGCCGGAGGTTCGCGCGTTGTGGCATGCTGCAACCCCCGTGGGGCGCACCCAGCATCTGCGGAAATTCAACGATATCAATGCCTACAATTCGCTCCGGGCGCGGGCCATTTCGGCGTTTCTCGATCTTGTGCCGGCCGCCAGTCGTCTTGTGCTGGGCACTCTGTCTCATCCCGGACTGGATCTGGAGAGCCTGATGGAGGATGACGATGTTCTGGATGGGTTCGTGCGCGAGAGCGTGGTGGGCATGGCGCATCATGCCGGAACCTGTCGGATGGGGCCGGTGAATGACCCGGGCGCGGTGACGGATATGCAGGGGCGGGTCCACGGTATCGCTGGGCTGCGGGTGGTGGATGCCTCGATCATGCCCTGGGTGCCCCGGGGCAACACGAACATTCCCACGCTGATGATCGCTGAGAAGATCGCCACCACCATGCTTGGGGAATAAGAGGCGACCGGCAAAAGCTTGCCGTCGCCCGCGAATTTGCGCCATCCTTGTCGGGCAGACGCATTCAGGAGAAGACGGCATGAGCGACATCATCAAGATGACTCAGGACGAGATGAACGCACGGATTGCCCGTTTCGCGGACCAGAAGGGCAATGATCAGCTGATGATCACCCAGAGCATTCCCGGATTTCAGCGCGATATTTACAGCATCATCGGCAAGGGCGTGTCCGAGGATGCGGAAACCCAGCCGGGTATTGTCGATTCCGAAGGATTCAATCTGGCCTATGTGGGCGCGGCTCCGGACAACGGCTCGGCCATGCACATCCACAATGAAGAGGTTGAGGTGTTCATTCCGATCAGCGGTTAGTGGGCGATCTACTGGAATGAAGGCGATGACATGGAAGAGGTCGTTCTGGGGCCGATGGATTGCATTTCCGTGCCCGCCAAGGTGATGCGTAGCTTCAAGAATGTGGGCGACACTTATGGCCATTTGCTTGTGATTATCGGCGGCACGAAGAACACGACCGTCTCGCGGCCACAGGATGTGATCGATGCGGCGGCGGCGGCCGGGCTGACGCTGGACAAGGATGGCAAGATGGTTGCCGCCGAATAGGTTACCTAGCCTGTGGTCGGGGCCATGGCCGCTTCGAGCACGTTCCGGAACTCATCGGACAAAGGCACCGAGCTTGATTTGGCCGGATCGAACTGCACGGTCACGATCTCAGCGGTCGCAACGCATTTGGCGTTCTGAAAAATCGCCTGTCCCAAACCATAGGACGACCCGCCGATGCGGGTGACGACGGTACCTATCTCGACCTCACCGGGATAATGCGCAGGTGCAAGATAGTTGGCGGCATATTTGACGACGGCAAATCCCGACAGCTTGTCGCCGGCGACCGAGGTCAGTCGCTGCAAGCGGAAGCCCACCCGGCCATCCTCGAAATACTGGTTGATGGCGCCGTTGTTCACATGGCCGTTGGGGTCCAGATCGCTGTAGCGCACGCTTACGGTTGTCCAGGTTCCGTAAAGATCGCGGGATGTGAGGTCGGGGTTGTCTGTTTGGGACATCGTTTCTCTTTTCCGGACCGTCATGCGGTCTTTGGTTTTCGCAGGCCAGCATATAACCTGACAACCTGTCTGCGTCGATCCATAGAAGGGAAACAGCCATGCCTATCGCCACAATCCGCGGGGTGAACCTGCGCTACGACGTGATCGGTGACGACGGACCGTTTGTCACCCTGATCACCGGCGGTCGTCGCGGGTTCGACGAGTTCGTTCCGCTCGCCGAGAAGGTCGCCACCCATGGCTACCGGGTGTTGCTGCATGACCGCCGCAACACCGGGGCTTCGGACATTCTGCTGGCAGCCGATGATGTGGAGGAAGCGGTCTGGGCCGATGACCTCAACGAATTGCTGCATCATCTCGACGCAGTGCCGGCGTTTATTGGCGGATCCTCTTCGGGGGCGCGGACAGCGCTGATGTTCGGTCTGCGTCATCCTGAAATCCGCGCGGGGTCTTCTGCTGTTGCGGGTCTCTGGCGGGGCCTTTGCAGCCCAGCGCCTGCCCGAAGCCTATTACGAGCAGTTCATTCGCATCGCCCAGGAAGGTGGCATGGAAGCCATCTGCGCCACGCCGGAATATGGAGAGCGGATTGCCGCCAATGCCGCCAACCGTGATCGGTTGATGGCCATGTCTGCGGAAGAATTCATCGACATCCAGACCCGCTTGCGCGACCTGTTCGTGGCCGGTGCCGATCTGCCGGTTTTCGGCGTGACCGAAGCCGAACTCAGCTCGATCCGGATCCCCACTGTGGTGATCCCGGGCAATGACAAGGTGCATGATTCAAATAGTGGTCGGGCGGTCCACGCCATGATCCCGGGTAGCGAGATGCATGTTCTGCCGATGGAAGATCAGGATGTCCCCGTGGTGCCTTTCGAGGACTGGGAGGCCCATGAGCCCGAAATCGCGCAGACTCTGGCCGATTTCATGGCACGCCACGAGCAAGCTGCCTAATTGCGCCATTCGGGCAGAGGGACGGGGGTCCAGTCGCGGGTCAATCCGAGATCGTCGACGATCGTATTGGCGGCGATATAGCCCGGTGCCCCGTTCACCCCGCCGCCATTGCCTGATGAGGACTCGCACAGATACAGGCCATCGATCGGGCTGCGGCTTCCCGACAGGTCGGGGTGCGGCCGGTTGATGCCCAGCTGGCTGGGAATGAAGGCTCCCATGCGAACGGCGCCCTGGCGCATGTTGACGTTCAGGCGTCCCACGTCCAGCGGCGTGAACAGGTATTCCGCGCGGACATTGTCGCCATCCAGATTGATGGCGTATTCACGCCAGACATCGAGCACCCTGCGGGCATAGTCGTCCCTGTTTCGATCCCAGTTGTCCGGCGCACCGTCCACGGCATAGGGTGCAAAGGGCCACCAGAACGCGGAATGTCCGCCTTCGGGCGCATAGGACGGGTCCACATGGCTGTTGCAGGCACCATTGCCCATCAGCACCCGGGGGAACTGTCCGGCCGCACAGTCTTCGAAACACTGTTCCACCTGATCGACGTCATCCATTCCGAAGAAGATGTTGAAGGCCCGGTTGATATCGGGGTCGAATGCGCGAACCCGCACCGCTTTCATTCTCGGGATGCTCTGGGCCGCGGCGATATTCGGGTTCGCACTGTCGCCCTTTTATGGGTTGTCCTTCGGCCTGCTCGTGCTGGCCGGGTTCTTCGATCTGTCATTCAATTCGATGACCCGAACGCTGGCGCAACTCAACGCACCGGCTGAAATTCGTGGCCGGGCGATTGGCGTGTTCAATGTGGGCAGTTTGGGCTGCCACACATTCAGCGGCTTTACGGTTGGATTTGGGGGCGGCCTGATCGGCATTAACCTGCCGCTGTCGATCAGCGCGGGTTTGTTGCTTGTGGCGATGGCGGCCCTGTATGTCTGGGCCCGCAGGCGAGGCGTTGTCGACGTCTGACGCGTGGGGTTAACCCGCTGCCGCCACGAGTTTTTGAATCTGGGGGTAGATTTCCCCGTTCCAGCGGCGCCCGCTGAAGGTGCCGTAATGGCCGACCCCGGCCTGCAGGTGATGGTGTTTCTGCTTTTTCGACAGCCCTGTACAGAGCCCATGGGCGGCTGCCGTCTGGCCAATCGAACAGATATCATCGCGTTCGCCTTCGATGGTCAGCAGCATGGTGCGCCGGATCGCTGCCGGATCAACCTTGCGACCGCGATGGATCAGTTTGCCCTTGGCAATGCGTTGTTCGTGGAACACGGATTCGATCGTTTCCAGAAAGAACTCTGCTGTCAGATCGAGGACCGAGCAATATTCATCGTAGAAGCTGGTGATGGTTTCCGCTTCCTCGGTCCGGCCTTCAACGAGGTGCCCGAACAGATCGCGGTGCGCCTTGGCGTGCTTGTCACTGTTCATCGACATGAAGCCGGAAAGCTGCAGAAAGCCCGGATAGACGGACCGACCGCTGCCTTCGAATCGGAAGGGCACGCGGCTGACAACGTTCTTTTTGAACCATTCGATCGGATGGGAGGTGGCGAATTTGTTGACTGCGTTGGGAGACACACGTGTGTCGATCGGCCCGGCCATGAGCGTCAGGCTGGCCGGGGCAGCGGGGTGATCGTCCTCTTCCATCAGGGCCACGGCGGCGAGTGCCTGCACGCTGGGCTGACAGACCGCGAAGACATGTGTGCCGGGACCAAGGGTTTCGATACACGACATGACGAGGTCGATATGGTCATCGAAGCCGAACAATCCCTCGGAGGGGTGCACATCCCGCGCGTTTTTCCAGTCGGTGATGTAGACGTCGTGTTCGCGCAGGAGGGTCTGGATCGTGGGACGCAACAGGGTTGCGAAATGCCCCGATAGCGGCGCGATGACGAGTATTTTCGGCTGCCCCGACACGCCATCCCTGGCGAAATGTAGCAAATCGCAGAAGGGGTGGCTGAGAACGACCTCTTCATGCACCGCAACATGGTTTTTGCCCACCTGCACATGGTCGATATTGTAGTCGGGCCGGGTGTGGGAGAGGTGTGAGCGGGCGGACATTTCCCAGAATGCGGTCATGTTCCGGTTCAGGCCCATGAAATGGAAGCCGGGAATCATGTCAGCGATTGCCAATGCACCCCGAGCCGCGCTCCGCATGGGTTCAAAGGCATCTGTGTAGTTCTGATAGCTTTGGTACAGCATGCGATCTAGCGTCCGAAACAGCTTCTGCGGTGCGTCAGACGCACAGGAAAATAGGAGTCTGTGCAAATTTTCATGAAGAAAGGTTAATCCCTCGAATCATGCGCTGCAATATTGACATATTGCGATGCACCAAATCCCGGGATCGCCATTTTGGGCCCGAATCGGTCTTTATCGCCATGCGTGGTACCCCAAGCACCGCCGTTGGTGGAAAGATCAGCGGGCGGATGATAAATTCACCCGAGACCAATCCCCCATCAGGATTCAAGGTTCGGAGAGCCCGGCATGTCAGCAGTTGAAGATTTTACACCTGCACCATTGGTGGGACCGGATGTCTGGATGGGCGAAACGGCGCAGAATTCCGAAGATTGGGTGCATCAATTTTCCGATGCGGAACTTGCCGAGATCGACGCCGCCTATCGTCATGCGCGCGATGCTGGCGCAAGCCTCGCAACCCTCACGCGTGATGTGTTTCCGCTGCCCACTGTCGGGACGGTGCTGGCACGCCTTCAGCATGAGCTGGAAGAGGGCTGGGGCCTGTTCCTGTTGCGCGGTATTCCGGTGGAGCGTTATTCCAAGGATGAACTGCGTTTCATTTACTGGGGGCTTGGCCTGCATCTCGGCACGGCTGTGTCCCAGAGCAAGCGCGGCGACGTTCTGGGGGATGTGCGCGACCTGGGAACCGGTCTCGATGGTCCCGAGTTTCGGGGCTATACCAGTGCGGGGGAGCTGACCTATCACGCGGATGCTGCCGATGTGACAGGGCTGTTCTGTATTCAACCGGCCAAGCGCGGTGGCCTGAGCCGGATTGTCAGCACGTCATCCGTTCACAACGAAATCCTGAGAACCCGTCCGGACCTGCTGAAGGTACTTTATCAGCCCTACTACTGGAGCTTTCAAGGGAATGAACTGCCGGACACGCCCCCCCATTATGCGCAGCCGGTTTTCACCATGCATAAAGGAAAATTTGCGGCACGGTACACCCGAACTCATATGCGCTCGGCACAAATGATGGACCATCTTCCGAAAATGGCACCGGCACAGGCCGAAGCGCTGGATCTGCTCGACGAAATCTGTGCCCGCCCGGAGTTCCAACTGACCATGATGTTTCAACCGGGCGACATCCAGTTTCTCAACAATCATCTGATGCTGCACATGCGCACGGAGTTCGAGGACTATCCTGAGCTAGAAAAACGCCGTCACCTGATGCGCCTCTGGCTCTCCCTGCCCAATGGACGGGAGCTTTCACCCGGTTTTGCGCCGTTCTATCGCGACATACGAGCTGGTGCCGTGCGCGGCGGTCATCCGGGGCATGGTGACGATATCGTCTTTGAGACGGCCTAAAGCGCGCTTTGTCGAAACTCCACGATTCTCCTCAGGGCGGCAGCGGACTTCTCGCCATCTTCTGTGATCTGGACGCGCCGGATCGTGCCGACTTTCGACCCTGGCTGGCCGAGGATATGTATCCTGCACGCAAGGCGATCGGCTTCAACGCCTGCGCGAGTTATGACCGGATCACAGGCGATGGGCAGCAATTCCTGACCCTTTATGAAATGCCCAGTCTGGGGCATCTCTATGGAGAGCCCTATCAGGCGCTGCGCCGGAGCCGGGGACCGCGCGACGCGGCATATCATGAAAAATTCCGAAATCCGGACCGCTACACGCTGGCGTGGTCAGGCCCCGAATTGGCGGGCTCCGGCGGCGATTGTCAGGCTCTGGCACCGTTCATTCAGATCGAACGGTTTGACCTCCATGCATGCGATATTCAGACGTTCAACATCTGGTTCGTCACGGCATATCCGCCTATGCTTGCGCAACAGTCGGATGCCGTCCGCGTTCGCCGATATCTTTCGATGGAAGGTGGTGTTTCCCATGTGGTTCTTCACGAGGCCACGGATGCGACACCTCTGGAAGACGATGGGGTCGGGGATTTGGGGGTGTTGCCGACGCAACACCAGAGTGGCCGGTATCGGCGTGTCATCACCAGCTAGAGGCGCCGGGCCGGCGATTTGATTGAAACCGAAGACAATGGGAAGCTGAATTACACTGTCAGTGCTGCCCGGGAGAACCGAAATGCTTTTTGTCATTGCCCGACGTGACAAGCCCGGAATGGGGGACAAGCGGGCCGAACTGCTTGCGGCCCATGCCGAATATCAGAAGGTGTTTATGCCCGTGATTACCTTCGGCGGTGGATTGGTTGAAGACGGAACGGATGTCGACAATTTCGTCTATGGCGAAGAGGGAATACGGCAGGTCACGGGCAATGTGCTGGTGCTTGATGTTCCTGATCGTGCGGTAGCAGAAGCCATGCACGCCAATGATCCCTATACGCTGGGCGGAATCTTCGAGACGGTCATCATCGAGCCGTTCTTGCAGCGTGTGCCGCCGCTTTAGACAATAAAAAAGCCCGGCCAGTGGGGCCGGGCTTTGTAATTTGGATGTGTGTTCGGTTCAGACGACGCCGAATGCCAGCATGGCATCTGCGACTTTCTTGAAGCCGGCGATGTTGGCTCCCTTGGCGTAGTCGACATAACCGTCGCCGTCCCGGGCATATTCAAGGCAGTTGCCATGAATGTCACGCATGATGTCGCGCAGCAATTTCTGTAGTTCGTCTGCACTCCATGAAATACGCGCACTGTTCTGGCTCATTTCGAGACCGGATACGGCAACGCCACCAGCATTGGCCGCCTTGGCCGGACCGAACAGAACCTTCGCGTCACGGAAGACCTCCACGCCCTCATTGACCGTTGGCATGTTTGCGCCCTCAGCCACGGCCTTGATGCCGTTCTTGACCAGCATTTCGGCTTCTTCCTTGCTGATCTCGTTCTGGGTGGCGCAGGGGAGTGCGATGTCACAGGGAACCGCCCAGGGACGCGCGCCTTCATGGAACTCTGCGCCCTTGAACTCGTTCACATAGTCCGAAATGCGGCCTCGGCGAACGTTCTTGTGTTCTTTGACCCAGTCGATTTTCTCTTGCGTGAAGCCATCCGGATCGTGGACGAAGCCACCGGAATCCGAGAGGGTGACAACCTTGGCTCCCAGCTGAGTGGCCTTTTCAGCCGCATGGGTTGCGACATTGCCCGAGCCGGAGACGAGAACCGTTTTGCCGTCAAAACCGTCCTTGGCTTCGGACAGCATGTCTTCCATGAAATAGACAGCGCCGTAGCCCGTCGCTTCGGTGCGCACGAGGCTGCCCCCAAATTCGAGCCCTTTGCCGGTGAGGACGCCCACATATTTGTTGGTGATGCGTTTGTACTGGCCAAACATGTAGCCGATTTCCCGCGCCCCGACGCCGATATCGCCGGCGGGGACATCAGTGTCCTCGCCCACATGGCGATAGAGTTCCGTCATGAAGGACTGGCAGAACCGCATCACTTCGTTGTCGGACTTGCCCTTGGGGTTGAAATCCGATCCACCCTTGCCGCCGCCCATGGGCAGGCCGGTGAGGCTGTTCTTGAAGGTCTGCTCGAAAGCAAGAAACTTCAGGATGCTCTGATTGACGGATTTATGGAACCGCAGGCCCCCTTTGTAAGGACCGATGGCGTTGTTGTTCTGCACACGGTAGCCGCGCTGGACACGCACATTGCCGTTGTCGTCTTCCCAGCACACGCGAAAGGAGATGACGCGATCCGGTTCGGCCATGCGCCGCAGGATCTGGGCTTCGTGATAGATTTCCTTGTCTTCGATGTAGTCGAAGATATCGACGGCCACTTCATACACCGCCTGATGGAATTCCGTTTCACCGGGATTGCGGCGTTGAACGCCTTCCATGAATTGCTCGAGATTTACATGATCTGAACTGGCCATAATCAGAGCCTCTTTCTTTTTTGTTTGAACCCTATTTGTGATCTGATTCGTCGCGGGCGTCACGCAGGGTTATTTGCACCCTTCCTGCGACGCGGCATGTTCCACTAGGGTTTTCGATCGACGAAGACTTTAGGGGGAATCATGGGCGTTGTAACCGATATCGTTTTGCCGCTGGCGCTGGCCTTCATCATGTTCGTGCTCGGACTGGGGCTGACCGTCGATGATTTCGCACGGGTTGCACGCCAGCCGAAGGATTTCGTGGTGGGCGCGCTGGCGCAGATCGTTCTGCTGCCCGTCGTGGCCTATCTGTTGCTGATGGTGTGGGAGTTGCCACCCGAGCTGGCTCTCGGCGTCATGATCATTGCGGCTGCGCCGGGTGGGGTCACCTCGAACATTCTGACCGCCTTCGCCCGCGGCGACGTGGCGTTGTCGATCTCTCTGACGGCTGTCATCAGTTTGCTCAGTGTCATCACCATTCCGGTGGTCGTGGTGTTCTCCTATGCGCAATTCGTGGGCGGAGATGCCGGTGATGTTTCCGTGACCAGCACCGCGATCAGCGTGTTTGTCATCGTGACAGTGCCGGTCCTGATCGGTCTGGCCGTGCGGCGATATGCAGAGAAGTTTGCCATTCGGATCGATCCGGGTGCGCGACGGGTTTCCGCGGGTTTGTTCATTCTGGTTCTGGCCGGTGCGATTTTCCAGGAACGCGCCAATATCGTGACCTATTTCGCCCAAGCTGGTCTGATCACCCTTTTGCTCAATGTACTGATGATGGTTCTGGCGTATGTGATCGCGCGTATTTTTGCCTCGGGTCTGCGTCAGCGGATCACGATCTCACTTGAGTGTGGATTGCAGAACGGCACCCTGGCGATCGCTGTGGCGACATTGTTGTTCGATGGTGGTCAGGCGGTTGTGCCCGCGGCCACCTATAGCCTGATCATGTTCGCCATGGCGTTGATCTATATTTTCATTCTTCGGCGTGGTGCTTCGGCTTAGGCGGCCGCCTCGACGCCCCGATTGCCCTTGAGCTGAGTACGATGCATGACGCGCCGCGCGCCGGCGTCAAAATGTTCGCGTCGGTGCATGGTGACCCGATTGTCCCACATCAGCAGATCGCCCTCTTGCCAGCGATGGCGGTAGGTCAGGTCGTCATTGGTGCAGTGGTCCCAGAGCCGGTCGAGCAGGGCGTCGCTTTGCGCAATATCCTCGCCGATGATCCAGGCATGCAGACGACGGCCGAGGAAAAGAGCGGGCCTGCCCGTGTCCGGATGGGTGCGGATGATCGGGTGGCGGGCGCCCGGTGCCTCGGCAATGCTGGTAAACATGTTGTGGTTGGGGCGCAGATTGCCCCCGGCTGTCATGACTGGAATCGTGGTTGAGGGTTTTGCCCGTGATTGCCTGACGCAGGTCGTCGGGTAATGTGTCGAGCGCGGCGTACATGTTCATGAAGCTGGTGTCGCCGCCCGTTTCCGGGACTTCCAGACTGTAGAGCAGGCTTGCGGGCGGGGGCACCGGGATATAGGCCATATCCGTGTGCCACGAGGCTTCGCCGTCGCCCAGCACGCCGATCGCTGTGCCGTCTTCCTGCACATTGGAGACGACAAGAACTTCGGGGTGCCCCTCCGGGGAGAAGGGCTCCCAGCCCGGGACCACATCCAGATCACCGAAATGACGGCTGAAATTCACCAGATCATCATCGGTCAGGGACTGGTTTCGAAAGACCAGAACCAGATTGTCCAGCCAGGCAGCATGGATTTGCTCGAGCACTTCGGCGGACTGGGGCGCAGAAAGGTCTACGCCGCGAATTTCTGCGCCGAGCGCCGTGCCAAATGGGTGGATGTCCACAGTGGTCTGTCCGGTCATATCGCCATTCCTTGGTTCGTGTGCCACAGGTTTCAATCCTAACGCGTGATTGTCAATTGGCTGCTCGCATGGATTTATAGGCCGTGTAGAGGTTTTGGTGCGTTCCGGACGTGCTATACAGCCGATCTAATTTTAAGCAGGAGGATCAAACGTGGTTGCCAACAAACCCAATATGACGCGCCCGACCGTCTATCAGTTCAATCACGGCGATTTCGTCGTGACCAATATTCTCGAAGGTTTTCTGCTTCGTGACGATATGCACCCGATCACGGGAACCAATGCAAGTGCGGCCGATGTCGAGGCTGTTGCGAAAGCAAACCGCATCCCGTTTCCCAATTTCGAGCACCAGTTCGTCCCGACTCTTGTCGATACGGGCGAGAAGCTGATCGCGTTTGATCCGGGGTTTGGTGACAAGTCACCCCAGCCCAATGCCGGACATTATAACGCGCGGCTGGCCGATGCCGGCTACGATCGCGAGGATGTCGATATTGTCGTGATCACCCATTGCCATCCCGATCACATTGCCAACCTGACCCATGGCGACGGCCTGACCTTCCCGAATGCAGAGATCGTCTTCGGTGAAGCCGAATTCGATTACTGGAAGAAGGGTGAAAACATTCCGGCCCATCGTCCGCCGACCCTGGAAATGTTCCGGAAAATCTGTGAGCCGCTGGGTGAGCAGGCCCGTTTCGTGAAGCCGGGCGACGAAATTGTCTCCGGTGTGACCGCGGTTGATGCGTTCGGCCATTCGGCAGGCCATATGGCCTATCACGTGGAGAGTGGCGGCAATGAGTTGATGATCATGTCCGACACGGTGGCGCATTTCGCGGTTTCGATTGCGCATCCCGAATGGAAATTCGGCATGGATGATGATCCGGATACTGCAATCGTGTCACGCAAGCGCGTTCTGGCACAGGTCGCGGATGGAAAGATGGCTGCGATCGGTTTCCATATGCCTTTTCCGTCTGTTGGATATATCGACCAGCACGACGGTGGCTATGTCTGGGTGCCACATTCCTATCAGTACAATCTCTAAATCGATCCGGGCGGCCCTTTGGCCGCCCTTTTCGTTTTCCGATACCGTCAGGGGCCCGTGCCAGCGAAGATAATGCGCGCGGCATGATAACCTGCCAGCGCGACGGTAGCCGTCAGCACGGCGCCCCAGATCATGTCGACGATGGAGACAAGCACAGGCCAGTTCGCGAGGGTTGCGAGATTGGTCAGGTCATAGGTCCCATAGGCGATGAAGCCGAACAGCGCGCCGAGCAAGACTGCGGTCTGCCAGGATTGCTGTGAGAGCGCCGGTAAGACGGCGAACACGACCACGCCGACCACATAAAGAAGATAGAACAGGCCCGCGACGCCGAAATTTGGTGCGGGGCGCAGCAAATGCCCGATCTGCTGGACGTAGAAGGATCGCGCGACCACGCCGAGCCACACGCCATCAATGATCAGAAACGTCACAAGCGCGGCGAGATAAACGGCGAGATATTTGACGGTCATTTGTGTCCTTTTTTCAGGCCCGAATTCTAGTAGGAGATGGGTTGTCCGTCCCAAGCAATGAAGCTTCCTGTGTCCTCTGCCGAAAGACCAGCGATGATGCCGAGCAGGTTCGTGGCGGCCTGGTGAGGCGAGAAAATCCCGGTTGATGAGAGGCTGCTCTGAAAGGGCTTTGAAAGCGGAGTGTCGACCGTGCCCGGGTGCAAGGCAACGCAGACGGCGCGCGGGTTACGGTAGGCCAGTTCGACTGAGAGTGTTCGAAGCATCATGTTGAGGGCGGCTTTCGAGGCCCGATAACTATGCCATCCGCCAAGCCGGTTGTCCGATATGCTGCCGACCCGGGCTGACAGGGCGGCAAAAACCGATTGTCGGTCCCTGTCGAGTATGGCAACACGTGTTTTGCGATGAGCGTCGGGCCGATCGTGTTGATCGCAAAGAGACGCTGCATATTGGCTTCGCTCAGGTCCTGGCCACGTTTTTCGGGACCGCCACTGTCATCGTGAAGCAACCCAGTGGCGATGATGGCGAGGTGCAGGGGACCCTGTGCCGCGATCACGGCTGCGGCATCCGATATGGATTTTCGTCAAGCAGGTCAAAGGCAATGCTAGTCGTTTTTCCCGAGAGGTTGTCGGGGCGAACTCGGGAGAGGGCATAGACGCGTTCAACCGAGTCCTCGGCTTGCAGAATCCCGATCAACGCCCGGCCGATCCCGCCATTTGCGCCGAAGACGGCTACGGAAAGTCCCGTGCCCAATGCAGCAATTGGGCTCATCTGTTCAAGGCTTCGATTGGGTTCAGTCAGTGTCGGCGTCCGTCGCCGGCGAGCCTTCCAGCTTGGATGGAGCGAATGCGCGCCGCGCTGAACACGGGCACATGGCGCGTCCATTGGACTGCAACCAGAAGCGTGTCTGGGATGAACAGGCCGGGCAGGTCGCGGGGCCAATGAAACCGGTTTCGGTGGTGGTCTCTGTCGTCATGATTTTTGCTCGTTGTTCTGAAAGGAGTGTGCCGGGAAGGCACCAAGTTTGCCTGGCACGCATGCATGGCTCGTGGGGGGGGGAAGGGAACACTGGACGGGGCTAGTTCGGCAGGATCACGGTGTCGATCACGTGGATGACACCATTCGAGGTTTCGATATCGGCGGTCGTGATCATCGCGCCGTCGATCATCACACCCTTGGTGGCATCGATATCCACCATGCTGCCCTGAACAGTCTTAGCCCTGAGCTCTTTGCCTGCGATGTCGACAGACAGCACCTTGCCGGGCAGAACGTGATAGGTCAGCACGGCAACGAGTTGATCCTTGTTGGCAGGCTTTAGAAGGGTTTCGACCGTTCCGGCGGGAAGCTTCGCAAAGGCATCATTGGTGGGTGCAAAGACTGTGAAGGGGCCGTCACCCTTGAGCACGTCAACAAGCCCGGCAGCGTTGACGGCGGCAGCAAGGGTCGAAAACTGTTCGTTTGAAGCAGCGGTTTCGACGATGTCCTTTTTTCCATGACCACCAGAAATCGCAGCGGTGGAGGACAGGGCAAGAGCGCTGGTTATGAGCAGGGCAGAAGCCAGCTTTCTGATCGGTGGCATTCGAAACTCCGCGGTGTGCGTTGATGATATTTATCTTTACGCAGCCTCATGCGTGCCGGATCACACGCTGGCACTTCTTGCGTCGTTTCGATGCCAAGAGTAGTTTCGCGGAAATTTTCAGTGCTTCCCGAACAGCACAAAATGTTTCCAAGGGGGTAGCCGTGACAGATTTGTTTGTCGCGAAAGTGGGCGATATCGCTGACAGGGACCGGCGGGTAGTCGCGGATGGTGACCTGGAGATCGGCGTGTTCCGTCTGGGCGATGACTATTTCGCCTGGGAGAACAACTGTCCTCATATGGGCGGACCGGTCTGTCAGGGCAAGGTCATGAACCGGGTCAACGAGGTCATTGATGATGGCAAGAAGAGCCATGGTTTCGAGTTCGTAGATGCCGATGTTCATATCATCTGCCCGTGGCATGGTTTCGAGTTCAACATCCGAACCGGTGTGCATCCGGGTGAATCCAGCACGCGACTGACGAAGTATGACGTGGTGGTACGTGACGGAGACATCTATGTCCGCACCTGATCTGGCCGAACTGGCCGAAACTGCACTTGCCGAGTCCCTGCGTCGCCTGAAGGCTGACGACACGGCAGATGTGTCCGACGAGACGGTTCAGGCCCTGCTGACGGCGGGGGCACGGCTCTATGCCCGGAAAATCGACACTGAGGGCCGGCGATTTTCGCCCGTGTGCGAACCCGGGGTTATGAATGCAACGGATGTCGCGGTGACGGTGACAGCCTTGCTGCAGGCTGCGGATCTCAACCTGTTCGATCTGGCCATGTGGACGAACCGGGCGTGAGTGACGAAAAAAGGAGTTCCAGACGATGAGTGACGACTACAAACGCACCTATTCCCAGATTGACGACTGGTCTGACAGCCGCGAACTGCTCGCCAATGCGCGCAAGCAGGCCAACCAGCGCAATTTTGATGATGTGTTCATTGTCGATATCGATTCCCATATCAGCGATGGCGGCGCCTGGCCGGAGATCATGGATCTGGTTGAGGACCCGGTGGTGCGCGATGCTGCCTCGGCCTTCGGGGACGGCTCGAAGCGGGGGGCTTTCCTGAACCACACGCCGGGTCTGCAGTGGCAGAATGTCTGGGGCCGCATCCCTCATGGTCAGGGCCTCAAGGAACCTGTTGAAGACACAAGCGCGCCGCGCGATGTGATACTGGCGCAGAAATCGATCGAGCAGATGGGGCTGGATTATCAGGTCGTCTTCCCCAATGCGTTGTTGTTTCTGGGGATGCATCCGGTGCCGGAGATGGAGGTGCATCTGGCGAACGCCTACAACCGCTGGCTTGTCGAGCGCATCCTGCCCGAGGACCCGCGGATCCGGGCGATGCTCTATCTTCCGTTCAACAATCCCGAAGCGGCTGAAGCCACGGTCAAGCGTTTCCTCGGCAATCCGGGCGTTGCGGGTTTCCTGGTCACGTCATCGCGGCACAAGCCGGTGCATGCGAATGAATATATGCGGCTCTACGCGATGCTGGAGGAGGCCGGTCAGGTTCTCGGCTTCCACACTCATCTGAACTGGCAGGACGAGTACACTTCCCAGCTCAACCGTTTCATCTCCATGCATGCGATTTCGTTCGTCCTGTGCAATCTGGTGCATCTAACCAACTGGGTGATCAACGGACTTCCTGAGCGGTTTCCCAAGCTTAATGTCATGTGGATTGAAAGCGGCGTTGCGTGGCTGTCCTTCGCGATGCAGCGGCTCGATCATGAATACATGATGCGGACCTCCGAAGCGCCGCTGCTCAAGAAGCTCCCCAGTGAGTATATGCGCGACATGTTCTATACGACCCAGCCCATGGAGCGGAGCAACGAGACCCTGCTGGCCGCGACCATGGAAGGGATCAATGCCAGTTCGCAGATGCTCTATGCATCGGACTGGCCGCATTGGGACTTCGACCTGCCGTCGGTGATCTGGGATCTGCCGTTCCTGAATGAAACGGCCAAGCGCAACATCCTAGGTTACAACGCGGCACGCCTGTTCAATCTAGAGATTCCGGAGCGCTACAACGCGCTTGCGGCGGAATAACCCCCAGAAGAAATCTCATGTTCTATACGATCGAATGCGTCCTGATGTGTGACAACTACCTGAGCGAAAGCCCGATCTGAGACGTGGAAGAAGGACGTTTCTATTGGGTCGATCGGACCGGTCAGCGGGTTGGCAAGCCTACAATCTGGCGCCTGGATCCGAGGAGCGGGAAAGTCGAGAACTGGGCGCTTGATCACGATGTGGGTGCGGTCGCGCTACGCAAGGACGGCAATGCCGTGCTGGCCAAGGTCGATGACGGTATCGAATGTTCGAACGGTCCGTGCTGGAGCCCGGACGACAAGACGTTCTATTTCGCAGATACCTTTCAGGAAGAGTTCTGGGCCTATGACTACGACATCGAAACCGGTAATGTTTCGAACAAACGGGTTTTTGCGACCACTAAAGATGATCTTGGAGTGGCTGATGGATCAACGGTCGATGCGGAAGGTTACATGTGGAATGCGCAGGTCACCGGCGGCGAACTCGTTCGTTATGCGCCTGATGGTTCGGTTGAGCGTCGGATCGGGATGCCGGTCAAGAACGTCACCAGTGTGATCTTTGGCGGTGAGAATATGGATGAGATCTACGTGACCTCCATGGCACGCGTAGCGCATCCGGGCGCAGATGCGCTTGGCCATTTCGCTGTGGAATCCAAACCGCAATTCGGGGCTGGGGGACTTTTCCGGATCACCGGACTGGGAATTCAGGGCGTGCCGGGAACGCGATTTGGCGGCTAGGAACGCCGTCGAAGGATTTCCTTTTTCGTTTGTCTGCGACGCGGAATCCGGTGCTAGGGTTTTGGCGTTCTTCAACAATCGAAAGGAGGTGATCCAATGTCGAGTGAGATTCTAGGCAATATGTTCAACCCTGTGTCTCGGGTTCGGATGGCGGAGCAACCTTCTCTAGCCGGATAGAGACAACGGTCGAATGACCACGGGCTTGGCATGTCGCCTGCTCACGGGGCCGCTCTTCGGAGCGGCCCTTTCCGTTTCAGGCAGTCAGATACTCGCCGCGATCTCTTCGAAGATTGCACGCACGTCATCGGCGGCCGTGATCATCGCATCATGGCTGGTGTCGATTTCGATACCGCGCCAGACCGGATGGGCCATGTATTCCTTCACAGTCGCATCGAAGGTGCTGTTGTGATAGCCGGTTGCCCGAATGAAGGTGCGGTTGGTGATCTGGTCGACAGCACCGGTGATGGTGGCGCGATCCCGCATGGTCTTGGCGGACTGAACGGTCATCTTGTCTGTGATCCACGCGGCGACGTCCGGATCCGTGACGCCAATCAGTTCCGGGGTTGGCGCGGGCATGCGCCAGGCATCGGGGTCGCTGGCGAGTTCTTCCTCGATCATTTCCCGCCGCCAGTCAGGCAGCAGGTCATTCTGTGAAATCTGATTGGTCGGAATGAAGGCGTTGATGTAGCAGAGCGCCGAAATGCGTTCGGGCATCCGATCGGCAACGCTGGTGGTCACCATGCCGGCATAGCTCTGGGCCACCAGAATTACATCGCGGAGATCCTCCCAGGTCAGGACATTCATGATGTCCTGAACATTGGTCTCCAGACCGACATCGGGCGTCAGCAGATGACTGCGTTCGCCGAACCCCGTCATGGTCGGGGTGTAAACGATATGGCCAGCGTCCCTCAGCTGCGGGGCGATACGAGACCAGCACCAGCCGCCATGCCAGGCGCCATGAACAAGAACGAAGGTCGCCATGAATAATCTCTTCTAGTTGGTTGTTGTGGGTCCCGGCGTCTTATCGGGTGCGGCGTCCACGTCCTTGTAGCCCGCGGAATAGGGGTTCCTGGCAAGGCTCTGGATCGGACCGCTGCCAACCGGCGGGGTGGGTGTGTAATGATCAGGGGCGGGTCCCCCAGCTGTGGCACGCGCTCTGGCCTCTTCGGGGGTCTCCAGAAGTTGCCCTGCGGCCATGGCCGCCTTCCGATCCACGGGGACCGGGCCGGGAGCGTCGGGCGGAGGCATCATATCGGCGTTGTAGTAGGCCATTCGCTGCCTGGCCGAATCGACCTTGCGTGAGGGGTCGATCTCGCGACGGTTGACGCCCTTGGGTTCGACAACCCGGTCGCCGACAACCTCGTGGTCAAACCACCACTTCTTGGCAGGGTTGCGCCGCCCGTTCCCCAGCGCGTCATCTGCCCATGTGGCGAGTGGAACCATGAGCTTCTCCATGAACATGGCATTCACCCCCATCCAGCTGGCCATGCGCGGCAGCAATGGTCCGTCCGTATCCACGACCTTGTTGATCGGGCAGGTCTTCATGCAGCGCCCACAGGCAGAGCCATGGGGGTTGGTGACCCGATACCGGGCGCATCGCTCGGCATCCGGTTTCCAGATCTCGTAGCCGTTGAACATCACCTTGTCGCCAAAGGGAATGGCATCGCAGGGGCATTCGCGGGCGCATTTCAGACAGCCCTTGCAGAACGTCTGGAGGCCAAAATCGATCGGCTTGTCGACGTCGAGTGGCATATCTGTGGTCAGCACGACGGATTTGAACCGGGGGCCGACAAAGGGATTTAGGACCAGCTCCCCGATGCGGCTGAGTTCGCCCAGACCGGCGAGAAGAACCAGCGGGATCTGCAGCACATCACTGTCGGCATTCGTCTGCGCACGTGCGGAAAAACCGTTCTGGCCGAGTAAATTGGACATGATTCCGGCGATTTCCGCGCCGCGCTGGTAGCCGCGCATGGACTGGGAACCGGAAATCCAGTCGTCTCCGCTTGCACCTTCCATGGTTTCGAAACCCTGATCGATCAGCATCACGACGGCATAGCGGTGATACATTTCAATCGCAGTCCCGTCTTCCTTGTGGGAATACCAGGCGTAGCGGGGGATTTCGCAGATGCCGGTTAGATCGGACCCAAGAAAATAGGACAGGGCCTTGATCGCGCGGGCATTTGCCGCCGGGTCGGAAAGCACGCTGGTATCGGCCGCTTCGTCCACTCGTCCGTCCTGATAAGGGACCATGGAGCGGATCGACGAGACCATGGAACGGGAGATCGGGTGCTTGGTCGAGAAGCGAGCCCGTTCGCGCTGTGCTTTGTCACCCAGATCGCCCTGCAAGGCCCGTTCGAAGAACGCTGCACGCTTGGGGACACGTGGAACTTCATCATCGAGAATGAGAGTCGAGGGGCGATCGACGCGTTTGACCGTTTCCATCGGGTAGCGACTGGCCCAGGACGGACGTCTGGCGCGGCGATTGCGTTCGCGGCCGGATTGGGCGTCGTTGATGCCCCACCAGTAGCGCAGGCCCCTGGCGCGAAGCGCGGCCGGTGCGAGCGGCCGGTCACATGTCAGTTTGTAATCCGTGGACACAACCACCAGCGTGAAATCATCGAGATAAGGATTGGCCAGCGTGCCGTCTTTCTGGCGCACGGCAAGGCCGGCGAGAACGGCAAGGCGTTCCTCGTCGAGACGCCGAGATCCGGGCAGGTCGACACGGGCGTTGCAGCCCATCAGTCGAATATGGCCGGCGATATTGCCCGCGATCTCGGTCAAACGCATTTCCGCCATTTCGACGAGATTGCCCAATACCCAGTTTTCGGCGATGGGCTCGTCGTGCGGGATACGCTGGTGTTCCAGCAGGATGACGATGGCCAGATTGTTGCCGTCCGGGGCCGCACCTTCACGCCACGCGGAGCCCGGAATCGGGCATATGCCGACCTGACTTGCATCGAGGAAGTAGGCCGCACCCTTTATGTCGATCGTGCAGCGGTCCGGGTCGTCGGTGTCGGGCGCGGGCTCGGGGGCGACATCGCCGTCGGCCACCTGGGCGAAGATATCCCGGTATTCACGCAGCGCGGAGCCGAGCATCGCGCGGAGTGGGCGATCGGCATCCGGGCTGATGGGCGCGCGGTTGATTTCATCTGTGGCCATTCCGTCATCCCGGGGCAGGACCTCGAGCGGGAAGGGGCCAAGATGAAATGGCCGGTCACCGTTTTTCAGCAGGCGCATGATTGTCTCCACAGCCCGGTATTTGCATGTTGTCCGGATGGTTTCATTTTCGGTGCGATTGTACACGAGAACAACCGGGTGCCCGCACATTTGAACTGGCACGGAGATTGCTACTTAGATTGCATGTCTATTCTTTCACGCGATGGCGGCTCCGGCCGCGAACTGGTCACCACTGGCGCATTGAGCGATGCGGATCGTGCTGAAATGCGCGGCTGGATCCGCGAGATATCGGCCATGTGGAAGTCGGGCAGCGCGCGGTGGCGAAAATCAGCACCTATGACTTCGTTCGATATGGCGGTCTGGAGGGTCGGGTTGTGAATATCGCAGCCGAGGCCGATACCGATGAGCGCGGGCGACACTATTTTCGGGTTGTTGTGGAAACCGGCGACAGCGCGCTGGGAGATGACGGAGATTTGCCGATCATTCCGGGGATGATCGCCACCGTTGATATTCATACCTGAGAGAAGCGGGTGATCGACTACCTAATCCAGCCGGTGCTGAAAACGCGATCCGAAGCTTTCCGCGAACGCTGATCAGCTCTGAGAGAAGACCACGGTCCGGTCACCGTGAATCAGCACGCGCTGTTCGATATGAGATCTGACAGCGCGGGCCAGAACCACACTTTCCAGATCACTGCCGATCCGTTCCAGATCGCGCGGCGCATTGGCGTGGCTCACGCGGCTGGTCTCCTGCTCAATGATCGGACCTTCGTCGAGATTGGGGGTCACATAGTGTGCGGTTGCTCCGATGAGCTTCACCCCGCGTGTATGGGCCTGGTGATAGGGTTTGGCGCCTTTGAAACCCGGCAGGAAGGAATGGTGGATGTTGATACACCGTCCGGCCAGCGCTTCGCACATTTCCGGGGTCAGAATCTGCATGTAGCGGGCGAGAACGATCAGTTCGGCGCCTGACTGCTCGATGATCCCGAGAATCTGAGATTCCTGTTCGCGCTTGGTCTCGGGCGTTATCGGCAGGTGGTGGTAGTCGAGCCCATAGAAGTCGGCGAGCGGCTTCTGATCGGGATGATTGGACACAACCCCGACGACTTCCATCTCTAGGGCACCCGTGCTCATCCGATAGAGAAGGTCATTGAGGCAATGACCGGGTTTGGAGACCAGCAGCAGGACCTTTGGCTTCACCGACTGGTCGGTGATGGAACAGCCCATGTCGAACCGTTTTGCGATGGCATCAAACGCAGCGGTAAGGTTTTCGAGGGAAGGTGTGTTGTTCCCGGCACCATAGACAGTGCGCATGAAGAAATGCCCGGTGGTTTCATCGTCGAACTGTGCGGATTCCAGAATGTTGCAATCCTGCTGAGCGAAGAAATTCGCAACCGCAGCGACAATGCCCATCTGATCAGGGCAGGAGAATTTCAGGACATAGCGGCGCTCAAAATGCTGAGACGTGCCTGAAGGGGATGCGGAATCACTCATTGCGGTCGCCAAGAGAATAACAGAACCAGATGCGCAGGGGTTTTAGTCCCGTCTTCCCGGCAGATGCAAGGGCGCAAGTTCTACAGATCAGCGTCCCTGATCGGGGGCGAGATCAATTGTGTCGATCCAGTACTGTCGTGAGAGCCAGCGTACGCCGGAGGGTGCGACACGAACAAGTTGCGTGGTTCTGCCCTCGGTACCGCGTTGCACGCCCACTTCGTTGTAGATGTTCGAATGGAAACGCTCTGGCGGAAACTTGGCTGTGACCAAGAGATTGACCCGCTCCGGTCCCGTGTCGATATGCGCAGCCAGTGCGCCGGTGATACGGGTGGGGCCCGTGACACGCCCATAGCCTTCCCAGCCGATCCAAAGTACGGCTACGGTCAGGATGAAAAGAATGTCGCGACGTTTGTACCAGGCCCGTCGTTTTCGTGCCGAGCGGACTTCGTCCATTTCCTGTGTCGTCATATCAAGTTGGCTTCCAGACTAGGCCCCAACGTTCGATTGTCCACTTTTCAAGCGGGACGAGTATCCAACGGTCGGTTGCCAGGAAAATAATTGAAATCAGGATAACACCAAGGAAGACTTCCTCGGTTTTGAACTCCTGCGCAGAAACAAAAATCATGAATCCGAGGCCGCTATCGCCACCGATCATCTCTGCGGCAATCAGCGCGCGCCAGCCAAATCCCATGGACATGCGAAGGCCGGTGATGATCGATGTCATGGCGCCGGGCAGGTAGACCTGCAGAATGGTGTCGATTTTCGAACCACCAAGCGTCTGGACACCCTGTACCAGAACCTTCGGGACAGCGCGTACGCCCATCATCGTGTTGAAGAACAGCAACCAGAAGATCGTGTTCAGCATGATGAACAGAGTTGTCTCCCAGCCCACGCCAAACCAGACAATGGCGAGGGGGATCCAGGCGATGCCTGAAACCGAATTCATGAAGACGCCAATCGGTTCCAGATAGGCCGAAAGCACGCGGTTCATGCCGGCCAGAATCCCGAAGCCAATGCCCAGTGGCACACCCACGACCATGGCGAGGATAACTCGCAGGATCGACGACGACACGTGATTGGTCAGCTGGCAGTCATTATGGCCTTCGATGGCCGCAAATACGCCAGGACAATCACTCTGCAGCCAGAATATGGCGCCCCAGACATCCGCGATCGGCGGAATTTCGACCGGCTCAAAAACCTCGAAAACCGAATTGAGATGCCAGAGAACAATCAATGCCACGAAGGGAATGGAGCCCAGCACAAACTTGCGCAGGCGCTGGCGCCCGAAACGGCGTTGGATTGCTACGGAAAACTCGTTGATGGCAGTCATCGTGTTACGAGCCCCCAGCGTTCGATCGTGTCGGACTCAAGCGGTCGCAACAGGTAGTGATCCAGCATGATCCAGGTCAGTCCGATCAGCATCATGCCAAGAAGAATCTGAGCCGTGTTGTCGAGTTCCTGACCAGCAAAAATCATGTTGCCCAGGCCAGCCTGGCCAGCCAGCATTTCGCCCGCAATCACGGCGCGCCAGGCAAAGCCGATGGAGAGCCGTGAGCCGATTGCGACCGAGGGCATGGCACCCGGGAGCAAAACGTCTTTGACGATCTGGAAGCGGGATGCACCGAGCGTGCGCGCGGCGCTGATGTAGCGCATGGGCACCGAACGGACCCCGGACAGCACATTAAATGCGATCGGGAAAAAGCTCGTATAGAGGATCACGATCATGACAGTTGTATTGCTGTTGCCGAACCAGATCACGATCACCGGGAAAATTGCGATGCCCGAGACGGATTGAAAGAAGTTCATGAGCGGATAGAACATGTCCGCGATGGTTCGGTTCAAACCGAGCATCAACCCGAACGGAATTCCGAGCAAAATTCCCAGAATACTGCCGATCACAAGGCGGCTGAGCGTGTCTGTATAGAAACTGACCAACACACCTTTTTCAAGTAGGTCGACCGAAGAGAACAGCGTTGTGAGCGGTGAGGGCAGGTACCGATCGGGGCGGTCGATCGCGGCCGAAATGATCGACCAGAGGATCAGCACGCCGATCAGCAGTATGACCAGCTGGATCGCCCGGCTGTCCGTGATGGTCTTCCTGAGGGATTTGCGCCGGAAGGGCGCGCTATCACCCGTCGTCATCGCTTGTGACTTCGGATCTGACAAGTCGCAGGATGTTGTCGCGAGCTTCGGTGAACTTGGGATTGTTGACCATGTCCTTCCAAAGACGTTCTTCGCGCGGGATATCAATCGTCACTTCGGTTTTGATATGTCCCGGCCGTCTGGAGAAGACAATACAGCGGTCGCCGAGGAAGGCTGCTTCCTCGACCGAGTGGGTGATGAACAGGATCGTCTTGCGCGTGGCCATCACGACGCGATTGAGCTCGTCCTGGAGTGTTATGCGGGTCTGGGCATCGACGGCCGCAAATGGCTCGTCCATGAGCATGATGACGGGATCAGCGCAAAGCGTGCGGGCAACGGCCACACGCTGTTTCATGCCGCCTGACAACTCGTGGGGATAACGTTCCTCGAACCCGCTCAGCCCGACCAGATCGATATATTCCTGAACTTTCTGTTCACGTTCGGCTTTCGGCACCTTCCGCAGTTCAAGTCCGTGACCGATGTTCTTGTTCACGGTTCGCCAGGGCAGGATCGCATGCTCCTGAAAGACCACGCCGCGATCGGGCCCCGGTCCCTTGATCTCGACACCATCAACCATGGCGCGCCCTTCACGATAAGGCAGCAGGCCGGCGATAATGTTCAGAAAGGTGGTCTTGCCGCAGCCACTCGGGCCGACAATGGCGACAAATTCATTCTCGTAAATCTGGAGGTCGATATTATCGAGCGCATGGACTGACTCGCCTGTGTATTCGTCAGGATAATGGTGCGAGAGGCCCTGAACGATGAGTTTCGCTTCACCCGTCATAACGTTTCCGGTCTGTTTAAGATTAAATTTGGGTCGGGCGCGGGATCATGTCCCGCGCCCGCCACGTTCTCACGCGATTGAGCCGTGGGAGCTGCTTAGCTTCCGCTTTTCAGATCGGCAAACCATTCCGGATGACGCTTCACCGTCGAATCGATGAACTTGGAATCCAGATAGTCGGAAGCCGGGAAAGGCTTCTTCATCTTCTTCTGAGAGATCAGACGCTTGACCGAGCCTTCGAAGGCCTTGGCCGTGTTTTCGCCGATCCGGGGATCGTACTGCCAGAAGTCGAGGCCCGCGCGGATCTCTTCTTTCGAGTTGTTGACGAAACGTGACGCAATTTCGACCACTTCGTCATTGTTTGCCGGGTCACGCACATAAGCTGCAGCCTGAGCAATGGCGTCAACGAAAGCCTGAGTTGCCTTTTCGTCCTTGTAGACCCGCTCAGGGTTGCCGTGCAGATAGGCACAGAAGCAAACCAGATCACCGCCGCGCTTCACGAGTTTCGAGCCGCTGACCTTGTTCATGGTCTGGGTCACGAAGGGCTCCCAAGCAGCAATTGCATCGACGCCACCCGTATCGAGGACCGAGACGAGTCCCGGCGGGCGTGTGTTGACGCGATCAATGTCGTTTGCGGTCAGGCCTGCTTCCTTAAGGGCTTCTAGCAGCCAGAGGTCACCGGTGGAGCCGAAGGTCACACCAACTTTTTTGCCTTTGAGATCGGCCACCGAGTTGATGCCGGACGAACCGGACGCCACGAGGGCAACAACGGCATCAGCCGTGGGCTTTTCGTAGGCGGCACCGACATAACCAACGATACCGCGTACATCCAGACCGCGTTCAAGAGCAGCGGGCAGGTTGGTGAACGCCGCCGGGGCGAAATCAAATTCACCGGCGCGAAGGCCCTTGGAAAGTTCCGAGCCCGTGTTGCGGATTTCGACTTTGACGTCCACGCCGTTCTTGGCGAAGAAGCCCTTTTCCTGGGCTACGAAAACGGCAAGGCCGCCGGGGTTACCGGCAGCGCCGACAACAAGATCCTGGGCACTTGCGGTATTGCTGAGTGCAACAAACGGCAACGCAGCGGCTGCCAATGCGAGATATTTCAATGACTTCATTTTATGTCCTCCCTTGGACGTGGTCTTCAACAAGACTCTGTTTGTATACGAACTATCACGCGTTTAAACCGGCAATTGCAAGGCGTTCAATGTCCGGCCTGCGAAACCTTGCCTGATTTAGTGGGGATGCCGAATCACTTGGATGTGATGGTTGAGGACCATCGGAGCCTAGCAGAGCCCATAACCTTTTTGTTTAACAATGTCTTATGTGGTCCCCCCAAGTGACGAGGGGGATAAGCCAAATCCTGCAAAACATGGCGGCAGGCATGCCGCAGGGCTCCACGGCACGACACTGGTGTGTCCCGTGTATCAATCCGGTAGTTCTGTGGGGCGTGACGTCGTGGTCGACGACGTCACGCCGGATATTGGAAGCGGACTGCTCAGGTGGTGTCGTTGATTGCGTTCCAGACCCGGAGCGGGGTCACAGGCGTATCGATCTGCCGGACGCCCAGCGGGGCAAGAGCATCGAGGATCGCGTTCACGATCGCCGGCGTTCCCGCCACGGTGCCGCCTTCGCCCACACCTTTGGCACCAAGCGGGTTCGACTTGCTGCGAACCGGACTGAAATCGACTTTGATTTCCGGCATCGTGTCGGCCCGCGGCATGCCGTAATCCATGAAGGACCCGGCGAGGAGCTGTCCACTGTCGCGGTCATAGGCCACATCTTCCAGCAGAGCCTGACCAACACCCTGAACAACGCCACCATGAATCTGTGCCTGTGCCAGCAGGGGGTTGATCACGGTTCCGATGTCATCGACCACGTTGTACCGGTCAATGCGGGTCTCGCCGGTTTCGGGGTCAATCTCGACCTCGGCGATATGGCAGCCATTTGGAAAGCTGGGGACCTCGGCTGCAAACGCGCCGACACCCTGCAATCCAACGCCGAGTTCTTCACTGGGCAGGTGAACGGGCATGAATGACATCTGTGCCACCTGGGTGAGGGGCATTTCCTTGTCGGTGCCCGCGACGACGAACTTGCCTTCGGCAAACTCGATATCGGCGGCATCAGCTTCCATGAAATGGGCAGCAAATTTCTTGCCCTTTTCGATGACATCATTGGCGGCGGCTTGCAGGGCGCTGCCGCCAACCATCATTGAGCGGGACGCATAGGTTCCGCGGCCAATGGCGACTTCATCCGTATCGGCCTGTGACAGGCGGATGCTTTCGAAGGGCACACCCAGCCAGTCGGAGACCATCTGGGAGAAACTGGTCTCGTGACCCTGCCCGTGGGACAGCACACCGGAGATCACGGTGACCGTGCCGCTGGGATCAAAGCGGATTTCCATGCGCTCGTTGAAGATGCCGGTGTTGTCCACGTAGTAGACGATGCCGCGGCCCCGCACGAGGCCTTTGGCTGTGGTTTCGGCCAGTCGGGCGTCGTAGCCATCCCAGTCCGACATGGCCTGACATTTTTCGAGGGCGGTGACGTAGTCGCCCGTGTCATAGACCCAGCCCGTGTGGTTTTCGTATGGCATCTCTGCAGGCTGGATCAAATTGATCTTGCGGAGTTCGGCCTTGTCGATGCCCGTTTCCTGCGCGGCCAGGTCCACCAGTCGTTCCATGATGTAAACGGCTTCAGGTCGACCGGCGCCGCGATAGGGGACCGTCGGAGAGGTGTTGGTGAAGACGGCCTTGTTGACCACGTCAACTGCGGGAATGTTGTAGACGGTCGTTCCCAGTTTGACGGCGAACAGCACGGGGATCGCTCCTGCACCCTCGATATAGGCCCCCACATTGTGCAGGCCATGCCAGCGCAGGGCGAGAAACTTGCCGTTTTCATCAAGTGCGAGTTCGGCATCAACAGTCTGATCGCGTCCGTGATCATCCCCCATCAATGATTCACTGCGGGTCGCGATCCATTTCACCGGGCGCTCGATGCGCTTGCAGGCCCAGGCGACAATGGCCTCTTCGGGATAGACGTGACCCTTCATGCCAAATCCACCGCCAACATCCTTGGCGACCACGCGGATCATGCTTTCGGGAACGTTCAGGTTCTGTGCGGCCAGTCCCTGACGGATGCCGTGCACATTCTGGGTGCTTGTATAGAAAGTGAGGCGACCGTTACTGGTGTCGAATACACCCAGACAACCGCGTGGCTCCATGGTCACTGCATCGAGACGGTTGTTGTGGAGATGCAGCCGCGTGACATGGTGAGCGCGGGCGATAGCGGCTTCCGCGTCATCTCCGTTGCCCAGACGCAGGGTGAAGCTGGTGTTGTTGGCCGCTTCGTCATAGACCAGCGGCGCGCCGTCTTTCACGGCATCTTCCGCCATCACGACAGCTGGCAGGCTGTCATAGTCGATGCTGATTAGATCAGCTGCGTCCCGTGCCTGAGCCTCGGTTTCGGCGATCACAACCGCCACCCGCTCGCCAACGAAACGGACACGATCAATCGCAAGAGGCATATGCATGGTGCGGTGTCCGGGAGGCCCACCCATATCCTCAGGCATGACACCACCGGTCGGGCCCATGCCGTCGCCGGCGTAATCCGCACCCGTCAGGACCGCAACAACGCCGACATCGGCTTCGGCTTCGGAGGTGTCGATGGACCTGATGTCTGCATGAGCGTGAGGGGAATAGACGAAGACCGCATAGGTCTGGCGCGGGAGCACTAGATCGGAAACATACCGGCCTCGCCCGGTCAGAAACTTGGGGTCTTCTTTTCGTTTTACGGATTGTCCGATGCCAAACTGCATGATCTTGCCTCTCCTAGAAATAACGTCGACAGACTATCGCGCTCCGTTCAGAAGGGCGAGTCCGCTCCTTCAAGCCATGCCTGGCCGCGGGCATAGAGTGCCTCCACTTCGGGGCCACGGACACCTGGCATATCCCGTTTTACGTCGTAGCCAACATTGGTCTGCAAATAGGCCAGATGACGGTAGCCCTCGGGGAACTGCGCAAGCTGACTGGCATCCAGTTCCAGTTTTGCGGCCGGATCCACCGGGTCCATGCGGTCTTTTTCGTAGATTGGCTGGCGCAGAACCAGGCCCCAGCGGCCCTTCCTGCGTTCGAAGAAGTCGTAGAACCGCCCGGTGCAGACCACATCGACTTCGACATCATGGCAGTGCGCGCGCTGGGCAATCTGCATCTTGGTCTGGGAAATGGCCCGATCACCAGCAAGGTCGATAGAGTTTGCGCCCAGAAAATGGACGACCTTGAGACCGTTCTCCCAGCCTTTCTTGCTCATCGCAATGAACTCGTCGGCTGTGCCCTGAGTCCAGGTCGCCTGCATGACGCCGTCGTCATGCCAGACCGTACGAAACCGCTCCCACATGCCGGCGTCACGCCAGACGACCCAGTTTTCCACCAGATCCCGGATCGTGAGTCGGTCTTCGCGTTCGTTGGTCATGTCAGTTTCTCCAGATACATGTGCCGTCAGGGCTTTGCCCCATGGGCTTCGAGAATTTCGAAGATGTCCCGATAGCCACGCTGCCGGGCGAGCGTCAGGGGACGAATGCCGTTCCCGTCCGGGATGTTGAGGTCCGCGCCAGCCGCGACGAGCGCGCGTACGGTTTCGGTGTGTCGCAAGCCACCATCGCTGAGTACGATCGCTTCAATCAGGGCGGTCCAGTTGAGATTGTTGACATGGTCCAGGGGGGCGCCGCTTATGATCAGGGTTTTGACCACCTCGCCATGACCCAGATGAGCTGCTGCGATCAGCGCCGTGCCGTCATAGCGCCTTGTGATCAGGGTCGGGTCTCCGCCGCCGGCCACGGCAATCCGGATCATTTCCGGATCATCGGCGACCGCTGCGATGGTGATTACATCGTAGCGGTCGTTGTCGAAAGAATTGATGTCGGCACCATTGCGACACAGGGCACGCACCGCGTCGTATTCGCGCAAATTCGCAGCGACCATCAGTGGTGTCCGGCCACGGCCATCGCGCATGTTGAGATCGGCGCCTGCGGCGGCCAGTTTGTCGATTGTCGCAACATCTCCGGATGCCGCAGCTTCGAGCAGGCCCTGATAGGTTTCGATCGTCACCTGACTTGGCGGCACCTGTGCGCTGACGGGTATGGGCAATACGAGTGGGGTGGCGAGGAGCATGCTTGTGACGGACAATATGTGCAGTGATCGGGTTATGAAGAAGCCTCCCGGGACAGGGACATGGCGACATTGTACAGCAGAAATCCGCTGACGCCCGCAACCGCGATCAGGATGGTGACGGGAAGGGCGGTGGCATGGGGCAGCATCCCGGCGATCTGACCAAAGCCGGCACCGATGCTCATCTGCAGAAAGGTCATCAATCCCGATGCCGACCCGGCAATCTGCGGATTGACGCTCACGGCGCCGGCTTGGGCATTTGGCATCGCAAGTCCGTGGGAGAATCCCATGAAGACACCGGGCACGAAAATGGCCCAGGGCGAGGACACGCCAGCGAGAAAAAGACCGGCGATGGCCAGCGCGAAGAAGGCTCCGCCTGAACTGCCCCAGCGGATCATGCGGTCGAGGCCGATGCGCACCGTCAGACGTGAGCTGACAATCGTGCCCATCAGGAAACTGGCGGCCAGAAACATGAAGAACAGGCCAAAAGCAGCCGGGCCACGGCCGAAGACGTCGATCATCAGAAATGGGACGCCTCCTGCAATGACCATGAACATACCCATGCCGCAACCCGCATAGCCCGCATAACCTATGAATGCCGGTGTGCGCAGCAAACCCGGGAAAGATCGGAACATCTGCGCGAAGGAACTGGCTTCACCGGTCGGCTTGTGGGTCTCTTTCAGCGCTGGCAGGGACACCACCAGCGCGAGTACGCCCATGGCACTGGCTAGGATGAAGACGTAGCGCCACCCGGCATAGGCGACAATGAAGCCGCCAATCCCCGGTGCGAGAACCGGAGCCAGGACGACGACGGACATGACCTGTCCTAGGACGCGGGCGGTTTCCTCGCGGCTGAACATGTCCCGGATGATGGCACGGCTGACAACGATGCCGGCCGCCCCGCCGAAGGCCTGAACCAGGCGTCCGAAGATCAGGGTCTCGATGTTGGGGGACCAGATGCACAGGGCGCTGCCACCAATGAACAGGGCCAGACCCAGAATGACGATCGGCCGGCGACCATAGCGATCAGCTGCCGGGCCGAATGCGATGGTCGCAACGGCCATGGCGACCACGCCAAGAGTCAAAGTCAGCTGGGTGACCGCATTGGAGGCCTGGAAGGCGGCCTTGATGGAGGGCAGCACCGGAAGGATCACATGAATCGAAATCGGCCCGAGACCTGCAATCAGGGCGAGAACAATGACAAGTTTGAGATTGCGTGAGGAAGCCATTGTGTTTGCCGTTATGACCCGGACAGGGAACTCGGAACTGGATTGTGATGGACCGCTTTTCAGTCGGTCATCGTCTCTGTATAGAGGCCTGAAGGCCAACACCAAATCCAAAAACATCCTGGCCGTGAAATTGAGAGGGAACCATGTCCAAGAGAACCGAACGCCGCCGTGACAATCAGCAATGGATGCTCGACTGGGTCATCAAGACCACCGGTCGCGTCCAGAACTTCGCCTATGACAACCGGGTGGTGCCGCCGGAGGTCAAATCCTATGCGCAGATTCACCGCGTGGTGGACAAGCATGCCCGCCATGTTGTCTCCATCGCCGAAGCTGCTGAGCAGGCTGGCCACACAAAGACTGCAGCGGAGCTGTTCTGGGTTGCCAGCGAACACTATCGCGAAGCCCAGCACACGATCTTCGAGGATGACAATCCCGAAAAAATCTACCTCCACAACATGCTGCTGAAATGCTTCGACAAGGTCATGGAATACGCCTCACATCCCATCGAGCGGGTCGAGATTCCGTTCGAGGGGAATTACATTCAGGGCGTGCTGCATATGGTGCCGGGCGGCGAGAAGCGCCCGACCGTGGTGTTCTGCCCGGGTATGGACATGACCAAGGAGGCCTTCATCGATGCGCTCAACCATCCTTTCGTCAATCGCGGCCTGAACTGTCTGCATTTGGACGGTCCGGGTCAGGGCACGAGCAACATTCGCAAGATCCGGGTCACTTTGGACAATTACGAACGCGCCGGATCGGCCGCCATCGATTATCTGTGCACGCGGCCTGAGGTGGATCCGGATCAGATCGCCGTATCCGGCTTTTCCATGGGGTCGTATTGGGGTATGCGCCTCGCGGCGCTCGACAAACGGGTGAAGGCGGTCGCCACGGCAGCTGCCTGTTACGGCCCCAAGACGGCGATCTTCGAGCAGGCGTCGCCCCGCTTCAAGCAGGTCTTCATGTATATGGCCGGCATTCATGATGAGGACGAATTCGATGATTTCGCCTCTCAGATGGTGCTCGATGATGTGGCCGGGGATGTGGAGTGCCCGGTGCTGCAGGTGACCGGCGAATATGATCCGCTGGCGCCGCTGGAAGATGTGCTTCGCATCTATGAGCTGGTCACGGCACCCAAGGAGTTGTGGGTGGTCGAGAATGATTTCCACAATCCGCGCAATCGCCCGAATTTCGGCGGGATTGATTTCTACGGGTTCCTTGCCGACTGGATCCTCGACGCGCTGGATGGGAAAATTTCCGCCGACCACAAGCGGGAAATCCTCGTGCCTGAACGGGGCGCACCAGGACCCTATGTGCCGCAGGCCGAAGGTGGCTTCATGCTACCCGAGCGTGTGGGAGCGCCCTCCGGACTGTCCGCGGCCCAGTTGGGGCCGTCGGGTGTTCGTGACGACTGATCGGGAAACAGCACAATGTCGGGACATGATGAACTGATCGCCCTGTCGGCCTGTGAAGCCGTCGCTTGCCTGAAGGCGGGCGATGTTTCACCGGTCGAACTGGTGGATGCGGCGGCGGCACGTATCGAGGCTGTCAATCCGGCGGTGAATGCGATCCCGACATTGTGCCTCGATCAGGCCCGGGACACGGCGAAAGCCATGCCAAAGCCGGACAATCCGGACGCGGGATGGCTCGCCGGATTGCCGGTCATGATCAAGGAAGTGAATGAAGTGGCAGGGGTGCGCACCACCTATGGCTCGCCCATCTTCGCTGATCATGTGCCTGATCATGACGACCTCATGGTCGACACCCTGAGGCGCCGCGGCGCTGTCGTGCTGGGAAAATCCAATATCCCCGAGTTCGCGGCCGGGGCGAACACTTTCAATGAGGTGTTTGGCAAGACCCGTAACCCCTGGAACACGGATATGACCTGTGGTGGATCGTCGGGTGGTTCCGCCGTGTCCGTGGCCACGGGCATGTCCTGGCTGGCGACGGGCAATGATCTGGGCGGATCCCTGCGCACGCCAGCGAGTTTCTGTTCGGTGGTCGGGCTTCGGCCCTCGGTGGGCCGGGTCGCCCAGGCGAATGGCCTCATGAGCCAGGATGCCTACCAGTCACTCGTGGTCGAAGGTCCGATCGGTCGTGACGTTGCCGATGTGGCGCTGATGCTCGACGCCCAGTCGGGGCACAACCCGCAGGATCCGAAATCTCTGGCATCCCCCGCGACACCGTTTCTGCAATTTGCGCGCGAGCCCCATGCACCAAAGCGTGTGGGGTTCACGCCCAATCTGGGGATTGGTCCGATGGACAAAGAGGTCGCAGCGATTTGTGCGGCCACTGCCGCACGCTTTGGGGATGCAGGCTCGGTTGTCGAGGATGCGGCACCCGACTTCACGGGTGCGATGGATGTCTTCCAGACATTGCGCGCGGCGTTGTTCGCAACGATCGCAGCACCACTGCTCGACAATCATCGGGCGCAACTCAAGCCCGAAATGGTCTGGCAGGTTGAGAAGGGTCTGGCGCTGAGCTCGGGCGAGGTGGGCCGTGCGTCCATGGCCCGCACGAAGCTCTATCAGCGCGCGGCCAGCTGGTTCGAGGACTATGACGTTCTGGCGCTGCCCGCGGCGACCGTGCCGCCGTTCGACGTGAACATTCGCTATATCGAAGAGGTCGATGGCCACACCTTCGACAATTATGTGGACTGGATCTACATCACCTATGCCATCACCCTGACTGGGTGTCCGGCGATCTCCGTGCCTGCGGCTTTCACGGATTCGGGCCTGCCGGTGGGCATCCAGCTGGTGGGGCGACCCTATGGAGAGGCGGAGCTTCTGAGCTATGCCGCACAGCTGGAAGAGATTCTTGCGCTGGGCAGGATGACCCCGATGATGCCGATGGACCCGGCTTCCCGGGCCTGAGAAGTCCGGAACGCTTTCCCGAACGGAGACACGAGATGAACGCCACAACGAATTTCGATGGTCTCGAGGTTGGCTTTGATGTGCCAGCCGTTCCGGGAATGGATGCTGCCGATATTCAGACACCTTGCCTGGTGCTCGACCTTGACGCGCTGGAGCGCAACATCAGGAAGATGGGCGACTACGCCCGGGCTCATAACATGCGGCTGCGGGTCCACGGGAAAATGCACAAATCCGTCGATGTGGCGAAGTTGCAGCAGCGGGTCGGTGCCGCCGATGGTGTTTGCTGTCAGAAGGTTTCGGAAGCCGAAGTGTTTGCGCGTGGCGGCATCACGGATGTGCTGGTCTCGAATGAGGTTCGTGACCCGCTGAAGATCGACCGCCTTGCGCAGCTACCCAAACACGGCGCACGCATCAGCGTCTGCGTGGACGATATAATCAATGTGGCGGAGCTGTCCGCCGCGGCCCGAAAGCATGGCACGCAGCTGGAGGTTCTGGTTGAGATCGATTGCGGGACGGGTCGTTGCGGGGTGACGACACCCGACGACGCTGTGGCTCTCGCTCAGGCAGTGGCCGCTGCGGAAGGTCTGACCTTCGGCGGTATTCAGGCCTATCAGGGCTCAGCGCAACATCTCGACAGCTATCAGGCGCGCGCGGAAAAACTCGACATCGCGATTGCGCTGGTCAAGGACGTGGTGGATGGGTTGCGTGCTGCCGGGCTCGACCCGGAACTGGTTTCCGGCGGGGGTACGGGCTCCTACATTTTCGAGAGCAACTCGGGCGTCTACAACGAACTCCAGTGCGGTTCCTATGCGTTCATGGATGCCGATTATGGCCGGATACGGGACAAGGACGGCAACCGGATCGATCAGGGTGAATGGCAGAACGCCTTTTTCATCCTCACGCAGGTGATGAGCCATCTGAAAGGCGACAAGGCCATCGTGGATGCGGGGCTGAAGGCCCAGTCGGTAGATAGCGGGTTGCCGGTCGTATTCGGTCGGGATGATCTGGAATACAAAAAGTGTTCCGATGAACATGGCGAGATCGCCGATCCGAATGGTGTCCTGAAGGTGGGGGACAAGCTGCAGCTGATCCCGGGGCACTGCGACCCGACCGTGAATGTGCATGACTGGTATGTCGGTGTACGGAACGGGAAGGTGGAAACCCTCTGGCCCGTTTCGGCGCGAGGCAAAGGTTACTGAACCCTCCTGCACGTGTGCCATCGCGATTGCGAACATCCGTTCAGTGGGGCCCACACTTGACCAGGAATTGGCCGACAGAATAGCCTCGAACCCTTTCATTCAGACGCAGCAGAGCAGGCGCTGCGCCCGCCGAGGAACTGACCCATGGCCCAGACCGCCGAACTGACCACCGATCCTGACTATGTCGAAGCCGAACTCGACTACATTGTCGATGACGGCATTCCGGCGGTGCGCTACCTCGACTGGCCGGAGATGGAACATCTCGCCCACAAGCCGGCCTATGAGAAACACCTCGTGCGCATTCACAACGGCCGCGCCGACCCGGACCAGTTCACCCTGCCGTCGCACGGCTTTGCCTTCGTCGATCACCACACGAAGGTGAAGGATTTCTTCGACGAGGACGAGGTGCGTTCGGTCTACTATCTCGAGACCGAGGCGCTGATTCAGGCGCATAGCGGTGGTGCCAGCCGCGTGCTGGTCTTCGATCACACGCTGCGGACGGCCGAGCAGGCGCGTCAGCAGGCCGACCGGGTGCGCAAGGCGGTCTATTCCGTGCACAACGACTACACCGAACGTTCGGCGCCACAGCGGGTACGGGACTTTCTGCCGGAAGACGAAGCTGAAGCCGCTCTCAAACGACGCTACGCGATCATCCAGACATGGCGGTCGATCGCGCCGCGGGTCGAACGGGACCCGCTGGCCCTGTGCGATGGCCGGACGATTCCGGAAGAGGGCTTCATCCCATATGAGCGGCGTTATCGCTATCGCACCGGCGAGACCTATCACATCTCTTACAACCCGGCGCATCACTGGTTCTGGTTTCCGCAGATGACGCGGGAGGAGGCGCTGGTCTTCAAGGTCTATGACACGGACGCCTCAGCCGGTGTGCGCTTCACCGCACACACCGCCTTCGATGATCCGAACACACCACCTGATGCGGCGATCCGCGAGAGCATCGAGATGCGGGCCTTGGTGTTCTATTGATCCCGACTGCGCTTGCCGGGTGACAGTTCAGGACCTGTTCAGCCGGCCGCCGCCAGCCGTCGTCCATAGGCCAACGCGGCAACCAGGTTCGTGTGATCCGCGGTGCCGGTCCATGCGATATCAAACGCCGTGCCATGATCGACCGAGCACCGATCGAAGGGCAGACCGACTGTCACATTCACCGCCGTATCAAAGGCGATCAGTTTTACTGTCGCGTGGCCCTGGTCGTGATATTGGGCGATCACCAGATCGAACTCGCCGTGATGGGCGCGGGCAAAGACTGTATCCCCGGACAGGGGCCCGACCACATTGATGCCTTCGGCCTGTGCCGTCGCAACCGCAGGGGCCACCTGAGTGTCATCCTCAGTGCCGAACATGCCGCCTTCGCCACAATGGGGGTTCAGACCTGCAACCGCGATGCGCGGTGAAGCCAGACCAAGCCGCTTGAAATGTCCGTCTCCGGCCCGAATGACTTCCAGCACCCGTTCGGTGGTGCAGCGACGGATGGCATCGGCCAGAGAGACGTGGGCCGAAACATGGATGGTCGACAGGGTGGGCGAGGTGAGCAGCATGTTGGACTTGATGCCACCGGCCAGATGGCTGAGCAGGCCGGTGTGACCGTCATAGATATGACCGGCTTCGTGCAGAGCGGCCTTGTTGATCGGTGCAGTGACAATACAGCCGATTTCTCCTGCCAGCGCCATTTCGGCTGCTTTGACGATATAGGTATAGGCTGCCTCGCCACCGGCTTTGGACACTTCGCCGGCGGGAGCCGTTTCGACTTCTGCGGTGGGCATGTCGAGAAGACGGACATCCTGATCGTTGGACAGAATATCTGTGAACTGAACACCCGTGCCGCACAGTGCGTTCGCGCGTTCGAGAACCGGGCGCGATCCGATTACCAGAACGTCCTTGCGTTCGGCCGGTGACGTCTCTGCCAGTGCCTTGCAGATCACTTCCGGTCCGACCCCGGCAGGGTCGCCCATGGTGATGGCGATGGGTTTGGTCATGGCAGTTTATTTCTCGGGCAAGGGGATGAACTCGTCGTCCCCTGCAATCCTGTCGAAGCGGTTGTTCTTCCAGTCGTCCTTGGCCTGTTCAAGCCGTTCCCCGGAACTTGATACGAAGTTCCACCAGAGGTGACGCTCTCCGTCAATGGGCGCGCCTCCGAGCAGCATCACCCGAGCACCGTTCGCGGATGTGAAGGTGACGTCGGTGTCTTCGGCAAGCACCAGCATCTCGTTCGCGCCATAGGTTTGGCCGGCCACTGCGATGTCGCCTTCAACCACATAGACCGCGCGCTCACGATGTTCGTCGGTCATATCGACCATCGCCCCGGCATCCAGATGGACATCCAGATAGAACATGGGGGAGGCGGTTACGACCGGAGATTCTATGCCATAGGCCGTACCCGCAATCATCCGCATGCGCACACCGTCATTCTCGATTTCCGGGAGGGTGTTTTCCGGATGGTGAAAGAAACCGGGATCGCTTTCTTCGGCATTTTTGGGGAGTGCGACCCAGGACTGAATTCCGAACAATCGGCTCTCCGAATTGCGGATTTCGTCACGGGTCCGTTCCGAGTGAACAATGCCGCGACCGGCGGTCATCCAGTTCACATCTCCGGGTCGGATCGGCTGTTCATAGCCCAAACTGTCCCGGTGCATAATCTCACCCTCGAAGAGGTAGGTGACCGTGGCCAGCCCGATATGCGGGTGCGGACGCACATCGATGCCCTCGCCAGCTCCAAATGTGTTCGGCCCCATGCAATCGAAAAAAATGAAGGGGCCGACGCTGCGCCGCCTGGCATAGGGGAGAACGCGTGCAACCTCGAACCCGCCGAGATCACGGCTGCGGGGTTTGATAACGAGTTCAACCGGGTCTGGCATGGCGTGTGTTCAGTTCGTGCGTGATGGGATCAAAACGTGACTTACGTCACGCAATACAGAAATCAACGTTTCTTCGGTCTGACAGGGCTCTTCTTCCGTTTTTTGCTCTGGAGTACCCGCCAGGCTGACAGCAATCCGAAGTTACGGCCCCCCCAAGGACCGGAAGCTGCCTCCACATAGGCAAGCGGGGTGGCGTTGATGGCCGGCACTTCGATGTCGAACTGGCGCGCCAGTCTTGACATCAGCGTGGCGTCCTTGGCGGCACCGGCAATGTCGAAGCCGACCTCTTTGGGAATCTTGCCGCCAATGGCAGCGATGATCCATGGAATTCGCGCTGGCGCCACTTTGGCCGCGCCGCTGGAATCCGCCAGAATATCGGCGGCCAGGCTCCGCTTCACGCCGGCTTTCTCCGTGATGGCAAGGGATTCACCAAGGGCTTCGAAATAGGTTAGCAAAGGCAGACTGATTGCCAGTTTCATGGCTGTGCCCGCCCCAACCGGACCAACCCGATCAACACGTCGGCACAGGGTTTGAAGAACCGTGAGTGCGCGTTTGTAGGCTGCCGGTGAGCCTCCGGCCATGCCGAGCAGATTGCCGGAGCGGGCGGGGGGCACAGAACCACCCACGGGGCATTCGAGGAAGGTGCCGCCCTTGGCCCGCACCTTGGCTTCCAGTGCTTTGGTCGTATCGGGCATCAGCGTACTCATCTCGACCACAAGCTTGCCTTTCAGGTTTGCTGACAGCAGCCCGTCGCGGCTCTCATAGGCCGTCTTGGCGGCTTTGTCGTCGATCACGATGTTGATCACGATGTCATTTTCGGCAAACAGCCCGGCCGGGGTCTGGACCTGTGTCGCACCGGCCTTCACAACCGGCTTTGCCTTGCGCGCCGTGCGGTTCCAGACCGTGAGCTTGTGCTTGTTTTCCATCAGATGCAGGCACATCGCCGCGCCCATCCGACCTGTTCCGCAGAATCCGATATTCATGAGAGACACTCCTCGGACCTGTGGCCCGCCAAAAGGGAAAACCAATTTTTGACGAAGTTACGCGCTCACCGAATGAGAAGGAAGCCTCGGGCGCAAGAGTGGCGGGGCAAAGCGTGATATAAAGCATTCAGAAATTCCCGCTTTGCAGCGGGTTGTGACCAATTCGCAGGACTATCGAAACATGACCAAATTGCGCGCGTCGTTCGTCTTCACACCATGGGAAGGTCGCCGGATTATCGGTAAGGCTGTTGCCGCCTTGCCGGTGGTGAAGAACGCTTATGAAAACACCGAGATGATCATTGCTCATGGCTCGACCAATGTGTTCGTCGCCGAAGAGATCATGGGGAACGTCCCGAACAAGGAGTTCTACCTGTCGGGTCAGGTGATCAACAATGTCCTGTGTCAGACCCAGCCCGAGGAGAAGCCGCCGATCATCCGGCTGGTAAAGGGCAAACTGATGCCCCCGACGGGAATGATGGACGAGATGCTGCGCAACTTTGACGACAAATGCGTCTTCATCAAGGGTGGCAATGCGGTCGATCCGGACTTCAATGCGGGTGTGTTCTGTGCCCATCCGGGCTGCGGCACGATCGGGTTTGCCATGGGGATCATGATGGCCCGTGGCGCCAAGCTGATCATTCCGCTGGGGCTGGAGAAGCTGATTCCCTCGGTCACGGAATCGGCCCGCCATATGGGACAGGACACTTTCTATTATCACTCCGGCCAGCGGGTCGGGATGATGCCGGTCACCAACGCCATCGTGGTTACGGAGGTGCAGGCCTTCAAGATTCTCTTTGATATCGATGATGTCACCCATGTCGGGGGCGGCGGTGCGATGGGGTCCGAAGGCTCCGTGGTGCTCGTGGCCGAAGCCGAAAAGGAGAAGATCGATGCAGCGGTCGAACTCTATGAATCAATCAAGGGAGAACCGCCGCTGCGCACGCTCAAGGCGTATTGCGAAGGGTGTATTCCCACAACGCCCGCGACGGATGCCAGTCCGGACGAACAGTATGAGGCCCATCCCAAGAAGCATTGCCTTTATGAGGGTCTGAAGGAAAGCGAACTGCCGGACTTCTTCGCGCCGCGGACCGAGCCGATCACGCAGAACCGCTAGTCATCGAGCAGCCCTCGCGGACGAACGGGATTGGTCTGCTCGCTCGTGACCGAGGGTCGATGCGCCTGACCATGGCCCGGCACGAACGTCACGTCGTCGCCCAGCGGCCAGAGCTGCTCACGTGAATCGACCGTTCAGCAGCGTGTCCTGGTCGCCGCCGTGGGAAGTCCGTGCGGCCGATCGAGCCCTGAAACAGCACATCGCCGACGAAGGCGATCCGCGAGACCGGCTCGAAGAAGATGATGTGGCCCGGCGTGTGGCCGGGGCAGAAGCGCACCTCGAAGGTCAGGTTGCCGACGGTGACGCTCGTCACCCTGATCGAGCCAGCGGGTCGGCGTGAATGGCTTGCCGCCTTCCACGCCAAATTGCGCGCCTTGCTCGTGCAACCTCTCGATCAGGAAGGTGTCTTCGAGATGGGGCCCTTCGATCGGAACGCCCAGCTTCTCTGCAAGGTCGGCCGCACCGCCCCGCGTGATCGATATGCCCGTGGGTGAGCATGATCTTCTCCACCTCGACACCCTGTTCGGCGATTGCGGCTTCGATGCGTTCGTTCTCACCGCCCGGATCGACCACGGCAGCCTTGTTGGTGTCCTCGCACCACAGAACCGAACAGTTCTGCTGGAATGGGGTGACGGGAATAATGACAGCTTTCATGGAACACGGCCGGTCGTGATGAAGGACGCAGGACTGATACATTGTCAGGGCCTTCAATGAAATCCCCGTGCGACTTGATGCACATCAATGAAGTTCACGTGTCCTTCCCCCCTAAAACTGGGCCACTATTTTCAGAGACTGAAGGGTGATGTGATGGCTCGGAAACGTTATTCGGATGAGGACATACTCAAGCTGCTGCGTGAGATTGAGGTGAAGCTGTCGACTGGCAGTGACGTGCAGTCGGCCTGTCGT
>CALSML010000023.1 GCA_943787445.1 uncultured Alphaproteobacteria bacterium
AGGCATACTCCCGCCGGAGTCCAGGCCGCAAGAATCACCGGCACGCTGGCACCCAGTCCGAGCGCCTGCACGACATTGGTCAGCAGGAAAACAAAGAAACTCACCAGCACGCCGGCCCCGACCAGAAGGAGTATCCCACCACGGCGGGTGAGCCTCAGAGAAAAGGTGGCCGCAATCATGATCATGGCCGCCAGGAGTATAGGCTCGGCGAGTAGCGCGTGGAACTGAAGGCGATGGGCGACAGGCGAGAATCCGGTTTCCTCGAGCACGCGGATGAACCGCGGCAAGTTCCAGAACGCGACCGTCTCCGGGCTCGCGAAACTTTCCTGAATTTTGTCCGGCGTCAGGTCGGTCGGCAATTCGTGCTCGCTCGACAAACACGCCCGCGCGTGCCGGGCGCGTCAGCCAGGCGCCCGAAAGCTCCCAGTGCCCGTCTCGCAGATAGGCGCTCTGCGCGTCCACGCGTCCGATGAACTGATCATCCTTGCCGAATTCGAAGACAATCACTTCTCTGAAGTTGCAACTCGTCCGGTTGGACACGCGGGCGGCATGGACCACGGTCTGGCCTTCGCCGTCCACACTGGTCTGACGGAGCCAGATGCCCTCCGAAGACACGGCCAGAAGTGAGGATTGTCCGGTGAATGTATCGGCCTTCCTGCTCCTCGAACTGCGACAGCATCACCGCGGAGAGCGGGTTGAGGATCGGTGACACTGATCACGCCGATCAGGACAGACGCCGCGAGCGGCGGCGCCAGAAATTGCCAGACAGACACGCCCGCCGCCCGGACGACCACGAGTTCATGATTTCGTGTCATCTTGAGGAATGTCAGGATGCCCCCGAACATGACCGCAAACGGCACGGCTTCCTGCGCCAGAAATGGTGCGCGCAGGAGCGCCATGCCCGTGATGATGGAGGCTGTTGCATCGGGTTTGCCACTGCCGCGTCGCAGCAGTTCGACCGCATCGATCAGGCCGATCACCGTCAGGATGGTCGCGAACATGATGCCGAACCAGATCAGGTACTGCCGCAGGATATACCCGGATATTGTCGGTGATGAGAGCATTTTCCGACCCCTCCTAGTTTTCTGACAGGACGAGGTTGGAAGGTCTGCGGACGCGCGAACGAATGATGACGGTGAGGCCAATCAGAATGGCACCGATCGGCAGGGCATAAAGGAATGGGATCAGCGCCAGTGACCGGCGCGATACATTGAACAGGCCGATCGAAGCGACCTGAAGCGCGAAGATGACGGCGATGGCCACAAGCAGGCGCGTGGTATTGCCGCGTCGGCTGAAGTTCCCCGCAAGCATGGCCGCCATCGCCACAATGGCAAAGACCAGGATGTAAAGGGGGCTGGTCAGACGATGGTGTCCTTCGGCGATCAGCTGCGTGTTGTAGTAGACGTCATGAGCACTGTCGCCAGGTCTCAGCAACGAACCGAGATAGCGTTCTTCAGGTTCGCGCCACCGCGGCTGCGCAGATTCATTGAAAATATTCAGATCCAGCGAATACTGATCGAAATTGAACACGGTCAGGCGGCCTGATTCGCGGTCGACATCCTGTTGGCTTCCGTTGAAGAGGACGACGCGTGTGCCCTCCGGCGACTGCACTGCTGTTCCCCGTTCGGCGATATAGGTTACGGGGCGATCCGGCGTTCGGGAATCATGCGCAAATATGCCGCGCAGCTCTCCTTCGCCGCTGCGTTCGCGAATGTAGATGGTGAGTCCGCTGATCGGTGTGTTGAAGTGCTGTTCCTGCAGCAGGATACTGCCATAGGAATTTCGGTAATCGATCTGCTTGAGACGGAAGGTGTGGGTCGTTGCGGGTACCAGATAGAGCTGGAGCGCGTAGCCGAACAGGACAGCAATGATGCCCAGGGTGAGGCCAGGGCGCGCCAGAGCCGTCTGGCTCATCCCTGCGGCACGCATCACCACGAGTTCACTGTCGTTCCGAAGCTTGTTGTAAACCACCAACACGGCGGCGAAGACGGCGATGGGCAGCAGGATGGCAACGAATTTCGGAAGATTGAGCGCACTCATCTCGAACAGGACGGAGACGGGGAGGCCGCGATTGACGATGAAATCTATCAGCCGCAATGAACCGAACAGCGATACGAGCAGCGTTAAAACGGCAACCACGAACAGCGTCGCAAGTGCGAGCTGTCGAAAAATATAGCTACCGATCGATGTCATGACCGCTCCGGACCGGGGAACAAGGCTGAACCGTCTCCCAAGTCGCTGATTCGAAAAACAAACATGTTCGTTTGTGCCAAAGATTTGTACCAGATCGTTCCGACCCGACAAAGGGCGCTGCGCACCAGACCGGTGTGCTTGCACGGGATGGGCGTGTACTCTAAATCTCGAATCCTTTGAACATGTCCCGCATGCCAGTTTTCCCTGCTATCGACGGAAGTGAACATCATGAAAATCAGCTTTGCCGAAACTAAATTGCCCATCAGTGGATATCTGGTTCTGCTCGTCGGGGGAGATGGTGAACTCAGCACTTCCGCAAAATCCATCGACAAGGCAACCAAGGGGGCGTTGGCCCGCGCGATGGAGGCACGCAGTTTCACGGGGAAGAAGGGCGAAAGTTTGGCGATCTTCGCGCCGCAGGGGCGCGAGAAGATCAATATTCTGTTGCTGGGGACCGGAGCGGCGAAAAAGCTGGATGTGCTCCAGGCGCAGGAGGTCGGCGCCCATATCTTCAAGGCGTTGCGCGGATTGCCGGCCAATTCAGCCAGTGTGGTCGTCGAGACAGCCCGGAATGCCAAGACGAAAGGCGCCGAACTGGCGTCTGCTTTGGCTGCCGGCGCCCGTCTGCGTGACTACAGTTATGACAAGTTCCGGACCAAGGCGGGCTCTAAGCCGAGGCCGACAGGCCCGGATCGCCTGATGTTCATGGTCAAGGGGGCTGCGGCGGCACGCCGTTCCTACAGCGAATTTGCCGCTATTGCCGACGGCGTTGATTTTGCCCGTGATCTGGTTTCGGAGCCCAGCAACATCAAATCGCCGAAATGGATGGCGGCCCAGTGTCGCAAGCTGACGAAACTGGGTGTGAAAGTCGAAGTGCTCGGCGAAGCACAGATGAAAAAACTGGGCATGGGTTCGTTGCTGGCGGTTGGCCAGGGCAGCGTGCGGGAGTCCCAGATGGTGATCATGCGCTGGAATGGCGGGGCCAAGGATGCCAAGACCGTTTCGCTGATCGGTAAGGGGGTGACCTTCGACACCGGCGGAATTTCCATCAAGCCGGCTGGCGGCATGGAAGACATGATCTGGGATATGGGCGGCGCGGGGACCGTGATCGGTGCCATGCACGCCATTGCTGGTCGCAAGGCCAAGGCCAATGTGATTGGTGTCGTCGGCCTGGTGGAGAACATGCCCGACGGCAATGCGCAGCGCCCGGGGGATATCGTGACTTCCATGTCCGGGCAGACGATTGAAGTGATCAACACCGATGCCGAAGGCCGCCTCGTGCTGGCTGATGCCCTCTGGTACACCCAGAAGCGCTTCAAACCCGATGTGATGATTGATTTCGCGACGCTGACCGGGGCCATCATGGTTGCGCTGGGCCGGGAATATGCAGGGCTCTACGCCAATGATGATGCACTGGCTGAGAAGATCGTCGATGCCGGCAATGTCGTTGGGGAGAAAATCTGGCGGATGCCGCTGGATGAGGCCTATGACAAGCAGATCAACACGCCGCGCGCGGATATGAAGAATGTCGGCCCACGGTTTGGTGGCAGTATCACCGCTGCGCAGTTCCTCCAGCGTTTCACCAATGATGTGCCCTGGGCACATATGGACATTGCCGGCGTGGCCTGGTCCGACAAGGAACTCCCCCTCATGGAGAAGGGGGCTGCCGGATTTGCGGTGCGCGCCATGGACCAGTTCGTGCGTGACAATTACGAAAAATAGATCGTCAGGCCCGTGACCGAGATCAGATTCTACCACCTGACCCGGAAGACCCTCGAAGAGGTGCTGCCGGTCATGCTCGAGCGCACGGTGGTGCGCGACGGGCGACGGGCCCTGGTGGTGGCGGGATCATCGGACCGCGTGGAGAAACTGAACGCGCATCTCTGGAACTACAATGATCGCGTTTTTCTCCCCCATGGTAGTAAGGCCGACGGGTTTCCCACACGCCAGCCGGTTTGGTTGACCGATGCGGATGAAAATCCGAATGACGCCAGGGTACTGTTCCTCGCCGATGGGGCGACCAGCGCGCATGTTGGGGATTTTGATCTTGTGTGCGAGCTTTTTGACGGCCGCGATGACACCGCGGTCACTGCGGCGCGCTCCCGGTGGAAGGCTTACAAGGATGGCGGTCACGCTCTGACATACTGGCAGCAGACCGAACGTGGTGGCTGGGAACAGAAGGCCGAGGGCTAGGGGTTAACCCTTTCGGGACGGTTTTTGGTGTCCGATGATGTTTGCTGCGGGTTGTGGTGTTCTGCCGGGCTGGATATAAGGCGCGCACAATTCACATCCCACCGGAGTAGACCCCATGGCGACCGAGCGCACATTCTCGATTATCAAACCTGACGCAACGAAGCGGAACATCACTGGCAAGATCATCGCCAAGTTCGAGGAAGCCGGCCTGCGGGTTGTCGCCCAGCGCCGTATTCGGCTGTCCAAGGATCAAGCAGAGAGCTTCTACGGTGTCCATCGTGAGCGCCCGTTCTTTAATGATCTGGTCGCTTTCATGACGTCCGGACCGGTTGTGGTTCAGGTGCTCGAAGGTGAAAACGCCGTCGCGCGCAACCGCGAAATCATGGGCGCGACCAACCCGGCGGACGCCGATGAGGGTACGATCCGCAAGGAATTTGCGGAATCCATTGAGGCCAATTCGGTGCACGGATCCGACGCACCGGAAACAGCGGCTGAGGAAATCGCGTTTTTCTTCGAGGAAGTTGAAATCGTCGGCTGACCGGACGGTTTCATCGGGGTGGTGCGATCGTGCTAGACGATCGTCCACCACATGAGCAGCATCGTGATCGTGATGGCAATGCCTGAATAGGTCATCAATTTAAGGAAACCTTCCCAGGTTTTCATGCGCTGTTCGATATTGCTGTGATCTTCGGACATCTTATTTCGCGTCCCTTTGCGTTTGCGATATGCCGCGTTTTATACGCGACCTGAGCGAGCCGTCAAAGCCCGGTTTGTGTGTGTGTCGCCTCATGATTGAGGCGGGCTAATGATCTGATCTCCGATATCAGGCGGCATCACCACGATTGCGGTGTCGCCATCGATCTGCACGCGACCTTCCGCGATCAATCGGACCGCCAGCGGGTAGCACTGGTGCTCTACCGTCAGGATGCGCGCAGCGAGACTGTCTTCGGTGTCATCGGGCAGAAGGGGGACGGCGGCCTGAACCAGAATCGGGCCGGCATCCATTTCGGTGCGTACGATGTGGACGGTGCAGCCACTGAGCTTCACGCCGGCTGCAATGGCCTGGGCATGGGCGTCGATTCCCTTGAAGGCCGGAAGCAGGGATGGGTGGATGTTGATGATCCGGTCATTCCAGGTTTCCACGAACCAGCTGGACAGCAGGCGCATATAACCGGCCAGACAGACCCATTCCACGTCTGCATCCTTGAGCTGGGCATGGACGGCCTTGTCGAAGCTTTCGCGATCGGGAAAGTCACCATGCTCCACCACGGCGGTGGCAATGCCGGCTTCACGCGCGTGTTCGAGGCCCATGGCATCGGGTTTGTTGGCGAGTACCAGCACGATTTCAGCGGGGTAGGTGGTCTCGGCGCAGGCCGCAATCAGAGCCTGAAGGTTGGAGCCGCGGCCCGAAATCAGGACACCGAGTTTGAGGCGCGCCATCAGCCGCGCCCGAACGCAGCCTGCAGGTTGTCGATCTGGACCGACGAACCCGGCGAAGCGATCACCTGACCGATATGGGTCGCTGTCTCACCCGAGGCGGTGAAGGTTGCCAGAGCGGCATCGACCCGATCGGCCGGGACAATCGCAATCATGCCGATCCCGCAATTGAAGGTGCGCGACATTTCCATGTCATTGACTCCGCCCTCATCCTGCAGCCATGCGAATACGGGATGTGCGGTCCATTTGCTGCCGTCCAGTGCGACTCCCAGTCCATCGGGAAGGACACGCGGGATGTTTTCTAGCAATCCGCCTCCGGTGATGTGTGCGAAAGCGCGAACATCGCCCGATTTCACAGCGTCCAGACAGGCGGAAACATAAATCCGCGTTGGTGCCAGAAGTGCGGTTCCCAGACTGTCGGATGGGGCAAACGGCGCCATATCATCCAGAGACAGGCCGCTGCGTTCGATGATCTTTCGAACCAGGGAATAGCCGTTTGAATGGACGCCATTCGAGGCCAGCCCGATGATGGCATCACCCGCTTTGACCGACTGTTCGGGATCAGGCAGGCCGGTTCCGCGTTCCATGGCGCCGACCGAGAAGCCGGCGAGATCGAATTCCCCCTTGGCATAGAGGCCGGGCATTTCTGCCGTTTCGCCACCGATCAGGGCGCAGCCGGCAATTTCGCAACCGTGGGATATACCCTTGATGACTTCCGCCGCGACGGTGGGCTCGAGACCGCCGGTGGCAAAGTAGTCCAAGAAAAACAGGGGTTCTGCCCCAGAACCACGAGGTCGTTGACGCACATGGCCACCAGATCGATTCCGATCGTATCATATTCTTCCGTGTCGAAGGCGAGTTTTAGTTTGGTGCCAACACCATCCGTCGCGGCCACGAGAATCGGGTCGTTGTAACCCGCTGCGCGCGGGTCGAATGAGGCGCCGAATCCTCCAAGCGCATCCATGGTCCCCGGTCGGCCGGTAGCCGCAGCCATGGGCTTGATCGCATCGATCAATTTGTTGCCAGCTTCAATGTCGACACCGGCGTCTTTGTAGGAAAGCCCCAGAATTCGTCTCCCGTGCATACTTTTGACGTTTTCGTGCTAAATCTTCGCCGAAGTCGCCAATACGTGGACCTGAACGCGCCGAATCGCGTTTCGTTATGCTGGCCACAATAGGTGTTTCGAGGTCATTTGCAATGCGTCGTACTGTGTCAAAATTCAGCGTTTTTCTTTTCCCGTTCTTCGTCTTTGTGTGGCTCGCGGGCAGCACTGGATTCGGTCCGGCACAAGCCCAGCAGACCGCGCTGGACGATATTTCGTCGTGCGGGATATCCCGATTGACGAGACGGCAGCGTCCGCCTCGGTCGCGCGGACAGCTGCCATCGAGAAAGGGCAACGCGAAGCCGTGAAACGGCTGTTGGCGCGGCTGACCCGAAGCGCGTTCCGGGACAGTATCGGAGATCTCGACCCGGAAACGATCCGGTTTCTGATCCGCGCGTTGCAGATCGATGATGAAAAGACATCCGATATTCGATATCTCGCCAAGCTGACGGTGAGCTTCAAGCCCGAGGCCGTTCGTGCCTATCTGCGTGGGGCCGGTATTCCGTTCGTCGAAGTCCGCAGCCGCCCCGTTCTGGTGATCCCCGTCATCGAACGGAATGGCAGCTACGCCCTGTGGGAAAACCCGAACCCCTGGCGCGAGGCCTGGGGGCGCTACAAATCGTTGTGGGACTGGTGCCGGTGATCTCGCCGATCGGCGACTTGTCCGACTTTGCGGGTTTGAACGCGGAGCAATCGGTGATTCAGATGTCGGCGCGCTTTCGGAAATCAGCGCTCGCTACGGCGCCGGCTCGGCAATGGTCGCGATTGCGTCAATTGATAAAACCCTGCCGACGTGCCGCAGGTACAGATCCTGGCGTCGCGGGTGGGGCGGCATGACGAGACGCCGTTGATCCTGACCCTGCAGGCCGCGCCGGAGGAAGTGCTGGACGGATTGATGGATCGCGCTGTGATCGCGGTTGTGGGCGCGGTCGATGATGACTGGAAGGTCAGAAACGCGGTCAGCTTTGGGGAGGCCGGACGCCTGCATGCGGCCGTGCCGCTCGCGGATCTGCAAGGCTGGATCGAAGTGCGCTGGAGGCTGGAGAATGTACCCTCCATTTCGAGGGTGCGCCTGCTGGCCCTGACTGCAAATTCGGCGGAGATCGAGGTTGATTATTTCGGCGATGAAGACCGCCTGAGCCGGGCGCTCGACCGGTTCGATCTGGAGCTTCAGGTGTCCGGCTTTGGGACAGATGGGACCTTAGGGGCGGGGGTGGCGCCAGCGGTGCCGACTCATATCGTGCGTCTGTCAAAAGTGAGATGAATCAACAACTTATCCTCGATCTCGGGCATCGCGTGGCGGTGGATCGGGCCGATTTTCTGGTCTCGGACTGCAACGCCCAGGCGGTGGAGTGGATCGACCGCTGGCCGGACTGGCCGGCGCGCGCGCTGGTGATCTGGGGCCCGCTGGCCTCGGGCAAAACCCATCTGGGGCATGTCTGGTGCGCCAAGAGCAGCGCTGCGCATATCACCGCCGAAGACGTTCGCGCCGAAGACGCTGCCGATTTGCGGGCGCGCAATGCCTGCCTGTTTCTCGATGACGCCGACACCCTGGCCGGCACGCCGGAGGACGAGGAAGCACTGCTGCATCTCTACAATTATGTGCTGGAGACCGATGGCGCGCTGCTGCTGGCGTCCCAAGCCGCACCCGCCCACTGGCCCGTGTCGCTTGCCGATCTGTCTTCGCGCATGAAGGCCCTGCAGGGCGTGGGTATTGCGCCGCCCGATGACAGTCTGTGGCCGCCTTGCTGGTCAAACAGTTCCGGGACCGCCAGCTGCGTGTGAGCGAAGAGGTGGTGGCCTATCTGGTGCCGCGCATGGAGCGTTCCTTCGCAGCGGTGTCACGGATCGTGGCGGCAATCGACGCGGTCGCGCTGGAGCGCTGCGCCCGGTCACCGTGCCGCTGGTGCGCGAGGTTCTCGAACAGATCGAAGCCTGAGCGCTTCCGTTTTTGCCGGGGCATACCGGTGGCATAAATTGCGGATAGGGCCCGATCGCGCTAGCCTGCGCGCGTGCCTGCGACGGAGCAGGCCTCCATCCAGACAAGAAATGATCCCCGTGGTTGCTGAATCCGATATCGAATCCAAAGACACCGTCATGGCAGACGTCGCAGACGCCCTGTCGCGATTTCCATGGATTCGCCGGACCGGTTCATCAATCGCGAGCTGTCCTGGCTGGCCTTCAACGAGCGCGTGCTCGAAGAGGCGGAGAACGCCATCATCCGCTGCTCGAACGGCTGCGGTTCCTGTCGATTTCTGCGTCCAACCTCGATGAATTCTACATGGTGCGCGTGGCCGGCCTGAAGGGGCAGGTCGATGCCGGTGTGACCACGCCCAGTCAGGATGGATTGTCACCCAGCGAACAACTGGCGGCGATCAATGCGCGCGCCGGTGTTCTGATGGATGAGCAGCAGCGCATCTGGCGTTCTCTGGTCGGACAGCTTCGTGAGCACGATGTCGCGGTTGTCGAGCCGGACGAACTGAGCGCGGAGGAAAGCGCCTGGCTGGAAAGCCGGTTCATGACCACGATCTTCCCGGTGCTCACACCTCTGGCTGTCGATCCGGCGCACCCGTTCCCTTTCATTCCCAATCTTGGTCTGGCGCTGGCGATGGATTTGTTCCGATCCGCCGACAACCGGGAAATGGTTGGTCTGCTGCCCTTGCCGGGGCAGATCGAACGTTTCATCCGTTTGCCGGGCAGCCAGCCACGTTTCATGCTGCTGGAACGCTGTGTGTCGATGTTCATGGGAAAGGTGTTCCCCGGGCTTCGAGTTGCGCGGCTACGGCACCTTCGGGTGATCCGGGACAGCGATATCGAGGTTCTCGAAGAAGCCGAAGATCTGGTGCGCCTGTTCGAAAGCGCCCTCAAGCGCCGCCGACGTGGGCTCCGTGATCCGGCTGACCTTTGATAACTATATGCCCGAGAGCCTGCGCGAATTTGTCGTTCGCCAGAGCGATGTCGATGCCGAAGATGTCTTTATCCTCGATGGATTGCCCGGGCTCGACCGGACCAAGGAACTGATCATCGATGAGCGATCGGACCTGCTGTTTCAGCCGTTCAACATTCGTTTCCCGGAACGCATTCGGGATTTTGCCGGGGATTGTTTTGCCGCGATTCGGGCCAAGGATATCGTCGTCCACCACCCGTTCGAATCCTTCGATGTGGTGGTGCAGTTTCTGCGACAGGCAGCCCGTGATCCGCAGGTCGTGGCGATCAAGCAGACCCTTTATCGCACCTCGGAAGACTCCCCGATTGTCGGCGCCCTGATCGAGGCCGCCGAAGCGGGCAAGAATGTCACCGCACTGGTTGAGCTGAAAGCGCGGTTTGACGAGGAAGCTAATATTCGCTGGGCCCGTGAACTCGAGCGCGCGGGGGTGCAGATCGTCTATGGCTTCATCGATCTCAAGACCCACGCCAAGATCAGTCTGGTGCACCGCCGGGAAACTTCGGAGCTGCGCAGCTATGTGCATTTCGGCACCGGCAACTACCATCCGATCACGGCCCGGATTTACACCGATCTGAGTTATTTCACTCAGGACCCGGTGCTGTGTCGCGATGCCTCGCGTATTTTCAACTACATGACCGGCTACGCGCGCCCCGAAGCGCTGGAGAAGATATCCGTGGCGCCGCTGACCCTGCGTGAAACCCTGATGCTCGGCATCGAGGACGAGATCGAACATGCGCGGGCCGGCCGCACGGCCGAAATCTGGGCCAAGCTCAACAGCCTGGTGGACGGGGACATCATCGATGCGCTTTATCGGGCGTCCCAGGCCGGTGTGGAGATCAAACTCGTCATTCGTGGCATTTGCTGCCTGCGGCCCGGTGTGCCGGGGCTGAGCGAGAATATCGAGGTGCAAAGCATCATCGGCCGGTTCCTCGAACATGGGCGCATTGCGGCCTTTGGCGGCGGGGAAGAGCTGCCCAACGCGAACGCCAAACTCTACATCTCCTCGGCCGACTGGATGCCGCGCAATCTGGACCGTCGGGTCGAGCTTCTCGTCCCGATCGAGAACGGAACCGTGCATCAGCAAATTCTCGACCAGATCATGGTTGCGAATCTGCTGGATCGCGCCCAAAGCTGGAATATGAGGGCCGACGGCACTTACTCCCGGATCGACACCAGCGGCGAGCACGACCCATTCAGCGCGCACGAATATTTCATGACAAACCCCAGCCTTTCCGGGCGGGGCAGCGCTTTGAAGAAACCGGGCAGCGCGCCGCGGCTTCTGGCTCATCCCGACTGACCACGATCTCAGGTGATCGTCATGGCGCCTAATGCCGTCACCAAGGACGCCCGCCCTGCGGCGGTTGTCGATATCGGCTCGAACTCGATCCGTCTGGTGATCTTTCGCGACCGTTCGCGCGCCCCCACGGCCGTATTCAACGAACGGGTCATCTGCGGGATCGGCCGGGACATGGCCCGAACCGGGCGACTGCATCCCGAAGGTGTTGCCCGGGCGCTGGCCAATCTGCCGCGTTTCGCGGCGATTGCCCGCTCCATGGACATTGATGACACCTCGCTGCTGGCAACCGCAGCGACCCGCGAAGCCGAGGATGGTCCGGCATTTCTGGCGCAAATCGAGGATATTTTTGGTCTGCCGGTGCAGCAACTGGACGGGGATGAGGAAGCACGGCTGGCCGCAGCCGGTGTGGTTTGTGGCTTGCCCGAAGCGCGCGGCATGGTGGCCGATCTCGGGGGCGGCAGTCTCGAACTCGCGGCCCTGTCGAAAGGCAATATGGGGGACTATGTCACGCTGCCGCTTGGTCCCCTGCGTCTGCTGGCAACGGTCGGGAATGACCGGGCGAAGGTTGCCGAACGGGTCGATGAGGTTCTCGAAGATGTCACCTGGATGCAGGCCGCCGTGAAGGGCGGGGCGATCTATATCGTCGGCGGGGCCTGGCGCGCCCTGGCACGACTGCACATGGTCCAGACCGGCTATCCGTTGCGGGTGATTCACAATTACACCATCGGCGGGGTCGAAGCGGCGGAGTTCTGTGATGTCGTGGCCGGGCTTGGCGCATCGACGCTGGCCCGGATTGATGCGGTGCCCAAGGCACGTGCCACCACGCTGCCGATCGCGGCGGCGGTGCTGCGTCGGCTGATCCTGGAATCCGGTGCAGAGCAGATCGTGTTCTCCGCACAGGGCATTCGCGAAGGCCGGGTGTTCGACATGCTCGATGACCGGGCAAAGAGCGAGGACCCGCTGATCGTGGCGAGCGAAGATGTGGCGTCCCGCGAGAGCCGGTTTGCCGGGGTTGGTGATGCCATGTTCGATTGGGTCGCGCCGCTGTTTCCCGATGAAAGCGCGACGGAAAACCGGTTGCGCCGGGCGGCCTGTCTGCTGGGTGATATCGGCTGGCACGAACATCCCGATTACCGCGCCGAGCAGGTGTATTTCCGTATTCTCCGCCTGCCCTTGCTGGGGGTCACGCATGTGGACCGGACCCGGATCGCACTGGCCGTTTACCGGCGCTATGGCGGTCGAATGAACGATCAGGCGCTGCGGACAGCCGAGGCGCTGCTCAGCGAAAGCGATATCCAGTGGTCCCGGCGTCTGGGGGCCGCCCTGCGTCTGGCCGAAACCCTGACAGCAGGCAATGTACGGCTGCTCGATGGGGTCGCGCTCAAGCTTTCGGACGAGACCCTCACCCTGAAGCTGAAGGATGGCAATGCGGCCCTGGTCGGTGATGTGGTGCGCACCCGCTTCAAGACCCTGGCCCGTCAGTTCGCCCGGGAGCCGCAGATCACGGGCAAGGGGCTGTAGCGCGGGGGTTCGGCGACGCGCGCCTTCATCAAACGCGTCATACCCGGGCCTGATCCGGGTATCCTGTCTCGGTCGGTGCTGAGATGCCCGGGTCAAGCCCGGGCATGACGACTTTTGGGGGGAGGGTCTCTCGTTCTGGTTGGTGCTGAGATGCCCGGATCGCGCCCGGGCATGACGGCCTTCGGGAATGGCGTGGCTAGTCGCCGATCTCCACCATCTGGACCTTGCCGCGGCCTGCGCCGAGGGCGATTTCGCCGTGTTTCAGGCGCAATGCGTCGTCACCGAAGATGTCACGACGCCAGCCCTGCAGGGCCGGGACATCGGCATTGTCATCGGCGGCAATTGCTTCCAGTTCGGCCACGGTGGCGACCAGTTTCTGGGCCACGTTGTGGGTGTCGCATTTGAATTTCAGCAACACCTTGAGCAGATCCATCAGCGGACCAGCGCCGGACGGCAGATCGACAACAGGCGGCAATTCGGGGGCTTCGTTCTCCGGCAGATTGCGTCCGGCCTCCACAGCGTCCATCAGGCCGCGACCCATCTTGCCGTCCACGAAGCCCTTGGGAATGCCGCGAACCCGCGACAGGGCCTTGGGGCTGTCGGGCGGGCGGGCCGCGATCTGGGACAGCACATCGTCCCGCAGGATGCGGTTGCGTGGCTGATCGCGTGTCATCGCCTCACGATCGCGCCATGCGGCGACGGCCTGCAGCACGGCCAGATAACGCGCCTGTGCCCGTTTCGGCTTGAGCCGACGCCAGGCTTCCTCGGGGCGCACCTCGTATTTTTCCGGCGCGGCCAGCTTGATCATTTCCTGTTCGACCCAGGCGATGCGGCCGTTTTCCTCGATCCGCGCGCGGAGCTTTTCGTAAGCCACGCGCAGATGGGTGACATCGGCGATGGCGTAGTCGAGCTGGGAGTCGGTCAGGGGCCGCTGGGACCAGTCGGTGAAACGGCTGGCCTTGTCGAGGCTGACCTTGGCGAGCTTGGAAATTAGCCCCTCGTAACCCACCTGATCCCCGAAGCCGGCGACCATGGCCGCGATCTGGGTGTCGAAAAGCGGCTGCGGGGTGACGCCGCCTTCGTGGTGGAAAATCTCGATGTCCTGAGAAGCCGCGTGCATCACCTTGAGCACGTTTTCATTCGCGATCAGGTCATATAGCGGCTGCAGGTCGATGCCATCCGCCAGCGGATCGATGATCGCCTCGTCATCCGGTCCGGCCACCTGCACAAGGCAGAGGATCGGCCAGAACGTGCTCTCGCGCATGAACTCGGTATCGACGGTGATGTATTCGACGCTGGACAGCGCCTCGCAGAACGCGGCGAGGTCGGCGGTATTGGTGATGACTTTCATGGCTGCGTTTCTACAGGAAATCATTCGGGGCGGGAAGGCGTGTCCCATGGACGTGGATGGCCGGAACACGTCCGGCCATGACGAATCTTGTTTTGCCCGTCATGCCCGCACTTGTTGCGGGCATCCACGTGGTCGATCATGCCGGGTGACACGAAGAGACGCGCGGAGCCCTCATGGCTGGCGGCTGGGTGTACATCATGACGAACAAGCCCAACGGCACTCTGTATGTTGGCGTGACGTCCGATATGGCACGTCGGGCATGGGAACATCGCGAGGGTGTTGTTGAAGGCTTCACAAAAAAATACGGTCTGAAGCGATTGGTTTATGTCGAGGCGCATGACGACATTGCCACGGCTATCCAGCGAGAAAAGACCATAAAACACTAGCCGCGCGCTTGGCGCGTGAACCTGATCCTTGAACGGAATCCTGATTGGAATGACCTTTACGATACCCTGATCTAAAGGCGTGTCCCGTGGGCGTGGATGGGCGGAACACGTCCGGCCATGATGATGGGGCTTAGTCCGTGTTTTCCGGACCCGACGACGGCCGGGTGGCAGACAGCAACCCTTGACACACACACGCGTTCCATGGCCATTGGCGAGCGCCTGTACACCTTGAAAAACCAACAGATTCCGAGAGCCATCATGCATCCGTACCGATCACACAATTGCGGCGAGCTGCGCGACACCAACGCCGGCGAGACCGTACGTCTCTCGGGCTGGGTTCATCGCAAGCGCGATCACGGCAATCTGCTGTTTGTCGATCTGCGCGACCCCTTCGGGATTACCCAGTGCGTGATCGATACCTCCAGCCCGATCTTCGAGACGGTGGAGGGCGCGCGGCGTGGAATCGGTGCTGACGGTGTCCGGCCCTGTGGTGACGCGCTCGGACGAAACCGTCAACGAGGCGATCCCGACCGGTCGGGTCGAGGTGCAGATCACCGAGGTGAAGGTTGAATCTCCTGCCGATGTGCTGCCGCTGCAGGTCAATTCGGATGAAGATTCCGGCGAAGATATCCGCCTGCGCTATCGCTATCTGGACCTGCGCCGGGAAAAGGTGGCCCGCAACATCATGCTGCGCTCGGATGTGATCTCCTCGATCCGCCGCCGGATGATCGAAGGTGGCTTCAAGGAGTTCCAGACACCGATCCTGACCGCGTCCTCGCCGGAAGGCGCTCGTGACTATCTGGTGCCCTCACGTTTGCATCCGGGCAAATTCTACGCGCTGCCTCAGGCCCCGCAGCAGTTCAAGCAGCTGCTGATGGTGGCGGGCTTCGACAAGTATTTCCAGATCGCGCCGTGTTTCCGCGATGAAGACGCCCGGGCGGACCGCTCGCCCGGCGAGTTCTATCAGCTCGATTTCGAGATGGCCTTCGTCACTCAGGAAGATGTGTTCAACGCCATCGAACCGGTGATTGCCGGTGTGTTCGAGGAATTCGCGGGCTTTAACCGCGAGACCCCGTGGCCGGTGACATCAACACCGTTCCCGCGCATTGCCTATGCGGATTCGATGCTGAAATACGGCAACGACAAGCCCGATCTGCGCAACCCGATCATCATTGCCGATGTGCCCGAGGTGTTTGCAGGTTCGGACTTCAAGATTTTCTCAGGTTTGGTGGAAAAGGGCGGCACGGTCCGCGCGATTCCCGCACCGGGCGGCGGCGCACAGCCGCGTAGCTGGTTCGACAAGCTGAATGACTGGGCCCGTGACGAAGGCGCGCCGGGGCTGGGTTACATCATCTTTGAAAACGGTGAGGGTAAGGGCCCCATCGCCAAATTCATCACCGGGGAACGCCTCGACGCCCTGAAGGCTGCCACCGGCGCCCAGGACGGGGATGCGGTGTTCTTCTCGGCGGGCGATGCCCTGACCGCGGCCGATCTGGCCGGCAAGGCGCGCACCCGGATCGGCGAAGACCTCGATCTGATCGCGCAGGGCCGGTACGACTTCTGCTGGATCGTCGATTACCCCATGTTCGAAGCCGACAAGGACTCGGGCAAAATCGAGTTCTCCCACAACCCGTTCTCTATGCCCCAGGGCGAGATGGAAGCGCTGGAGACCATGGATCCCCTCGATATCTTGGCTTACCAGTACGACATCGTCTGCAACGGCATCGAGCTTTCATCGGGCGCCATCCGGAACCACCGCCCGGATATCATGCTGAAAGCCTTCGAGATTGCCGGTTATGACCGCGACGTGGTCGAGACCGAATTCGCGGGCATGTTCAACGCCTTCCGCTTCGGCGCTCCGCCCCATGGTGGCTCCGCACCGGGCATCGACCGCATTGTCATGCTGCTCGCCGACGAGCCCAACATCCGCGAGGTGATCGCCTTCCCGATGAACCAGCGCGCCGAAGACCTGATGATGAACGCGCCGGCCGAAGTGCCCGACGAGCGCCTGCGGGAACTTCACCTGCGCAAGGTGCTGCCGAAGGCTTAGGTTTCATAGGCCCGTCTGAACTCGACTAGAACGGCGTTTTCCCAAGCGCGAGACAAAGAAAAAGTAGAGTGCCCAAAACAGGGATTGGCAACAATGTGTAGTTGGCATTCGGCAAGAATTCGAACCCGCTAGCGAGGGTGTTGTATTCATGTTTCTCTGGTAGCCGGTTCAGTGCGCGCACAACGAGGCAAGTGGTTCGTATGATCGCGAGGCTCATGAGTGCAGATATTGCAAAGCCGGTCCACAAGGCCATGTCTTTGAATGGTTCGGTCACTTCGAATGCGCCAATAAGGTAGACCGGCGAAAACACCATATAGAAATTGATCCTGTCCTTCAGGAGTGTTTCCAAATGTTTGCGTTCGGTATCGAGATCGGTGTCGCTCATTTATTCCCCCGTTTAATGCAACAGACTATGATGACAGGGCTGAATTCAGCTTTGCCAAGATAATATTTCAGGTTGTGCAATCTAGGGCGGTAGCCCGGTGTGCACATTTTGGCCCTTGAAATTGGAGACTTTAGGATGACCGCTGCACCCACGCCCAGACTTGCACATATGGGGCTCTTCACCCGGGATATCGCGCCGATGCTCGATTTCTACACCGGGCCCATGGGGCTGACGATCACCGATGAGGGCACTTATGGTGATCCGCCCTCGCGGATCGTGTTCATGTCGAATGACCCTCATGAGCACCACCAGTTCGTGCTGGTGCAGCCCGGGGATGCGCCGGACGCAGAGGCGGAGGGCAAGTTCATCGCCCAGCAGATTTCGTTCCTGGTGGATACGCTGGAAGACTTGCAGGCGCTGCATGCACGGGTCACCGGCGCGGGGCAGGAGATCGGCCGGGAGATCACTCATGGCAATGCCTGGTCGTTCTATTTCCACGATGTCGATGGCAACCGGATCGAGTGCTACACCCATACGCCGTGGTACGTGCCCCAGCCCCATGCCCATGCGATGGATCTGACCCAGCCCGCCGATGCGGTGCGTGCGCTGACCGAAGAGCATTGCCGCGCCACGGACGGTTTCATGGTGGCCGAGGAGTGGCGGGCGAAGATTTCGGTGAAGATGGCCGCCAACGCCTAGTTCTGCCGCGGCCTGACCGATAAGGTGCCGCCGTTGTTTACAATATTTTCCGGATTGGGTTTGCGCGATGAACATTGAACTGAATGGCATCAACTTTCGGTATGAGATTGATGGGCCTGCGGACGGCGAAAGTGATGCGCCGTGGATCATGTTCTCGAACTCCCTGACCACGGACGTCGCCATGTGGGATGGGGAGGTCGCGCAGCTCAAGGACCGGTATCGCATCCTGCGTTACGATACCCGTGGCCACGGCCAGTCCGGATCGTCGTCGGGGCCTTACAGCTTCGCGATGCTTGCCGAGGATGCGGTCGCGCTGATGGACCATGTGGGGATCGGCAAGGCACATTTCGTGGGACTGTCGCTGGGCGGCATGACCGGCCTCTATATGGCGATCCACCATGCCGAGCGGCTGCTGAGCCTGGCGTCCTGCGATGCGCGGGCCTGGTCGCCGCCCGACTATATCGACGCCTGGGTCGGCCGCATGGCCGTCGCCCGTGAGAAGGGCATGGAAGCGCTGGTCGAGCCGACCATCGAGCGCTGGTTCACCGCGCCGTTCCGGGCCGACCCGGCGAGTGCGCCGGTGCTCGACGCCGTGCGCGAGATGATCCGTGAAACTGCTGTCGACGGCTATAACGGCTGCGCCGAGGCCCTGCGCGCCCATGATGAACGTGCGGGGCTGGCGGGCATTTCCATGCCATGCCTGTTCATGACCGGCAGCGAGGACACCTCGACCCCGCCCGAATGTGCGCAGGAGATGGCTGCGGCGGTGCCGGGTGCGGAATGTGTGATCGTCACGCCGGCCTCGCATATTTCCAACATAGAAAACCCGGATGTGTATGACGCGGCACTGTTCGCGCATCTGGAACGGGCGGCCTGACCGGACGGCCTCATTGGCCGGCCTCACGGGCGGACTGTGCCTGGGGGATTGCGCGGGTTTTGCCCAATCCCCTAAAACTTTCCCAATTCTTAACGCTCCCATAAGCCTGCCACCGGCATCGTGGTGGAATACGGCGTGCTGTGTGGACGTCGGTCAGGCAATCGGCGCGTTGCGCGCAGTTTGGGAGAGAGATGATGGCGGGTCCGGAATCATTGGCGCGGGCGGTGTTTACCGGGGCGGGGATCGCCCTGGGCGTGGTGATGTTGCTGCACGGGACGGGCGCGCTGGCGCAAACGGCCGGCGCGACCCACACCACCCACACCACCCAGATGAGCGCGAACAGTCCTCTCGCTCCGGTGCGGACACCCGGTCAGGCCGCTGACAGCGCCTTTGATGTCCCGACATTAACCGCCTTTGTGCAGGCCGCCCGGCAGGTGGGGGCCCTGCGCGACAAGTATATGCCCCGGGTGACGGCGGCGAATATCGCCGAGCGCACCGAACGTGCCGAAGCCCTGTTTGACGATATGCGGGCGCGCATGCACGACGCGATTGGTCAGGCCGGGATTTCGGTTGAAACCTATGAAGCGATCACGAAGCAGTCGGCCGAAGATGCCCGTTTGCGTGCGCGGATCGAAGGCATTCTGTCCGGTGAGGGTGGTGATCCGGTCGCCGGTCAGGGTGCCCGGCGCAGCGAGGAGGCAACCCCTATGGCCAGGGCCCGGCAGGCGATGGACCAGGCGGCGGCCCATCGGGAGGTCGAAGCCCTGCAGGACCGGCTGGCGGACATGGAAGCACGACTGCGGGAGACCTAGCGCCGCGCGGCGGCGGACACCGATGCCCTGAAAACCCGGCACCGGGCAATGGTCGTCCGACTGGAAGCCCAGCTGGCCGCGCGCCCTTCGGTGGATGACGCGCTGTCGGCCCGCCAGGCGATCGCGGACGCGTAGATGTCGCAATTCCGGGTCGAGACCCGGGTGGCCGCTGCACGCGATGTCCTGCGGCGGGACATCAACCAACTTACCTAGGCCCTGAGCAGGGCTGTGACGTCGCTGGAAACGCTCGGGCGTGATCTGGGGTCCGAAGGCCCTGTCGGGGTTGCACAACCCTTCGCACGGCTGGATCCCGAGCCGGTGCTCTTTGCGGGCAGTGCTTCGGGGCTGTCGCGTGGACTGGCGACCCTGCAACCGAATGCGGTGATGCAGGCACGGCTTGAGGCGGCGCAGAGCCGCAATCTGGCGCTGCGTGACAGTTTCGCGACCCGGCGGGCGATGCTGGGCCGGGAGATTGCGCGGATTGCCGATGATCTTTCGGTGGCGACCGATTCACTCGCCGGGCTGGAGGCATCGCTGGCATCGGTGGCGGATGGTCCGATACCGGATGTCGCGCTGGATGGTGCGGTGGATGGTGAAATTGATACCGAGGTGAAAACCGAGGTGGATAGCGCGCTGCTGGCGGGGCCGGCACCGGATGTCGTCTCCGCACCCGAAACGCAGCCGGAAGCGGTGGCGGTCGACGCAAATGCGCTGGGTGCGGGCAAACGCGCCTATGCCGCCCGGGATTATGCCCGGGCCTATGCGCTCTGGCGACCGCTGGCCGAAGCGGGCACGCCCATGGCGCAGTTCCATCTGGGCGCGCTGTATTTCGAAGGCCGGGGCGTGCCGCGGGACCTGAGCCAGGCTCGGACCTGGCTGAACCGGGCGCTGGGCCAGGGGGTCGAGCGTGCACGGTTTCTGCTGAGCCGGGTGGAGAAAGGCCTCGCCCGGGCCGGGTAACCGCTCATTTTTTTCACAGACTTGCCGCATTTTGCGGGCAAACTCATGACATGGGATGGGCATGGGCAAAAATCGTGGCGCTGATCGGTGCCGGTGTGGCGGCGGTCTTTGCGGCTGGCAGCGCACACGGGCCCGCTTTTGTGCAGGCCTATCTGCAGCGGCTGGGCGGTCATATCGATGAAGCCCGGCGCACCGTGGGCGAATTGCGCGATGGCGCAACCGCCCGTGTGGTCCCCGATGACGGGTCGCGCGAACGGCTGGTGGAGGCTTTTGGCGCGCGGCTGAGTGATCTGGAGGCCAGCCGCGCCGCGATCACCGAAGCCCATCCGCTCTGGCGCCCGGTGGTAACGGGCCTGCAGGCCGACCGGGAGATCGCTCAGGCGACCCTGGAGGCCTTCACCCCGGCCATGCCGCTAGATTTTGCCAGCCTTGTTTACGCCGCCATCGGGCTGGCGCTGGGCTGGGCCGTCTGGGAACTTCTCCAGTGGCCGGTGAAGGCCCGGATCCGCAGGCGGCGCAAGCAGCGATTACGGCGGGGCTTCTAGCGGTGGTCATCTGTGCATGGCTGCCCTATATCTCGCGCAACACAACAAAACATCAGGGGAGCAGATCATGCGCGCAGCATTCTACGACACACTCGGACCGGCTAATGAGGTCCTGACCGTTGGCGAACAGCCCACACCCGAGCCCGGGCCGGGTGAAGTGCGCGTGAAACTGCAGACATCGGGTGTGAACCCGTCGGACTGGAAGGCCCGTCTGCGCGGCCGCGGGGGTGCGATTCCGTTTCCGCTGATTATTCCCCAGAGCGATGGCGCCGGGGTGATCGACGCGGTGGGGGACGGCGTGGATGCCGGGCGTGTCGGCAAGCGGGTCTGGCTGATGAACGGCCAGTGGATGCGCCCCTTCGGCACGGCGGCGGAATATATCTGCACCGGCTCCAAATATGTGATCGACCTGCCGGACGGTGTTGCTATGGCCGAAGCGGCCTGTTTCGGCATTCCGTTCCTCACAGCCCACCGCGCGGTGATGTTCGATGGACCGGTCGACGGCCAGACCATTCTGGTGCAGGGCGGGGCCGGCGCGGTCGGTCACCACGCTATCCAGGTGGCGAAAGCCAACGGCGCGCGGGTGATCACCACGGTCAGTTCCGATGAGAAGGCCGCCTATGTGCGCGAGGCCGGTGCGGACGAGGTGGTGAATTATCGCACTGAGGATGTGCCCGAACGCATTCTGGCCATGACCGACGGCCAGGGGGCGGACCGTATCGTCGAATTGAACATCTCGGCCAATGCGCCGATGTATGGCCAGATTCTGGCACCCCGGGGCACGGTGATCGTCTATGGCACGAACGACTTCATGGCGAGCGTGCCAGCGCAGGATTTCATCGTCAAATGGGCCTCGCTGAAATGGTTCATCGTCTATTCGATCGACGATGCCCAGCGCTATGAAGGCGTGGCGGCGCTGAACAAGATGCTCGCCGATGGCACCCTCAAGACGACCATTGCCCAGCGGTTCCCGCTCGATGACATCGTGGCCGCGCACGAGATGGTGGAAGCCGCCAAGCATATGGGCAATGTGGTGCTGGATATCGGCTAGGCCATCGGCGGCCGCCCCGGGATTTGGATATGCCGGAAGTTAATTTGTAACCCTTTGAAAAATATCAATAAAATTATGGTTTCTTGACTCCCGGCGGGTTCCGGTTAATCCGTTGTTTTTAAACGATGATCATGGTTATCGAATAGCCCAAAGGAAACAACAAAACCCATAAAGTTGAATGAATCTAGTATTTTATGGGCTTGTTTTCATTTTTCGCTTCCCAAATCGAGTCGCACCCGTTCATTGTCCCCTTGAGACGAGCAGGAGACTGGGTAATGCGAAAATCTTTGGCGATGATCGGACTTCCGATTCTGTTGGGTGGCTGCGGGCTACCCCCGGCCGTGACCTTGGCGTCCTGGGCGGCCGATGGACTGAGTTACATCGTGTCCGGCAAGAGCGTGACCGACCATGCGATTTCCGAGGTTGCCGCGCAGGACTGCGCCCTGTTCCGGGTCGTGCAGGGCCACGAGGTCTGCGAGGACTTCGAACTCGATGACAGCAACGGCTTCATTCTGACCGCATCTTCCTTCGAAGGCGGATCGACGCTCCAGGCCACCGAGATTGCCGCCGCACAGACACCGTCCGATCCGCTGGTCGTGCCGGCAGAGATTGCCGGGTTTGTCGAGGGATTTGGCCCGGACACGATTGCGGTAACAGCTTCGGCACCGACCGCAGCATTCGTCCCCGCCACCGTTGCGTGGCAGGCACTAGTCCCCAGCCCAACCCATGCACGGTTTGCCGCAGCGACCCCGAAACCACGCCCGGCCTATCTGACCTCCCCGATCTATGAACTGGCGTCACTGAATGCCAACCCGCAGGGGGATGTGATCCCGGAACCGATGCAGGTTGTCTCGGTGATCGGGAGTTTCAAATATCTCGACAATGCCCGCGGTCTGGCAAAGCGGCAGGCCACGCTGAATGCGCAGGTGCGGCAGGTGCAGGCCAATGGCCGGATCTGGCATCGCGTCGTGGTCACGGCACCGCTGGAGGACGTCCAGCGCGCGGGATTCGAAGGATGCCTGGATCCTGAAGGTCTGCGCGTCCGGGGATGCCGCCGAGGGCTGCGAGACCACCACACAGGCTGCGGCAGAAACCGACATTGTACAGGTCGCCCGCGCCCATTGACGTATTGCCATGAATTCGCCCGCGTGTTCGGGTAAAATGGCGTTATGGACATTCTTCACAAAACCGCTCTGGGTGGTGCCGGACTCGCGATGGCGCTGTTGGCGACCTTCACGACAGCCCCGGCGCTGGCCGGCATGCCCCATGCCTCCCACACCGCATTCTATGAACTCAGCATCGGACGGGTCGATGCCAAGTCCAATATTGTTGATGCCCGCGGACGTATGGTCGCGGAATGGCGTCTGACCTGCGAAGGCTGGACCACGAACCAGCGCCTGATTGTCAGCATGGCCCCGGGTGAGGGTGAGCCGATCGCTTCGGAAGTGACGATGACCAGTTTCGAAAGTCTGGACGGCAAAGCCTATTCCTTCGATTCGGAAACGAAAGTGGGCGGCGAAACGATCGAACTGGTGCGGGGAAAGGCCAAGCGCCCGGGTCCGGGGCAGCCGGGATCGGCGCGGTACAGCGAACCGCGCGGTCTGGTGCTCGAGCTTCCCGGGAACACCGTGTTCCCGTTCGAGCATACGATCGAGGTGCTGAAGGCCGCCGAGCGTGGCGAGCGGCGGGCGTTCAGCTATTATTTCGACGGCTCTCAGCCTGATATTGCCCCCATGGCGGCTAACTCGCTCATTCTCGGGAAGTCTCGCCAGGCAAGGGAGGGAGCACAGAACACCTTCGGCAAGCTCAGTGATGCCAAATGGTGGTCGGTTCGTCTGGCCATGTTCGACGGCCAGGCTGCGGGTTCGGGGAACGAAGCGCCGGAATTCGAAATGACCCAGCTGTTGCAGGAGAACGGCGTGGTGCGCAGGTTCGAGTTTGATTATGGCGATTTCACACTGGTCGCCGCGCTGGTGAAGATTGAGGAGATTGCCCGCCCGAAATGCGGCTAGCTAGTCGCGTTTTCTGCTGGCCTTCTGCGCGCCGGGTTTGAGCCCTCGCCCCTTCGAAATGGCTTCCTTGCCAAGTTTGCCCCGCACCTCGTCCATCACCTGTTCGATGCGTTTGCGGTGGGCGGCGTCCGGGTCGGCGAGATCGGTCGGATCCGCGGCAAGGGCATCGGAAAAATTGGACAGACCGATACCGATCAGGCGAAATCGGCTGCCTGGTGGTGCGCCGTCGACTGCGCGATCCACAAGGGTCTCACCGCAACGGAACAGGGTTTCGGCCAGTTGCGTGGGGGAGGGCAGGGCCTGAGAGCGGGTGAGCGTCTTGAAGGCTCGAGGTTTTGAGCTTCAGGGTCACCGTGCGCCCCGACAGGTCGCGGGCTCTTCACCCGTCCCGGACAGCTTCTCGCAAAGCGGCCAGAGGCGGCGTTTGAGTTCCTCCGGCTGCGGCGATGTCCTCGGAGAAGGTTGTCTCGTTGGAAATGTTCTTCGGCCAGGGAATGGGGGGTGACCGCGCGGGTGTCCTCTCCCCGGCTGAACCGGGCCAGACGCAGCCCCATCGCGCCGTAGCGTGTGACCAGGCGTTTCTCGTCGACGGAGCGAAGCTGCCCGATGGTCTGCAGGCCGTCTGAGGCCAGTTTGCGGTGCAGGGCCTTGCCAACCCCCCAGATGCGCGTGACGGGCTGCGTATCGAGAAATCGAGTGCTTCGGCCCGACCGATGATGGCAAAGCCGCGCGGCTTGTTCATATCGGATGCGAGTTTGGCGAGAAATTTGTTGTAGCTGAGGCCAATGGAGGCTGTGACACCGATATCCCGCTCGATCCGATTGATCAGCCGGATCAGGGCGGCAGCCGGGCTGGCGCGGTGCAGACGCTGGGTGCCGGACAGGTCGAGGAATGCTTCATCGACCGAAAGGGGTTCCACCAGCGGTGAGACTTCGCGCATCAGTTCGCAAATCTGCCGTCCGACGGCGACGTATTTGTCCATATCCGGCCGGATCACGGTTGCCTCGGGGCACAGTTTGAGCGCCTTGAACATGGGCATTGCCGAATGCACGCCCCGTATCCGGGCGATGTAGCAGGCAGCGGAAACAACACCCCGTCTGCCGCCGCCGACGATCACCGGCTTGTCGCGCAAGCCCGGGTCGTCGCGTTTTTCGACGCTCGCATAGAAGGCATCGCAATCCAGATGGGCAATCGAGAGGGAATTGAGTTCGGCGTGAAACAGGGTCCGCGGCGATCCACAGGCCGGGCAACGCTGGACCTGTGCGGGGATGTCCGCCGCGCAGTTGCGGCAAAGCCCGGTGTCAGCCGCAAGGTTGGATTGATCTGTCACGGCGTATCCGGCCACAGCCAGGCTGCGCCCCGTACGCCGCCGGAATCCCCATGTACCGCGCGGACGACAGGCGTTTCGATTTTATCGGAGAAAGCGTGTTCGGCGATCCGTTCGGGCAGATTGTCATAGAGCCGTTCGATGTTCGAAAGCCCGCCACCCAGAACGATGATATCAGGGTCGACGATGTTGATGAGAACGGTCAGCGCGCGCGCCAACTGGTCTTCGTAGCGCTGCAATGCGGCCTCAGCGGTGCTGTCGCCGGTTTTCGCTGCTTCGGTGATGTCACGCGCGGACATTTCCTTGCCGGTCGTCCGGGCAAAAGCGGCTTCGAATGCCGGGCCGGCGATGAAGGTCTCGATGCAGCCGGGCCGCCCGCAATAGCAGCCTGCGCCGGGATATTCCTCGGCTGTCATCCAGGGCAGCGGTGTATGTCCCCATTCTCCGGCAATTGCATTGGCGCCGGTGATCACCTGCCGGTTGACAGCGATCCCGCCGCCCACACCGGTGCCCAGAATGACACCGAACACGACGGATACGTCCATTCCCGCCCCATCGGTGGCTTCCGATATGGCAAAGCAATTGGCATCGTTGGCGACACGCACCGGTCGGGCGAGACGTTCGGAGAGATCCCGATCGATCGGATGTCCGATCAGCCAGGTTGAATTTGCATTCTTGACCAGCCCCGTTGCCGGCGAGACGGTGCCGGGAATGCCAATGCCGACCGGAGTTGCCTGATTGGGGTCGGGGTCAATGCTGGCAACCAGATCAGCGATCGAGTCAAGAGTCTTGCTGTAACTGCCTTTGGGTGAATTGACCCTGAATCGTGCAACCTCAATGCCGTCGCTTTCGAGGACGATGGCTTCGATTTTGGTTCCGCCCAGGTCTATTCCGATGCGCATGGTGACGTCTTTCGGTGGACATTTCGGAGTTTATTATCCATTTTCAATCCGTACTGAACCGATGTCTGTTTTGGTGTTATATCCTACGCCCCGGGTCGAACGATAAAACGCCTTTAGAACCCTGTCAGGAACTCTTCCATAATGTCGAAAACCGTTCTCATCGTCGAAGACAATGAGCTGAATATGAAGCTCTTTCACGATCTTCTGGAAGCGCAGGGCTACAACACATTGCAGACAAAGGATGGTCGGGAAGCGCTGCAGCTGGCGCGCGAGCACCGTCCCGATCTGGTGCTGATGGATATTCAGCTGCCTGAAGTGTCCGGTCTGGAAGTCACAAAATGGATCAAGGAAGATGACGAGCTGAAATCCATTCCCGTGATCACGGAGACAGCCTTTGCCATGAAGGGGGATGAAGAGAAAATCCGTCAGGGCGGGTGCGAAGCCTATATCGCCAAGCCGATCTCGGTGACACAGTTTCTGGAAACGGTCGAAGAATTCATCAAATAGACCGCACTGCTATCCCGAAAGCAAAAAGCCGCCTCAAGGGCGGCTTTTTGCGTCGTGGGGCCCCGGTTTCCCGAGGCCGCAACGCCACTATTTCATTTTGTCTTCTTTGAACAGGACATGCTTACGCACGACCGGATCATATTTCCGCATCTCGAGCTTTTCGGGCTTCTGACGGGGGTTCTTCTTCGCCGTGTAGAAAAAGCCGGTATCGGCTGAACTCACGAGCTTTACGAGGATTGTGCTTGGTTTGGCCATTTGTCTGTCCTGACACTGAATTCAGTCGGGGAAAATACCTGTCAGCCGCAGCAAGTCAAGCGATGAAGATGAAAGATTGCCGGCCATGACGGGCGCAGATTGTGTTAGCGCTGCGCCACCGTTGTTTTGGCCTCATGCAGAAGGGCGCGATAGAGCTTGCTGTCGGCGATGATGGCCTTGGCCAACGCGAGGTCGACATCCGGTGCGCCGCTGTCAGAAGGACATATTTCGCGCAGGCGTTCGCGATTTGCGGCGTCTGAGTTCCCGGTGGCACGCCAAGTGTTCAGGCGGCCAGCCAGAATGTCACGGCCATGCTGCACATCGGGAACAAGGGTTTCGGCGGATTTGATGTTGCCGCCACCATGGGTGCAAACCGATGGCAGGACCCCCAGTTCGTGCAGGCGATATCCGGAGGGGGCAAGGAAGCGCGACCAGGTCAGCGTGATCTCACCATTGTTGGGCAATCGGAGGACCGACTGGACGGTTCCTTTGCCGTAGGAATTGGTGCCAATGACGATGGCGCGTCCATTGTCCTGAAGCGCGGCTGTGACGATTTCTGATGCCGATGCGGAATTTCCGTTGATCAGAACGACGACAGGAAGTCCTCGGGCCAGATCGCCTTTCTTGGCATCGAAGACCTGACGACTGCTGGGATGGCGTCCATGAGTGGCCGAGATGGCACCGCCATCAAGAAAGATGTCGGAAACACCAATCGACACATCCAATCGACCACCAGGATTGGATCGCAGGTCGAGAACGAAGCCCTTGGGGGGGCCGCTGGCCGAACGCATCTGACGATCTATCAGCCGTTCCAGTCGGGTTGCGGATTCGACGTTGAAACCGGAAAGCCGCGCCACGGCCACGCCGTCTTCACGTCGTACCTGCGCCGTTTCCGGGACCACATGAGCACGGTTGATGTGCATCGAGATCGGGTTTGCCTCGCCGGGGCGTTTCATGACGAACTGGACCGCCGTATCGATAGGTCCACGCAGCCGTGTCACAAGATCACGCTGGGTCCATCCGGCTATGGATTTGCCATCGATATGGGTCATCCGGTCATCCGGCAGAACCCCCGCCTTGGCAGCCGGTCCGGTTTCGTTGACACCGATCACAAGTGCGTCGGTTTCTTCCATGCGAATGGTCACGCCAATGCCGCCGAAGCCGTCGCGAAAAGCCCGTTTCTCGGCGGCAGCTTCCGAATCGTCATAGCGCGAAAAACGATCCAGCGGTTTCAACACATTGTCGAAAACAGCCTTGAAAACCGTTTCCGCTGATGCCTGGTGCACGGTCGGGGAGGCCTGGCGAATGAGCGCGATGGCTTCGACCGTGGCATTGCTCCATGCCGCCGGGGCGTCAGTTGCAGGCTCTGCAACGCTGCCGATCAAGGCCTTGTTATAGTGGACTTCGATCCGGCCCGCGCTTTCGCGTACTTCGATCCTTGAATCCACCTCGCGCAGGCCTGTCAGACCGCTGACGCTCAATTCCCGTAGTGACACCGGACTGATGTAGCGTTCGCTGATAAAGCCATATCCCTTTTCGAACATGTCCCGGCTGTAGCTGTCGGTGTATTCGACATTCTGCGGCGGCGGTGTCTGAACACAGGCAGCCAGAACCAGCACGGCCACAAGGGAAAACAATCGCGTGGATATCGTGGAACATGATTTCAGGAAGCTCATAACACACACATATCGTGCAAAACCTTGCCCGGTAAAGTCCGAGCCGTCATTTCGCATATCTTGGATCAAACTGCTTTTGATTTCCTAACGGCGTTTCTTGTGTCGTTTGTCGGGGCGTTTTCGGCTGGATTTCCGGTGTTTTTTGGGCCCGCGCGGGCGTGCCGGCATCCCGGCATCCATCAGATCGAAGATGGCCGACCCGCTCAGCCCGTCTGCTTCGGCAATGCGGATTTCGACACTGTCACCCATGCGGTATTGCCCCCCGTGCTCGGTCTTGAGCACCCGTGTGCTGATATCGAATCGCGGGCGCCCGCCCGGTAAACGTGATGCGGGCACAAATCCTTCCGCACCATTGTCGTCGATCGAGACAAACAGTCCCGCGCGCGTCGCGCCGCGGACGGTGCCGGAGAAACTCTGACCCAGTCGCGCTTCGAGAAAGGCTGCCGTGTACCGATCATTGGCATCACGTTCGGCTGAAACCGCACGGCGTTCGGTCTTCGATATATGTTCGCCGATCTCCGTGAAACGCCCGGCTTCATTGTCATCGAGCCCGCCATCGCCAAGCTGAAGGCCAAGGATCAGGGCGCGATGGACCAGCAGGTCCGCATAGCGACGGATGGGGGAGGTGAAATGTGCGTAGTCCTGCAATCCCAGACCGAAATGGCCGATATTGTCTGGGCTGTACTGGGCCTGCATCTGGCTGCGCAGGATGATCTCGTTGACGGTCCGTTCGTGCGGCTCACCGCGCACACGGTCGAGAATGCCATTGAAGTCTTTCGGACGCATGGATTTGCCGCGGGTCAGTTTCACGCCAAACCCTGCAAGCATGTCGCGCAAATCATCCAGTTTCTCGATGGAGGGTTCGTCGTGGATACGGAACATGACAGGCTGGCGCAGTCGCTTGAGTTCCCGGGCTGCGGCCACATTTGCAGCGATCATGAATTCCTCGATCAGTTTGTGGCTGTCGAAACGCGAGACCGGCGCGATGTTCGTGACTGTGCCCGTGTCATCCAGCACAACCTTGCGTTCGGGCAGTTCCAGCTCCAGCGATCCTCTGGCGCTGCGGGCTGCGGACAGGCAGGCAAAGGCGTTGTAGAGATTGTCCAGATGGCCCGGCGCAACGGGGTCTTCGCCAGCATCGCGCGCGGCCTGCACCTGCTCATAGGTCAGGCGCGCGACCGAGCGCATCAACGCGTGGCGAAAACGATGTTTGCGAAGTTTCCCATCCTTGCCAATCCACAGATCCGCGGCCACGCAGGCCCGGTCTTCGTCCGGCCGCAGTGAGCACAATCCATTGGAGAGCGCTTCGGGCAGCATCGGCACAACCCGGTCCGGGAAATAGACCGAGTTGCCGCGACGGAAAGCCTCGCGATCGAGCGGTGAGCCGGGGCGGACATATTCGGCAACATCAGCGATGGCAACGATCAGATGCCAGCCACCCTGATTGTTGGCGCTCTGATCGGGTTCGGCAAAGACGGCATCATCAAAGTCACGGGCATCAGCACCATCGATGGTGACCAGTGGCAGGTCGCGCAAATCTGTCCGTTTGCCAAGGGTCGGCGGTTTTGCCGCCTCGGCTTCTGCGACCACCGTATCAGGGAAATGGTCCGGTATGCCGGCGCGGTGAACCGCAATGCGGCTGATGGCGCCCGGGTCGTCACCGGCTCCGATGTTCTCGATGATCTTGGCCTGAGGCAGCCCAAGCCGGCGGGCTGGAAGCAGTTCCACCACCACAAGGTCACCATCTTCGGCAGCCGCGTTTTCACCGGCTGCGACGAGAAAATCGCCGCGTTGGCCACGTTCCAGGGGTGAGATGCGGCCGCCGTCTTCGCTCGCCCGATATCGTCCCACGACACTCTCGGTCCTGCTTTCTGTCATGCGCAGCGGCGTGGCTGTGTAGCGGTTGTCTCCTCGGGGCGACAGGCGCGCGACAAATCTGTCGCCAAGACCGGGGGCTGACATACTGGGTGGTGGAGACCGCACCTCGATTTGCGGGGCCGGGCCATCCGAGCTGTGATTGACCGGACGAACTTTCAGATCGCCATCATCGTAAACGCCGATCACTTCCAGAACGGCGACTGGCGGAAGTTCAGCAGTCACGCGCCAGCGTCGTCCCTGAACGCGTTCGATTGTGCCTGCATCCTGAAGGTCGCGGAGAATCTCCCGGAGTGCCGTGCGCTGGGCCCCTTTCAAAGCGAATATTCGCGCAAGTTCACGCGTCGGAAGCGCCTCGGGTGACGACTTCAGGGTTTCGAGAATTGTTTCGCTGTCCGGCAAACCGTCCGGGCCCAGTCCCTCGATTTTGCGCTTTTCCAAGCCGGGACCTAGTCCGCGCTCTCGGCAGCCGGTTCTGTGTCAGCCGCAGCCTTTTTGGGGGCCGCTTTCCTGGCAGCGGTTTTCTTCTTCGGAGTCGCTTTCTTTTTCGCCGGTGCCTTCTTCTTTGCCGGTGCCTTCTTCTTTGCCGGTGCCTTGCCCGCAGCCTGTTTGGCGACCCGTGCAGCGATCAATTCGAGGGCTTCGTCGAGGGTGACTTCCAGCGGGTCGCGATCTTTCGGGATCGTTGCGTTGGTTTTGCCGTGCTTCACATAGGGGCCGTAGCGACCATCGTGCACGGTGACCGGTTTTTCATCCTCGGGATGCACGCCCAGATCCTTGAGCGGCCCGGCACGACCCTTGCGGCCCTTGCCCTTTTCCGCGAGCACCGTGACAGCCCGATTGAGGCCGACTGTCAGAACTTCGCGGGCTTCGGGCAGCGAGGCATAGACCGAGCCGTGCTTCACATATGGACCGAAGCGGCCGAGACCGGCCTGAATGACCACGCCATCTTCGGGATGCGCGCCGATATCTCTCGGCAGGGCGAGCAACGAAAGGGCCAGCTCCAGATCGACTTCGTCGAGGGTAAAACCATCGGGAAGAGAGGAGCGTTTGGGTTTGGTGGCTTTCTTGCCTTCGCCTTCCGGTTCGCCCAGCTGGACATAGAGACCATAGGGACCCTTGCGGAGGGTGACTTCTTTGTCGGTCTCGGGATCCGTGCCCAGCACTTTCGGGCCATTGGCGAGTTCGGCGGTTTCATCATCGCCGCCATCCACCGCAAGCTTGCGCGTGTATTTGCATTCTGGATAGCTGGAGCAGCCCACGAAGGGACCATGGCGGCCCAGTCGCAGTCCCAGCCTGCCTTCCTTGCAGGCCGGGCAGACGCGGGGGTCGGTGCCGTCTTCGCGGGTCGGGAAGAAATGCGGTCCGAGTTCCTCATCCAGGGCATCGAGCACGGAGCGGACTCGAAGTTCAGCCGTGCCTTCGATGGCCGTCGAGAAGTCCCGCCAGAAATCGCGCAGGACGGTCTTCCAGTCGATCCGGCCGCCGGAGATGTCGTCGAGACGATCTTCCATCTGGGCGGTGAAGTCGTATTCCACATAGCGCTCGAAATAGCTGCTCAGGAAACTGACCACGAGGCGACCCTGATCTTCCGGGATAAACCGTTTGCGATCGAGCTGGACGTATTTGCGATCCTGCAGGACCTTGATGATTGACGCATAGGTGGAGGGGCGGCCAATTCCCAGTTCTTCCATGGATTTGACCAGGCTTGCCTCGGTGTAGCGCGGCGGCGGCTGGGTGAAATGCTGCTCGGGCGAGACGTCCCGGACGCTGGCATTCTCACCTTCTTCGAGCGGTGGCAGGCGCCGTTCATCGTCTGTCTCAGGCTCTTCGCCGTTCGGATCATCCTGATCTTCGCGATAGAGTTTGAGGAAGCCGTCAAAGGCGACTGTCTGACCATTGGCGCGCAAGGCGAGCTTGCTGTCCGACGACCGTAGATCGACGGCCACGCGATCGATCTGCGCTTCGGCCATTTCCGAGGCCAGCGTGCGACGCCAGATCAGTTCATAGAGCCGGAACATGTCAAGTTCGAGCAGCGGTTTGAGGCTGGACGGACGGCGGAACAGATCGGTCGGGCGGATCGCCTCATGGGCTTCCTGGGCGTTCTTCGCACGGGAGCGATAGACCCGCGGTTTTTCGGGCAGATACTCCTCACCGAAATCGGTGTCGATCAGATTGCGGCAACCGGTGATCGCATCCTGACTGAGGGTCACGCTGTCGGTACGCATATAGGTGATCAGGCCCGCGGTCTCGCCATCCAGTTCGATACCTTCATAAAGGCGTTGGGCGATCCGCATGGTCTGGGAGGTGCCGAAACCAAGTTTCCGGGCCGCTTCCTGCTGCAGGGTCGAGGTGGTGAAGGGCGGCTGCGGGTTGCGCTTTGTGCGTTTCTTCTCGACCGTGGCGATCCTGAAGGATACGGCTTCCACCTCACTTTTGGCCGCAGTCGCGGTTTCTTCATTGGCAAGGTCGAAACGTTCGAGTTTCTGACCATTGCGCTCCACCAGACGGGCGGCAAAGCCATCACCCCTGGCGCTGTCGAGACCGACTTCGATGGACCAGTATTCCTGCGCCTTGAAGACCTCGATCTCGGCTTCCCGCTCACAGATCAGGCGGAGGGCAACCGATTGGACGCGGCCGGCCGAGCGTGAGCCGGGCAGTTTGCGCCACAGGACCGGAGAGAGTTTGAAGCCCACCAGATAGTCGAGAGCGCGGCGGGCCAGATAGGCCTCGACCAGTTCGGCATGAACCTCGCGCGGATGATTGAAGGCTTCCTGAACAGCGCCCTTGGTGATCTCGTGAAAGACCACACGTTTGACGTCAATATCGTCCAGCAGACCCCGATCGCGCAGCAATTGCTCGATATGCCATGAGATGGCTTCACCCTCACGATCCGGATCGGTTGCGAGATAAAGCGTCTCGGCACCGTCGAGCGCGTCGACAATGGCCTTGATGGGTTTCTCCGCACTGGAGTCCACGGACCAGTCCATCTCGAAGTCTTCTTCCGGACGGACAGAGCCGTCTTTCGGAGGCAGATCACGGATATGTCCATAAGAAGCAAGGACGGTGTAATCCGTACCAAGATACTTATTGATGGTTTTGGCCTTGGAAGGCGATTCGACGACAACGACGTTCATGAAAACCGTTTTCGCTTTCGTTTATTAACCGCAACGACGACGCCCAGGTGCAGCATTTGGTGATTTACAGCGCTGCAACCCGGTTGCCCGGAAGCCGTTCCAGACGGCCTGCCAATTCGAGTTCAAGCAGGATTGTCCGTACGACAGGGGCGGTTAATTGGCACCGCCGCACGATTTCGTCAACCGCGACCGGTTCCGGCGACAAACATTCCGTGATGGATTGGCGGGCTTTTTCGTTGTCGGTTTCCAGTTCCAGACGGGGCTGTTGGGGTGAGGTATCGGTGTGTTCGGGAGCGGATGGAGGGCGTTGGCGCATCGGTTCGATGGCTTCGAGAACATCTTCGGCATCACGGACGAGAGTCGCGCCTTCGCGGATCAGCCGGTTGGCGCCATAGGCCCGTGGGTCGAGTGGTGACCCCGGGACCGCGAGGACATCGCGGCCCTGTTCGCCGGCCATGCGGGCCGTGATCAGCGAACCCGAACGCTGAGCAGCTTCGGCGATCACGACGCCCAGGGAAAGACCGGACACGATCCGGTTCCGGCGTGGAAAATGCCGGGCCTAGGGCCGGAGCCCCGGTGGCGTTTCGCTGATGACAGCCCCTTGGTCCGCAATGCGGTCATAGAGGGCCTGATTTTCCGGTAGATAGACGATATCGACCCCGCTCGCCATGACGGCCACCGTTTGGCCATGGGTGGCCAGCGCGCCGTGATGGGCCGCGGTGTCGATGCCGCGGGCCAGCCCGGAGATGATGGCGATATCCGCTGTTGCCAGATCCCGCGCCATGGTTTCGGCAAGGCGCTGTCCGTTGACCGAGGCGTTGCGTGCCTCGACGACACCGATGCCCGGCTCCGAGAAGATCGCGATGTCGCCACGCACGGCCAGGGTCGGGGGCGCGTCGTCGATCTGTGCCAGAGACGTTGGATAGTCCGGCTCGCCCAGAGTGAGCAATCGTGCGGCGCAAGCCTCGAGCTGCGCCAGTTCGGCGTCTGCGGTTGCCGTGTCGGGCACGTTCAGTATTTCCCCGGCGGCGCGTCCGGCAAGCTCGGGCAGGCCGTCCAGGGCATCGCGCGTCGAGCCGAAGTGATCCATCAGTTTGCGCCAGGTGATCGGTCCGACGGTGGCCGTTCGGATCAGGCGCAGGCGATCGCGTCGCTCGATATCGGATATCGGATCAGGTTTCACGCCCGCGAAGATGAACCGCTCAGCGCGCCGGGGTCAACTCGATGTGCCGGAGCCTTTGAGGCGAATGCGGGATTCCTCACCGCGGACCAGCCGCCGGATATTGCCCGCATGCCGGATCCAGACCAGAACGGCGAGGAAGATCGCAATGCCCGCGATCTGGGGTTCTCCCAGATACCAGCCCAGCACGGGTGCGGCAGCCACAGAGACGAGCGCAGCCAGCGAGGAATAGCGCAGCACCAGGGCAACGGCGATCCATGTCGCCAGGGTCGCCAGGCCCGTCAGTCCGGACAGTCCGAACAGGACTCCCATGGTCGTGGCCACGCCCTTGCCACCGCGAAGGCGAAGCCAGACCGGGAAGAGATGCCCGAGCACCACGGCGATGCTGGTGAAAAACGTGATGTCCGGCCCGAAAAAGAGATAGGGCACGATGACCGCCACGAACCCCTTCGCCATATCCAGAGCCAGCGTGGCCGCGGCGAGTTTCTTGCCGCCGGCGCGCAGGGCATTCGTTGCACCGATATTGCCGGAGCCGACCTTGCGGAGATCGCCCTTGCCGGCGAGACGTACCAGAAGGAGCCCGAAGGGGATGCTGCCAATCAGATAGGCGCCGACGATCGGGGGCAGGAAGATCTGCCAGCCATAGATGACGTTCTTCCAGTCGGGTACCGAGAATGTTGACTGGAAGATACTCCAGTAGAAGAGGATCGGGCTTGCGCCGTCTTCGACCACAGTGTTCTCCGGGGCTAGTCGTCAGCCGTGTAGATGGTGCGCCCGTCCACCACTGTCCGGATCACCTGACCCTGCACCAGACGTCCGTCAAAGGGCGAGTTCTTGGACTTGGAGATGAAGGTGTCCGGCTCGATGCGTGCCGGTTTGTCCGGGTCGAAGATCACGAGGTCCGCCGGGGCGCCCGCATAGAGCCGCCCGGTGGGCAGATCGAGCAGGCGCGAGGGCGCTGCGGTCACTTTTCTCAGCGCTTCACTGAGGGACACGTGCTCGTTGTGCACAAGTTCCAGGGTCAGCGCCAGCAGGGTTTCGAGGCCCGAGGAACCGAATTCGGCCAGTTCAAACGGTAGCCGTTTGGATTCCTGATCCTGGGGGAAGTGATCCGAGGCGATACAGTCGATGGTGCCGTCTGCCAGTCCCTCGACGATTGCCTGGCGGTCGTCCTCGCTGCGCAGGGGCGGGGAAAGCTTGGCAAAGGTGCGGTACTCGCCCACGGCCAGTTCGTTCAGGGCAAAATAGGGCGGCGCGGTATCGCAGGTGACCCGCAGGCCGGCTTCCTTGGCCGCACGTATGCGCGCGACGCCTTCGGCGGTGGAGATATGGGCTGCGTGGTAGCGGCCGCCGGTCATCTTCACAAGGGCCAGATCCCGGTCGAGCATGATGGTTTCGGCTTCACGGGGAATACCGGGCAGACCGAGCCGGGTGGAAAGTTCCCCCGACTGCATGACGCCGCCAGCCGACAGATTGGGTTCTTCGGCGTGCTGCACGATCAGCGTGTCAAAGGCGAGGGCGTATTTGAGGGCGCGCGACAATGTCTTGGCATTGGCGACCGAGTGCCGACCATCGGTGAAGGCGACGGCGCCGGCTTCCTTGAGCAGTCCCATTTCAACAATTTCATCGCTGTTGGCGCCCCGGGTCACGGTGGCATAGCCAAAGACCTTCACCAGCTTGACGTCGCGGGCGCGCCGGGCAACGAATTCCAGCACCGACGCATTGTCGATGGCCGGCGCCGTGTCGGGCAGGGTGACGACAGCGGTGACACCGCCGGCGGCAGCGGCCTTGCTGCCACTTTCGATGTCTTCCTTGTGTTCTGCGCCGGGCTCGCAGAAATCCACCCGCATATCGACCAGGCCGGGCGCCAGCACCGCGCCCTGGCAGTCGACAATCTCTTCCACGTCGGGACGGCCGCCATTGAAGATGTCCGGTCCCATCGCAACGATGCTCGCGCCATCGGTCAGGAGCCCGCCGGATTCGCTGGCGGCATGGTCGACGCCGGATGCCGGGTCGATCACGCGCGCGTTAATAAAGGCAATCTTGCCGGTCATGGCGTTGTGTCCGGGCGGTCACGGGTCAACACATCGAGACAGGCCATGCGAACCGCCACGCCCATCTCGACCTGCTCGCGGATCAGCGAACGGTCCAGATCATCGGCCACATCGGAGTCGATCTCGACCCCCCGGTTCATGGGACCGGGATGCATGATCAGGGCATCGGGCTTGGCATGTTGCAGCTTGTCGTAATCGAGGCCGTAGAATTTAAAATACTCGTGCACCGAGGGCACGAAGGAGCCTTCCATACGCTCGCGCTGGAGGCGCAGCATCATCACGATGTCACAATCCTCGAGGCCGGCGCGCATGTCGTGGAAGACCTCGACACCCAGCCGTTCCATGGCCGGGGGGATCAGCGTCGGCGGGGCGATCACCCGGACCCGCGCGCCCATCGTCTGCAGCAGATAGATATTCGAACGGGCAACGCGCGAATGGGCAATGTCCCCACACAGTGCGACCAGAAGACCCTGGAGATGCCCCTTGCGGCGGCGGATCGCCAGGGCGTCCAGCAAGGCCTGGGTCGGGTGTTCGTGGCTGCCGTCACCGCCATTGATCACAGCACAGTTGACCTTCTCGGAGAGCAGCTTGACCGCTCCGGCATTGGAATGCCGTACCGCCAGCGCATCGGCGTGCATGGCGTTGAGGGTCATCGCCGTGTCGATGATGGTCTCACCCTTCTTGATCGAGGAATTGGCGACAGCGATGTTGATGACATCCGCACCCAGCCGCATGCCGGCCAGTTCAAAACTGGTGCGCGTGCGCGTCGAGTCCTCGAAGAACAGATTGATCAGCGTCTTGTCGCGCATGATGTCCAGCTTGCCGCCGCGCGCGCGATTGTGCTCGGCGTAGCTGTCCGACAGATCGAGCAGATAGGTGATCTCATCCGGGGAGAGATCCTGGATGCCCAATAGATGACGATGGGGGAAATCGATTTCCGCCGGCACTTTCGGGGCGGAGAGGCCTGTTTTGGCTGCAGTCATTAAAGCGGGAATATAGGTACCAGACTCCGGAAATTGCAAGCGGCACCTGAAGCGGCGGAAATCAGGGGTTTTTGCTATGTTGAAGGGCTCTGGCGGTCGAAACGTGTGTCGCTGTCAGGACGTTTGACCGGAAACCTGCATCAAAACCGACTGTGTTTGTCAGTGACCCCTGTGTTGTTCCCAGGAATTCTGCAGCACGTCTTCAAGCGCATCGAGCGGAATGTCGAGGAAGCCCGGGGTCATGTTGACGCTGCCCTGGGCAATGAAATCCATCAGCTGCACCAGACAGCGTCGGGGCAGAGGCACCCGGGACACCACGGCGTCGCGGTCGGACACGCTGATTGCTACGTGATGGACGAGATAGTTCTTCTTTCGGGCGATGCCGGTCACCGAGGCCCATCGGATCAGCCCGACGCTGGTGATCGAGGTGTTGTCGACGATCCCCTGTGCGTTGATGACCAGTGAGGGGGCATGCACGATCAGGCGCAGCAGGGCATAGGCCAGCAGCAGGCCGAAATAGACGACCGCCGCAGCGCCGATCAGCCGGGGGATTTGCTCCGGCGTTGCGATCAGCGCAAACCCGGTGAACACGAAGGCGCCATACAGCACCACATTGACGAGCACCCGCCAGCGCGCCGGGTAGATGAGGATTTCACTGATGTCGCGGGTCATGGTCCAAATCTATGTCAGGTTCCTGGAATGTGTCGATCACGGTGTGCTGTGGTAATTGTACACCGTCCGTCAGACTGGTGAACGGCACTGCGGTGGACGTGCTGGAACACTCGGAATCTGGATCGGAATCTCCAAACTCGTCCCGAAATCGTTCGAGCAAATCCTTGATCTCGATCCCATTCAGGTTTGCATAGGATGTCGGAATTTTCAGCGTGCCGGTGGATGTTTGTTCCTTGTGTTTGCGTCGACCGCTGACGATCACGCTGCCGCCCTTCGCATGTCGTTTGAATTTGATGCTGATGCGGGACGGCATGAACGCCGACCAGGGTGAAGTCCCTGATCCCGAGGTGCGGGGCTTCCCTATTTCGGTCACTTCTTGCCATGACACGGTCTGGAAGGTCGCGCGAATACCCACTGATCGTGCTCGCAGACCATCACGGGAGAGAGAGGCCAGCGGTCGCCCGGTGATAAGGTCTAGGGCGATGCGTGGAAAGATGTGCAACCAACCCAGTGCGGTGAGCGGCAGGATCAATATCAGCCAGAGCAGGTGTGGGTTTCGAAGAACATCCCGCACCTCTCCGAGGGACTGGATTTCAATAAAGGTGTGCCAGCCGAAACTCGCGATCAATGCCCCCAGACCAAGCAGCACGATCAGGTAGAACATTGCCAACGCGCGGTGAGGGAGCACGTCAGTCGTTTCAAATTTCCGGCGTGCAGCCATCACCGGCTCCGCATGAAATCCATGAAGTTCTGAAGAATGATCGAGGCGGCCATCTTGTCGATGACCTCGCCGCGGCGTTTGCGGTTCATGTCGGCCTGATCGATGAGAACCCGTTCGGCTTCGGCAGTGGTCAGGCGTTCGTCCCAGAAGGTGATGGGCAGATCGAACTTGCCGGTCAGATTGTTGGCAAAGGCCCGGGTTGACTGGGCGCGCGGACCTTCTGACCCGTCCATGTTGCGGGGCAGGCCCAGCACCAGACCGCCCACGCCTTTGTCTTCGATGATCGCGCGCAGGGTTTCGGCATCGGCGGTGAATTTGGTGCGCGTCAGGGTTTCCAGCGGGGAGGCGACCATGAAGCTGGAATCCGAGAGAGCCAGTCCGATGGTCCTGATCCCGAGATCGAACCCGAGCAGCCGCGCGCGCGGCGCCAGCGCGGATGACATTTCTGTGGTTTCGACGATGGGCATGGGCTTTGTTTAAGGCTTGATCACAGTGACTGTCCACAACCGGTATTTACAGGGTGTCGAGCCTGTCTTTGCGGTTATGGCTTCCGAGTTGTCGCAGCCGTGCCGCGGTGATAGCTTCCGCGCCGATTTCAAACTCCAACCTTCCGGCTTGAAATGGCGCTCGACACCGATACCGTAAAGCGGATTGCACGGCTCGCCCGCATCCATGTAGATGAGGCTGATCTGGCCCCGCTGGCAGATGAACTCAACAACATTCTCGGCTGGGTCGAACAGCTCGATGAGGTGGACACGGACGGTGCCGAACCGATGACCAGTGTCGCCGAGATGGTGCAGCGCCTGCGCGTCGACGCGGTCACCGATGGTGATGTGCGGGACCGGGTGCTGGCCAATGCGCCAATGGAAGCTGATGGTTTCTTCGTGGTGCCCAAGGTGATCGAATAATGGCCGCCTTGACTGATCTGACAATCGCGCAGGCGGGCGCCGGGCTCGACAAGGGTGAGTTCACCGCACGCGAGCTGACCGATGCCTATCTGACCGCGATGGAAGCTGCGCGCAGCCTGAACGCCTATATCGAGGAAACCCCTGAGCGCGCTCAGACGATGGCCGATGCCTCAGATGCACGACGCGCGGCCGGGAATGCAGCAGGTGCGCTGGATGGCATTCCGCTGGCGATCAAGGATTTGTTCTGTACCGAGGGCGCGCTCTCGACCGCGGGAAGCCATATTCTTGACGGGTTCCGCCCGACCTATGAATCGACCGTCACCCAAAATCTCTGGGATTCGGGCGCGGTGATGCTCGGCAAGGTGAACATGGACGAGTTCGCCATGGGCTCGGCCAACATCACCAGCCATTATGGACCAACCCTCAATCCCTGGAAAGCCAGCAGCGGCGACAACGCCGGCAAGGATCTGGTGCCGGGAGGCTCCTCGGGTGGTTCGGCAGCGGCGGTAGCGGCGCGGATTGCGGCCGGCGCAACGGGCACAGATACGGGCGGCTCGATCCGTCAGCCGGGCGCATTCTGCGGGATTGTCGGTCTGAAACCGACTTATGGGCGATGCTCGCGCTGGGGCGTTATCGCCTTTGCCAGTTCGCTGGATCAGGCCGGACCGCTGGCGCGCACGGTTGAAGATTCCGCACTGATGCTCGAAGCCATGGCCAGCTTTGACCCGAAGGATTCCACGAGCGTTGATCTGCCAGTGCCCAGTTACGCCGCGGCGCTGACCGGTGACATTCGCGGCCTGCGCGTGGGAGTGCCGGCCGAGTACCGGATGGACGGCACTCCGCCGGAGATCGAAGCGCTCTGGCAGAAGGGCGTGGACTGGCTGCGTGATGCGGGTGCGGAGATTGTCGATATTTCTCTGCCCCACACGAAATACGCGCTGCCCGCCTACTACATCGTGGCGCCCGCTGAGGCGTCTTCGAACCTCGCGCGGTATGACGGCATGCGCTTCGGCCTGCGGGTCGATGGTGAGGATCTGACCGAAACCTATGAGCGGACCCGCGCCGAAGGCTTTGGCCATGAGGTCAAACGCCGGGTGATGATCGGCACCTATGTCCTGTCGGCAGGTTACTATGACGCCTATTACCTGAAGGCTCAGCGGGTGCGCACCCGCATTGCCGATGACTTCCGGGCCGCCTGGGACAGTTGCGATGTGGTCCTGACGCCGACAACGCCAAGTTCGGCCTTTACATTGGGTGAGAAACAGGACGACCCGATTGCCATGTATCTGAACGACATTTTCACCGTGCCGGCTTCCATGGCCGGACTGCCGGCGATTTCGGTGCCGGCGGGACTGTCCGATGTTGGTTTGCCGCTGGGACTGCATCTGATTGCGCCGGCCTTTGGTGAGGAAACCCTGCTGCGTGCCGCCGGTGTGCTGGAAAGCGCCGCCGGGTTCACAGCGCAACCGTGATGGCTCTGGTTCGCGATCTCGCGCCTGAAATCTTCCGCCAGCGTCACCTGATCGAAGGACGGTTCACGGTTGATCTGGACGAGGCAGCTGTGCGTGGGTTTCTGACCGGTCTGGCCGGTGCGCTGGGTGAAACCCCCTATGGGGATCCCATTGTCTTCTCACCGGATGGGATGATCGGGAAGGGGCAGGGCAGTGCAGGGAATGCAGGCTATGACGCATTTCTGCCGCTGGTCGATAGCGGGATATCAGCCTATTTCTGGACGGTATCGAAATTTTTTTCGGTGGTGATTTATACCTGCAAGGGCTTTGACCCGGATGCAGGACTGGCGTTCACCCGGGACGCGCTGGGCGTGACCGGCGAGATCGTGCATGTTGGATTTTGAGGACGAGTTATGACTGAGACAACCGACACACAGACCGAAGAGATTCCCGACCATCTGGTGGCGCATTTCACCTCGCGGATTGGCCACAACAGCGCCGATCTGATAGAGGGCGAGACCGGCCCCTGGGAGGTCATCATCGGTCTGGAAGTGCATGCACAGGTGATGTCGGATTCCAAGCTGTTCTCCGGCGCGCCGACCGGTTTTGGCGGCGATCCCAACACCCATGTGAGCCTGGTCGATGCCGCCATGCCGGGCATGCTGCCGGTGCTCAACGACATGGCGATCCGACAGGCGGTGCGCACAGGGCTGGGACTGGAAGCACAGATTAATCTGCGGTCGGTTTTTGACCGGAAGAACTATTTCTATCCCGATCTGCCCCAGGGTTATCAGATCAGCCAGTTCTCCGACCCCATCGTGGGTGAGGGTCGGGTGACTGTGGACATGGAGGAGGGTGAAAGCTTCGAGGTGGGCGTTGTGCGTATCCATCTGGAGCAGGATGCAGGCAAATCGATCCATGATCGTATTCCCAACCAGACCTGTATCGACCTCAACCGATCCGGTGTGGCCCTGATGGAGATCGTCTCCAAGCCCGATATACGTTCCGGTGCGGAAGCTGCGGCCTATTTCGCAAAGCTGCGTTCGATCCTGCGTTATCTGGGCACCTGTGATGGCAACATGCAGGAAGGATCCTTGCGTGCGGATGTGAATGTGTCCGTGCGTCGCCCCGGAGAAGAGCTTGGCACGCGCTGCGAAATCAAGAATGTGAACTCGATCCGGTTTGTGCGCGAAGCGGTGGACTACGAAGCCCGTCGCCAGATTGAAATTCTGGAAGAGGGCGGCGAGATCGATCAGGAAACACGGTTGTTCGATCCCGATCGCGGGGAGACCCGTTCCATGCGGTCGAAGGAAGAGGCCCATGACTACCGCTACTTCCCGGATCCGGATTTGTTGCCGGTGGTGATCGATCAGGCTTATGTCGATGAGATCAAGGCCAGCCTGCCCGAATTGCCCGACATCAAGGCCGCACGGTTTGTCCGTGATTTCGGGCTGAGCGAATACGATGCCGGCGTGCTGGTCGCCGAGCGTGAAACGGCGGAGTTCTATGAAGCCGTCGTGGATGCGGACGGCGCCAGTCGCGATCCGAAAATCGCGGCGAACTGGATCACGGGCGATTTCTTCCGCCGTCTGAATGCCGATGATCTGGAGATCGCTGACAGCCCGGTTTCCGGCGCGCAGCTTGGTGGTCTGATCGATCTGATTGCCGACGGTACGATCTCCGGTAAGATCGCCAAAGATGTGTTTGATGAGATGTTCGACAGCGGCAAGGACGCTGGAGCGATCGTCGAGGAAAAAGGACTGAAGCAGATCAGCGACAGCGGCGAAATTTCCGCCATCATCGATCAGATCATTGCCGACAACCCGGAACAGGCTGACCAGTACCGTCAGGGCAACACAAAGGTCGCCGGCTGGTTTACTGGTCAGGCCATGAAAGCGACGCAGGGCAAGGCCAATCCGCAAATGGTCAACGAACTGCTGCAGGAAAAGCTGGGCGGGTGATCCGCAGACACTCGTCATGCCCGGACCTGATCCGGGTACCCATGTCCGTTGATCACGCTGATGCCCGACGGGAATCCACCACGTGGATGGCCGGATCAAGTCCGGCCATGACAATTGAGGGTAAGTCTCCGCCATGATCCCCGTCCTTTCCATCGTCCTGCCCGTCTTCGGGTTGATCGGGCTCGGCGTGATCGGCGGGCGGTCGAAGCTGTTCCCGGAAGCGGCCGTCAACGGGCTGAGCAATTTCGTGCTCTATGTGGCTGTGCCGGCGCTGCTGTTTCGCACCGTTGTGCGGTCGCGGCCCTTTGATGCCCTGAACTTCGATATCGTCTTTGCCTATTACGGCGCGTCCTTCGTGGTGATGGTCGGCGCGCTGGCGCTGGGGCGCTATGTCTTTGGCCTTGCCGGTGGCGAGCGGGCTTCGTTCGCCATGGGCTCGATGTTTTCCAACACCACGCTGCTGGGCGTGCCGCTGGTCTTTGCGACCTGGGGCGAAGCCGGGCTGGTGCCGCTGATGGTGGTTATCACCCTGCATTCGCTGCTGTTCGCGACGGTCTTCTTCGTGTTGCACGACATGGCGCAGTCGGGTGCTGTCGGCTGGGCAAGCGCCGTGCGTCTGGCGGCGCGTTCGATTGTCACCAATCCGGTGATCATTTCCATCGCGGTCGGGCTGGCCTGGGCGTTTCTGGGGCTCGGGCTGCCCGGGTTCGTGAGCAGCATCATCGACATGCTGGGGGATGCGACGATCCCCGCTGCGCTGTTCGCCGTGGGGGCTGCACTCGCCCAGTTTCGGGTGGCAGGCAATGTGCAGCACGCCATGACCATGGCGGGGATCAAACTTGTGGTGCACCCGTTGCTGGTCTTTGCCGCCGCCCACTGGCTGTTTGATCTGAGCGCACTGGAACTGGCTGTCGTCACCCTGACCGCGGCATTGCCGGGCGGACTGATGGTGTTCCTGGTGGCCCAGTCCTATGGCGTCTATGTGGCGCGGGCCGGGACTTCGCTGGTGCTCTCGACGGCGGGTGGCGTGTTCACACTGTCGGTGCTGATTGCTCTGTTTGCCCGGCAGGGTTTCTGAATTCATTGACCGCAGGGGTTTGACTCCACGCAATCGTGACCTATTTTCACTTCCATTCGGTACCGTATGGAAGCTAGGGTCGTCTCCAGAACGGTGAAACAGGCAACCCCAAGGGGAGAACAACATGATTGGTGTTATCGGAGCCACAGGTATGACGGGCCGCGAACTTGTCGCGGCACTGAAGGAGAAGGGCGCGGAATTCCGGTGCCTCGTGCGGGATACTGCAAAAGCAGCCGAGACACTGGGCGGTGACGTGGAACTGGTGCAGGCCGATCTGGCCGATGCCGCCAGCATCGAAGCGGGCCTGCAGGGCTGTGACAAGCTGTTTCTGCTGTCGGGCCACAGCCCGGTGATGGTGGAGCAGCAGCTCAATGCGGTGAATGCGGCCAAGGCCGTCGAAGTGAACCACATCGTGAAGCTGTCCGGTGGTAGTTTCATCATCAAGGAAGACACCCCGGCACTGATTGGCCGTGGGCACTGGCAAATTGAACAGGAGATCCGCGCCAGCGGCATCGACTGGACCTTCCTGCGTCCGGGATTCTTCATGCAGAATTTCCTGAACATGGCCGAAGCCATCAAGGGCATGGGCAAGGTGATGATGCCGGTGCCCGCTGATGTGGGGCTTGGCATGATCGATGTGCGCGACACCGCGGATGCGGCAGCCGGAATTCTGACCAGTGACGGCCATGCGGGGCAGGTTTACGAACTGTCCGGCCCGAATGTGACCCCGGCTGAAGCGGTGGCGGCTATCGGCAGCGCGATCGGCAAGGAAATTGCTTTTGTTCCGGTGCCCATGGAAGGGGCCATTGGTGCGATGAAGGAACGCGGTATGCCCGACTGGCTTGTTGATCACCAGAGCACCCTGATGGGGATCGCGGCGGCTGGAAACATGGCAACCTACGGCAACGACCTGATCGAGAAGCTTGCGGGGCATGCACCGCGTACGCCTGCGGACTTCGCGCGCGACAATGCGGGTGCGTTCACGGCGTAGTTGCGCGAACGACGACCGTGGAACAGGAATGAAGGGCGGGTCTTGAACCTGCCCTTTTTCTTTGGGCGTCTTTCAGACGTTGCGGATGCTGCCGATTTCGGCGACGATGAAGTCGATGAAGGCGCGGGTCTTCAGAGCCAGTTCGCGCTGGGCCGGATAGACCGCATAGACCGAGGCTTCCTGGCGTTCGAAGTCGCGTAGCAGGCTGACCAGGCGCCCGGATTCAATATCCGGTTTCACCACATGATAGGGAAAGCGGGCAATGCCGGCACCGGCCAGCGCGCCTTCAAGCGCGACCATCAGGCTGGTGCTGCGGATCGGGCCGTCGACGCGAACCGCATAGCCCGCGCCATCAATGTCGAAGGTCCATTCCGCGATGGTGGGGGCGGCGGTGGCCACGAGGCAGTCATGGCCGAGGAGTTCGTCCGGATGCGCGGGCGTGCCGTGGTTTTCGATATAGGTCGGACTGGCACACACCGTCATGGGCGTTTCCATGATCTTGCGGGCGATCAGCGTGGAATCGGGCATCACTTCGGCACCGCGAATGACCACGTCATAGCCATCCCCGACCACATCCACATAGCTGTCCGATGATGTCACATCGATGCGCACTTCGGGATAGCGTTCGATGAAGCGCGGCAGCAGCGGGGCGATGAACATCTGCCCGAACATCACCGGCATGGCCAGGCGCAACAAACCGCGTGGCGCTACGGTGACCGAGTTGACCGATTCTGCGCCTTCTTCGAGGGTTGCGAGTGCCGAGGCCACGCTGGCGTGATAAGAGGTTCCGGCTTCGGTGAGCGCCAGCTGACGGGTTGTCCGGGCGATCAGGCGGGCTCCCAGCCGGCTCTCTAGCTCCGAAATGGCCTTGCTGATCGCTGACGGAGAAACGTTCAGACGTTCGGCCGCGCCACGGAAACTGCCGGTTTCCGCAACGGCGTGAAACATTTCCAGCGCGCGTGTCGAAGGGTGCGTCATGTTCATGAAATTATATCATGAATTTTATGATCGCAATTGAATTGATGAAAATAAATGAATGATTGATAGTCCGTTTCAGAGAGGAGACGGCCATGACTGACGACCTTGCGACACCGCGTGCGCTGAACCATATCGGCATCACGGTGCCCGATATTCACGCCGCGATCGACTGGTATGGCAAGGTGTTCGGCTTCCGCCGGATCATGGGGCCGCGCCGTCTGGAGCCGAAATTGTCCGATACGGCGGAGTCCGGCCATATTCTGGGCCCGCGGTTCCGCAAGGCGCTGCAGGCCCATCTGATCACCGGCAACGGGATCGGCCTGGAGCTGTTTCAGTTCCTCGATCCGGAGGTCGAAACCCCGGACGACAACTTGGAATACTGGAAGACCGGTGTCTGGCATCTGTGTTTCACCGATCCCGATATCGACCGGCTTGTGGCGCGCATTGTTGCCGAGGGCGGCAAGCAACGCACGGATGTATGGGCCTTCGTCCCCGGCACTGACCGGAAGCTTTGCTATTGCGAAGACCCGTTCGGCAATGTGATCGAGATCTTTTCTCATTCCTACGAACAAACCTTCGCCAACTGGCCCGATGAGGGCCGCGATGCTGACTAATCCGGAAGCCCCGGACACAAGGAGAATTCATGTCTGAAGAACTGCAGAAAACCGAGACCATGGCCGATGAGGGCAAGGTGAAGACCTTCAATGTTGTCTTCGATGTCGAGGGCAAGGCCGTCGGCAAGATGCGCAATGAGATCAAGGGCCAGATGGTCAGCCCGGTCGTCGATGAGGCCTTCGAAATGGCCACCGATGAAGGGGCGGCCCATGGCGGAGACATGACCGCGCCGCCGCCGCTGGCTTATTTCTGCACCGGATTTGTGGCCTGCCTAATGACCCAGATTCGGGCGTTCTCCAAGCGGCTGCGGGTGCCCATCGGTGAACTGACCGTGAAGGCCCATATCGAGTGGGAAGCCCGGGTGGAGGGGCGCGATCCCTATACCAGCCGGCCGGTCGCATTCCGGCTGGATGTGGATTTTGACTCTGATGCGTCCTTCGAGGATCAGAAGCGTCTGCTCGATGCCGCCCAGAAGGGCTGCTTCGTCGAAGCGACGCTGGCCAACCCGATCCCGGTGAACCATCGCCTCAAGATTGATGGCGACTTTCAGGACGCTGACTGACCCTGCTGCGATTGGCGTCGGATCACGGACCTGCGCTAGGATTTTGAAAAGCTGACCCCCGCAGGTTCTGTGGGTGGCAAGGCCATGGGAGATGACGATGTTGAATGCAGCGGTAATCGGACTGGGATGGTGGGGCAAGCAGATCGTGACCTGCCTGGCCGACAGCGACAGAATTGCAGTGCGGCGCGGGGTCGATGTGAACCTCGACGATGCACGCGGCTTTGCGGCGGTGCACGGCTTTGATGTCGGTGACAGCTATGACGATGTGCTGGCTGATGACGACATCGATGCCGTCATTCTTGTGACCCCCCATGCGCTGCACGAAGAGCAGGTTCTGGCGGCGGCAGCTGCGGGTAAGCAGATCTTCTGCGAGAAGCCCTTCGCGCTGTCCTCGGAGGCGGCCCAACGCATGCTGACGGCTTGTCATGACGCGGGGTTGAAGGCTGTCGGGATTGGCCATGAGCGGCGCTTCGAACCTGCGCTCGAAGCCCTAAAGACCCATCTGGATGGCGGTGATTTCGGCACGCTGATCCATATCGAGTGCAATTGGTCCCACAACAATTTCACCAAGGCTGCGACCGCGGCATCGTCCTGGCGGAAGGATGCCAAACAGGCCCCTCTGGGAACCCTGACCGCTCTGGGGGTCCACATCACCGATTACTTCCAGTCTCTGGCCGGACCGGTGGCCCGTTTGCGGGCTGTGGCCAACAGCCGTTCGGATCTGTTCCCGGGCAATGATGTGGTTACCGTGCAGTTCAGCTTCGAATCCGGGGTGACCGGCTTCATGTGCAATATCGCCACGACCCCCTTCCACAGCGCCATCAAGGTGTTCGGGGACAAGGGCTGGGGCGAGGCACGGGAAAATTCGAATGTGGACATTCCCGAGCCCGCCACCCTGACCACGCGCTGGCTGGACGAGGAACTGACCACCCAGACCTTCGCCTCCCAGAATGTGGTGAAGGCCAATCTGGAGCAATGGGCCGATGCTGCTGAGGGCAAGGGGGGATACCGGTTCACGCCGGACCACCTGCTCCACAATGTGGAAATCCTGCAGGCAATCGTCGCATCTGCAGAAACCGGTGAAGAGGTTGCAGTCCGCTAGCACCGCAAGGTTTTGGCGTATCGTTACTGGACCTGCCGCAGACCAATCGACAAGCTTTCCCCGTACCGTCAGAATGGGTGCTGCATCGCGATGGCGGTCGCGTCGTGCTGACAGGGAGGAAGTTCACATGATCCGCGCCTATTCCTGGCCGACCCCCAATGGTCACAAGGTTCACATCATGCTGCATGAGTGCGAACTCGCGCATGAGGTAATTCCCGTCGATATCGGGGATGGTCAGCAATTTGAGCCGGACTTTCTTGCGATCAGCCCGAACAACCGTATCCCCGCCATCGTCGACACGGACGGGCCAAATGGGCAGGACATCTCGATCTTCGAAACCGGAGCGATCCTCTATTACCTGGCCCAGAAGACGGGCAAATTCCTGCCCGACGCGGCCACCGAGCCGGCGGCTCACTTCGCCACGATGGAGTGGTTGATGTGGCAGATGGGCGGGATCGGTCCGATGATGGGGCAGGCCAATCATTTCCGCCGTTACGCGCCCGAGCGGATCGCCTATGCCACCGAGCGCTATGCCAACGAGACAAAGCGTCTGTTCGGCGTGGCCGATACGCGGCTTTCCAGAACCCGATATCTGGCCGGCGACGACTACACGATTGCGGATATTGCCGCCTTTCCGTGGATGCGGAACTGGAAGGGCCAGGAGGTCCCGCTGGATGACTATCCCAACACCCGGCGCTGGCTGGAAGAGGTTGGCGCGCGCCCGGCTGTGGAAAGCGGCCTGGAAGTGCTCACCGAGCATCGCAGTTCCAGCCCGCCCAAGGGCAAGGCCTGGGACGTGATGTTCGGCAAGGAACAATTCAAGCGGCGGTAGACCGCATTCATCGTAGGAAACTTAGGGGGGAAGAATGGCCATCAAGAAATTGCGCACCAAGCGCGACGACCAGCAGTGGATGCTCGATCTGGCGCTGAACATGCGCGGACGGGTGCAGAATTTCGAGCGTGATGACGCGGAAACGCCGACCCGCGCCCACAACTACCGCATGCTGCCCAAGCAGTGGGCGAAGAAGGGCGATCACGATGCCATGCTCGCCAAAAAGGCGCAGGAAAACGGCTTCAACGCGACAGCGACGGATCACTACGATCACGCCATCGAAGCCTATCGCATGGCCCAGCATCCGATCTTCTATGACGAGAATCCGGTCAAGATCGATCTCTACAACCGTTTGTCCGAGATGGTCGATCGTCGTTGCGAGACCGCGGCCTATCCGATCGAGCGGGTGGAGGTGCCCTTTGATGACGGCAAGACGATTTCCTGCCTGCTGCATTTGCTGCCCGACCGCCGCAAGGCGCCCTGCGTGATCTATGTGCCGGGTATGGATCAGACCAAGGAGGCCGTGCCGAAAGCGGGTAAAAATCCGTTCATCGAACGTGGCATGCATGTGATTTCCATCGATGGCCCGGGTCAGGGCAATTCGAACATGCAGAAGATCCGGGCGGTGGGTGACAATTACGAGCGCGCCGGTGCAGCCGTGATGGATTATCTGCAGACCCGCGACGAAATCGACAACGAGAGGATCGGTGTATACGGCGTTTCCATGGGCAGCTACTGGTCCCTGCGACTGGCAAGCTATGACCATCGCCCGGCAGCGCTGGTCAGTGCGGTGGCGTGCTTCAATCCGAACAACACGATCTTCACCCAGTCCTCGCCGCGCTTCAAACAGCAGTTCATGTACATGGCCGGCATGGAGGACGAGGATGAGTTCGATGCGATGGCCCGCGACATGACGGTGAAGGGCTATGTGGAGAAGATCGAATGTCCGACGCTGCTCGTTTCCGGTGAGTTCGATCCGCTCTGTCCGCTCGAGGATGCCATCGAGGTCTATGGCGACATCACCGCCAACAAGGAGATGTGGGTGGTCGAGGATCAGTTCCATCCGCTCTGGGGATTGCCCAATCTGGGTGGGCTGGACTGCCATGACTATGTGGCCGACTGGTGCGCCCGGATCCTGATCAACGGCAAGAGCGAGAAAGACCGAGTCGCCTATGTCGAGGTGAAGGGCGACGGCCCGTTCGGGGATTGCGAGTGGACGCCACCGGTGGGTCCGGATCAGGCCTATTTCTAGGTTGCGGACCGCATATCGGAAACTTGCCTATGTCTGTGCTCTCGGCACTTGATCCGGCGCCACGACTGACGATCCGTGCGCCCTATGTGACCCTTGCGCTGGTGGCGGTGCATGTCGCTGTCTTCATCGTGATGACCGCCATGGGTGAAGCCGCGACGGCAGATATCATACGGGGCTTCTCGGTCATCCCCGCACGGATGTTTGAAGATTACGCCCTGCCCGAGGGGCTGCGCACGGTGTCGCCGTTGCTGTCATTGATCACCTATCAGTTCCTGCACGAGGGCTTGGTTCCAATGATTCTGGCGATGGTGTTCCTGTGGCAGTTCGGGGATCTGATCGAGGATGCGCTCGGCCACAGCCGGTATTTCCTGTTTGTTCTGGTGTGCGGCGCCATGGGGGGTATGGTTCAAGGTCTTGTTGATACAAACGAGACCGCATCGCTGATCGGTGCGAGCGGCGCGGTCTTCGGTATATTCGGTGGCTATCTGATGCTCTATCCCCGGGCGCGACTGCCAGGCCGGGTGTTCGGCGCTGTGCCGCTGCCGGCATTTCTCCTGATCGGGATTTGTGCCGTTCTTAATCTGCTGTGGGTGGGTGTTCTGTCGCCGGTGGCCCTGAGCACTGCGATCTGGGTGCCGATGGGTGGTGGCGTCACCGGCGCGTTCATGATCTTCTACCTGCGCAACCCCCATATCGAGCTGTGGCATCGGACGCCGCGGTAGGGGATTAATCATCTCCCGAAGAGTTTAGGCGCGGCGCGCTGGCGATTGCAGGAAAACAATCCTAGATTGTTGCGATGACAAGCAAGCCATGCCTGACAATCGGAATTTGGGGAAGTGTAATTGCAGCGGTGTGTTTCTTCACGCCCATACTCGTTGTCGTGCTGAGCGCCCTTGGGCTCTCTGGCCTGATCGGTGTGCTCGACTACGTGTTGCTTCCCACTCTGGCGATTTTTCTGGCGATAACAGGACTGGCTCTATGGAAACGCAAGACAACTCCGTCGAACTGATTTCGGTCATAACCTGTCCCGAATGCAGCCATGTTGAATCCGAAACCATGCCGACAAATGCCTGCCAGTGGTTCTACGACTGCAAGGGATGTGGCGTTTTGCTGAAGCCGAAGACGGGCGACTGCTGCGTTTATTGTTCCTATGGCACTGTGGCGTGCCCACCCATTCAGGAGGGTGATGCCTGCTGTGCTTAGCTATGTCTACGCCCAGATGTTGGGGCGAGGGCACGAAGCTATTTCTAGAGACCTGCGACGATCATGACATTCGAATCCGATGCGGACTGACGGATCTTGATCAGCGGGGCATAGCCCTCGCTGCCGTGAAACGCATAAGCCTGCGCCGTATCGGTAAATCCGACAATCACCAGCCGGTCCAGATTCATGCCGCCCTCGACGCAGCGCGTGCGCCCGCCGCGCGCCAGATAGGTGCCATCAAACCGCGCCAGCGCATCGGGTGCCTGGGCGGCATAGGGCGCATAGTCATCAGCATTTTTGACATGGATTTCAGCGACCAGATAGCCATGACATCCGTCTGCATTGCTGCCACCTTCGGGGCCTTCGACAAGCCAGATATGAGAGGTTGTTGTGGCGTGACGGATGGCGGCGATGGGCGCGTAATCCGGGTCATCAACGAATGCATTGGCACTGTCCCAGTCGGGAAACTCCAGCACCACGGCGCGACCGTCGGGCCAGCTGCCTTCCACCACGTCGCGCTCGCCACCCCGGACGATATAGCGTCCGCCATGCTTTTCGATCTGCAGCGGGGCCTGAGTCTTGTAGGTTTCGTACTTTTCGCCATCGTGAACGTCGATGGCAGCGATCATATATGTGGTCATGGTGGCCCTGAAAGTGAGACAAGAAGTTCAGAACGGTATGCTATGCACTGGGCCTGCGAATTGCATCCCCTGAAACCGACCTGTAGAACCCGGCAACATGGCACGCGACATCGATAAGTCTATCAAACCCGCGACGCTGTCGGCGCAGGCCCTCGGCTGGCTCGATCCGTCGACCCGCGCCGTGGCGCCGCCTATCCATCCGTCGACAAATTATGCGCGGGACGAGAACTACGCGAAGTTCGAAAATCGCGCCTATACGCGGGATGAAAACCCGACCTATGAGCAGCTCGAAGCACTGCTGGCGGCCCTTGAAAAGGGGGCAGCGGCGATGGTGTTCGGATCCGGCATGGCGTCGGCGACGACTGTCATGATGTCGCTGTCGCCCGGGGATCACGTGGTGGCGCCCACCATCATGTATTTCGGTTTGCGCAACTGGCTGGTGAATGTCGGCCGTCGCTGGGGTCTGGAGGTGGATTTTGTGCCGCCCGGCGACATGGTGGCGCTGGCAAACGCCGTCGAGAAGGACAAAACCAGGCTGGTTTGGATCGAAACCCCGGCCAACCCAACCTGGGAAGTGACGGATATTGAGGAGGCCGCGCGCATCGCTCATGACGCGGGTGCCATTCTGGGTGTGGATTCAACGGTGGCGACACCGGTTCTGACCAATCCCATCGACTTTGGCGCGGATATTGTCATGCATTCAGGCACCAAATATCTGAACGGGCATGGGGATGTGCTGGCGGGTGCGCTGGTGACCGCGCGGAAAGACGAATTGTGGAACCGGATGAATTATCTGCGGTTCGAGAATGGCGGCATGCTGGGTGCGTTCGAGGCCTGGTTGTTGCTGCGTGGTATGCGGACCTTGCATCTGCGTGTGGCTCAGGCCAGCCAATCGGCTTTGCGGATTGCAGAGCATTTCGAAAATCACCCGCAGGTCGCGGCGGTTCTCTATCCCGGTTTACCGACTCATGAAGGCCATGACATTGCGGCGCGCCAGATGAATGGCGGATTTGGCGGCATGCTGTCGTTGCGCGTAAAAGGCGGCACGGACGCGGCGCTGGAAGTTGCCAAGGCGCTTAAGCTGTTTGTCTCGGCCACCTCCCTGGGGGGCGTGGAGAGCCTCGTGGAGCATCGCGCCACGGTGGAAGGGCCCGAGAGCCCGGTTCCTGATGATCTGCTGCGGCTTTCCGTCGGTGTGGAAGATGCCGGCGATCTGATCGCCGATCTCGAGCGTGCGCTCGCCGCGTCGCCCTGAACGCCGCAGTCGATATTCAGATCAGATTGCAGATCTAGGCTGAAACGCGCTGCGCCTCGGTGTCCGGAAAAGAGACAACAGTCGAATTGGCACGTTCGGGCAAAATCGAGCCGAGTTCACGGCGTGCATGTTCGAGTGCTGCCAGTTCCTTGGCGTCGTCGCGATCAATCACCTGAAGGCAGGACAGCTTGATTTCGACGAGATCAATCAGGGTTTCAACGGAACGTTTGGTCAGACTTGCCATAATCCAGTTCCTTTCTGGGGTGGACTACAGCAAAGAATAGGAAGCATTTGATTTACATTTGGTGATAGTTTGCGCGATCTCTGGCCATCTTCTGTTAACCAATCTGCAAGGCTCACTCGCTAGAATTTCTGCATTGGCCGCAGATGCGGCGAACAGGGGAGAGCCGATATGGCCGCCACCGCAGATAAGACCCAACCCGATCAGCCGATACGCCCGGATCACATTGTCGATGACATCGGGACACCGAAATACAATCGCCGCCTGAGTGACAAGATCTTGGCCGCGTTCAACCACGCTTATGCGGTGGGTGAAATGGAGGTTGCGGCGAGCTTGCGCGAACTTCTGGCCCGTCTCGACAAGGGGGCGGATTCCGAAGATGAGAATCTGCGACGCGAGGGCACGATTGCACTGAGCCAGGCCGATCTCTGGATCGAATTTGTCGAAGCCCGCAATGACTACCGTGTGGCTTGTGACACACCGCAGTCCGATCCCATCGCGCTGGACTGCATGCTCGAAGTGATGAAATCCGCTCTGGAACTCGGTCTAGGCATACAGCTGAACAGGCATGATCTGGAGCTGATTTTTTCCGATACGATGGCAAAAATGCAGCCGGCGCAATGTGTGGATTGACACCCGCCGAACACCTTGGCACAACCCGTCTCGCATACGTCGTGACGACCCACTCTGTGCGGAGGGGTGGCCGAGTGGCTGAAGGCGACGGTTTGCTAAATCGTTATACGGGTAACCCCGTATCGAGGGTTCGAATCCCTCTCCCTCCGCCAACATTATCATGCATTGCGAGATTCATCGCTTTGGCCAACTGGCCACGTAGTTCGAGTTCGAACTGCCCGCGCGGTTGCGCTGGATGGGCTATGATACGGTCGATCAGTCCACGCAGCGCTGCGGAGGCTTCATCGCGTACCATTGGATCTGCATGAAGGGCTTCTGACAGGTTTGCGATCTTTTGCCTACAGAGGTCGGCCGCATTGGGGTGCCACTCGATCGTTGTCGGTTCCTCGTCGTTGAACACCACAAGGTCCAAGAGCCTTGCCTCGAGTTTCTGTAATTTCTCGCCGATAGCTCCGAGTTCGCTGCCGTTCATGCTTCAACCTTCAACCATTTTAATCTCGACCGCCATCTCAACAGCCGCTCCGTCTTCAAGCAGAATCGCTCCGCCGCGCTGGCCGAGTGGCGTCAACTGGCGGCATCAATGTGTTGATTGGCCATTTGGAGGCCGGTTTGCGTTAGGCTGACACCACCCATCAATGGGCACAAAAATCGCCTGTGTTACCATGAGTATAAGCTAACTTGGTGAGTATGACTGCTACCGCTTTAATTTCAACAAGACGGCAAACCTCGGCTTTAGAGTTTACGGTGAACGTGAAAATGGAACTCGCCCCAAAGTGCTTCCGCACCACGTCGAGATTCTGATAGCTGATACTGACGGCATCAATTCCAAAAAGCCAAGTGAGGCTTTTAATCGCAATAAAATAAAATGGGCTGCGTTCATGATCTGCCGACATCCAATAGACCGTCGCGGCTCCGTGTTGGTCCAGGCTTACCAATTCCATAAACTCTGGGCTTTCGACATAAGTGCGTTCTGCAAGCTCAAGGTCTGACAGCACGTTGACGAACTCTGCTATGTCTTTGACGTTCATTTCATCCAAATTTTTGAGATCTAGCCATACCCAGCTTTGTTCAGGTATGACCAAATCACGCAAGCTGATAATTTTCCCTTGATGTCGAACATAGGGCCGGTCATGCGAAACAATTACGGATTTGCGATCGAGGTCATAAAAAACATCAAGCTCTACTCCACTGAAACCTGCGGCAAAGCTTCGGGCAACGGCTTTAGGTGAATTTTCGGGTAATTTCAGCCCCTCCGCCCCTCCGCGGTGCGCCCAAACGTGCGTTTGAGCGAAATGAGTGGATTTAGACAACGGTAAATCCACAGCCATCAGATACACGCAACCCATAGCCCCCCCCCGGCCGTTATTAATAAGACGGCCCGCCCACATGATCCTGTGATCAACGAAAAGCTTGGGAAATAATTTCTGCCTTTTAATCACTGGGACGGTATTGCTTGATGTCCGCGCCAAGGCGGTTGTTAAGGCTGCCATATATCATGACGTCACCCAACTCAGCCGAGATAGAACTTGCTTGGGTGGGGCGAAACCCGAGCGCATCGACGATCGCGTCATATAGCTCCATATTTGATAGCGGCGGTTTTCTTACATTATGCAATAACATTGGCACTTTCCATTCGGCTATCTTGGGTGCATCCGAGTTGCAATGGGAAAAACCGCTTTTCGAGAGATCTTGACCATGGTCGGATAGATAAAATATCCGGCTATCCCGGACCTGTTGATGACGGAACAATTCTGCGAGAAACCTGAACGTGTTTTCATAAATGCTCAAAAGATAGGATCGCTCTCGCTGCGACTTTGCAGGAAGAGATGCAAACCTCTCTAGCACCTCATGCCTAATCTGGAGATCATAAGGAAAATGTGATCCGTTCTTGATTAATAAAATAAACATAGGTTCGGAACGTCCTAACAAAGCCAAGGCTTGGCGCAACGCCAAACGGTCCCGCTCAGGCCTTGATGCTGCTCCGAAATAATACCTTTCATCCATTAAGGCGATATCATCCGTGGTTTGTAGATATTGGTGCTGCCCTGCCAATTCTTGGGAACTGATATAAGCCGTGGTGAAGTCTGCAGTCTTAGCCCTTCGCCACAAACTAGGACTTATTTGTAGTCCGCCATCGATGATTTTAAGTCCGTTGACCAATCCCCAAACAGATTGAGCACTGCAATTATGGGTTGTGTAGAACGGTTTGGCAGTATCAAGAAATGTCAGAATGTCGGCTTTGTCCTTCATGGGAAGAACATCTGACCTGATGTGTTCAAGCACCTATACGTATTGGTCGAAAGCCGTGCTTTCATCAATGATGATTAAAATAGATTTACTGGAAATATTATCATAGCTGTAAGTGAAATCGTCGCGCATGGTGAAGTTACTTGAGATTTGTGTAAGTGGTAACGGCAGGAGGCTGGTTACCTGAACCGGCATACCGATAACACCATAGCCACTGCGCGCAATAATCAGACCAAAAGAGCCGATAATCATCACGGTTACCATGGCCATGACACCCTTGCGCGCTACCCGGGCGAAGCTACCGCCCGCTTGCAAACGGACGGTAATGCTCTCATTGGGAAGAAGAATACCCGCTATGCCGATGATGGCGGTGCCAATGCTCATAAGCAGTGGTTTGAAATGTTCACGCAACAGATCGATGGCACTTTCGTGCGCCACTAGGGCAACGTCTATGGCGTCGATAGAAATCGGCTGCCCGGTTATGATCCAATAATACTGACCGGTAATGCCAGAAATAATCAGCGGCGCAAAACACAGTACCTTTATTGACCTGTTCGAAAAAAAAGAACAATAAGTAAAAAAAATAGAGAATAACACGAAATAGGTAACGAAAAATAACATCTTAACGGTACTGTTGTGGCCCACTTGCACGAATACCACGTCGTAAAGCAAGACGTTAGAGGCCAGTAAATATAAACATATAAGTAAAGATTTGATCATCGCGTTACTTTTTACATGCGATTGGAATAACTTCCAGAAAAGAAAATCAATAATTCGTGTGCCGGCGTTGTGGAAGCGCTGGGTCGAAAAGCAGACGAAGAGTTGCGCTTGTTGATCGCCGCATGCTTTCTGACTGTGGCTTTGGGAACGCCGAGCTTCCGGATCGTTGGCTGGACGACGGCATTTCTCGTCTGGTTCCCACGTTACTGGCAATTCGGAGACGGGTTCGCACGAGACTCCGTCCTCCGCCATTTTGTATCTGAAATAGACCCAACCTCTTCCTATTTTTTAGACGCTTGTCTTCGTCGTGTGCTTTCAGGGTATCGGTTCGAAAGGTCTTCATTGGCCAGATTCTTGCCGACTTTGTGCCAGAACTTGAAAAAACCGCCCTCACATGCTGGCCACGCCCGCCGGTCCCAATCCCGTACCGATATCCGAACACGGATCCCAGCTTTTTCCAGGGCGGGCCAAACACTGGCCAGGGCATCGGCCGTGGGACCAACCGGCAGATAAGACAAAACCACAACCCTGAGTTTGTGTTTCTGCGCCCAAGCTGTGATTTGCGCCGCATAGTCCCCAGTCGGGATGTGTTTCTCTGCTTCTGCGGCGCCGGACCGTGCGAGCGCATCTTTCAGCGCACCTCGCGTAAAGCGGGTCACATGAGGTGCGATTTGCAAAATCGAACGGTTTGCTGTTGCCTCCACTGCCAATGCGGTCGAGAAGCGCCAGCCTTGTTCGCAGAGAAACTCGGGGTTCAGATCCTCATCGCAAAGCAAAAGACCGGCGTCTTCATATGGGCGTTTTTGCGGTTCGAATTCAAGCGGATGTGGCTGTGGAGGCGAAGGAGCCTCAATCGTAATTGCTTTCTGTGCAAGCCCAACCGGCGGCGAAAAGCGGTTATTGGTATATCGCATGATGTTAGCGGGACCGGCGAGATACGTCTTGCCGCGTGTTTGAAGCCCGGCGACCCAACGCCAGGAAAGCGTGTTGGAAGCGGCATCGCCATCGATCAGATAGCGGAGGAAAAAATCTGCGCCCAGTTCCCAGGGTAGTTTGAGCGTGAAGATCCAGATGCTTGCAAACCACATCCGGGCGTGGTTGTGCAGATATCCGGTATCGATTAGTTCTCGCGACCAGAAGTCGAAGCACTCTATTCCGGTGGAGCCGCTTGTCGCTGCCTCCAGCCTTTGTGCCAGTTCAGGTGTGTTTGTGATCTCTTCGATGTTCTTTTCGAGCGCAGTCGTATAGCCGCGCCAGATCGATGGGTGTTGTTCAAGCCAACCTTTCCAGTAGGTGCGCCAGCAGACTTCCTGAATGAACTTTTCAGCACCACGATTCCCGTGAACCGTGACAGTGGCTGCAACCACTTCCTGCTCGTTGATCAGTCTATGACGTATCCACGGAGAAAGAGTAGAGACCTGAGGCTTTTCGCCGGGGCCGTAATCGATATTGCGAAGACGTGCGTAGTTGTTTCCTGCATGCGGCAGGAACGCTGAGAGTTGTAACAAACCGGCTTCACGCGACGGAGTGCGGCTATCCGTTTCTGGTGTCATAGGCAATGATCTTTTTCGACTTCATTGATCGTTGCGTGAACTGCTTTTGCCCGACAAAGATCGGGAACGACAGGCACGTTAGAGCACCACACGACGATCGTGGCGGGCCAAGCGCATTGTATGCTTCTTTTCGGGGGGGCTGCATAACGCCCGATGGACCCTCGTTCGTGTGACCTCGCTGAACTCAGCCGCTGCGCTGTGCGAGCCCACTTCCTCAGGAGGCCTCGAATTTGAGGAATTCGACCGTGTTTCCAAAGGGGTCCTGAACATAAACGCTGGCCGTCCCATCGCGGTGCGGGGTCAACTTTCCATATTTTTCTGCGTCCTGTGCTTCGAACGCCACGTGAGGAGGGTGCTGTGATGCCAATACGAGAGCGACTGACGTGTTTTCGATTTTCAGAAGGGCCCAAGTCTCGTCTTGGTAGGCAATTTTGGCATGAAGCGTCGGAACATACCAATCGACGGCTTGCCTGATGTCAGAAACGCAGAGGGCGACGTGATGCAAATTCATTCGATTTTGCCTTTAAGTGTTCAATTCGACCGAGAGACTGGTCCTTTCCTCTCCGTCGAAAAAACGATCTAAAAATTGCCAGCAACACAGCAGAGGGCTGGGCTGTTACCGCTGGGTACAAAAAGGATCGGGCGGTTAAGATGCTATACATCGTCCCTCCACAAGACAGATCCAAAACGAACTAAGTCGCGTATTGAATTTTTATGGAAACTGCGCCTCATCTTGCCTTCGTTAGACTGGTTGGTGATGACACGGTCGTCATCAAGAACCGGAATACAACAATCGGCTACGCCACTTTCGATGCCGCTGTCGGCGAACTCACCTATATTTTTGTTAATAGGGCATTCCGCAATCACGGTTTTGGTACAATGCTTGTCGATGCTGCTCAGCGCGCGTCAGGTAAGTTCCTCAAGCCTGCGGAGCCTCTATCGCCGCTCGGCAAGCAGTTTTTTGAAGCTTTTTACAAGTCATAAGTTGCTCCTAATTTTCCTTGGACAAACGTGCGGGGAGACTGCGGTTAAGAATCGCCTGAGCAGGATCCGTTCGAAGCAGTGATTTCATTACGGTCAATGAAAAAACGACAACCCCAAGTGACGGAATAATTCAGCCGCCCCAAACGTCATCATAGCGTGCCGTTCCGTCGCTCTTCGGGAAGTCGCGGTAGGTTGAAAGCTTTTGCGCTGTATGAAATGTTGCGCCAGTAAACGCTAGCCCGAGCGCAAATAACAGGTGTAAGGCAATAAGCTCTCCGTACCAAAGCCAAGCGCCGGCCATCATACAAAAAATAGACGTCCACATCAGGCTCAAAACAACCATGATCTGAAAGCTCTGTTGTCGGGGAAGATCTCGCAGAGGGTTTCGGTTGGAATCCATAATGGAACGATATAGTGAAATCATTTGAATCTCTCGCTTATGTTCGAGATGTTTACGATTTCATTCGTCGCTTGGATTAAAACTTCACACACAATCGAATCATGGCAGCCATGCACGAGAAGCGCATCAATGGGGCTGGCCCGATTATGAAGGCGCGCTGAAAGCCAACAGTAAGGCCTTCGAAGCGCATATCTATGACGGCGCCAATCAAGGCTCCCACAATGATTCGACCCCGCGCTATGACGAGAAAATAGCCGATCTTGCCTGAGTTCGTACCATCGGCTGGTTCAACACCCATCTCACGCAAGCAGCAACCGGATTCGGCTAGCGCTGGGGCGACACAAGCTCCCAGCGCTGCCGATCATCTGCTGGCGATTGGCACTCGGCCAAAGCCAGAGAACGGGCCACATGGCGCGATGGCAGCCGCCGGCTACCTAGTTGGGTACGGCAAAAGTTAAATTTGCCCAAAGCGTTTCCCAAACCGCATTTGTGTCTCTATGGCGCTCATGCGGCTGTCGGAATATCACTGTATTCAACATGTATTCGGAGCCCGCCACGATTGGTAGAACAGCGATGCCATCGGCGTTGGTATAATGAACCGATGCGCTCAGTTCGCCCGAAGAGGCTTTCGAATACATTTCGAGCTGAGAATCAGGACGTGGCGCACCATTGAAGAAAAGCTGTACCCGAATATCAGTGGCAGCTTTCAGAAGGTAGGGGTTTTCTAGTGCGACCAGCTCGGCCTCAAGCCCTATATGACGGTCGGCACCTCGTGCATTCCCGGCACTGATCAGCGACTTTGAATACCGGGTATAAACTTCGGTAAATCTGCCAGAGGGCAAGCCGCGCGCAAAATGCGTCTTTGCCATGTCATCCACGCCATGGTTGATGGCGAAAGCTTCGAATTTCTCAAAACTGTCATAGGAAATCGTTGTAGGTTCAGATTCGTAAACAATAATGTTTAACCCTGAATCAGGTGCAGTCTGATCAAGTGCCGGTCGATCGCCAAGTCGGCTAACAACCCCCGCGACCTGATTTGCCCCCAGGATCACAAAGTGCTCGAAGTTGATCGGTAAATAGGGAATCTCCATTCCTTCGAAATTCTCGCCATTCTTGATGTGGGCGACCACATTGTCCGAAGTGCGGAGCTGATAATCTATTGGCTCAATCCAAAGTTCGTGGGCAATGGCGGGCGAGGCCAACATGCAGACAAACAAAACTAGAATTCGCATGGCTAAATATCTCTCTCGGGTCTGGGCTGTTGCACAGGCACTGATAGTGTTTCTCTGGCTGGCCAGCACAAGTGCCAACGCCCATGAAGTATCTCCTTCGGTGGCCGATCTGTCACATCAAGATGGCGTTGTGACGCTGGATATTGAACTGGTGTTGGAAGGATTTCTGGCGCGCATTGATCTATCTGCTGTCACAGATACCAATGAAGCCGAAGCCGCCGCGATACACGATGAATTGAGGGCGCTCGAAGGGCCGGAGCTCGAGGCCGAATTCGAACTGTTCTGGCCTTCTATGGCCCCGCGGCTTCGATTTTCTTCGGATGGCTTCCCGCTCAAACCAGAGCTTAGCCAAGTCTCAGTACCAGATGTTGGCAACATAGATCTGCCTCGGCTGTCCCAAATTCAGGTCAAGGCGGTTTTGCCTGCCGTTGCTCGGAATGTTGATATTGGCTGGGATCGGGAATTCGGCGCGCTCGTTCTTCGTCAAGTGAACGTCGAAGCCCCGTATGAGGCATACCTCGCAGCGGGGACCAGCAGCGGCCCATTCCCACTCGCGGGGGGAGGTGAACTTGGCACCTGGGAGACATTGACCCGCTACACTGTCGTCGGCTTCGAGCATATTATTCCCAAAGGACTCGACCATATCCTCTTTGTCCTTGCTCTCTTTTTCCTCTCTCCCACCCTTCGTGCTCTGCTTTGGCAGGTTTCGGCTTTTACACTTGCCCACACGATGACACTTGCTGCGGGGGTAACGGGCCTTGTTTCCGTGCCCGGCGAGATCGTTGAGCCCATAATTGCGGCATCCATCGTATTTGTTGCGGTGGAAAACATCTTCACGTCGGGTTTGAGCCGATGGCGACCGATTGTCGTGTTTCTATTTGGATTGCTGCACGGACTTGGGTTTGCCAGTGTCTTCCAGGAGTTCGGACTCCCGGCAGACAGCCTTGTTCCAGCACTGATCGGCTTTAATATCGGTGTGGAGTTGGGTCAGCTTGCGGTCATCGCATGCGCATTCGCACTCGTTGGTTACTGGTTTCGGAGCAAGACTTGGTATCGCCTTGTCATTTCGAATTCTGGCTCGCTGCTCATCGCACTTGTTGGCGCCTACTGGTTCATAGAGCGCATTGGCATTGCTTGACGGGAAGGTGTCGGGACGACCTCAGGGTTTGGCCTGGCACTGTCAGGGCAAATCGTCTTCAGCCGAGCGTACCTGGCGCGCGACGTAAAATTGTTGCTGCTCGACGAACCCTATGAGGGTCTCGCGCCGGTGATCGTGCAGGAGATCGAGCGTACGCTGGAGCAGATCAAGACCCTTGGAATGACCACGATCATTGTCGAGCAGAATGCCATTGCAGCCCTGCATCTGGCCGACCGTGCCATCATTCTGGATATGGGGCAGGTCGTGTTCGACGGCACTGCTCAGGACATGCTCGACAACGCCGATCTGCGCCAGCAATACCTCGCCATCTGATCCGGTCAGATCTGGGTGTCAGGCGCTCCGTCGGCGCATGAGATAGAGCCCGCTCGCTGCGATGATGAACCCGCCGAAGACAGTCGGCAGGTCCGGGATGTCACCAAAGGCGGCAAAGCCCAGAACCGACGCATAAATCAGTTCAACATAGGCAAAGGGTGCGACCACGGATGCAGGCGCCCATTGGTACGCCTTGATCAGACAGAAATGCGCCATCGCACCCAGACCGGCAGCGGCCATTAGGAAAACGATTGCTTCGGCGCTCGGGGTGATCCAGAAAAACGGGACGGCGATGGATGATGCAATCAGTCCGACCCAGGTCGCATTGTACAAAATGGTTGTCGGCCCGACCGACTGGCTGATCGGCCGTGTCATGGTCTGATAGATCGCCACACTCACGGCTGCACTCAGCGGGACCAGCGCGGTCCAGTTGAACAGGCCGCTCCCGGGCTGGATGATAACCAGAACCCCGCCAAACCCGATCACAATCGCGACCCAGTGACCGGGCGACACCTTCTCTTTCAGGATGATGACGGAAAGAGCTGTGATCAGCAGCGGGGCCACGAAGGCGATGGCAATGGCATCTGCCAGTTGCATCAGGCCGACGGCGACAAACATGGCGCAGATCGTGAGGGCCAGCATCAGACCGCGCAGGACCTGCAGTCCCAGCATGGGAGAGGTGGCCATGCGGGCGATCCGCGGTGCAAACAGAGCTGACAACAGGACAAACTGGAACGCGTATTGGGACCACAGGATTACGGCGATGGGGACATCGCCACGCACCGATTTGATGAAGGTGTGCATGGCAATGAAGCACAGTGAAGCAAAGCACATGATGCCGATAGCCTCGATCCGTGACCGGGGACGCGGCAGCGCGGGATTGGGTGACGTCATGCGGCGAGCATTTCTGCCGATATTTTCTCTGCCAACATGATGGTCGGAATATTTGTGTTGCCCCGCGGCAAGGTTGGCATCAGCGAGGCATCCACCACCCGCAATCCGCTCACTCCGTAGACACGGCCCTGAGAATCGGTGACGGCGTTCGGGTCATCCGTAGCTCCCATGCGACAGCTCCCGGCAGGGTGGAAAACACCCGCGATGCTTTTGGTGACAATCTCATTCAGGGCGTCGTTGTCATGGGACAAGGTTTCGAGATCGATACCGGGTTCGCACAATCCTGCAAGGATTGGTTTGCCAAGCGCAGGGAGCGTGTCGAACACGCCGGAGAGGATTTTCGCCCGGATGGTATTGGACAGGGTGATGTCGTTGAGTGCGCGCATCTTGTTCGGACGGGATACCGGTACGGCGCTGTGCCAGAGCGGTCGAATCTCGGGGGACATCAGCATATCGATGACCTTCTGGACGCCGCCAACCAGACATTGCCGGTCACGATCATCACTGAGATAGTTGAACTCGATCCGGCATTCGCCGTTCTCCGTGAGGGTCACGGCACCGCGTGAAGCCGGTTTCAGGATGGTTGGCACCAGTGCGCCGATCCGCCGTCCTAGGGCGTGCCAGCCGGTTTTGCTGCTGATCGACATGCTCATGTCCAGTTCGCCGCAACCCGGGACACCGGAGGAGTAGCGTAGGGTTGCAATGGAATGGGATTTGAGCGCGGCGGGTTGGGCGGCTTCTTTGCGGAGCTGGGTCACCACATAGACGACAGCGTGGTTTTGCAGGTTTGCACCTACACCAGTGCGGTCTGCAACAACCCGAATGCCGGCGTCCTGAAGGACTTTGCGGGGGCCAATGCCCGCGCGCTGGAGCAGAACCGGGGATTGCAGGGCGCCGGCACAGATAATGATCTCACGGCTCGTAAAGGCCCGGGTCTGTCCGGCCACCTGTGCGCTGACACCCGTAATGCTGGTATCCTCGCTGGTCAGTCCTTCGACTGTGACATCAGTCAGGATTTCCAGATTTTCGCGTGCGCGAATATCGGTATCCAGATAGCAAATGGCGGCCGAAGCACGTTTGTCGGGGAATCGGCTCAGCGGCAGGGCGCCGATCCCCTCGCGAAACTCGGCATTGAGATCGGAAATTTCGGCGAGTTGCTGGTTGCGGCCCCAATCGGCCACGCCGTTCACGAAGGGGGGCCAGTCACCTCGGGGAACGCGCCGGATCGGGATGGGGCCATCCGCACCATGTGCGTCTCCGCGCGCATCGATATCGGTTTCCAGGGCCCGGAAAAAGGGGAGAACCTTGTCCCAGCTCCAGCCCATTGCGCCCAGTGAGTCCCATTCATCGTAGTCGAGCGGGAGGCCACGCAGGGCCACCATGCCGTTGATGGAGGAGGTGCCGCCCATGATCCGACCCTGACGAAACGGACCGGCCGGTGAATTGTTCCGGAGATAGGGGTGCCCGACCATGTTGCGCCACGCATAGGCCGGATTGAAATAGGACATCGGATACGTATCGAGAACGTCGGCGGGTTCCTTTCCGGGCGGGGTGTCCTGTCCCGCTTCGAGCAACAGCACGCGATTGGAAGATCTGGCCGAGAGCCGGTTGGCCAGGACGCAGCCCGCTGATCCAGCCCCAACAATGATGTAGTCGTACTTGTCGTTCATCAGAATCCCCGTCCTGAACGTTTGAAGGCAGGAAAATGGCAGGACTGATTTCGATTGTCACGATGTGGTCGTCGAACACGGCGTTGAGCCGTCACACAACCTGGTTCGCTCTAAGGATTATAGCTGTTGCCAATTCATCTGTTTGCCACTGAGTGTCCTTCCCCCCTAAAACTGGGCCACTATTTTCAGAGACTGAAGGGTGATGTGATGGCTCGGAAACGTTATTCGGATGAGGACATACTCAAGCTGCTGCGTGAGATTGAGGTGAAGCTGTCGACTGGCAGTGACGTGCCGTCGGCCTGTCGTGGCGTGGGTATTAGTGATGCCACTTACTACAACTGGCGCAAGCGGTTTGGCGGGATGGGGAAGTCTCAACTGTCGGAACTTCGCGCTCTTGAGAAAGAGAATGTGCGGCTGAAGAAGATCGTCGCGGAACTCGAACTCGACAAGCTGATCCTCAAGGAAAGCCTGACCCACCTAAAGCCCAGGGCCTGACGACAGAGCAGCTCCGTCAGGCCGTGATCCATACGCGTCAGAAGCTCGCGACGTCAGAGAGACGGACATGCCGGGTGATCGGACTGGCGCGAAGAAGGCCTTCAAATGCCGCAACGGCACAAGAAGCGCCGACGGCTCTACCACAAGGATGCTTCGATCATACGGCTGCGGCCGACCCATCCGAACCACGTCTGGAGCATCGACTTTGTACACGACAAGCTCGACAGCGGTCGGAGTTACAAGATGCTGACAGTTCTCGACGAGTACACCCGTCAGGCTCTAGCGGTCGCGGTTCGCACCAGGATGGGAGCTGAGGGTATTCTTGAGGCGCTCTACCCGCTACTCCTGCGCCGCGAGGTGCTCAACGCCGAATGGTTCACCACAACAAAGCAGGCTCAGGTCGTCATCAACCAGTGGCTGAGACAGTACAATAACATCCGCCCAAATCAGGCCCTCAACATGCGCCCTCCTGTTCCAGAAACCCTAATCAGGAATGGCCCAGAACTTGGGGGCTAGACACTTCGACAAAGCGCTCTATGGTTGCTTCGTCGTAAATGACCTGGGCGAGTTCCTGTTGCGTACCAGCTGCGCTAACAAGGTGTGTAGACAGCATGATGGTCAGGGCAATGAACGTGCCGAGTATCAGACGATATATCTCGCCTGCAGAAGTTTTGTTCATGTCACTCTCCTGGATGCCGGTCAGATGGCAGGAAGACAGCGGTTGGTTCGTATTCCCTAGGCGGGCAGGTCCCACCCAATCCAGTTGCAGAGCGCTTCACCCATCACCAGCTCAAGATCGCGCCCGGACAACCAGGACAGTTCCTCGGTGAACAGGGTCACGCATTCGCGATAGCTGCAATTCATGCGCGAAAGGTCCGTGCCCCAGAAGCTACGATCGGGTCCGAATGCGTCAAAAATACGGTGCAGTTCGTCGTGGATATTGGTGTGGGGGTAGGGATCGGTCGAATTGCCATTCGCACCGGACATCTTGACCGCCACATTGGGGTGTTTCGCCAGAGCCACAAGATCGGGCAGGGTCTCGAAGGATTCTGCATCCTTCTTGAACGGGCTGGCGCCCAGGTGATCAATCAGGAAGGGGATATCGGGATACTGCTCGGCCAGTTCTCTGACCCGTGGCAGGAAATCATGGGCCAGCAGGCCGACAGGCATTTTCTGTTCGTTGGCGATGGGCCAGATCCAGTCCATCGTGCCGTCATGGGGCCAGTTTTCCCGGCCAGGCGCGATGAAGAGGAAGCGAAGGCCGAGCATGCCCGGTGTGTCGGTCCAGCCGGCCAGCTTGGCTGCACCGATCTCGGGCTGATCCATATGCACCCAGCCAAGGACCTTGAAACGGTCCGGATGGGCATTGGCGGCGGCGATGGCCACTTCATTGCCATTGGGGACGACGCCCGGCGGATGCAGGATCACCCGGTCCACGCCGGCTTCATCCATCTCCGCAATGAGATCTTCGGCGGTGAAGTTCATCACCTGACGGTGAATCGGTGCCATCTGCGTGTTGATCCAGATATGGACCTGTGAATCGACGATCAGCATGTTTCTCTCCCCGAATATATATTCCTGCCATTATGCCCGATGGGACGACCGATTGCGTTGCAGATCGTGCTCCACGCTCACCTCTTGAGCGGATTCAGGCAGCGTCTTCCAGTATCATGTCGGAGGCCTTTTCACCGATCATGATGGCCGGCGCGTTTGTGTTGCCCGAAATTAGGGTGGGCATGATCGAGGCATCAGCAACACGTAGGCCTTCAATGCCGTAGACACGCAGGCGTTCATCGACCACGGCCGTGGGGTCTGTCCCCATGCGGCAGGTGCTGACCGGGTGGTAGCTGGTCCGGGCCATGCGATACAGATAATCGACGATTTCATCGTCATTGATACAATCAGGGCCCGGCTCGTGTTCTTCGACGACGTATTTCAGGAACTGCGACTGGTTGGTGATCTTCCGCATGATCCTCACAGCGCCCACCAGCACGTCTCGATCCTTCTGGGCCGTCAGATAATTTGGCTGAATTTCCGGGGCTTCAAAGGGATCTGCCGAGAGTATTTTGACGTGTCCCTTGCTCTCGGGGCGCAGCAAAGCCGAAACAATTGTCGCACCGGGGAACGGGAAGGGGTTGCCGCCGACTTTGGGCGAGCTGAAGAGCATGATCTGCGACTGGATGTCCGGGGAGACAGCAGACGGGTCCACCTTGAAGAACCCCTGGGCAAAGGACACGCCCATGGCGAGGAAACCGGACCGGTTATAGGCGTATTGTGCCGCGGTCTTCATTCGGATCGGGAAGCTGTTCACGACATCATTCACCGTGAAACGCTTGTTCAGGCGGAACATGAGCGGGACATTGATGTGGTCGCACAATCTGTCGCCCACGCCCGGCATGTCTGCAACCACGTCGATGCCGTGACTGCGCAGCAGTTCGGCCGGCCCCAGCCCGGAAAGCTGCAGCAATTGCGGTGAATTGATCGCACCGCCCGACACAATGATTTCGCGTCCGGCATGGGCCGTCACGGTTTGACCCTTCTCATCGTATTCGATGCCGCTGGCGCGTTTGCCGTCAAACAGCAGGCGCGTGGCATGGGCTTCGGTGGCGATGGTCAGATTGGGTCGCTTGCGGGCGGGTTTCAGATAGCCAACAGCGGCGGAGCACCGTCGCCCATTTCGCATGGTCCACTGGCTGTATCCAAAGCCGGTCTGGTCGGGCCCGTTGAAGTCGTCATTGCGGGGGTGACCGGCGGCCTCGGCGGCATCGATGAAGGCTTCGGCCAGCGGGTGTTTCCCCCAAGGGTCGGACACCGCAAGCGGGCCGCCAACACCGTGATACTCGTCTTCTCCGCGTTGCTGGTCCTCGGCCTTGCGGAAATAGGGAAGGACATCTTCATAGCTCCAGCCGGTGTTCCCGAGCTGGCGCCACTGGTTGTAGTCCTCGCGATGGCCACGGATATAAACCATGCCATTGATGGCGCTGGACCCGCCGAGCACCTTGCCGCGGGGCTGGACGACTTCCCGGTTCATCCCATCCGGGTTCGGGGCGGTCTTGTAAAGCCAGTTCACCGCGGCGTTGGAGAAATGCTTGCCATAGCCCAGCGGGATGTGGATCCACGGGCTTCTGTCCTTGACCCCGGCTTCCAGCAACAACACCGAATGCTTGCCGTCCGCGCTCAGGCGGTTGGCGAGAACGCAACCGGCGCTGCCGGCGCCCACGACGATGAAGTCGAAGGTCTTCCCATCAAGACTGGACATGCTCAATTCTCCTTGAAACCAACCGTACCGGGCAGGAACAGGTCGTCGATCTCCGGCAGTTCGGAAATCAGCTTCTGTTCGTGCAGATAGCGCAACAGCGTACCGACATTGTTGCGGTTTGATTCCGTCAGTCCCATGGGGAAGGGGTCGCCGTCGAACATGGCCATGGTCTCGGTCCAGTACTCTTTGCCCCAGGGGACAAAGGTGGTTCCGATGCGCCGCTTGAGGGCACGGGCCTTGCCGGTGCAATAGGCATCAAAGATGGCCTTTGCGGCGTCGGGGAAGTCCTCCAGGATTTCCTTGCGCATCACGACCGTGTGGTTGATCGGGTAAATGCCGGTTCGTGTGAAATATTCACGTTCGACTTCGGCCACATTTCGGAAGATGGGCCGGAGTTCCCGGTCTGTGGGTGCTTTCTCCATCAGATCGCGCGGACGTGGCGAGATGAAGGCGTCCAGCTGGCCGGCCAGAAGCATCTCTTCGGGATCACCGTCTCCCAGTTCCAGCGGCACGCCGTCGAGCACCGGGAACCGCTGTTCGGAATTGGCGTACCAGTTGATGTCGCGCCAGTCGGTGTCGAACTCGTCAATCAGGGTACCGCGCAGCCAGACCGCCGCGGTCATGGTGTAGTCGCGCACGCCGACGCGTTTGCCGCGCAGCTGCTCGGGGGAGTTCAGGTCGCTGTCCTTACGGACCCAGATAATGCTGTGGCGGAAGTCGCGATTGGCAAAGACGGGAATGGCTGCCATCCAATCCGCACCCCGGTCGCGCATCATGGTATAATTGGAAAGAGAGAACTCGCAGGCTTGGAACGGCTGGTTGTTGAGAACCTTGGCGTAGATTTCTTCGAGAACACCGGGTTCGTAGCGGATGGGCACATCACCATAGGTGCCGTCCATTTCGAGTGTGAATTCGTAGTCGTTCCCGCGCAGCAGGATTGAATACGCCATTGCCATATCTCCACCGTAACGATTCTTCGGTCTATGCCGAATTTTCCAGTTTGCACATAGCATGATCTGATGCGCAGGACGACACGATGTTGCGTCTGATCTGCGACTGCTAGATTAATGTCGAAAATTATTCTTTGTTCGGGAGAACACCATGCGTGCTGTATTCGCTTTCACCCCATGGGAATCCAAACGCCTCATTGGCAAAGCTGTGGCTGCTTTGCCCGAGGTCAAGCATGCCTATGAACATGCCCAGATCGTCATCGCCCATGGCTCGACGAATGTGTATGTCGCCGAGGAAATCATGGGGGAATGCCCCGAACCTGATCGTTATGTGTCCGGCCAGGTCATCAACGGCACCCTGTGCCAGACCCAGCCGGAGGAAAAACCGGCTCTGTTGCGGCTTGTGAACGGGGTGTCCGTTCCACCGGTGCCGACCATGAACGAGACCCTTGCGGGCTGGGATGACACCTCGATCTTCATCAAGGGCGCGAACGCGGTGGATCACGAGTTCAACGCCGGTATCTTCAATGCGCACCATGCGGCCGGGACGATTGGTTTCGCTTATGGTGCGATTTGCGGCACCGGCATTCCGCTGTTTGTGCCGGTGGGGCTGGAAAAGCTCGTGCCGTCCATTCGGGCTGCCGCAGCCGAACTGGGCCATGCCAAGGCAGATTACTTCTACGGCACCAAGATCGGCATGTTGCCGCTGATGAATGCCCGGGTGATCACGGAGATTCAGGCCTTTGAAATTCTGTTCGGGTTGACGGCTGTTCATGTGGGCGGCGGCGGTGTCTCGGGTTCGGAAGGCACGGTGGTGATTTCCGTGACCGGTGAAGAGGCCCAACTGCGAATGGCCATAGACCTCGTGGAATCCTTCAAGGGCGAACCGCCGCTCAAGCTCAAGAAGCGGCGCTGTGCGACCTGCTTTGCGCCGCCTTCGGCCTTCACGTCAGGGACGGATGCGGCAAAGGATGTCGGAACCGTCACCGCGGAAGAAGCCCGCAAGATCAAGCAGTGCATCTTTTCGGGGACCGAAGAAGAGGACCTCCCCGACTGGTTCCAGAAGCGCGAACCGGTTGCCTAGGAACGGGTCAAATGGAGCTGCGTTATGACATTCGCGCATAACGGTTGTGCATCGACAGGGTATTTTAACTGTGCGATCTAGCGGCCAATACTATTGAGTGAAAATCAGGGAGTTATGAGAGCCATGGGCACCACCTTTGCAGACGCCAAACCCACCGATCATATCGAAGGCACCTGCTATCCGCTGGCCTTCAAAATGCAGCAGGGATCGGCGCGTCCGGCTGTGCTGGGTGCTGGCGCCTCGCGTGATGTCTTTGTGGTGCAATCCCGGCAGATGGCGGGCTACCAGAAGGAAGGCGTCGTCCACGAAGGCGATAGCGGTAGTGTCTGGCGCATGGCGACGGATGAGGGCAAGCATCTTGGCGGCACGGATCTGGCGCCATTCCCGCTGGGTTTCTTTAATGCCGGGCTGCATGGTGACCTGGTCAATCGTATCCTGACCATTGCTCGGGCACGCGATATTCAGATCGATGATCTGAGCGTTGATTTGCTGAATGGCTACTACATTATTGGATCGTTTATTCGTGGTGACGGGGTCGGTTATGGAGAGCCTGCCGACATAGTGGCTCATGTGTCCTCGCCGGCATCCTCCGAAGATATTTCGGCGCTCATTCGTGATGCGGTCAAAGCTTCTCCGGCCATGGATTTGATGCGGACATCCTTCGACAACACCTTTGCAATCTATGTGAATGGCCGACGCCGGGTGGTGACTTCACTGACCAATTCAGATGCGCCCGACGCGCCGGACCCCTACAAGACTCACAGCGCGCCGCCCGCCCCGCTCGACGGCTCCGACGAGCTCAAGGATATCGTCTGGAAAACCGGCGTGGTTCAGGACGGAGAGGCGCAACCCGCGCCCAATGGCACAGATGCGAAGCTGACCCGTATTATCCGCAACGTACCGGGGCACAGTGTTCTGCTCGATCCGGCCGGGGTCACCGAGACCGATACCTATCTAGGCCTCGATGGCATGAGCCATTTCAAACTGAAATCTGACGAGCGCATGGACATCGATCAGGCGCCGAGCGGGCTGGGCCTGCTCGCAGCGGGAATCGCCTTTTGCTACATGACCCAGATCGGGCGTTATATCCAGCATCAGAAGTTCAACATTCGCGGCGTGCGGCTGGTCCAGAACACGCCCTTTGTCACGACAGGCAATCCGGCTGACGGATCATGGGTTGGCAAATCTGAGCCCGCCGACACCCATCTGTTCCTGTCAGGGGAAGAGGATGATGAGACCCATGAGCGTCTCATGACCATTGCAGCCAATACCTGCTATCTGCACGCGACCATGCTGGCCGCGCTGGAGCCGAACGTGGCTGTGGAGCTGAACGAAACGCGCCTGAGCTAGATCGCGCGCCACATCAGCGCAATGTCGGGGGCGGTTTCGATTTCGCTGAAACACCGGCGTCCTTCGAAGTCGAAATCGGCGAAGCGCTGCTCGGTGAGCCTGGCAAAGCCGGTTTTTGTGAACACCTGCTGTGATGCCGGGTTTGTGGCATCGCTGACGACTTCCTGAAATCCGTGCGTTGCGGCGGATTCGATACAGGTGTTTACGAGATGTTCGGCGATGCGATGCCCCCGAAACCCTCGGCTGACAGCCAGCATGTGAATGTGCAGGCAGGTCTGCAGCTTATCTTGGGGCTGAGCTTCGAACCCGGTTTCCAGCGCACCAATGATGGCGCCGATGGGGCGGTAGTTCGGTGACAGGCCCCCGGCGCCGTCGGGGGGCATCCATGTGAAGGCCGTCGACAGGACAGCCCCGATAAGCTCGGCACCATCCCAGGCCCCGAACGAGTGCGGTTGATCCAATATGGATGGCCCGATCGCAAGCAGCATGCTTTCGAGTTCGTCATGGGTTTGTCCGGCGGCGACGGCCACAGGTTCTCCTGGCTGAAAACATCCGCAATCAGCGTGGCGCAGCGTGGCAGCTCGCGTGGATCAAGCGCGCGATACGTCATGTTGCCGAAGGAATTGGGCAAGGGCATGTAGAACTCACTGTGACGGGTGTCTGGTTCGAAATCCGGATCGGTGTGAGAATAGCCGATAAATGGACAGGGGAAATCCGGATGGGAAGAATGGATATTGCAAACGCGTCTCTGGCAGAGCTGATTACAGCATTGCGCGCGGGCACTCTGTCGGCGGGTGATCTGGCGGATTGGGCGATTGACAATCACGATACCCGTGGTGAGGCCTTTCACGCCTACAAGACATGGGACCAGGGTCGGCTTCGCGCTCAGGCGGTGGCCGCTGACGCTGCATTTGCGGCCGGGGTCGATCTGGGGGCCTTGCAGGGCATTCCGGTCTCCATCAAGGATCTGGTCGGGGTGTCGGGATATCCCACCTATGCGGGTTGTCCGCGTGAGCTGCCGGAAAACTGGCAGACCGAAGGCCCGGTTGTGACCGCCATTCGCCATCAGCTTGGGGTGGTTTCGGGCAAAACCCACACGGTGCAGTTCGCCTTTGGCGGGCTGGGGGTGAACCCCCATTGGGGGCCGCCGCGCAATCCCTGGGATGCGCAGGATCATCGTTCTCCCGGCGGATCGAGCTCCGGGGCCGGCGTGAGCCTGCACGAAGGCTCGGCCCTGCTGGCCATCGGCACGGATACAGCGGGGTCGGTGCGCATGCCTGCCACCATGACCGGCAATGCCGGGTTCCGGCCGACGCCGGGGCGCTGGTCGACGGACGGGATCGTACCGCTGGTCAAATCCCTCGACACCGCCGGTCCGCTGGCCAGAAGCGTCGATGATCTGGTGATCGGGTTCGGCGCAATCGATCCGCGTGTTGACGAGGACGCCGTCGTGTTCCGGGATCGGTTGGCTCAGGCCGAACTGGGCGATTTCCGCGTCGGCATCTGCGACTGGTATTTTGAGGATTGTGACCCGGGTATTTCCGAAACGGTGATGGCGGCCCTCGACGAACTCTCGAAGGCCGGATTGCGCACCGAAGTGGTGAAGATGCCCCATTTTGATGACGTGACCGACCTGTTCAGTGCCGGTGGCCTGCATGTCGGCGAGTTCTCCGCTTTCATCAAGGATGAAATGCGTGATTTCGAAGCCGATCTCGACCCGGCGGTGGCCATCCGTCTGGCGAAAGCGGAATCCGATACCGCCGCGGAGCACCTGAACCGCGTCAAAGCAGTCACCCGCATGGCCCGAGTGGTGGACGACGCCTATGGCGGACTACACGCGATCATAGGTCCCACCATTCCTCTGACACCGCCCCGGATGATCGATATCGCCGATCCGGAATCCCATTTCGTTGCCAATATGCGACTGGTCCGCAACACCAACACGGCGAGCCTGCTCAAACTCTGTGCCATGACCGTTCCGGTCGGGCTGGACGCCGAGGATATGCCGGTGGGGATGCAGATCGTGTCTCGTGAGAACCACGACGAGACTGCACTGGCCCTAGCGCTAGCGTGCGAACGGGTGTTGGGAACATCACGGGATCGGCTGGGTGTCCCAACGATGTGTCGTTAGGCGCTACTCGGCAGCTCGAGAGACAGAGTCCCCGTCCAGCGTGTGGATCACAAACGCGTTTTCGCAAGGAGGGCCGTCGGCGACCAGCATGGTGCGTTCGTTCAGATCGAAGATGAACGCCGCATTGGTCATGGTCTGCTTGGCGACGGGCTGGCGATCATCCGGATGCCGGCAGATTGCGTTGGGATGCCCGAAATGGTCCGCCAGTGCATCCTGAATGATTGGCGCATCGAGCTTTCCGACATGCTTGCGCAGCAGGCGGTCGAGCCGGTTTGCCCGATACAACGTGCTGGTTGAAAGCCGCTCCATCTGGGAAGGGCCGTGGCGCGGATCGATAAAGTGATTGGAATGGGTCACCAGGCCATCCTGCGGATAGATGTAGGAGATGGCGTTGGGGCTTGTCTCGATATCGATGATCTCTCCATCCGCATGGCCGACGACGAAATTGGCAGAACAGACGCGTTTGGTGGCAAGGATGGGCAGCAGAGCCATGTCATAGGTTTCGGCATCCAGCACTTCACGGCAACGCATGTGGAACGGTTTTTCGTAGGCGTTCTGCCCGTCATGGTCGGAGACCAGCCCGTTTTCGACCAGTCCGATCCCGTGCTCGTTGACGCCCATTTTGCCGCCGACAATTCCCGCTTCGGTGTAGCAGAGGATGTTGGGGCCGTTGTCACGGGTGATCCGCAGCACGACGCAGCGCCCATAGACCCCGGCGAGCCAATCCCAGTTCTGGCCCAGGATGGTGTGTCCGCTGGCAGTTGAGTCTGGAAGAATGCCGAAGGTTGAACACCCATCGGCTTCGCCGGTCAGGCCCGAATCGTCATTGGCCTTGGCCTCATCCCCGAACAGCCCGAAGGTGATTTCGTAGCGCGCGTTGAGCATGGCGATGTCGCCGATGGCAATTTCGGAACCATCTGATATGCCGCGCATCTCCTCGGCGTAGTCCGCGTTCTGTTCGCGCATCACATCAACCCATTTCACGCCTTCGGCGCGGGCTGTCTCGGCGTTCAGACCACCAGCCGCGAAGCGTGCCAGATAGGTGTCGATATTTTCTGCAATCTGCTGTGACAGCGCGCGGCCATGGGTCAGGCCGCGTTCATAGGGGTCACTGCCAAGATCGAGTACGGGAAGGCTGGCCATCGCGTGAGCTCCGGATTGTTTGCGTGGGTTCACTATACTGCGGTCAATCAAGACCGTCATGGCCGGAACAAGTCCGGGTATGACGTGGGTCTAGAGTGGGTTCGAGCGAGAACTAGGTGACGGACGCCATATCCACCCAGATTTTTTCGTCCGAGCTGCGCGCGCAGGCTTCGGCCAGCTGCACATCGCGAATACCGGCGGCCAATGTGTGCGCAAAGGGCGCGTCGTTCAGCACATGGGGAATGAATCCCTCCCAGCCAAACCGGTACGGGTTCTTGTAGGGGGCCACATCGGGAACTTCCTTCCAATGATCGTCATAATCCACGAGGAAATCCATGGTTTCCGGACCGGACCCCATGTTGAACCCTTCGATCCGTGGCGTATCAGCGGCTGACTGGGCCCAGCATTTGCGCAATCCGGCAACAGCAGATCCGTCCGTGCCATCGATCTGGAAGGTGACAAGATCATCGCTGCGGATACGCGTGGCCCAGGAACTGACAATTGAGCCGCGCGCACCGCTTTCCATATCGAGGAGCGTGGCCGTCGCATCTTCCACATCAACAGTGTAGCGCTGGCCGTCTTCGTCAATTCGCTCGGGTTGGGCGGTCCAGGCCGCACAGGACACATCAGTGATGGGGCCGAGGATACCCTCGATCACATACCGCCAGTGCGGGTGCATGTCGGAGAGCAGGCCACCGCCACCGGATTTCTTGTAGTTCCAGCTGGGGCGCTGGGATTCGGCGGAAATACCGTCGAAGACCCACCAGCCGAACTCGAGTTTGAAACTCACCACCCGGCCGAAGAAACCACTGTCCATCAAATGGGAAAGTTTGCGGAAACCGGGCAGGAACAGCTTGTCTTCCACCGCGCCGTGCTTGAGGCCCTTGGCCTCGGCGCGCCGCATCAATTCGATACCTTCAGCGACCGTCGGCGCGATGGGTTTCTCGGTATAGATATGGTTTCCCGCATCAATGGCGCGGTTCAGCGTGTCGAGGCGCAGATGGGTCGCAGCGGCATCGAAGAACACGGGAAAGTCCGGGTCTGCGAGGGCGGCATCAAGATCGGTCGTCCATTCCTCGATCCCGTATTCGCGCGCGACTTCGGCCAGACGATCTTCGTTGCGACCGGTGAGCAGCATCCGGGGGACAATCTGATCGTCGCCGACGGTCAAACCACCTTCATCGCGGATGGGGACAAGCCCACCGCGCATATGCTGGGTCCGGCAGATACGTCCGGTGGCGCCGTTCAGAATGATGCCGATTTGTTTCGTGGCCATGATGTTCCCCTAAGCAATTTTCTGATCGTCTTACTACACTCTCGCGTCGATATGCGCTAACCAGAAGCTAAGCTTTATCCGGGGGAATACATGCCACGCCATATCGTCTGCCTGACGTTCGATTTCGACACCGAAAGCGGGTTCATCGCCCGCGGTCTGACCACGCCGACCATGCTGTCGCGCGGTGAGTTTGGATTGACCGGTGCACGCCGCATTATTGATCTTGCCAGGGATCGCGAGATTCCGATGACATGGTTCGTCCCGGGCTTCACCATCGAAAGCCATCGCGCTGATTGCGAGCGTGTGCTGGAGGGCGGCCACGAGATTGCCCATCACAGCTGGGCACATGTCCCGCCGGCCGAACAGAGCCGCGATGAGGAAGAAGAGGACATGATCCGCGCCAATGAGGCGATTCTGGAGCTGACCGGTCAGAAGGCCCGCGGCTATCGCTCGCCGTCATGGGATTTGAGCGAAAACACGCTCGATCTGCTCGAAGCTCAGGGCTTTGACTATGACAGCAGCCTGATGGCAGGGGATTACATCCCCATGAAGGCGCGCCGCAAGGACACGGTGAAGCTGGGTGAACCCATTCAATATGGTGAAGATACCTCGCTGGTCGAAATGCCGATCAGCTGGACTTTGGATGATCACCCGCATTTCGAATATCTCCGCACGCCCGGTTTTCTCATGCCCGGCCTGCGTCCGGCACGCGAAGTGATGGAAAGCTGGCATGACGAGTTCGTCTACATGAAGGCCAATGAAGACTGGGGCATCGTGACCTACACCATGCATCCCTATGTCATCGGCCGCGGTTTCCGGATGTTCGCCTTCGAGAAGCTGGTCGACAAGCTGATCGCCGATGGTGCGGAATTCATGACCATGGAAGATGCCGCAAAGGTTGCGCGGGAGAAGCTGTTCTAGCGGCCTTCGAGTGACGTGCGCAGGCGCAGATGGCTGCGAATGCGGCGGGGTGAATGTCGTCTGCGATCTTCCGGAGGAACTGCCGTTTCTCTATGCAGACGGTCGGCTGGTCCGACAGATCGTTCTCAATCTGCTGACAAATGCAATTAAGTTTACCGGCAAGGGCGGTGATGTCGTCCTGGACGCGAATATTGACGCAGAGGGCTGCTGCGAAATCCGGGTCGCCGATACCGGCTTAGGAATCGGGCCTGAATATCTGGACTCGATCATGCAGCCCTTTGTGCAGGTGGATTCGGGCATAGATCGGAAATACGAGAGCACCGGATTGGGACTCTCACTCGTGAAATCCATGGTTGAGCTTCACGACGGGACGGTCGAAATTGAAAGCACCACGGGTGAGGGGACGACGGTCACTGTTCGCTTTCCCGCATCCCGGGTCAGGGCCTGAGGATCAGCTTTCCAAGAATCTTGCGGTCATCGATCAGTTCGTGGGCCCGCCGCGCATCTTCCAGCGGAATCGTGTCGTAGATCGGCGGGTTCAGGGCACCTGAGGCAAAGCGTTCGACGATCGCATCGAAGATACGCGTGCGTTCATCCAGATCATTGTCGTAGGAATGCAGCGAGAAACACTGGACGCCCAGACTGTGCCCGCGGTGTTCGCGCAAGGCTGTAAACAGATCTTCAGATGGTGCGCCCAGAAGTGCATTGTAAAGCACCACAAGGCCCAGCGGCGCCATCATGCTCAGCGAATTGGTGAGGGCATCACCCCCCAGCTGATCGAAGCTGATATCGACGCCGCGCCCCGCCGTGATTTCGAGAACTTTCTCGGCAATATTCTCACGGGAATAATTCACGGTCCCGATCGTTCCCAGCGACGCAGCGAAGGCACATTTTTCATCTGAACTCGCACCCGCGATGGTCTGAATGCCGTCGCTGCGGCAGAGATCGAGAATTGCCGTTCCCGTTCCGCCGGCAGCACCGTTGACATAGACGGTCTTGGCACGATCGGCATTCGCCACCCCGTGGAGGGCGGCCCAGGCGACAAGGTAGTTCGGGATGGTTGTGGCTGCATCCAGATCGACCGATTCCGGCAGCACTGTGATCAGGGTCGGGTCGACCGCGTTATATTCGGCATATCGCCCTCCGCCTGTGCCGAACACCAGGACGGGCTGGCCTTCCTTGAGGCCGGTGACATTGGCGCCCACGGCTTCGATATGGCCGGTCATTTCATTGCCCAGAATGGTCGGGAGGGCCGGTTTCCATTTGTAGATGCCCGTGCGCAGCAGCACATCCGGGTAGCCGACCCCCAGCGCATGGGCCCGGACCAGCACCTGATCCGCCGTCGGCTCCGGCTTGGGCATGTCCACGACCTCGACAACTTCCGGGCCGCCATAACTCTGAATTTGAACCGCGCGCATGGTGATGAACTCCCTGATTATCCCAACAACAGTATCAGAATACCGCCGACAACCAGCAATATCCCGATCAACTCCGTCCGAACGATCTTTTCGCGGAAGACCACCACGGATGCAACCATCGTGAAGACCAGTTCGATCTGACCCAGCGCGCGCACCAGTGCCGCATTCTGAATGGTCATAGCCGTGAACCAGCCAATGGACGCGACGGCACCGCTGGCACCGACCCACATCGCAACCCGCCAGGCGCGGAGCACATCCCGCAATTCCGAGACATTCCGGACCGCCATATAGCTTACCATGATGATGGTCTGGAAAATCAGCATGACCGCCAGCGTGAACGAGGCCTGCACCAGGAATCCGTTGCCGCCGAGCGACAGGGAACCGCCGCGGACCGAAATGGCTGCGATGCCGAAGAAGGCGCCCGATGCAAGGCCTGTGAGCGCCGCGCGATTGGTCCAGCTTTTGGCAATCCCCCCCAATCCGCCCGCGCTTTTGGTTGCGGATATGGCGATCACCCCGACAAGGCTGACAAGAATGCCCAGCGTGGCGGTGAGTGAAATGCTCTCGCCGAGAAAGATCAGCGCGAAGATCGCGGCCTGAACTGTCTCGGTCTTGGAATAGGTTGTGCCCACTGCAAAGTTGCGCGCATCAAACAGCGTGACCAACAGGGCGGTTGCGGTGATTTGTGCCAGGCCGCCAATGGCAACAAACGAAATGAAGGCCACATTCGGCTTTGGCATCTCGAAATCGAAGACAAAGATCAGTATGGCCAGATAGGCGATCGCCACGGGAAAGCCGTAGCCAAAGCGAACAAAAGTCGCGCCGGTGGTGCCAAGACGCCCCTTCAGGTGCTTTTGCAAGGCCGAACGCACATTCTGCAAAAAGGCAGCGGCGATGGTCAGGAGGATCCAGAGAATGCTCATCAAAAGGCTTATGCCCTTTGGGCCGCTGGAATTGAAGTCATCATGGGCATATACTCGGCGTCCCGATTGTGAGGATGTCGTGAGATGAGCGAAACACCCGGAAAACGTTACCGCTTTCTGTCCGGTCCCGATGATGCCGCGTTTTGCGCGCGGGTCAGTGATGCCCTGGCAGATGGCTATGTGCTTTATGGCGATCCCGTGCTGGTGGTTGAAGACAATGTTCGGATCGTGGGACAGGCTGTCTGTCTTCCTGATATACATCCGGCAGCGGGCCGAACTCCGAAATCCGATGGGGATACGTCATGAGCGAAAACGACGAGAATTTGCGACCGCAGACACAGTTGGTGCGTGCCGGTCTGGCCCGGTCCCAGTTTCGTGAAACCAGCGAGGCGCTCTATCTGAATTCGGGCTTTGTCTTCGAAAATGCTGCCCAGGCGGAAGCGGCATTCAAGGGCGAGAACGATTCCTATATCTACAGCCGTTACGGAAACCCGACCGTCTCGGTGTTCGAAGCGCGTCTGGCGGTGCTTGAAGGCGCGGATATGTGTCGCGCGACGGCGACGGGAATGGCTGCTGTCTTTTCGTCCATCGCCTGCCAGCTGCGTGCTGGTGAGCGCGTTGTGGCGTCACGCGCCTTATTCGGTTCGTGTCATTTCATTGTCGACCAGATCCTGCCGCGCTGGGGGATCGAGACCGTCTTTGTCGACGGTACCAATCTCGACGAATGGGAGGCGGCGCTCGCCCTGCCCACAAGCGTGGTGTTTCTGGAAAGCCCGTCCAATCCCATGCTCGATCTGGTGGACATTCCGGCCGTGGCGGAAATGGCCCATGCTGCTGGTGCGCGCATGGTGGTTGACAATGTGTTTGCGACGCCGCTGTACCAGAAGCCGCTGGAACTGGGCGCCGATATCGTCGTCTATTCGGCAACCAAGCACATCGATGGCCATGGACGCTGCCTGGGCGGTGCCGTGCTCGCAGACGAAGATTTCATGAACGAGCATTTCATTCCGTTCTATCGCCACACCGGGCCGTCCATGAGCCCGTTCAATGCCTGGGTGATGGCTAAGTCGCTGGAGACACTCTCCCTGCGGGTGGCGCATCAGTCACAGGCTTCGCTGGAGATTGCGAAACATCTGGAAACCCACGACAAGGTGCACCTCGTTCGGCATCCGGGTCTGGAGAGCTTCCCTCAGCGCGATCTGGCTCAACGCCAGATGACGGGCCACGGGACTCTGGTGACCATAGATCTGCAAGGCGGCAAGGACGCGGCGTTCACGGTTCTCGACACGCTTGCACTGGTTGATATCTCGAACAATCTTGGCGATGCCAAAAGTCTGGCCTGTCACCCGGCGACGACGACCCATTCGCGTCTGTCACCCGACGAGCGTGCGCAGCTGGGAATTTCCGATGGAGTGGTGCGGATTTCGGTCGGTCTGGAAGATGTGCAGGATCTGATCGAGGATTTCGACCGGGCGCTGGCCAAAGTCTGAGCGTCAGACTTCTTTCGGTGCATGCCCGCCATGGGCATCGCTGATCGCCCGCGCGCCCTTGCGGCTGCGCACAACGTCAATATCGACAACCGGATCGGATGAAAACGGGCGATCACCCTTGATGGTGATCCGCTCCAGCTTCCGCCGTTTGGGGATAGTAGTCGTGGATGGCGTAGTGCTGCACGGAGCGATTGTCCCACAGCACCATGGTGTTGGGGGCCCAGCGGTGGCGGTACTGATATTCCGGAATTTCGGCCTGGTGGAAGAGCAGTTGCAGCAATGCCTGGCTCTCGTGCCTCGTCCATGCCCTTGATCGCCAGCGTGAACTGCGGGTTCACGAACAGCACCTTCCGGCCCGACACCGGGTGCGCACGCACGACAGGGTGGGCAACGGGCGGGGTACCGGTCTTCGAAGGACGCGCAATTTCTCGCGGCTCGCGGGATCGCTCTCGAACAGATTGCGGAATGGTTTGAAATCGTGGACGGCTTCCAGACCGGAGATGAATTGCTGCATCCGGTCGCTCAGACCTTCATAGGCGGCGGACATGCTCGCGAACAGGGTGTCGCCGCCATAGTCCGGCACGATCAGGGCCCGCAGCATGGTGCCCAGCGGTGGCTCGGCGCGAAAGGTTTCGTCCGAATGCCACACATCGGTGCCCCAGGGCGGATTGTCGGCATCGTTGTCGAACACGATGAGTTCGGGGGCGTCTTCGCCTGAACTCGGGCGCGAAGGGGTGCACGGTCAGGTCCCCGAACCGCCGTCCGAAGGTTTTCTGATCTTCGGTTGAAATTTCCTGATCGCGAAAGACGAGCACTTCGTGCTCGACGAACGCAGCTTCGATCGCGGAGAAGGTGGCATTGCTCCAGCGGCTGGGTAGAGGTCGATGCCGTCGATTTCTGCGCCACAGGCTGTGGCACCGATCCTGCGGACTCTGACCTTCGGTCTCCCGTGGCCGTGGCTGCGTCCGGCATCGTTGTCTCCATCAGCCAAATTCTTGCGTTTATCGTAGCAGAGCGTGACGTGACGGCACGAATATAGAATATTGCGGCGTCCGACGGCTTTCATATTGGGGAGAACAACATGGCACAAGGATCACGACGTCACCCGTCAGGGTGGTGACCGCAATCGATGCGGAGGGAAATTCCTACATCGCAGAAGACGGTCCGACGCCGGCCGTGAAGACGGTCGACGCGCGGCCGGGCTACGTGGTCAACAATATCTGGGTCACGGGCGCTGCGCCGTCTGTCGTGGGGGCGCCCGATGCGGTCGAATCCCATGAAGGTGTCATGCCGCCCGAGGGTGGGAACCGTGTTGCGGGTGATCGACTATCCGCCCGACCCCGAGGACCCCGAAGAAATGGCGCGCCAGTTCGCGGGCATGTTTGGAAAACTCTTCGAGGATGCCGGGCGCCCGGATATTGGCAAGCACCCGGGGATGCACACCACCGAGAGTGTCGACTATGCCATCGTCATCGACGGTGAAATCACCGCCATCATGGAGAATGAGGAAACCGTCCTGCGCAAAGGCGACGTGCTCATTCAGCGCGGGCACCAATCACGCCTGGAGCAACAAGTCGGGCAAGCCCGCGAAGGTCGCGTTTGTCCTGATTTCCGGTCGCTGGGAGTAGCTCCGTATCGCGGTTCACGGCGCGATTATCATGTCCGGATCGGCCAGCCCGTCGCTGCTGGTGATGTCACCGGATTTGGCGAGCAACGCAATGTTGAAACGATGAATTTCCAACACCCGACCA
>CALSML010000024.1 GCA_943787445.1 uncultured Alphaproteobacteria bacterium
CCAGCCGTATGGCGCTAATCGCCCCAAGCCGCACCAACCCCTTCAATCCCTTGCCGGGTTTCGGCTTTCGCTTCTGGCGGAACGCGGAGGACCGCATATTCAAACGCTACTGGCGATGGGCGGAGCGCAAGGCGGCGCGCCGCGGTCAGCACGCCAGTTGGCATCCGGTGCCCACCGGCGCATTTTTACCGCTGCACCAACAGCCACAATCCCGCCGCGGCAGGCAGGCCGCACAATGCGAACGCCGAAAAATAGCTGCCGGTGGCGAAGAACAGGCCGCTGATCGGGCGGTATCGCCGGCAAGCCGGCGCTTCCCAGCTTCCAGAAACTCCTTCGACCATTTGTAATAGATGCTCTGGGCAATGCCTTCACGACGGCAAAGTTCGGCAATGGTCTCTTCGCCACGCAGCCCATCAAGGACAATGCGGATCTTTTCTTCTGCCGAGTATTGCTTGCGTGTTGCCCGGCGGATGTCCTTGATCGCCTTGGCAGCACCAGTCTGACGTGTCTGCGATTTCTGTCTCATCTGCGTTCCCTTCGGTCACTACGATGAGCCAGAAATCCTCTCTTAGGTAATCCCGCTGATTTGTTCCATAGGCGCTGACGTTAGACAGTCCTGAACAACGCCTTGTCCGCTGTCGTACCTCGCACCCAGACTGTTCTGCGCCTCCGCATCACCCTTAAGCCTCTAAAAGTTATAGCCCAGTGTTAAGGGGGGAAGGACAGACTCCTGAAACAGATGGCCTACTTCGCCGGCGCCGGCCGATTTCCAGAAGCCCTTCATAAACGACACGGCCACTCCGTGGACGCGTCGCTTGGCGGGTTTGCCGGAGATCGGACAGGGCGGCAGGTGTTCTTGACCAGACGCAGTCATCGCCTGGCTACCTCACGTGCCTTGCTTCGGCCCGAGTCGGGGCTGAAACTCAAAGCGAAAATTGTAATCGGGACGCGTGGTCAGCGCTCCCAATGGCTGCGGTGCCGGCCCCGGGCGGCGGCTGAACGTGGTTGCTGCCACGACCTCGGACAGAATGGCGCGCATTTCGACCTCCGCGAAATTCTTGCCCGGACAAATGCGGGTTCCGGCTCCAAAAGGAATAAAGCTGTGTCGCTTCATTTTCGGGAATTGGCATTGTGTATCTTCTCCTTGAGTCGGCAGTTCGGCGTCCTCCGCCTTGTTACCATTGAACCAGCGTGCTGGACAGAAATTAGCCGGATCGTGCCAAAAGCTCTTGTGTCGCTGCAAGGTCCAGGGGGAAACGACGATTGAACTGCCCGCCGACAAGGTTTTGCCGCGGAAGAGGGCTTCTTGCTCCACATCGCGCAAGAAAAAAGCTATCGGCGGATAGAGGCGCAAGGTTTCGTTGATTAGGCCAGTCATGAGTTCGACGGGTGCTGCATCAGCATTGAGGCACAAGTTTCCGCGATAGCTCTCTGGCGATGATAGTTCCCAGAACAGCCAACTGAGCACCGATGCCGTTGTCTCGTGACCGGCCAGAATCAGGACTGAAATCTCATCGTGAATCTGTTGTCGGACCGGCACCGCCGTTTCGCCTTCGAGTTTCAGGTCGATGACCTCGCTGATCAGGCGGTGAAAATAAGGTACATCGGGGTGCTGAGGGTCGAAGCCGCCATCCTTTTCTTGCATGAACGGGGCGACGAAACGCTGGTCGATCAGCGTTCGCAGCGTCTCGCCGACCGCCTTGAGCCCCATCTTGTTGACCAAGTCCTGGGTGGCGTCCGCCCTGCCGGAAGAGCACAGCAATAAAACCGCGCTGGCTTTTTGATGGTAGGTAAAGAACGTATCGACAAATTGTCGGCTCTCCGCTTCCGTGAACCGGGTACCAAACATGAGCTGGCTAACAATATCGATGGTTAAACGCGACAATTCCTGAGGAACCGCAACCTTGTCTCCTTCCCGCAGCCAGCGCGCTACATACTCCCGCGTCAGTTCCCGAGCAACACGGTCTACCTCCTGCTCAGGAAGTTCCGCCAGAGCCAGAAAATATGCCCGGCGCTTCGCCTTGACGTTGGGTCCGCCTCCCTGCCCAAATACTCCGTCGCCGATCAAAGGCCTAAGCAGGACGGTGACGAACCTGCTTTTTGGGAAATTGACACTGTCGCGTTTCAAAACCTCATCGACCACTTCGAGGCTATTGCAAAACGCCATTTGCCCTGCAGGCAATCGGAAGGTGAGCAACCAGCGCTCGTAGGTTTTCCAGGTCAGAAGTTTGATTGGATTGGGCAACGCCCGCACCGCGATACGGCACAACAGCGGCGAACGCTGCGCCAACCACCCCACCAGCCCCATCAGTCTTTCCATGAGACTCGCCCCAGAATTGAAATATCCGATCGGCTCGCTACTCGATAACGGACATGCCCCCATGTCACCACATTAGCCCACCCGGCACCTGCGATCAGTGTCAAATGAAACAGATCGATCAGCGGCTTAGCTAGTGTCAACAGGACCATCGTCCATATCCCGCTGCCGGCATCCTCCAGGCACAGCCGACGTGCCACTCGTCCCTGCAACAGCAGACCCAGGCTGGTTGCACCATACATCGCCAGTAATCCGCTGACGGCGTGTTCTGTGCCCCAGAGACTGAAGAAAAAAGCCCAAGCCGAGCACCGCAACACCGTCATTGATGCCGCAAACAACCAAAGCCCGGGCATGTAAAAACGGATCATCTGATACTGCCGACGGCCGAATGCCCACAATGAAGCCCCCGAATCGTCGATTGGACTCTTGACCAACACAATACGCCGTAGCAGTGCTCGCAGTTCCAGGCGGTTTACCTCCAGCCCCAGCGCACAATCGTCAGAAATGCTTCGCTCTAGCCAACGCTTCCGGTCGATGCGTTGTAAGGCTATTTTGCCCAAGGCTGTCGAGCCACCCCATGGCATGAAATACCCTGGCATTCTAGGCAATAGCGCGATCGAGCGGTCAATCGTAGCCACGATCAGACTCGCCGGTTGCCAACGTTCCAACCATAGCCAACGATAGCCAGAGACTACATCGTAATTTCCCGCTAGCACGGGAGATACCAAATAACCGAGTCATTCGGGCGACGGCATCACATCGGCATCGAGTAAAACCACCGCTTCGTCTGCGTCATCGATCAACGCCAGCGCAGCCAATAGATTGCGGGATTTCTGGCCGCTGGATTGAGCCAGACCTGCAACCACCCGCAGAACGGGAAAACTGACCTGATCAATGCACGCACCTACCCGCCCAAACGCTGGATCATCCTCGCTTTCCACAGCGACGATCAGGCGCCGCGGCGGGAGATGTTGACGCGACAATGCCAACAGCAGCGATTCGAGTTGAGGCACCCCCCGGTCAGCGCAAGGATCAAACTCACCGAGCCCATGTGCTGTGCGGTCGGCACGCGCAGGTGATGCAGGAAATACCAGACGCTGAGCATCCCCAGCCACGCAATAACAAGCCCTGTCAGGGCAATTATTTCGAGCATAGCCTTACTGAGATCCTCCCCCACTGAATTGGGACCCATTCTAAACGTAGGGAATGGTTGATAGAGGCACGAACGGCAGCTCGTGCCCCAAGAACCTAGTTTCCCGAAGTGGGTATGTTTTTGGCCCTGCAAGGGCCGTTCAACCTCATACAAGGCCTTTTAAAATATTAATACAAGCGAAGGGGGCTCGGCTAGCCGCTGCTGGCTAAGGCTAGAGGTGCGGAACTGAGGCCGATCAAGGAGGACATCAATCTCCGAATACTGGCCCAACCCTCTCCATCGACAGTGGCCCCTTCATCATCGATATAACTGCGACACCTTAACCCAAGGGCGTCATGTTTGGCTTTAAGGTTGATTGTTAGCTCCCCAGAATAGTCCAATTCTAATCACTTCGTTGCCATATTAACCCTCCAAATTACCCTCGTCGCAGTAGAGATAAGCTTCTTCCCTGACCTGCTGAGACGCATGTGCCTGTAAGGCCTCAGGAGCGTCACAGAGGACTCCTACACCATCTCTGGTCTCCTGGGGCCACATGGCTTCAAGGCCCGTCTACGGGCCTTCCTGAGTCACTGTGGAGGTGTCCTGTGAGAGCTTTTCTAAAGTCCCTTTTGAAGCTCTCCTACCTATCTGTAGCAACGGGCTCAGTGCTCTTTGGATTATTCTTAGCAGGCGCCTTAGCGCTCACCTACGCGATGGGTGAGACGTCGTGTCGGGACGATAAATACAACAACACTCGTACTTACCTTTGTGAGGGGGCTGCGAAGTTAGGACACCCCCTGGCAAGTTTTTACGTCGCTACCGATCACCACTTCGGCCAGCACGCATATGAGGTAGATATAGATCGTGCAGTCTCTGAATACCGCTTTGCCGCACGGCACGGTGTTACAAAGGCACAGATCAACCTTGCTGAAGTTCTCCTCTCCGGTGAGAGAGAGACTTCTGACGTTATTGATGGCCTTGATTGGATAATTCAGGCTGCAAAAACCGATGATCCTGCGGCGCTTTACCGTCTAGGTAAGCTGCTTTTTAACCAGGAAGAGGGCGATCGCCACTTCGAGACATCGAAAAACAAGCAAGCCATTGGTTTGTTTAAGCGCGCTGCGACTAAGGGTCATGAACCATCTCAGTTTGCTCTAGGGCTAATCTACTACTTCGGGATCGGTGCTGAAGAAGACGAGCCTTTGGGTATTCACTGGATCAATGAAGCTTATGAGGCTGGCTACAACCCGGCTGCTGAGTTCGTTGATGATTTCAATAAAGCGTCCAGAAAAACAGATGAAAAATCTGGATAAATTGTGAGGCTCAATAACGTTACTAGTAATGCAGCAGTGTCCCAATAGAGCTACTCGTTGATACCAAGCTTAGATTATCCCCCCTCCTAAACAATAGAGGCACAGTATGACTGATTTATACCTCTCTTCTGAAAACATTGGAGACCTCACAATTGAGAATCAAAGTGAGATTAGTGAGGACACGCGCATAGAGCTCCTTAATGCGAGTTACATGGCGTTAAACTATGAGGCCATCTCGGAGACAGCGAAGTCACTGTGTCGATGGTTGGCACAAGAGACTGCAGAAGCTGACCCAGAGCGCAAAAGAGGGCGTAGAGGGCAAAAGCTAGAACAATTTGAGAGCGCAGTGACGGCTGTTCTTGCAGGCCTGCTTAGATACAGCAATGAGCAGCCCTCCATGTCCTATCGCACGGTCAGTCCAAATAGTTTTACTGATTCTCTGGTCAGCTACCGGAACTTCACAAGCATCATCAGAGGTCTACGCGCACTTGGTCTGATAGAGCCTCCAATTCGTGGTTTCTATGATCGTTCGCAAATTCCTATGGGAAGGGCCACGAGGTTTAAGCCGACCCCGTATTTGCTGACCATATGTTCTGAATGGGGCGTTGCGCCGGGTGATCATAAAGAACACTTCGCTGAAGCCGCGCCGCCTGACCCAATTGTTCTCAGGGCATCTAAGAAGCAAAGCGGTCGCTCAGCAAGTAGCCGCAAAGATATGAAGTTTGAACCAACAGAAAAGTCGCTGCGCTTTGCGGCTGAGGTCGAAGAGATCAACGAATTCGTGAGTCAGTTTGAGATCGAAGGAGCCAATCACGCCGGCTTTCGCCGTATCTTTAATCAGGGAGACACGGAGGGCTTCAATTGGAACAAAGGCGGCCGTCTGCAAGTGTTGGTGGGGAGAGAGTTACCAGCGCTATCCAAGAAAGACCGAAGAGGCAAATCACGATCAATGGCGAGCCGGTTGTTGAGGTCGACATTCGAGCCAGTCACCTGACCATCGTGTATGAGCTCATGGGTCAAAGGCTTGATCTCGCCGATGACCCTTATGAGATCGAGGGATTTCCGCGTGATGTCGTTAAGAAATGGATCACCATGACCTTCGGCTACAACAAGCTTCATCGAGCCTGGCCCAAGAGATGCGAAAGAAGAGCTTGCAGAGAAAGGCATTACCGAACTCCAAAAGGAGTTCCCGATCGCCGTCGTTCGTTCAGCGGTCTTTAAGCGTCACCCAATCATTCAGGACTGGCTGGATAGCCCGTATGACTGCTTCGATCTGATGTTCATTGAATCAGAAAAGATCATCAAAGCAATGCTGGCTCTGAAACGGGATCACGGAGTGGTCTCTCTGCCAGTCCATGACAGTTTAATTGTCTCTCGACAGAACGAGAGCCTGGCCAGGGCAAAATTGTTTTAAGGGTTTTCCACACGGTAGCTAAGCTTAGTTAGCCACTCAGCCATTTGGTCTAATTTGTACCCACCCGAGTACACCCCATAACTCATCGTTTGTTTCTTGTGTCCAACGATGTCAGCTGTGATCCCCTCAGGACAGCCAAGATTTTCCATCTCTGTACAAAATGTTCTTCTGAAGCTGTGAAAGTCGACTTCAGGACCAAAGCCAAGCTCGGTTTTAAACTCACTGAAACGCCCACTGATGCTGCTCTTTGATTTTTGGTTGTCTACCCAGTATTCAAGATTTGGAATTATTGCGTGGTGGGCAGGTATTACACGCTCATGCTCTTCGCGTTTTTGTGCGGGGAACCTAATCGTTTGGTTTGTAGGGTCGTAGGTAAGTTTGCTGATGGCGCCCAGCCTTGCTCCGGTATGTGCTGCAATCCAGACAGGGTGTTGCAGCCAGTGCCCGTGTTGAACAAGAGAATTATAAATTCTGATGACCTCGCCTGAGCTCCAGGGCCGAGGTTTTTTTGTTTTGGTTTGCTTGATCTTGTGGTTTTTCCAGATAGCTGTATCGCGATCAAAGAACTCCCAAAAGTTGGTGTAGGCAGAGAGCCATTTTTTAACGGTTACGCCTGACACTTTTTCAGTTGATTGAGCTTCTCGCAGAAATGCTCGGGCTTTTTCCCAAGTGATCTCTTCTGCCGCCACAAAGTGCTTACTTAAAACCTCCATCCCTCGTCGGTAATCTAATCGTGTCTTCTTATTCTCAAGGCTCTCAAGCCAGGAAGGTGTTAGCTCTGCGAAAGGTGTGAGACGGCCCGTAGCTGTTTTCCAGAAATCTATTGGCTTTTTAGCTTTGTCGGATAGCTCTTCGACAGGACGTAGAGACTTGAGTTCATGCCATGCACCTAGGCGATCAGCCAACTCTTCGCTCTTTTCGATTATAAGGTCCTCAAAAAGCTCCTGTTCATCTTCCTTGAAGAGGCCGAGGTATTTCCTACGAAGAGCGATAACGTCATTGTGCCCTTCGACCTCTTGGGCAAATTTGGCCCACTCAGCCAGAAGCTTGTCGCGTTTGCATCTAGCCTCCTCAAGATCAGTAGTCTTAAGCGAGTACCTCTGGTGGCCAGAGTTCCCTGGTAAACGGCGGTTGAAGTACCAGATACCGTTGCGTTGGTAGAGATGCTGATTTTTGCTGCGTATCGTCATTATGTGTGACAATTTGTGTGACAATTCTGATCTTAAAAAGATAGAAAGCCGTCATTTTCAAGGCTATTTCCGTATTTGGTAGCGAATCCCCTAGGGGATACCAAATTCAAAAAGCGCCGGTCATCCGGCGCTTTTTTGTGTTCGGGTGGTGCCTCTTCCCGTATGGCTTCCCGCGGCGAATGGTGCATGCTGACAATCTGAGCCACGAAACCGGGGATGCTGTCATGAACGAACTCACCAATTCCGCCCTTGAGCGCCTGAAGGCCGATGAACTGTCGCTGGGCATCGGCATTCGGATTACCAATTCACCGGCCATCGCCCGGACCATGGCTGTGGGCGGGTTTGATTGGCTGTTCATTGATCTGGAGCACGGCAATCTGGGCATCGAATCCTGTGCCCATGTCTCGGTTGCGGGACTGGATGCGGGAATCGCGCCGCTGGTGCGTGTGCCGCCGGGGCAGTTCTGGATGGCGTCCCGAGCGCTTGAAGGAGGCGCGCTGGGAATCGTGATGCCGAATGTCATGTCGCCTGACGAAGCAAAACATTTGGTCGATGTGGTCAAGTTCCCGCCCCTTGGTCACCGCAATGTGGGTGGTCCGCCGGTGCATACCGGGCACACGCCACGTGGCTATGACGCATTTGCCGAGATGTACAACGCATCAAGCCTCGCTGTGGCCATGGTGGAAACCTCTGAAGCTATCGCACAGGTGGATGCGATCGCGGCGGTCGAAGGGATCGATGTGGTGATGATCGGTTGCAACGATCTCTCAACTTCCATGGGGATTTCCGGCCAGACGGATGCGCCGCAGATTGTCGATGCGTTCGAGAAGTTGACCGCGGCCTGCCGGAAGCATGGCAAATGGGCCGGCATGGGGGGCATACCCAATGATGCCCATGCCCGGACCTATATCGATATGGGTGTGCGATTTGTGCTGGCCGGTGCCGAGACGGGTTTATAGCCGCAGGGGCGAAGGCTCGATCCGAGGGCCTGCGCCAACTGCAGCCTTAGTCTGGACTTTTCCCGGTGCTGGTTATGTGCGCGCAGCGGCACAGTTATGCCTGTGCAGGCATATTCGGACCGGATGCATTCGGGTAAGTTTCCCGGGTCTTTTGGTGATTTTCGCCAGAACTTTCTGATCCGAATGTGGCGTCGCTGTTTCTCGTGATGCCGGGGAGTCTGTACGTGGAACTTCTGCCTCCAGGCATGGATGCGCTTGCGACGGGCCTGCTCGTGGCAATCAGTTTTGCCGGTGCACTTATCACTGCAGCGATGGGTATTGGCGGCGGCGTGATCATGATTGCCTTCATGGCCACGCTGATGCCGGCGGCTGCCGTGATTCCTGTACATGGTGTTGTGCAGATTGGTGCGAATGCCACACGCGCGACACTGCAATGGTCTCATATCGACTGGAAGACATCGCTCTACTTCATTCTGGGCAGCGTGGTGGGCGTTTCGATTGGCGGCAGTATCGTTGTCACGCTGCCAACCGAGATACTGCGCACCGGTCTTGGGCTGTTCATTTTCTACACTGTGTGGGGCCCCAAGCTGAAATTCGTGGCGAATGGGTATCTCAGTGTCTCACTGATCGGTCTGATCGCCAGTATCCTGACTATGTTCTTTGGTGCCACCGGCGTGTTCATCGCTGGCCTCCTCCAGCAGCGCGGCTATGCGCCGCGCGCCTTTGTCGGCACCCACTCGGTCTGTATGGGCACACAGCACATTCTGAAGATTATTGTCTTTGGTTTCCTCGGTTTTGCCTTTGCTGAATGGCTTGGTCTGATTGGCATGATGCTGATCGCCGGTCTCGTTGGGACCGTGCTGGGAAGCCAGGTTCTGAACCAGTTGCCCAAGGCGATTTTCGCCAAAATTCTGAAGGTCATTCTCACGCTTTTGGCGTTGAATCTCCTCGCCATGGCTGCCGGGCTCTATACTCTGACCTGATGAATGAACTTCTGCCATTCCTGCCGCTCGCTGCCGTTCTAGTGGTGACGGGATGCGTTGCCGGTGTGCTGACGTCTCTGGTATCAGCACGCTCTCATCACAAGCGCGGGGCGGTCGATACGGAGCTGCTCAAATCCTGAGGGATCTGGATTTTTGCGGGCTCGGTCTGCGGAACCCTGATCGCAGGATCGGTCGGTGGCGCCACACTGAGTGCGGTCTTTGCCGCTGTTGCCGTTGGTGTGGCTCTGTACATGAGCCTGACCCCGGCTGAGTTTCGTATTCGGGATCAATTGCCGTCCGGGCCCGCCGGCTGGGCGAGTGGCTCTCTGATAGGCGGTCTGTCGGTCATGATGGGAATTGGCGGCGGTACGCTCTGTGTGCCGTTTTTCAACGCGTTTGGGTTTCCGGTTCATCGAGCCGTGGGAACAGCGGCCGCGATCGGACTGATCATCGCTGTGCCCGCCGCGCTCGGGTTCATTGTCACGGGTTGGGGCATTGCGGCCCTGCCGGAGGCCAGCGTCGGGCACGTGAATCTGCTGGGTCTTGTGCTGATCGCTCCCTTCACGACGCTAACGGCACCTCTGCGGGTTCGTCTGGCGCATCGCCTGTCGCCACGAACGCTCAAACTCGCCTTCGCTTTTTTCTGTTTGCAACGGCCATCCGGATGATTGCCGGGCTGCTCTGATCAGCTGGCCGCGGCGACAATCTCGCGAAATTCATCATCACTGATCTGCCGACGCACATTCTGGATTTTCTCCCGCAGGCGCGCAATCACATTGGGTTCGTGACCATTGGGAATGGTCAGACCCAGCTCCGCAGCCTTGGTGCGAACTGCCCAGGGGCCGGAATAGTGTCCCAGCAGATTGTGTTGGGTGTTGCCGAAGATTTCGGGCTTCATGCAGAGATAGGACCAGAACCCTTCTTCGGTGGGTGGCACGCAGTAATGCACCTCGACCAGATGGGAAAAGGCGGTTTTGCCGACAAACGGCATGGTGTCGGGCATTGGCCAGGGCATGGTTTCGGCGACCAGCTGTGCCAGTTCGGTCATCTTGTTGAGCTTGATGCCGCAATCCAGGCCGTAATACAGCTGGATCACCGAGGCGACCTCGGCGAAGCAGGCGATATGGGCGCGTTCGCCCAAGCCGTTCACGCAGGCATCGATGATATCGGCGCCGCCTTCCAGCCCGGCATAGAGCGCTGCTGCGGCCATACCGATGTCGTTGTGGGTATGGAGGGCGATCTCGGTGCCGGGCAGGCGGCGTTTCATCTCGCGAACCACATGAGTGTAGACGCGATAAATGGCCATGCCGTTGATGTCGTCGAGGCGGATCATGTCCGCGCCAGCATCGACCAGTCGTCCGCAGACTTCCGCTAGACGGTCAATGGGAATTCGCGTGCAGTCCTGTATCAGGCAGCCGACCTTGCGATCGGGACCGGCCTTTGCGCGCGCATAGGCGACAGACCCCATGGCGCGCTCGATGGCGGCTTCGATGGAGATGCGCTCACCGGCCATGGATTCAAATAGACACATCTGATGTTCGGAGAAAGAGAAGCACAGCGATGCGTAATCTGCGCCATGGTCGTAGTTCAGGTCGATCTCCGGCTTGGCCAGTTCCGGGTTGAGTACGGCTGTTGGGTGGACCAAGGCGTCGATCAACACATGGGGGTGGCGTTTTTTGACTTCCTCCATCTCCTTGGGGTCGTCGTGATGCATCTGCATCATCGAAACCCCGGATTCGACGAGTTTATCAGCTATTTTCAGCACCTGATCCCGTTTCAGGGAGACGCCTGGTAACTGGCGTCCTTCACGCAACGTGATGTCGCAGAGCTGCACCTTGTCCGGCAGGGTCATTTCGGCGCGGATGTCGTCCGAAAATCCATGCGGAGAGATCCGCCATTGATCGGTTGTGGCCTCGAGCTTGTCGTTGACGGGATATCCGGTCATGGCGTTCTCCGTTTGGGGTGTCCTGTTCGCGGGCGACAATGCTGGGCAGAATATATGCGTATGTCCAGAACGGCGGGATGCCCTAGGCTTGTCGTCAGGGCATCATGGGGAGCTTTTCATGAATATTTTTGTCACTGGTGCAACTGGTTATATTGGCGGCACGGTTTCTGCCCGATTGCTGGATGCGGGGCATCATGTGTTTGGTCTGGCACGCAGTCAGGAGCGCGCCGATCGACTTGAGGAACGCGGTATCACTCCGGTTCTGGGGTCGCTGGAAGATTTTGACGTGTTGCACGATGCGGCGCAGGCGGCCGATGCGGTGATCAATGCTGCCAATGCAGACAACCCCTTTGCAGCGCGTGTTCTGGTGGACGCGCTGCGCGGGTCGGGCAAGATGTTGCTTCACACAAGCGGCACCAGCACCGTCGCTGACAACGCCAACGGTGCGTTTGGCGATGCGGTCTATCATGAGGACAGTGTTCTTGACCCCCTGCCCGAGAAGACCGGACGCATCGCGATTGATCGCATGATCTGTGCCGCGGCACATGATGGTGTCCGTGCGGTGGTGCTTTCACCCTGTCTGATTTATGGCCAGGGTCTGGGCGTGCGTCCGGACAGTATCCAGGTGCCGATGTTTATCGAAATGGCGAAGGCCTCGGGTGTTCCTCGGCATCTTGGTGCCGGCGCTAATCTCTGGTCCCATGTGCATATCGAGGATTGTGCGGATGCATATATGGCCGCTTTCGAACATGCCAGTGCGGGCAGCTATTTCTATATTGAGGCTGGCGAAGCCAGTATGCGGGAGCTGAATCTCGCGGTTGCGCAGCTGCTGGGTATGGAGGCTCGAACCGAAACCCTGTCGCTGCCTGATGCGGTACGCGCATGGGGCCCGCCGATGGCCCACGGAATGGGCTCCAATGTGCGTGTTTGCGCGGACAAGGCGCGTTCGATGCTGAATTGGCAACCCAGAAGGCCGGGATTGCTCGAGGATATTGCCAAGGGCTCCTATCGCGACATTGTGTGACGAACAAAAAAAGCCCCGTGTCCTTCCCCCCTAAAACTGGGCCATTATTTTTAGATACCGAAGGGGGATGCGATGGCTCGGAAACGACATTCGGACGAGGATATACTGAAGCTTCTGCGTGAGATTGAGGTGACGCTGGCGAATGGCAGCGACGTGGCGTCGGCCTGTCGTAGTGTGGGTATCAGTGAGGCTACGTATTACAACTGGCGCAAGCGGTTCGGCGGGATGGGTCGGTCTCAACTGTCGGAGATGCGCAGTCTCGAGAAGGAGAATGCGCGGTTGAAGAAGATCGTCGCGGAGCTCGAACTGGACAAGCTGATCCTCAAGGAAAGCCTGAGCCACCTAAAGCCCAGGGCCTGACGACCGAACAGTTCCGTCAGGCCGTTATCTATATACGCCAGAAGCTGGCGACGTCGGAGCGGCGGACATGCCGGGTGATTGGTCTGTCGCGCTGCTCTCTGCATTACCAACGGGCAAACAGAGACGATGACGAACTGAGGTTGGCCCTAATCCGGCTGGCGAAGCAGTATGGCCGTTACGGCTATCGAAAGATTGCGGAGTTGCTGCGCATCGAAGGCTGGAAGGTGAACCACAAGAAGGTTGAGCGGATCTGGCGCGAAGAGGGACTTCAGCTGCCGCAACGACACAAGAAACGCCGGCGTCTCTACCACAAGGACAGTTCCATCATCCGGCTGCGACCGACCCATCCGAACCACGTCTGGAGCCTCGACTTCGTGCATGACAAGCTCGACAACGGTCGGAGCTACAGGATGCTGACCGTCCTGGATGAGTATACCCGTCAGGCCCTGGCTGTGACGGTTCGCACCCGGATGGGTGCTGACGATGTGCTCGAGGCGCTGTACCCGCTGCTCCTGCGCCACGGCACCCCTGAATACATCCGATCCGACAATGGTCCCGAGTTCGTCGCACAGGGGATGCAGGACTGGCTGGCAAGGGTCGGGATCAAGCCCATCCGGATCTATCCCGGGTCACCCTGGGAGAACGGATACAACGAACGCTTCAATGGAACGCTGCGCCGCGAGGTTCTCAATGCCGAGTGGTTCACCACAACAAAGCAGGCTCAGATCGTCATCAACCAGTGGCTCAGACAGTACAACCACGTGCGACCACATCAGGCCCTGAACATGCGGCCGCCAGTGCCAGAAACTCTAATCACAAATGGCATTGAACTTGGGGGCTAGACACGGTTGTCTGGGATGAAAAAGCGGAACGACAGCTGCTGATGAGTGAGGCACAGGTTCGGACTGCCGCACGGCTGGTTCAGGTGCATGGTTTCGATGGCGATGTTGTTCGGGCAGACGGAATTCTCGTAAACTGTCCGGTAATTTCCCGACAGTACTAGGCGACCCAAGCATGACGGACTGGATTGACAGTACCCTGACGACCTGAGGGCGTTCGCGATTCGCGCGGTCTGCCGTTGCCGCCCCGGGCAGTGAAGCGGGATTGCTGGATGCTGTGCGCGGCGCGCATGCAAAGGGCGTCATCACCTATGGGGGCGGGCGCTGTTATGGGGATGCGGCGCTCGATGATGGCGGTCAGACGATCCTCACCCGGAATTTGAATCGTATTCTGTCGTTTGATTCCGTGACCGGGCAGGTTGTGTGCGATGCAGGTGTGGACTTCGCAGATCTGCTCGAGCGGTTTCTGCCCGAAGGGTTCTGCTTTCCCGTTTCTGCAGCCACTGCGAGTGTGACCGTGGGGGGCGCTTTCGCGAATGATATCCACTCGAAAAACCATTTCGCCATTGGAAGTTTTGGTCACCACGTTCTGTGGATTGATCTGATGCTGGCGAGCGGAGAGGTCGTGCGGGCCTCGCGCGACGAAAATACGGATATCTTTCGTGCGAGCCTTGGCGGCATTGGTCTGACCGGCACGGTCCTGCGGGTATGTTTTCGGGTGCTCCGGGTGCCATTCGGGGCTGCAGATGCAAGCTATCAGCGTATCGCTGACCTTGATGACATGATCAACACCATCGACGCGGCGCGCACGACCCATGATTTCATCTTTGGCTGGGTCGACGCCATGGCCCGTGACGGAAAGATGGGGCGCGGTATTCTGGAGTTGGGCCGATAGGCGCCCGAAGACGATGGTGTCACGCCACCGCCGCCACTCAAACCGATTCGGTTTCAGCCGCCCTCGGCGCTGCTTCACCCCCTTGTTCTGAAGGCGATCACACATCATCGGTTCAACGCGATCCCACCCGAAGGGCGTAGCGCGCGAATTGGCCTTGGACCGTTTTTCTTTCCACTGGACTGCAAGCCCGGATTTAACCGCATCTACGGACGTCGCGGCTTTTACTCCATCCATACGGGGTTTCCGCAGGAAACCCAGCGGGAGGGCATTGGCAAGGTCATGGAGGCGCTCACCGCTGTACGCGCGGGCTCCTTTGCGGCCGTGATCAAACCGATGCGCGGCCCGGGTGATGGTCTGTTGTCGTTCCCCATGGACGGCATGGCCTATGCCATCGACTTGCCGCGTCGGGCCGGCATTGAAGATCTGCACCGGGATGTCGAGCGGATTGTGCTGGATCACGGTGGGCGTCTGTATGTGGCGAAAGATGCCCTGATGCAGGCTGATAGCTTCGCGCAGATGTTCCCGGGATTGGGCGCATTTCGCGACGGTCTGGCAAAAATCGATCCTGAGGCCCGTTTCCAGTCCGACATGTCCCGGCGGTTGAAAATTCATCCGAGTTTGGCTCGGTCCTAACTGTATCTGGTTCGTTTGCGAAGCACCGTTCAACGATTATGCTCGGTTGTATGAACACCAGTTCTTCCGCTCCCGGTTCGGATATTGACGCGCCCCTGTCGTTGCATCGTGAGCGCGTGCATCCGGACTGGATCGACTACAACGGCCACATGAATCTGGCCTACTACATGCTGGCGTTTGATCACGCAACCGATACGTTTTTCGACTTTGTCGGGCTTGGCGAGAACTACATGAAGGCCAAGGCTGGTTCGACCTTCACGCTCGAAGCCCACATCACTTATGACCGTGAACTGATGGTGGATGCGCCGATGAGGATCGATACACAGTTGCTCGACCATGACGCCAAGCGTCTGCACTACATGCACTTCATGTATCATGCCGAGGAAGGCTTTCTGGCCTCGACAAATGAACTGATCAGTCTGCATGTGGATATGGCATCCCGGCGGTCGGCACCGATGCCACCGGATGTGCTCGCGCAACTCGATCGGATTGCGTCCAGCCATGGTACACTGGCCCGGCCCAAGCAATCAGGAAGGGTGATTTCGATTGTCCGCTGACATGCTCGCAAGAGGACATCGCAAGATCGGTACGGTTCGCGAAACGGCGGAGCGCTGGGGGCTGGCCGCACGTCTGTCCCGGGCCGCCGAGTTCGAGCCGGCCTTTCGAGAAATGCTCGATTTTGTGGTTGTGGCCAGTCGCCGGGCCCGCACTCTGGCCGGGGCCGCCTATGCGAACGAGCGTCGGATTGTGCTGAATGCCAGACTGCTTGAGCAGGGCCGCGAGAGCGATCGGGATTCGACGTTTATTCATGAATGCGCTCATGTTCTGGCTGATCTTGCTCATAACCGACCGTGCCGTCATGGTGCGCGTTGGCGTGAGATAATGCGTTTGCTGGGGGAAGTCCCCAATGTGCGTCATCGAATCCCGTATTTGTCCCGTGAGGCCAATGCGAAGTTCATCTGGCGTTGCATCAGTTGCGCTCAGGCTTATCACTATGTCCGTCGACCCCGTCGGCGAATCACCGATTGCTATTGCGCAGACTGCGGACCGCGAAAAGGCCGCTTGCGCGAGGAAATTCCCGAATGAGTGACGCACGCAAAAGTGCCCCGCCGACTGGTATCGAGCTTCGACTTGTCGTCTGGCAGTTTGTCCGCATCATGGTCCAGCTGGAGACGGTTTCACGTGTTCGCGGCCGTGAGCGCGGACCTTCTGTCTATCAGGACTGGCGCGGTTCATGGACTGAGATCGACAGGACCCTTGAACGTCTGGGCAAGACCGATAGCGAGGCCTTCGCGGATTTGATGATGAATCAGGAAGTTGTCCTGAGATGTCGTGACCGCAGTCAGATCAATGAAGTCACCCGGACTGCCGAAAACGTCGTGGCGCAGCTCGATGAGCTTCTCAAAGAGGTACGCGGCGAGGCTAAGAAGGAAGAAGAGCTTCAGTTTGAACGGCGCGAGATGAAGGCATTGGTCAAGCATCTACGTCGGCAGGGACGCTCGGGCAACAAGCCCAGACCGGGCGCGCCCAAACCAACGACGACGGCTAGTCCGCCGCGCCGCGGGAAGAAGCGGAAAGGCTAGCAGCGAACGCGGCGATGGCCTCGTTGAGTTCGCGGCTGCGATCGGCCGTTTCCCGCGTTTCTTTTGCCAGTGCAGAGCCGGCCAGCAGACGGAAGATATCGGCGGCACCGAGGTGCATCTGATCGGTCAGTCCTGCACCCGCAAAGGTTTTTGCAATTTCCTCCATTTCGCCCACCCATCGTTCCGCATCTGCAGCGAGCCAGGGGACGCTGCTCTGCATGCGCCCGAGCGCGTCGGGCTGACTTTCCGAGAACTCCCTGATCAGGGGGTCCGACAATCCCATCTGCTGTGCGCCGAGCAGCACCAGAGTATCCAGAGTCATAGTACCCTTTGTGAGAGCGGCGTAGAACATCTTGATGCCTGATGCGGTCCCGATCTCTGTCCCAAGGGGTCGAATGTCCATGTCCGGCCGGGCCAGGGATGTCAGGTGATCGGCATCCGGCCCGCTGACATAGAGTCGCGTGGGTGCGCGCCGACCGGGCGGCGCACCAATGAGGCTTCCGTCGATGACGCTGCCTCCCGAACGTGTGATCGTTCCGGCAATATCCCGGACGGTGGCCGGCGCCACTGCATTGCAGTCGACAAAGATCGGCGCGGAACCCAAGTTTTCCATTTCCACAGACACAGATCGAGCGAATGTGAGCGCAGCTGCAGGCGGCAGAATCGACAGGATCAGATCGGATTGACGCACCATGACGTTCAGTGAACCCACATTCTCGACATCTGCCCGTTCCGCGAGTGCGCAGGTCCGGGGGCTGCGCCCGTCCAACGCGGCGAGCACGCGGTGCCCGCCTTCGCGCAGGGTTCGCGCAACGGCGTGTCCCATATCACCCATGCTGACGACCCCGATGGTTGAAAAGTCCAATTCGTTCTCCATCATTTCGCCGGTGTGCATTGATTTTCCCGGCCCGGCACGGTTACATCCGCACAAAGTCTAACACCGCACATAAGCGGTTGGGGGAGAGATCATGAGTGACAGATTGGTGGAGCCGAGCTGGCTTGAAGAACATCTGGATGACCCGAATGTTGTCATCCTGGAATTCAACTGGACCGGCACGCAGTCCTACGATGAATGGCATATCCCCGGCGCCCATGGGTTCTTCTGGAAGGATTTCCTGTGGGACGACACGATGCGTGATTTTCCGACACCGGAAGATTTCGCCGCTCGTTGTGCTGCTCTGGGTATCTCGAATGATACAACGGTGGTTTGCTACGGCGATCCGGTCCAATTCGGGACCTATGGATGGTGGGTGTTTACCTATCTGGGACACCGTGATGTGCGTTTGCTCAATGGCGGACGTGTCCTGTGGGAGAAAGAAAGTCGTCCGAAAAGCACCGATATGCCGACGGCCACGCCCGCGAACTACACACCCGGCCCGGCGGGGAATGACGGTATGCGGGTTCGGTTCTCCGAAATCCTCGAACGCCTCGACGATGTTGCGGCGGGTGACAAGACCGCGTTGCTCGACCATCGCTCGCCCGAGGAATACAACGGTGAACGGGTCAACATGATCGGTGCGCCGGATGTTGGTGCAGAACGCGCCGGGCGCATTCCCGGTGCGAAGCATCTGTTTTTCGACGAGTTTCTGAATGAGGATATGACCTTCCGGTCGGAAGCCGAGTTGCGGGCGCTGCTTGAGGCGCGTGGTGCGACACCGGACAAGGACGTCATTTCCTATTGTCGTCTGAGTCATCGTGCGACATTGGCCTATTTCACGATGACCGAGCTGCTGGGCTACAAGAGCGTCCGCAGCTATGACGGATCGTGGACCGAATGGGGCAGCCTTGTTGGCGTGCCTATCGAAAAATAAAAATCGGGTCGCGGATTCGATGCAGCATTTTCAGGAATTGGGAGTGACGATATGTCGTTGAGTGGACCGGGCGTAGAAAAATATCCGACGTTGTTCAGCGGAGGAGAAATCCGCAATGTGAAAATGTCGAACCGGGGGGTTGTCTCACCGCTGACCCGTACAAGCGCGACGGAAGACGGGATCGTCACCGATCAGATGGCCGCGTATTACGCATCCTATGCGCGCGGCGGCTGGGGTCTGGTCATGACGGAAGGGGTCTATATCGACCTCAAATATAGTCAGGGCTATACCTTCCAACCGGGCATCGCGACAGATGAACAGCGTGATTCATGGCGGAAGGTCGTGGACGGTGTCCATGCCGAAGGTGTGCCGATCTTCATGCAGATATTCCATTGTGGTGCGATCAATCAGGGCAATCGCTGGGTCGAAGGCTCCATAGCGCCTTCTGTGGTCAAGCCAAAAGGCGAACAAATTCCGAGGTATCGCGGCGCCGCCGGGGGATTCCAGACCCCTTGGGAGATTACCCGTGAGGAAATGTCGGAAGTCGTTGAGAGCTATGCGGCCGCTGCCCGCCGGGCTATCGAGGTCGGGTTTGACGGCGTCGAGGTGCATGGCGCCAATGGCTATCTGCCGGATGAATTCCTAACGGTCTACACGAATCTGCGCGACGACGAATATGGCGGTCCGATTGAGAACCGCATTCGTTATCACTGTGAAATCATGCAGGCCGTACGCGATGCTGTCCCGGACAATCCTGTGGGCGTGCGAATTTCACAGACCAAGGTCAACGACTTCGAGTATGCTTGGCCGGGTGGAGATGACGACGCCAAGGTCGTGTTCTCTTCCCTCGCCAAGACGGGAATAGATTTTATCGATTGCAGTTCCCATTTGGGCCTGGCCCCGGTGTTTGGGACCCCAAACAGCCTGTCAGGTCTGGCGCGGAAATACTCGGGCTTGCCGGTGATGGCGAATGGGAAGCTCGATCAGCCGGAAGACGCCGAGACTGCGCTCACACAGGGTGAGGGTGATTTCGTGTCGATCGGGAAGTCGGCACTGGCCGACTACAACTGGCCGAAGAAGATCGCTGCCGATGAGCCGCGCGTACCGTTCAATCCCGGTATGACCATGCCTTATGCGACGCTCGATTGTTACGAGGCTTTCTGGGCGGAAAATCCGAGCGGTGTGCCGAAAGAGAAGATTGCAGCCAGAGATGTGACCGAGGGCGCTTAGCCCATCACCACGTCATTGAAGGCTTCATTTTCAGACCCGATCAGCAGTGACAGCACCCGTGCGGGTGTGTCGCCCGGGTTGCTGATCCGACGCGTGATGCCGGGCTGAAGGGTAACGGTGTCCCAGAGGTCGAGCGTCTGGTCTGTTTTGAGGTCGGGCGCCCATCCCATGCTAATTCCGCTGGTCAGGCACATCAGGGTTTCCTTACTGCGGCTGCGCGCATAGGCATGCATTTCGGCACCCGGCGCGATTTCAATGATTTGTGCCATTTCACCAAGGTCACCGGTGATGGCAGCCTTAGTCGAGTCAGGGTGCATGACCGCATATATTTTTGCGCCCGCGACGGAGTTGGGTTGGATGTCAGTAAAACGCGCGATGCAGGCTTCCATCTCTTCCGGGCTGACCTGCAGATTGGGCGTGACTACGCCCGCATCGAATCGCCAGCCGATATCCTTGATCTTGTCGCTCGTTCCGGCACCGAATGTCGTGTCCAGATCGATCGCGGCTGCAGGCATCATGGCGACATCGGCAAAATCATCCGGTGTGTCACCACGGATGAAACCCAGAATGTGTGAATCAGAATCATCAGTGGCGCTGGCAAAGGTGCGCACCACGCCACGCGGGACGGCAATGGTATCAAAGGTGTCGAGAAAGGCTTCATGTTCGCCCTCGTCACCCCAGGTGATCCAGAATTTGCCTGACAGGCATGTGAAGCTTTCCAGCGTATTGTAATGCGCGTGGAGATAGGGGCCTTGACCCGGCGAACATTTCACGATCGCTGCGATCAGACCCTGATCCTCGGAGATACCGGGATCAGTGGCGAACGGCCCTCCTAGTGTCGGAGAGGACATCACCAGAAAAAACTCTTCGGCGGTCATTTTCTGGTACGCCCCAAGCGGGACGCCCATTTCCTTGGCAAATCGCGCGCCCTGCGAGGGAACGTCCTTGAAACGGGCAAGCTGAACATCGGACATGGCTATCGAATCCCGGAATGAATGATTTTCCGAGTTCTACAACAGGTGTAACCGTTTTCGAAGCCCGAGGTGCCTAGTTGACCCGAGTTTCCTTGTCGGCCGAAAATTCTGCCAAGCAAACCAGTAGGCAATGTGCCCTGGCAGTCGTGCGAGTTGGCGGTTGTCTGGTGCGACAAGTGCAGCATCGGTGATTTGCCACTCGCCATCGGGTGTCACCAATGCCGTGGCGTTCGCCGCGAGCGCAGAAAACGTGATGCCGCCGGTTTCGTATGCCCGGACGGTTCGTGTGTCCGGGTCTCCAATCAACACAATCCTGCGGTCGCCTATGGTGTCACTCAGCACCGGTTGATCGGCGAACAGGTTGAGTGACCAAGCCTTCTTGTCGGCGCCCATTCGCAGCGCAAAGACATAATCCTTCGGGGCAAGGCGGGAGTCATTGATCTGCGCCGGGAACATCAGATCCGGGCTGTCGAAGTACGACGCGTAGGGCTTGCCGGGTGTGTAGTCGCGGCTGAATCCGGTGTTGATCGAAAGAACTTTGGTTTCAGGGTGGCGCGCCTGCCATTTCTGCCAACTGGTGATGGCGACGGGTCGCACCTTGAGTAAAAGACCGGAGCCCACCAATTCTCCAACCACAGGCTGGCCTGTAAATTGACTCCACAGCGAGTTGGTTTCACGGTCATACATCAGCTTGTTGGAGCGGTAGAAAAATCCCGAGGATCCAAATTCGAACGCCGTGTCCCGGCCTTCGACTTCTGTTTCGAACAGAATTCCCGAGCCGCACAATGTGCAATAGGCCAGAGCAACAGGCACGCCGCCAATGACATCGTTGAACATTTCGTGCCAGTCGAGCGTGCGTAAGGGATATGCCCGCGCGTCACCATTGATCTCCACACCGAAGACCAGCTCCTGACTCTCCAGATAGTCAGCATCCTTGTCGGATGGAGATACGAGGGGAGGGTTCACCAATGCGGGGATACCGTCCTTGCGAACGCCACCCCAGGTGATTTCCTCAAGCCGGATCGTATGCGCAACCCCGGGATGGATGAACAGACTGAAATTGGGGTCGATCTTGGTGAATACCCATTCCTTGTACGCATCAAATCCCTCAAAGGGCACGATATCCGGGTGATCGTCCAAGGGTCCTGGCGGAGGAACCGCAGTGACTGGATGAGCGCTGGCACGACATCCGTATTGCCGCGTTCCACCAGCCGGGCGATCACGCTGTTTCGTTCCAGCGTGCCGACGCGCAGGATATCCTTGGCCAGTTTCTGGACCTCAGCATTGCTCATCTCGGCAGACAAAGAGGGTGTGGTGTTCGACTGGGCCAGCGAGGTTGGAGGGAACGACAGAAGGGCGGAAACCCCGATGAGCGCAGCAACAATCGTAGATTTGGATATGATCATGGCAACAAGCCTATCGTGTGCATGAACGTCGCAAACAATCATAATTTCGTGCGGAATTTTCGTGGAATAAGGGAGTGCCAACCGGTGTAGTCCCCGGTTCGCATTCCGAACCTGTGGGGATGCAATTCCTTGCTGCGCCTATGCCTTCGCAATCTCGTATGAGATAATTTCAGCGCAATGTGGTCCGTCAGATGGCCGTCGTGTTCGGGAGGACATTCGTGATGCGTGAATTCGTTTATGAGGCGCTGCCCGGCCGGGTGGTATTCGGGGTCGGCAGTCTGGACCAACTGGCCGATGAAGTTGCACGTCTGGGTGTTGCCAAGGCTCTGGTTCTCTCAACCCCGCAACAGCGTGCGCAGGCAGAGGATATTTCGGCCCGTTTGGGTGATCGTTCGGTAGGTGTCTATGACAAGGCCGAAATGCACGTTCCCATTGATGTTGCCAAGGCAGCCCGCCAAGAAGCCCAGCGGCTTGGTGCGGATGCCTGTGTCGCGGTTGGGGGCGGTTCGACAATCGGACTGGGGAAAGCGATTGCCCTGGAATTTGGCCTTCCGATTATTGCCGTGCCGACAACCTATGCCGGTTCGGAGATGACGCCGATCTGGGGGGCTGACCGAAGACGGGGTCAAGAAAACTGGCCGGGACCCCAAGGTTCTGCCGACGACGGTGGTTTATGATCCGACTCTGACATTGACTTTGCCTGCGTTTATCGCAGGACCCAGTGGCATGAATGCCATCGCCCATTGTGTCGAGGCGATGTATTCGGAAACCGCCAACCCGATCATTTCGATGATGGCTGAAGAGGGTGTGCGTTCGCTGGCCCGGGCGCTGCCGATCATCATGGAACAGCCTGATAATATGGAAGCGCGCAGCGAGGCGGTGTTTGGCGCCTATCTGTCCGGGGCATCTTTGGGTGCTGTGGGCATGGCCTTGCATCACAAGCTCTGTCACACGCTGGGGGGCAGCTTCAACTTACCCCATGCGGAGACCCACACCGCTGTGATTCCGCACGCAACCGCCTACAATATCGACGCATCGCCCGACACGCGGGAGCGTTTGTCTCGTGCTCTCGAGACTGAAGACCCGGCCGGTGCCTTTGTTCGATCTTGCGAAATCCTTGAGTGCGAAAATGGCGCTGTCAGAGGTTGGCATGCAGGCGGAAGACCTTGAGCGGGCGGCCGATATCGCGACCCAGAATCCCTATTACAATCCCCGTCCTGTGACGCGCGAAGGTATTCGCGCATTGCTGGACGATGCCTATCATGGACGTCGGCCCAACGCGGCCTGACAAGCCACCGAACAAATCGAAGACAGGAGACTACAATGCCCGAGGCCTTTATCTGTGACGCCGTCCGTACACCCTTTGGGCGTTATGGCGGATCTCTGTCGAGTGTCCGAACCGATGATCTGGGTGCAATTCCCCTGACCGCGCTGATGGAACGCAACCCCAGTGTCGATTGGGACAAAGTCGATGAGGTCTATTACGGCAACGTCAATCAGGCCGGTGAGGACAACCGCAATGTAGCCCGCATGGCCTTGTTGCTGGCGGGATATTCCTCGGATGTTCCCGGCGCCACCGTCAATCGTCTTTGCGGTTCGGGGCTTGAGGCCCTGACTGCGGCGGCGCGGGCCATCCGTACCGGCGAAGCCGAGTTGATAGTCGCGGGCGGTGTCGAGAGCATGTCGCGGGCCCCCTTTGTCATGCCCAAGGCAACTTCGGCCTTCTCCCGCTCCTCGAAGGTCGAGGACACGACCATCGGCTGGCGGTTTGTGAACCCGAAGATGAAAGCCGAATACGGAATCGATGCGATGCCTGAGACGGCAGAGAACGTGGCTGAGGAGTTTCAGGTCTCCCGCGCAGATCAGGATGCCTTTGCCCTGCGGTCCCAGCAGCGCACAGCCGCTGCCATGGAACGCGGACGTTTTGAACGCGAGATTGTATCGGTCACCGTGCCGCAGCGGCGTGGTGATCCCGTGGTCGTCGACACCGATGAGCATCCACGTCCCGGCACCGATATGGCCGCGTTGGAAAAACTGCCGACACCCTTCCGCGAAGGTGGCAGTGTCACCGCGGGCAATGCTTCGGGTGTGAATGATGGGGCTTGCGCAATGATTATTGCGTCCGAGGCGGCCGTTGAAAAATATCGTCTGACCCCGATGGCTCGCGTGGTTGGTACGTCGACCGCAGGCGTGCCGCCGCGCATCATGGGCTTTGGCCCGGCGCCAGCCACCCACAAGCTGCTCGAACGCCTGGGCCTCAAGATTACCGATATGGACGTGATTGAGCTCAATGAGGCCTTTGCAGCGCAGGCACTGGCTGTGACGCGTGATCTGGGAATTGCCGATGATGCCGAACACGTCAATCCGAATGGCGGCGCGATCTCGCTGGGGTCACCCTTTGGGGGCAAGTGGCGCGCGTCTGGCAACCACGGCGGCCTATGAGCTGCAGGAGCGGGATGCCAAATATGCGCTCTGCACCATGTGCATTGGTGTGGGACAGGGCATTGCGACGGTGCTTGAGCGCGCCTGAACACTCAGTTCTGGGAGAAACGAATGCATTACATCATTGTGAATACGGACAGGGAAGATGGTGTCCAATTGCGTGCAGATACGCGGGATGCACATCTGGCTTATCTGCGCGATCATGGTAAGAACGCAAGGCTTGTTCAGGCTGGGCCAACCCCGAGTGAAGATGGGACACGGATGACCGGATCGCTACTTGTTGTTGAAGCGGATACGATCAAGGAAGTGCGGGCATTGGCGGCGGACGATCCCTATACGAAAGCGGGCCTGTTTTCGAATACTGACGTGCGACCGTGGAATTGGACGGTCGGCAATCCTGACGGAGGACACTGATGCTGCGTGGTCTTGGGTTTGCCGCACTGGCGGTGATGATCCTCTGCGGTACAGGCCTGTCCGTCTCCGCAGCCGACAAGATTTAGGGTCTCGCTCCGGCGACGCCTCAGCCTGCCGCGGATCAACTGCAGCCTGATCTTGCGGTCACCTACTACTTCAACAAGTTTGACAGCACCGGGGAAATTCCTGGCTGGGCTAAATATAAACCCGGCGTCGTGGGCGAGCCGATCTTGATCCTGAATTATTTCGTGGGTGATGGTGATGTCCTGACGAGCGGCCGCGCAGACCATGTTGGCGCGGATATTCGCGGGTTTATGAAATTTCCGGTCGCCGGCACCTATACGATCGCCATGCAATCGAATGACGGCGTGGACCTGAAGATCGGTGGCAAACGGATCGTCCTATGATCCTGATGTCCACAGCGACCGCTTCTCCGACCTTATTCCGGTCGAAATCACGGCACCGGGCTGGTACCCGTTGCATCTTCTCTATTTCGAGAAGCAGGTGACCTCGACGCTGGAACTTTACTGGCTGAAGCCTGATGGTGACGGTCAGCTCGATTTCGTGCCCGAGGAAGCTTTCGCCCATCTGCCGGGCCAGTAAGTCGGTATCTACAAAGTCAGGTCGATCCCGTCATGCCCGTGCAGGGCAGCGGTGTGGTGGTGCTCATCGTCGAGAAACAGTTGTCGCGAAACGTCCTGAATCAGGCGGGGAACGGCAAAACGAATGGATGACGCGGAACCACCGGTCAGGCCCAGGCTGGGTTTGGTGCCGAGCGAATAGCAGTAGATGTGATGCAGCCAAGGGGCTGTGCCGGGCACTTTCTCCTGAAAGGCAAAGCCGCCCTCCAGCCATGGATAGGTGCCCATGGGTTCCCAGTCCGTCTCGGTGGGCGGATCGTACCGGTCACGCCAGAGTGCAATGTGTTTGGCAATGGACGCGGTCTCGACGCGCAGGCTGAAGTCGCAGATGAAGCCGGTTGCGGCGATCACGAAATCGGTGCGGAGCGTATCCCCCTTCTCGGACCGGATCGTGATGTTGGTGTCGTCCAGCGCGATTGTCTGAATCGCGAAGTCCTCGTGCATCCGGAAGCCGGGCAGGGCGCGGGCACGATCGAACGTGTCCTGTGGTGGCGGCTGATTGTTTCGCATGATGTGAACCATGAGACGCCAGCGTGTCGCCATATCGAGATCGGCGAAATGGCGATGCCAGGTGTTGGTGTCGAGGGGGCGATGGGCGTTGATTTTGGGGATTTCGGGTCGTCGCACCAGCAGGTCGACATTGGCCGCGCCGTTCTCCAGAGCGACGGCCGCCGCGTCGAAACCGCTTGCATTGGCCCCCACCACCGACACGCGCTTTGCCCGCACGCCGGTGAAGTCGAACTCGGTGTTGGCCTGAACATACCGATCGTCGGGAAGATTATCGGAAATTAGTTCAGGAACATGCCAGCCGCCGCAGCCCTCGAGCCCGTTCGCCAGAACAACCTCGCGGGCATAGATGAGGCCGGTTTTCCCGGATGGCCCTGTCGCCTTCAGGGGGATTCGGATCAGGCTATCAGCTTTGTCGGGATTCTCGGGTTCCAGTGGTCCGGCTTCGGTTTCGTTCTGCACCGGCAGATCAAGGACCCTGCGATACCAGTCCAGATATTCCTGCCATTCCAGGCGTGAAAACCGTTCCAGAGTGTCCCAGGCTTCTGTACTATGCTTGGCGGTGTACCAGGCCCGGGGTGTCAGAGAGGGGAACCCCAGCGCCGGTCCCGTGACATTCTTGTTGGTGCGCAGCAGGTTCATGCGGGCATAGGTCATCCAGGGACCTTCGCGGCCGGCAGGGTTCCGGTCGAGGGCGATGATGTTCGTCACATTCTCGCGACCCAGCGCGAACAGAATCGACAATCCGGACTGGCCGCCGCCGATGACAGCGACGTCGTAGACGGGGGCGCCGGATGGGTGTTCGCGCGGCGGCACCCATGGGGTGCTGGGGTGGTTCATCAGCTCCAGGTCCACCCGAACGCGCGCTTCGAGGGTTTCCAGACTGTTTGCGTGGGCCGATGGTGTCATCGTGATCCTGTGTCATCCAATGTCATTGCGTCACCACCATGAAAGCCTGATGGCTGCTGCGTTGACAATTACGTTACAGCTATGTGTTCGCCCAGAGGCTATATCTAGTGGGGGGATTAGGGGAGCTGCAATGATAGGTGATGAGGAACGCCTCCTGTTTGCCAATGACGCGTTTTATGCGGCATTTGCATCCGCTGACATTCGCGCCATGCAGGATTTGTGGGCCGATAAACATCCGGTGAGCGTGATTCACCCCGGCGCCGATATTGTGGTCGGGCGCGCGGAGGTGCTGGCAAGCTGGAAGGCGATCCTTCGGGACGACACGGGGTTCGACATCGAACATCGCAACCCGGTCGCCAGATTGCTCGGAGAAACCGGCATCGTGCTGTGTCGCGAGCGGGTGGGCACTCATCATCTGATTGCGACCAACGTGTTCGTCCGGATTGTGGATAACTGGCGGATCGCGCATCACCAGTCCGGTCCTGCACCCTTACAGGCGAAGCCGAAGCAGGAGGAGCAACGCCCGGTTCATTAAGCCGCTGCGGCACTGGTCGTGGGTGTGGGGCTAAGTCTGCTCGACGCCGTGGAGTTTGTTCCGGATATGTACAATCAGGCAGATGCGCTTCTGGTACTGGCACTTCTGATCGGAGCCTGCCCGGTCGCTTTCAAGCTGCTTGCGCTGGCCGGGATCTGGAGCTATCCGCTGACCGAAGCACAGCAGGCGCAGCTTCATGCGACGCTGACCGCGCGGGATCAGTCGTAAGCTCACTGGTGTGCAAGCTCGCTGTCGTGCGAAGCTGGGTTGGATCAAATCAATTCAGTTTCGGGGGAAGTTCCACATGACAAAACTTCAGGACGTCTGGGCAGCTGGAAAATCTGCCGCGAATGGCTGGTTATCTCTGCCAGGTTCGCATCTGGCGGAAGTCATGGCGCATCAGGGCTGGGACGCGCTGACAATTGACCTGCAACACAGCTCGATAGATGTCGCAGCAGCGGTGCCGATGTTGCAGGCGATGGCCGCCACGGATGTCATGCCGATTGTACGGGTGCCGTGGAACGAGCCTTCGGTCATGATGCGAGTCTTGGATGCGGGTACATACGGGATCATCTGCCCGATGGTGAACAGCCGCGAAGACGCTGAAAATTTTGTGTCTGCGTGTCGTTATCCGCCCGACGGAATGCGTTCGAATGGCGCCTATCGTGGGATGATTGTCGGCGGCAGTGACTATCAGAAAACAGCCAATGGCGAGATTGTCACCTTTGCAATGATCGAGACCCGAGAGGGGATGGCCAATCTGAAGGAAATCGCTGAAACCCCGGGCCTGGATGCGCTTTATATCGGCCCAACGGATCTTGCGTTTTCACACGGCTATCCGCCAGTGCACAACAATTTTGACGGACCGGTAGCTGAGTTGATTGCTGAAATCCGGGTGGCGGCCCATGCCGCAGGTATCAAGGCCGGTGTGCATGCGACGAGCACGGAATATGCAGCCAAAATGATGGAAGATGGTTTTGACCTGGTCACGCCGACTTCGGATCTGCGCATGATCCAGGCGGCCGCACCTGATGTTCTGGCCGGTTTAAGCGGCGTTGGTGGGCGTTAGTCGCCGCCACCCCCTCCACCGCCTGCTCCAGTGTTGGCAGGAACTGTGACGCCGCCGGTGATAACATCCGTGCCATTGTCGACTTTCACGGTGACGGCCGCGCCTGCTGCGATAAAGCCATTCTGGACATCGTTGAGGAGCGCGCCTGATACGGTTGCGGTGGCCCCGTTGGTTGGCGCGGTGGGGAAAACTCTGGCTTGGATGCGGAATCATCGCTCCCGGTCGCAAAGCCCGTATCCGACGCGTAGCTGTCACCGGGGCCACCCGCACCAGAATCATAGTTAAAGCTTTGATTGGCCCCGCCATTGAAAAAGTAAAAAACATTGAAGACCACGAAATGCAGGGTCTGCGCGCCGAAATCGACCAGCAAGCTTGCATCGAAGGACCCGCCGCTATTCGTGTTGGGTCCGCTGGCATGAATGAGGGCAATTCCGGTGGCATCAAATGTGGCGAAGCCTGTTTGGATGGAGCGGAGCTGATCGAAGGTCGTGATCGCTGTGTTCGCGAATTCGGTTGCGAGTTGGGCTGCATTGGCCTGCTGCTGATTGGCCTAGTTCTGCGCACCGGCAAACTGACCTACAACATTTGCTCCGGCCCCGCCGGCACCTATGTTTTGTCCTGACAGCGCCGCGATCTGACCGCCCCCGATCGGGGCTCCGCCGCCACCAATCGGGCCTGCACCGCCACCAGTACCTCCACCGCCAGTTCTGTTGCCACCACCAGCACCGCCCTGACCATTTCCTTGGCTACCGGCCTGCCCGTTGCCCTGATTGCCACCCTGACCGGAAGCCTGGCTCCTGCCTTGACCGGAGTTGTTTGAGGGTGGCCGCGCGCCACCATTCGTCCCGAGACCGCCTGTCAGAGCGGCGACCTGTGCCGGTGCAAAGCGTACGGGTGGTACGGGGATTCCGTTCAGGGGCGCGAGAAACGGGATATTTGCCAAACTGTGATCTGAGCCTGTCGTATCACCACCATCGTAGAACGCAGATTAGTCAAAGGCGAGAGGCCTATTGTGCCGGTGTCACAACCGAACCGGCATCTTGATTCTTACGTTGTTCACGCCATCCGACTGTGATCGACATCATAGGTGGCACAATAGCCAGTGTGAGCACGGCCGAAAGTGACAGACCACCGAGTACGACCGAGCCCAGTCCACGGTATAGTTCCGAGCCCGCACCCGGGAAAACCACCAGCGGCAGCATGCCGAACACCGAAGTCAGGGTCGACATGAAGATCGGGCGCACCCGATTCTGGGTCGCCCGCATGATGGCGTCATCTGCGCTCATGCCATCTTCGCGCATGTGATAGAGGGTTTGGTGGACGAGCAAAATCGCGTTGTTGACGACGATGCCGGTCAAAATGATGAACCCGAGCATGGTGAGCATATCGAGCGGCTGGTTCACCCCGATGTTGAGAATCGCCAGTCCGGCAATTCCGCCGGCGGCAGCGACCGGCACCGTCAGCATGATGATCAACGGGTAGACGAAGCTTTCAAACAGAACCGCCATCACAAGATAGACGATGATAATGGCCAGTAGCAGGTCGATCACCATTTCGTCCCAAGTCTCGATCAGCTTGTCGGCTGTCCCGGTGATGTGAAGAGAGACACCATCGGGGAGACCTGATTCTTCCATCGGTTTGATGACCCTTTCCTCGATCAGTTCGAGAGCTTCCTGGAGCGGGGTTTCGGCATTCGGGGTGACCTGCAGGGTCACCGTGCGGGCGCGTTCTGACCGGCGAATTTCGGTGGGTCCGGAGGTGATCCGGACATTGGCGAGTCCTTCGACGGGTACGATTCGGCCGTCCCGTGTGACGACTGGCAGTGCGCCGATCCCCTGCGTCTGGTCGATGACGTCGCGGGGGCCGGTCAGGGTCATGTCGATGCGTTTGCCATCGACCGTGATCTCATTCACGCGCAGTCCGTCGTTGAACGCGTCAACCGACTGCCCCAGGATCGTGCCGAAAGCCCGTTGTCGGCCAGTCGTATCCGGTCGGGTGTCAGACGGACCTCGGGTGCCGAAAGAGTCAGGCTGGGTATCGGGCGGGTGCGGTGTCCCTGGCTGAACGGCAATGTGCCCATCAGGCGGAAGAACACCTGCTGAGCGGTGTCGTAGATCGGATTTAGGTCTGCGCCCCGAATGTCCACATCAATGGTTCGGCCGCTGCCCAGTGATCGTCCGAACAGGGACGGCTGGCGGGCGAAGGCACGGGTGCCGGGTTCGTGAGAAGCGGCTTCCTCGATCACCGGGCCGAGTTCGGCCGCCCGGCTCGGATCCACGGACGTTCCGCCGATAAAGGCACGTCCGGCAAAGGGCACGCGCATGAAGCGTTCGAATTTGGGTGGTTCGCCGAGGGCGGATTCGGGGCCGGTTTCCGATGCCCACAAGGGCCGGGTGCGCTCCGCGATGCGTTCGGTGATCTCGTTGACCGTGTCGAGATTGTAACCGGGGGGCAGATTGACGATGCCGAATACGAAGTTTCGGTTGCCTGTGGGCAGGTAATCCAGCTTCGGGGCGAAGATGGCCGTGAAAAGGCCCGCAACCACGGTGATTGCTGCGACAATGGCAACGGCACCGAGTTTCGAACGCACAACCAGACGTGTGTAGCTTTGCCAGAAATTGATGAAGCCGCGTGCAAAGTCATCGACGATTGGCAGTCGCTTCATTTTGCTACTATCTGCGGCATTGTGCACGAGCAGGCGATTGGCGAGGGCCGGGATCACCGTCACAGAGACCAGAAGTGACAACATCACCGACACTGAGATCGCAACCGCGATATCGCGGAACAATTGGCCTGCTTCGAGTTCCATGATCAGGATCGGAATGAACACCATCACGGTGGTGAGCGAGGACACGAGCACAGCTGGCCAGACCTGCGATGCCCCGTTATAGGCGGCATCGGCGCGCGATTGTCCTTCCTGGCGCAGGCGATAGATATTTTCCAGGACCACGATGGCAGCATCAACAACCATGCCCACCGCAAAGGCGATCCCGGCCAGACTGATCACATTGAGGGATCGACCCAGCGCCGCCATCGCGACAAAGGACCCGATGACGGAAACCGGGATGGCCAGCGAAACCACAAGTGTGGGCCGCCATGATCGCAGGAACAGCATCAACACCGCTGCGGCGAGTAGGCCACCGATGATGATGTTCTGCTGAACCAGTGAAATGGCCGAATTCACATACAGCGTTTCATCGAAGACGTTCTCGAGCAGCAGGCCGACATTTTAAGTGCGCCATCTGCGAGATCGGCTGCAACCCGATGGACCTCATCCATGACCGTGAGCACATTCGCACCCTGCTCGCGGGTCATGTTGAAGGCCATGGCCCGGTCATCACGCCGATGGGGAAGGGCGCGCGCCTTCTTGTAGCCGAGTTCGACCTCGGCAATGTCGCGAACTGTGACCCGGCCGATGCGGCCATTCCCGAGATCGACATCCGAGCGGAGGACCACGTCGAGGACCTGATCGGTGGTGGTGAAGTCGCCTTCGGTGCGCACCACATAGCTGCGCTTGCCTTCGTCGACATCGCCCCCGGATATGGAAGCGTTTGCAGCCCGCAAACGTTCCACCATGTCGCCGACGGTCAGGCGGTAGCGTGCCATCTGCTGAGGATCGACGATGACCCGCATCTCGCGTTCGGTTTCGCCGAAGATGTTGACGCCCGAGATGCCGGGGATGCGTTCGATACGCTCCTGCACCGTGTCTTCGAGAAAATCACCATAGGTGATCATGTCCCGTTCATTGCCCTCGGCGCGGGTGAGCAGGAACCACGCAATCGGGTTGTCGTCGGTGCCCGAGGTGCGCAGGGTCGGTTCGTCGGCTTCCTCCGGGTAGCCGGACACCCGGTCGAGGCGGTTGGCGACCAGAAGCAGCGCACGATCCATGTTCTGGCTCGGGCTGAACTCCAGCGTGATATCCGAGCGCCCGGTGCGTGCCCGGCTCTGGAGTTTGCGAACCCCTTCGATGCCTTTAAGAACTTCTTCCTGGCGGTTGACGATCTCTCGCTCGACTTCCAGCGGCGAGGCGCCGGGCCAGGATGTGTCCACGATGATCACCGGCTGGCGAACATCCGGTGCGAGCTGGATCGGAATACGTTGCAGGGCAACCCAGCCGAACATGATGACCATGATCACCACCGCGATGACGGCGATAGGACGGTGGATGGAGGCCGAGATGATGTTCATGAAGTATCAGCCTCCGCTGCGGCCACTGGCAGGAGCGGAGGCCTGGCTGATGATGTTGAGGCGCTGGCCCGGACGTAGTCCTTCATTGCCGCGTGTGACCACCTTGTCCCCCGGCTTCAGACCGCTGAGCACCACGAAGCGATTACCGGTGCCGTCGCCGACGGTGACCGGCGTGGGTTGTGCTGCCCCGTCCCGAACGACAAACGCGGTCATGCGGCCATTGCGTTCAATGATCGCGTCCTTGGCAACTGTCACCGCCTTTTGCGCATCCCCACTGGGATCATCACGGTGACACTCTGATTGTCGGCAAAGGACTTCGTCACGCCGTCCATCACCGGCGTAAACCGTGTCGGCCGTGTTCGGGTGCGCGAATTTTCAGATGGAACCACGGCGCGCACCTTGGCCTTGAGCATGCTGCCATCATCCAGACGCACATCGACCATGACCCCGGAGGTCAGTCCGCGCAGGCGACCGGACGGAACATCGGCTTCAATATCGAGATTGGGTCATTGATGAGGGTCACGACGGCATTCCCGAGCGACAGATAAGCGCCGACTTCGGTGTGCGTCTCACTCACCACGCCAGGAAAGGGTGCAGGGATTTCAGCGTCCTGCAGGTCACGCTCGGCGCGTTTGAGCTGGTTTTGTGCCTGGTCCAGCTGGGCGCGGGTTACCGCAACGCTGCCGGTCTGCACATTGACCTCCTGAACCGCATTGTCGTAGCGCGCCTGCGAGAAGGCGGCGGAGTTTCGGATGCCTTCCAGTCGCTTGAGGTCGTTTCGGGTTTTGGTCAGATCGGCGCGTGTCTTACTCAGCTGGGCGGTCTGCTGGGTCACGAGAGAGGCATAGCGGTCACGTTCAAGCTCCAGACGTTCGCGATCGAGAACCGCCAGAATATCGCCGGTTGCGACCCGGTCTCCGACATCCACGCGCATTTCGTCGACCGCGCCACCAATGCGGGCTGCGACAGAGCCTGACTGCCGGGCCGTGAAACGCCCGACGACGGGGGATGTCTGGCCGATGGTTTCCTCGATCACATCATCGACAACGACCGTGGCCGGCGGCGGGCCTCCGCGTGCACCGCCAGAGGATCCGCCCTGAAAGAAAGCACGAATTTCGGCGCCGTCCAGCGCACCGCTCTTGTCCTTGTCGATGGTGTCGAATTGGCCGCGATCGGGCCACCGGCCTCGGATTTCTCGATGGTTCCATTGCCGTTGGCATCGCGCGCTTTGGCCTGAGGGGAAAGTTCGGTGGAGTCGTCACCAATCTGCGCTGAAGATGTGGAAGCTGGTGCGGGTCCGCCCTGAAAAAAGGCACGAATTTCCGCGCCGTCCAGCGTACCGTTCTTGTCTGTGTCAATGGTGTCGAAATTGGCAGCGAGCGGGCCGCCGGCCTCGGATTTTTCGATCACACCGTTGCCATTGGCATCCCGTGCCTTGGCCAGATCGGACAGCTCTTTGGATTGAGCGGCAGCAGGCGAGGCGAGCAAAACCATGATGGTCAGACTGGCACTCAGCTTGGTGCTGGCACGAAGATACGGAAATTGAGTCACTGTAAGCACGTGATGTCTCCCAACACCTTGGTTGCGCCGATGGATTGTGCATTCGGCATTCTCGGAGAACACGCCGAAATGAATTCGCTGTCAATCAGCATATGCGCGATTTCGGGCGGGAATCGCTCACGAATTCGCCAACGGAAAGGTTTGGAGTGATTTGGCGCCAACACGCTATATTGGCGCGGTACAGTCGCGCCGAATGAAGGTCCGCCATGACGACCCGGTTTTTCTTCCATCCCGTGTGCATCGAGCACGAGCCCTCTCCACAGCACCCGGAATCACCGGATCGCTTGCGCACGATCGCGCAGGTGCTCTCTGACGGTGAATTTGATGGCCTGGATCGGCAAACACCGTCCGAGGCCAGCCGGGCCCATATCATGCGCGCGCACCCTGAGGACTATGTTGAGCGGGTGTTTGACCTGATTCCCGAAACCGGTTACGCGCGGATCGACGCTGACACGATTGTGTCGCCGAAATCTGGGGAAGCGGCTCTGCGTGCTGCCGGCGCTCTCACTGATGCGGTGGATGCCGTGATGACCGGGGAAGTCGACAACGCATTCTGTGCCATTCGCCCGCCTGGCCATCATGCCGAAGCGGAACGGGGAATGGGGTTCTGCCTGTTTAACAATGTGGTTGTCGGCGCCGAACATGCACGCGCTGCCCACGGCGCAGAGCGCGTTGCAGTGATTGATTTTGATGTCCATCACGGGAACGGAACCCAGGCGATGTTCTGGGACGATGCGGACATGTTCTATGCCTCGACCCATCAATGGCCGCTTTATCCGGGGACCGGCGACAAGTCGGAGACCGGCGCCCATGACAATGTCGTCAATGCGCCGCTCTGGGCGGGCGCTGGATCGGAGGATTTTCGTGCTGCGATGCGCGAGGTTGTGTTGCCGGCGTTGGAGGACTTCGCACCCGATCTGGTGATGATTTCGGCGGGGTTTGATGCTGATCGCCGTGACCCTCTGGCGCAACTGGCGCTGGAAACAGAGGATTTCGTCTGGGCGACCGATGTGCTTCGCAAAGTTGCCGAGAAAAAATGCGATGGGCGCCTCATTTCCACTCTGGAAGGCGGGTATGATCTTCAGGCGTTGGGGGAATCGGCAGCCGCACATGTCCGTGTTCTGATGGGGTAACCCACAATCCGGCCTGGAGTGTTTGACGGGGGCTTCCGGCGCAGATACACCGACCCGAACAGCAGATGACCTTTGGCGAAGGAATGAAGATGGTAGATGACAGCAAGGGTGCAGAGATACCTACCGATATTGCCGCGCTCTCATTTGAGGATGCGCTTGCGCAACTCGATACGATCGTTCGAAGTCTGGAAGGTGGCGAAAGTGCCCTTGATGACGCAATTGCAGCCTATGAGCGTGGTGCGGCGCTCAAGCAGCACTGTGAAACCAAGCTTCGGGAAGCGCAGGTCCGGGTCGACAAGATTTCGCTTGGACCGGACGGCAACCCGGAAGCCACACCGGCGGATGCCGGTTAGGTTCCGACCTGCTTTGGATCTGGTCTCATTTTTTCAAACGACATGTCTTCTGATGACTATGCCGCAGCCCTTTCGGGCATAGCAGCGGAGTTCGACGCATGCCTGTCACGGGTCTTGGAACAGGAGCCCGGCGATGTGCCGCGCCTGTGGGAGGCAATGCGCTATGCGGCGATGGCGGGGGGCAAACGCCTGCGGCCGTTTCTGGTCGTCACCAGCGCCGATGTGTGCGGTGGCGAGCGGACCGGGGCCTTGCGGGTAGCTGCCGCGATAGAAATCATGCACACCTATTCGCTGGTGCATGATGATCTTCCGGCGATGGATGATGACGACCTGCGCCGCGGACAACCCACCCTGCATCGGGCCTTCGATGAGGCCACGGCGATCCTCGCTGGGGATGCGCTGCTGACCCTCGCGTTTGAAGTGCTCGCAGATCCGGCGACACATGACGACAGTCAAATCCGCTCGGATCTGGTTCTGGGCTTGGCCCGGGCCGGAGGTCCGCGGGGAATGGCAGGTGGTCAGATGCTCGATCTGGAGGCGGAAACCAAGCCCGAGGCCGAGCGGGATGCCGTTATCCGTCTGGAATCCATGAAAACCGGTGCATTGTTTGCCTGGTCTTGCGAGGCCGGTGCCGTGGTGTCCGGCGCGGATCAGCAGGCACGCGAGAAATTGCGGGCGTTTGGCGCCGAATTCGGCATGGCGTTCCAGATCACCGACGATATTCTGGATGAAATCGGTGATCCCGATGAAGTCGGCAAAGCTGTCGGCAAGGACAGTGAACGCGGGAAGGCGACGCTGGTCTCCCTGTGGGGCATCGAGGGTGCGCGGGATGCGGCATTGGAGCACGCCCGAAAAGCCATGGAAAACCTTGATTTCTTTGGGGAAAAGGCAGATTTATTGCGAGCTTCTGCCGCGCAGTTGATCGACAGACGCGTATGATTGTATTCATCAATCGGATTGGGCCGATCCCAAACGGGCGAAACCGTGAGCGATAGCAGCAAGACAACTCTTCTCGACACCGTCCGCATTCCTGAGGATATGCGTGATTTCACGGCTGACCAGCTCAAGCAGTTGGCAGATGAATTGCGTGCAGAGACGATTAATGCCGTTTCTATCACCGGCGGACATCTGGGCGCCGGTCTGGGCGTTGTGGAACTGACGGTGGCTTTGCACCATGTGTTCGAGGCCCCGGCCGATCGGCTGATCTGGGATGTCAGTCATCAGTGTTATCCGCACAAGATTCTGACCGGTCGGCGGGACCGTATTCGAACCCTTCGACAGGGTGGTGGATTGTCCGGCTTCACGCGACGGGTCGAAAGTGAATACGACCCGTTCGGGGCGGCGCACAGTTCGACGTCCATTTCGGCTGGCCTTGGCATGGCTGTCGCCCGCGATCTTGCCGAGAAGGACAACAATGTCGTCTGCGTGATTGGTGACGGCTCCATGAGCGCCGGGATGGCTTATGAGGCCATGAACAACGCCGGTTCGATGGACACCCAGCTGGTTGTGGTTCTGAACGACAATGACATGTCGATCGCGCCGGCCGTGGGTGCGATGAGCGCCTATCTGTCACGGCTGATTTCGTCGAAGAGCTATCGTTCTTTGCGCCAGATCGCCAAGGACATGGCGCACAAATTCCCGAAAAGTTTCGAGGAAGCGGCCCGACGCGCTGAAGAGCATGCTCGTGGCTTCGTGACGGGCGGAACACTGTTCGAGGAACTTGGCTTCTACTACATCGGCCCGATTGATGGTCACAATATCGACCATCTGCTGCCGGTCCTGAAAAATGTACGGGACAGCAAACAGAACGTGCCGGTGCTCGTCCATGTGGTGACCCAGAAGGGCAAGGGCTTCGAATCCGACAAGGGCGAAGATGAAAAGTATCACGCGGTCGCGAAGTTCGATGTCGTCACCGGTGCGCAGGTAAAGGCGAAATCCAACGCGCCGAGTTACACCAAGGTGTTTGCCCAAAGTCTGGTCAAGGAAGCCGAGCGCGATGAAAAGATTGTCGCCATCACTGCGGCGATGCCCTCGGGGACCGGTCTGAATATTTTCGGCGAAGCCTTTCCGGATCGCTGCTTTGACGTGGCGATCGCCGAGCAGCATGGGGTGACCTTCGCCGCCGGTCTGGCGTCAGAAGGCTTCAAACCCTTTACGGCGATCTATTCGACCTTTCTGCAGCGCGGCTACGACCAGGTTGTACACGACGTTGCGATCCAGAGCCTGCCGGTCCGGTTCGCCATTGATCGTGCCGGTCTTGTGGGAGCTGACGGGGCGACCCACCACGGCTCATTCGATGTGGCCTATCTGGGCTGCCTGCCCGGTTTCGTGCTGATGGCCGCTGCCGATGAGGCCGAACTGGTGAAGATGGTGGCAACTGCCGCACAGATCGATGACCGCCCATCCGCGTTCCGCTATCCCCGTGGGGAAGGCGTCGGTGTGGAAATGCCGGCGATTGGCGTGCCGCTGGAAATCGGCAAGGGCCGGATCATGCAGGAAGGCACGACCGTGGCGCTTCTGTCCTATGGCGGACGGCTGCAGGAATGTCTGCGTGCGGCTGAGGACCTCGCCGCACACGGGTTGAGCGCGACGGTTGCGGATGCCCGCTTCGCCAAACCCCTTGATACCGATCTGGTCCGGCGTCTCGCCCGTGAACATGAAGTCCTCATCACCATCGAAGAGGGCTCCACCGGTGGTTTTGCCACCCAGGTAATGACGGATCTGGCTAATGAAGGTCTGCTCGATGGTGGTTTGAAGTTCCGGCCGATGACCCTGCCGGATATTTTCATCGATCATGAGAAACCCGAAATCCAGTATGAGATGGCCGGGCTGACAGCATCGCATATCGTGGCAAAGGTACTTTGCGCCCTGGGGCGGGACTCTGAAGTGAGCGGCGCCCGCGCCTGATTTTCGGGGCGGGAGACCATGGAGGCGCAATCCCTTCTTGCTTTGGCAATGGCGCTGGTCGGTTTCGGGCTCATCTCGGCACGCCTGTCGGGCACCATCCTGACCGCACCGATCCTGTTTGTTGCAGCAGGCTTGCTGCTCGGCCCGCTGGGCCTCCATGTTGTCGAGATTGATTTTAGCGGTGGGGCGATCGAGACCATTGCCGAATTCACGCTGGTCCTCGTTCTGTTCACGGATGCTGCCCGCATTGATGTGCGCACACTCTGGCGTTACCACAATCTGCCCATGCGCATGCTGCTCGTGGGTTTGCCGCTGACCATCCTCGCTGGCATTGCAGCTGCGATGATGGTGTTTCTGGGATTGCCGATCCTCGAAGCTGCGCTACTGGCCGCGATTCTCGCCCCCACCGATGCCGCGCTGGGTCAGGCTGTCGTGAGTGATCGTGTCATACCCGTGCGCATCCGCCAGACCCTGAATGCCGAAAGCGGTCTGAACGACGGGATTGCCCTGCCGGTGGTGCTGCTGTTCGCCAGCCTGGCACTGGCGACGGAGGGACCGCAACAGCATGCTGCTGACTGGATCGAATTCGGTCTGCTGCAGATTACGCTCGGCCCGCTCGCAGGTGTTCTGGCCGGGTATATCGGGGGGCGGCTGATTGATCGTGCTGCCGCGGCAAGCTGGATGACGACGGCGTTTCAGGGACTGAGTGCGCTCGGTGTAGCGCTGGCTGCGTTTGCGGCGGCAGAACTGATTGGCGGCAATGGGTTCATTGCGGCCTTCGTGGCCGGTCTGACTGTCGGCAATGTCCATCGCGGGGTTTGCGAATATCTCTTTGATTTCGCAGAGAGCGAGGGGCAGTTGCTGACCGTGGTGACCTTCTTCCTGTTTGGTACCGTGATCGTTCCCCAGATCGCCGACCAGATCACCCTCGCGGTTGTGTTCTATGCGTTGCTCAGTCTGACGGTCGTTCGCATGGTGCCGGTGATTTTAAGCTTGCTGGGGACCGGTTTGAGCCTGCCAACCTGGTTCTTCCTCGGTTGGTTCGGTCCCCCGGGCCTCGCGTCGATTCTGTTTGCGCTCCTGGTACTCGATGAGAACGAGGTGATGCTCGCGTCACCGGTGCTGGCGACTGTTTCGGTCACGGTCTTGCTGAGTGTCCTGCTGCACGGCGTCACTGCTGCACCCGCTGCCCGCTGGTACGGGCGGAAAGCCGTGGAGATGGGAGACTGCGAGGAAGTCATGCCGGTCGAAGAAATGCCGACCCGGTACCGGGAGATGTAGATCACTGTCGAGAGGTTCCCAGACACAAAAAAGGGCGGGCGCTTCATCAGCGATCCGCCCTTTTCTTTGCAATTTGAAAGCGCGACAGACGCGGCGACGGCGCGCCTATTTGTCCTTCATCATCTTGTCTTTTTTCATTTTCATCTTTTCGCCATCCATCTGTTTGTGGAGGCCCTTTTTCTTGCCCTCACCGCGTTCCATGGCCTTATCCGCTTTGCCGTAGGCCCCTTTGTGGCCGTACGCGAGAGCAGGTGTGGCAAGCAATGCGATGGCGGTCACGGCTGTGGCGATGGTGAGTGCTAGTTTCATGAAAAGACCCCGTTTCCTGATGGTCTGCTAATTAGGTGTTGTTAATATAATGGTGGTGCCGGGTTCGATTACAAGTGGTTTCACTTCACGGAACGAATTTCCGGTACTTCTCTGACTCGCTAGAGCGGCAACTCGTGTGGCAGGACTACGTGGTCCCGGGTGATCTGGTTCAGATCGGTCAGGCCCATCACGCCCATGGTCCGGCGCAGTTCGGTCTGGAGAATTTCCAGCGCCCGTGATGCGCCCGGCTCACCCGCCGCGGAGACGCCATACAGCGTGGCGCGTCCGACGATGACAGCATCGGCGCCCAGGGCCAGACCCTTGAGGATGTCGCTGCCGCGGCGAAAGCCGGAATCAACGATCACGATCATCTTGTCGCCGACCTCTCGCACCACGGATGGCAACACATCAATCGGCGCCAGTGCGGCATCACTTGCGATACCGCCATGGTTGGAGATGATCACGCAATCGGCACCGAGTTCGGCACATTTTGCGGCGTCTTCAGCGTGAAGAACACCTTTTACCACCAGCTTGCGGGGCCACAAGTCCCGGATGCGTTTCAGAAAGTCCCAATCCAGCGTGTCGTTCTTGAACAGAAAGTCACGCACGCCTCGCGTGGACAGTCCTTCAGGCATGTCGATGTTGCTGTAGCGGGGCAGGTGGCCATCGGCGAGTACATAGCGTCCGACAGTGCCGAATAGCCAGCGCGGATGGGTCACCAGATCGGCGATGTTTCGCGGGGTCAGACGCACGGGCATGGTGGTGCCGTTACGCACATCGAATTCGCGATTGTAGGGCACGGTGGAATCGACGGTCAGCACCAGTGCGTCGAATCCGGCTGCCTCGGCGCGGGGGACAGCCTTCAGGGAGGCTTCCATGTCGCGCCAGACATACAGATGATACCACTGGCGACCGCCGCCATTTTCGCGGATGGCTTCCATTGGCGTGTTCGACGTACTGGCCAGCGTGAAGGGGATGTTCGCCTTCGCCGCGGCCTTTGCGAGTTCGGTCTCGCCACGATACCAGACAAACCCGGCGGGTCCGGTCGGTCCGATCACCAGAGGCATGCCGACCTCCTCGCCAAAGATCGACGAATGCGTATGTCGCCCGGAGGTGTCGTTCAGCACGTGGGAGCGCAGCTTGATTCGCTCCAGGGCGGCGCGGTTGTGACGCAGGGCCACGTCATCCTCGGAACCGCGATCGATGAACTCGAACAGTCCTTTGGTCAGCCGCCGCTTGGCGAGCCTGCGCAAGTCTTCGATGTTGAGGGCAGCTGTGGCGAGGTTGCTCATCAGGAGGTGCTCCGTGTCGCGCGCCGACGCCGGCTCCGCTGCGGCGCGATATAGGATTCCACTCCGTAATTCACCGAGACCATCCAGTCTGCATAGGTCGGCTCAATGGCCTTGAGCGCCTGGATCATCTCCTGCCGGAAGAATTCTTCCAGTGGCGCGCCGCGGCCCGGCCAGATGCGCTCCCAGATAGTGAGATCAGCGAGAAATTGGGTCATCACAGTTGTGCTCTAAGCTCTACTTCTTCCCGAATGGCACATCGTCAATGCCTTCGCGTTCTTCCAGCCCGGCCATGCCGCGCATGATTTCGTAGAAGGCGACCGTGTCTTTCTCGGCGTAACCCTTTTCCAGTGCCGCCTGCATGATCTGGGAATAGACCTGAATCATCATGGTGGGGGCACCGAGCTTCTGGCCCATATCCATCATCAGGCGTGAGTCCTTCAGGCTGACCTTCACCTGACCCTGCTTGGAATAGTCGGCGTCGATCATCTTCGGGCCCTTGTCGACCATGGTCTTGGAACTGCACGCGCCGTCTTTCAGGATCTCGAGCAGGTTGTTGGCCTCCAGTCCGGCTTTCTCACCCAGCACCATGCCTTCGGCAAGTGCGAGCCGGTTACCCGCCAGAATGAGGTTGATAATCAGCTTCGTGCGTGCGCCCGAGCCGGCCGGACCCATGTGATAGGCTGCACGGGAGAAGCCGGCGAAATAGTCGCGACAGGCTTCGAAATCCTTGGCGTCACCGCCGGCGATGACCACAAGATCACCGGTCTGGGCCATGGTGCTGGTGCCGCTGACGGCGGAATCCATGTAGCGGATGCCGCGTTCCTTGAGCTCGGTATAGGTGCGCTCGGAATCCTCCGGGCGGGCGGTCGTCGTATCGCATACATAAAGACCTTCGGCCGCGCCTGAAGCGATGCCGTTGGCGCCGAAGATCACCTCCCGTGCGATATCGCTGGTTGGAAGGGAAGCGATCAGGCAGTCCACATCCTTTGCGGCGTCTGCGGGGGTATCGACCTGGTGGCCGCCGGCTTCTGCGAGTTGGTCCATGCGGTTGGGGTCTAGATCAAAACCCTGAACCCCGAACTGGGACTTGCGCAGATTGGTGATGAAGGCCTGTCCCATCAGGCCCATGCCGACGATACCGATACGTTTGCTCATAAGTGCTTCTCCCGGAAGATGTGCTGTTGTTTGGCATGATCTTACAGTGGGAATGTAGGCGAGAATAGTTGACCTGTCCGTGCTATGTCCCGTTTGTGGCAAAGAACGAGAAAATTCCGAAGACCCGTGCCGATCTGGCACTGGTCGAACGCGGCCTCGCGGATTCGCGGAGCCGAGCTCAGGCGCTGATTCTGGCCGGGCTGGTCTTCAGTGGTGAAAAACGCGTCGAGAAGGCGGGGGACAGCCTCGCAGCCGACGCGCCTCTGGAGCTGCGTGGCCAGGACCATCCCTGGGTCAGCCGGGGCGGGCTGAAGCTTGATCACGCGCTCGCGGAACTGCAAATAGACGTCACGGATGCGGTTGCCATTGATGTGGGCGCTTCGACAGGTGGATTCACCGATGTGCTGCTCTCGCGCGGCGCAAAGCGGGTCTATGCCGTCGATGTCGGTCATGGTCAGTTCGCGTGGAAGCTGCGCAATGACGACCGCGTGGTGGTGCTGGAGAAGACCAATGCGCGCCACCTGACGGCCGAGCAGATTCCCGAGCCGGTGGATGTGATCGTCTGTGATGCAAGCTTTATCGGCCTGCAGGTCGTGCTGCCCGCCGCAATGGGGTTGGCCGCACCAGGCGCGCGCCTGATCGCGCTGATCAAGCCGCAATTCGAAGTCGGCAAGAGCGAAGTCGGCAAAAAGGGCGTGGTTCGTGATCCTGCCTTGCATGAGGCCGTCTGCACGCGTATCCGCAACTGGGTCGATGGTCTGCCCGGCTGGCAGGTGACCGGGCTGGCCGAAAGTCCGATCACCGGACCGGAAGGCAACAAGGAGTTCCTGATTGCGGGGCTTTTCTCCGGAGCAGTCTCCGCAGGGGTAGATGATGAGTAGCGGCAAAATCCACGAAGTCACGATCAAGCGGCTTGGCTTGCGCGGTGACGGCATCGGCAAAAGCCCTGACGGCCAGTTGTATATTGCCGGTGCCTTGCCCGGTGAGGCCGTGCGCGCACGAATTGGCGCCAAGCGCGCGGATGGGTTTGCCGCGAGCCTGGAAGAGATTGTTGTCACTTCGGAGCATCGGGTGACGGCCCCCTGTCCCCATTTCGGGACCTGTGGTGGCTGTGCGACCCAGACACTGGACGATGCAAGTTACGAAGCCTGGAAGCAGGAGATGGTGGTCTCGGCCGTCAAACGTGCGGGGCTGAACCCGGCTCTGGTGGCCCCGATGGTGCGCACCGCCTCGGATGGCCGCCGCCGGGCGGAATTTGCCGCCTTTCGCCCGCGCGCGAAGAATTCGAAGACCTTCTTCGGCTTTCATGGCCGGGCGAGCCATCAAATCGTCAATCTGGACACCTGTCTGATCGTGCGCCCGACGATCGCGGCCCTGATCCCGAAGTTGCGCGAAGTCCTGTCGGATGTCGTGCCGCCGGGCGCCAGCTGGGATGTGCTGGTGACGGAGGTCGACAATGGTCTTGATCTGCAGATCACCGCCAATCATTCGCCCGGGCCGGATGCAAGTATGGCGCTGGCGATGTTTGCCGAATCCGAAGATCTCGCCCGGGTGTCCTGGCTGGCCAATGATGGCGTGGAGCCGATTGCCATGCGGCGTACGCCGACCCTTGATCTTTCCGGCACCGTGATCGAGGTGCCGCCGGGTGCCTTCCTGCAGGCCAGCGCCGAAGCCGAGCGTTTGCTGTCCGGGCTGGTGTGCGCGGCGGTGCAGGGGTCCACGAAAATCGCCGATCTCTATTGCGGGGTGGGCACCTTTGCCCTGCCGCTGGCCGCCGCCGGGGCCAATGTCTTTGCGGTCGATGGTGCCGGCCCTGCCGTGGAGGCGATGGCGCGGGGCGCGGGCAAAGCGGGCTTTGGCGGCCGGATCAAGACCGAAATCCGCGATCTGGTGCGCCGGCCGATGATGGCAGCTGATCTGAAATTCACCGAGACCGTGGTTTTTGATC
>CALSML010000025.1 GCA_943787445.1 uncultured Alphaproteobacteria bacterium
TCCACCGAGCGCTTGTTTCGATTGGCGCTCATGAAATAGGCGCTCTCGCTAGTGTCATTACCATCGGGACCGGACATGAAGGGCGGAGCAAAACGCCGCGTGTCGTCACCGGCTCTAGGGCGTTCGATCTTGATCACATCTGCGCCAAGGTCGCCGAGCATCTGGGTGCAATAGGGACCGGCAAGAACGCGGGTCAGGTCAAGGATGGTTACGCCGGACAGGGCGCCTGGGGTATCGGACATATTGATCTCTCCGTTATCCGGGGGAGTGCCACCGGGAAAACCATTTGTGTCTCGTCTGAATAGTGCATTCGCTGCCTGCGCTCAATGTCAGTCAGGACATGTTCGGCCAGCGAACCCTGACGGCAATGCGAATTGACTTTTGACAGGCTGACGCACAGCTAAGGTGCGATGCCAAGCCGTGCCTGGATCCTGCAGGGGAAACCGGGCCGACACAGAAAGACTCGGAGGTCTCAAGTCAGAAGAAGCAGCACTCGCCGCAGCTCATGCGCGGATCGAGGATTATCGTGGCCGGATCAGCAGTCTCGACGACAATGCTCGTGATCTGATTTTTCGCGAAGCCCGAAACCACATCTGGTGGCAGGAAAAAGATGTCACGGATGCGCAGCTGCGTGAGATTTATGATCTCGTCAAATTTGCACCGACCAGCGCGAACACCCAGCCCATGCGGATCACCTTCCTGCGTTCTCAGGAGGCTAAGGAACGGCTGGCCCCGGCCTTGATGGGGCCAAATGTGGAAAAAACCCTGAAGGCGCCAGTAGTCGCCATTCTGGGTTATGACAATACATTCTGGAGAGATTTCCGGCGTTTTTACCCCATCCGTCCTGAAATGGCCGAGCGTCACAAGGAAAATCCGGAAGTCGCCGAAAGCTTTTCCTTTCAGCAGGCAACCCTGCAGGGCGCGTATTTTATCCTCGCTGTGCGCGCCGTTGGACTCGATGCAGGGGCGATGGGTGGCTTCGATGTGGGCAAGGTAAATGAGGAGTTCTTTGTGGATTCACCGGTCAAGGCGAACTTCCTGTGCAACATCGGCTATGGCGCTCTTGAAGGGATCAAAGGCCCGCGTCTGAATCGCTATCACTTTGATGAAGTCTGCGCCATCATCTGAGTTCAATTGCGTATACCAGCAAAGAAACGGCGGCACTTCGGTGCCGCCGTTTCTTTGATTGATCTAGTTTGGTAGCTGTAAAGTGATCTTGCGAGACGCCTCGAGCAATACGGTCAGGAAACGTGTTGTCATTTCGTCCAGACGCGATCGCGCAGCATGGGTGCCCACATTGAGAGCGGCCAGGATGTGACCATTGCGGTCGTAGATCGGCACAGCGAGGGAACGGAGGCCGGTTTCAAGTTCCTGATCGACCAGCGCATAACCCTTCAGACGTGCAGTTTCGATGGCGTCCCGCAGCTCGTTGATGTCGGTTTTGCTATGGTCGGTGAATTTGTATGGAACGATATCCGCCAGATAGGCATCAAGCATTTCCGGGGTTTGATGAGAAAGAAGCACCCGACCGAGCGAGGTCACATGAGCGGGTAAACGGGTGCCAATACTCAGATTGATCGACATGATCCGGGTGGCTGATACACGGGCCACGTAAATTACGTCTTTGCCATCGAGTACGGAGGCTGAGCAGGATTCCTGAAGCTCCTTTACCACGTCTTCCATAGCGGGTTGGGCGTTCTGCCACCAGTTCAGAGACGACAAATAGGCATAACCAAGGCCCAGAACATGTGGGGTCAGGGAAAATTTGCGCCCGTCATTTCGGATGTGGCCTAGCTGTTCTAGGGTCAACAGGAAACGACGTGCCGTGGCGCGTGTTGTCCCGGTGGCTTCAGCAACCTCACTGATGGTCATTTCCGAACTGTCTGGCCCAAATGCTTGAATCACGGCGAGGCCGCGTTCCAGTGATTGGACAAATTCGGAGTTTGCAGCGCGTCCAGACATTGACCGGTATCTTGGTGAATCGTAGAATGCGTATGTCGAACTTATGTTCGTATTACGAACATACCAATTATGAAGTACGGTGTCGACGCCATTCTTGTCTGTTTCTCCATGGCGAACACCTAAACCGAGCGCGGTTGCGAATGTTGAGCCTTTAGGCGCATTCTTGGGCCAATTGAATTAGCTGTATCCCGCACCACATGGGCGCGGTTTCGAGGAGATAAGATGCGTGACCTGACCGAATCAAATGTGACAGATGCAGTCCTGAATGTGATTGCGGATGACACCAATCCACGACTGAAGGAGATCATGGAGGCGCTTATTCGTCATTCCCATGACTTCATTCGTGAAGTGAATCTGAGCCCGGATGAATTGCTCTACGCAGCACGCTTCATTCAGAATGTGGGCCATATATCCGATGACAAGCGGGAAGAGGGTGTGTTGCTGGGCGATGTTCTTGGCATGACTGCTCTGGTGGAAATCCTTGGGGACCGTGAGCGCACAGGCGCAACGGAATCCAGTCTTCTGGGGCCGTTCTATCGTGAGGGTGCTCCGGCCCGCGAGATGGGCTTTGACATCTCACTGGATGATGATGAAGGCGAGCCCGCATTTCTGCAGGGGCGCGTGCTTGATTCAGATGGAAACCCGATCGAAGGCGTTATTCTGGATCTCTGGCAGACCTCCCCGAACATGTTCTACGAGGCCCAGGTCGGGCAGCCGAAGGACTATGAAGACTATGCGTATCGCGGGAAGTTCAAGACCGGTGCGGATGGTCGCTACTGGTTCCGCTCCCGTAAGCCTGTTGATTATCCGGTTCCGACCGATGGTCCGGTTGGATTGATTCTGCATGGCACGGGCCGTCATTCCTGGCGGCCGGCACATCTGCACTATCTCATCTACAAGGACGGTTTTCAGACCATCCAGACCGAGATGTTCAACAGCGACAGCAAATATCTGGATTCAGATGCTGTCTTTGGCGTCAAGGAATCACTGATCATCCCTTACGAGAAGATCGACGATCCCGCACGCGCTGAGGAATACGGTTTTAATGGTCCGTTCTACGAAGGCATTTTTGATTTCGTCATGAAGGACGATGCCAGCGTCAAGGATGCGGAAGCGGCATACAGCGAACGCGCTAGCATGAGCTCGTCCTAGTCCGGGACCCACAATCTGGTGTAATTCTTTTCGGCGCAACCTTCCGGGGTGGCGCCGAAATTCGTAAGGGGAGGGTATGGCTGATGAGCCTGAACGATCTGAAAATCGGCTGGATCGGAGCCGGCAAGATGGGCGGTCCGATGAGCCGAAATCTTGTTGCTGCAGGAGCCGAGGTCATCGTGTTCGACCCGGTCGCTGCAAATGTCGAGGCTGTCGTCGCCGGTGGCGCACAGGCCGGAGCATCCAATCAGGATCTGGCACAGAGGGCCGACATCGTTGTCTCGATGATTCCCAATGATGTAGTGTTGCGATCCATAGCCCTTGGAGATGACGGCATTCTGGCGACCATGAAATCGGGGGCGACCTACCTCGATATGAGCACGGTGTCTCCGCAGGCGTCTGCTGAAATATCCGCAGACGCGGAAGCGAAGGGGATCGGTTATGTGCGCGCGCCGGTGTCGGGAAGTACGGTGCTGGCGGAAGCAGCGACCCTGACGATCATGGCATCCGGCCCTAAGGCGTCCTATGAAAAATGTGTTCCCTTGTTCGAGGTGCTCGGGGCTCAGAATTTCTATCTCGGGGATAGCGAACAGGCGCGATACCTGAAACTGGTTGTGAATCTGCTGGTGGGAACCACAGGCGCGGTATTGGCGGAGGCTTTGACGCTGGGCCGCAAGGGCGGGCTGGACTGGCAGCAGATGCTCGATGTGATCGGGGTCAGCGCCGCAGCATCGCCCTATGTTCAATACAATCTGGCTCCGCTGAAGGCGCGAGACTTCTCGGCCTTGTTCACCACCGAGCAGATGGTGAAGGATTCACGTCTGATTCGTGATGCTGGCGAAGCCACAGGTGTTCCGCTGGCAATCGGGCAGGCGATGCTGCAGATGTTCGAGGATACAATCGAGACCGGCTACGGCGAGGAAAACCTCACCGCAGCCATCAAGATGCTCGAAAGCAAATCGGGCCTTGATGAAATCTAGGTAAGTCCCGCCTAGAGAGCATCCGCGCCAGTCTCGCCGGTCCGCACACGAACAGCATTCTCAAGGTCGAGAACGAAGATTTTGCCATCACCGATTTTTTCGGTGTTGGCGGCCATCCGAACGGCTTCGACCACGTTGTCGGCAACACCGTCATCAACGGCGACCTCGATTTTGACCTTGGGAACAAAGTTCACCTGATACTCGGCACCCCGGTAGATTTCGGTCTGGCCTTTCTGTCGGCCATAGCCTTTGACTTCGCTGGCGGTCATGCCCTCGATGCCAACGCCAGCAAGTGCTTCACGCACCTCATCGAGCTTGTGGGGCTTGATAATCGCGACAATGAATTTCATGACAGTTCCTGTTCTATTGGGGGTGACACCGGCATCGCCAATGCCACCCCACAGACAATTGAAGGATTGCCGCGGCTACAGGCCGTGGTAGCCGCGTTCGCCATGCATCGCGAGATCGAGGCCCTGAACCTCGGTTTCTTCATCGACACGGAATTTGACGAACATCTTCAGTATTTTGACGATGACGTATGTCAGTACGCCCGACCAGACAGCGACAATCCCGATCCCGATCAACTGAACACCAAGCTGGCTTCCAATGGTCATGCCTTCTGCAAGGCCACGTCCACCAAGTGCCGCTGTGACGAAGAAAGCTACGAGGACACTGCCCAATGCACCGCCGATACCGTGAACGGCAAAGACATCGAGTGAATCGTCGATTTTGAGACGCTGTTTTATCAACTGTGTGATCATGTAGCAGACCACACCGCCGGACAGACCCAGTATCAGACCACCGATCGGGCCGACAGAACCCGATGCGGGTGTGATAGTGGCCAGACCGGCAACCATACCGGTAACCGCACCAATCAGACTGGCTTTGCGGTAGCGGATCAGTTCCATCACCGACCATGCGATCGCGCCGGCCGCTGCAGAGAGGTGGGTGACCGTCATTGCCATGCCCGCCGAGCCGTCTGCTGTGAGCGCGGACCCGGCATTGAAGCCGAACCAGCCGACCCAGAGCATGGACGCACCGATCATGGTCATGCCGGGATTGTGTGGCGGCTGCACTTCGCTGGGAAAGCCGCGACGCGGTCCAAGCATCATTGCAAGCACCAAGGCCGAGGTCCCGGCTGTGACATGGACAACCACGCCGCCGGCAAAGTCGATCAGGCCCATGTCAGCGAGGAACCCGCCACCCCAGACCCAATGCACCACCGGCGCATAGACGAGCAGTACCCAGACCAGCGAAAAGGCGATTACAAAAGAGAAGTGAATGCGCTCGGGGTAGGCGCCAACGATCAAGGCCGGCGTGATGATGGCGAAGGTCATCTGGAACATGAAAAACAGGCTTTCGGGAATGGTCCCCGAAACTGTGTCGACACCGACCCCCGTAAGGAAGGACTTTCCGAGCCCGCCCCACCAGGCATTGCCGTCACCGAATGCGATCGAATAGGCGACCACGAACCAGAGAATGGAAACCGTTGCCGCAATGGCGAAACAGTTCATAAGAACCGACAGCACGTTCTGGGAACGCACGAGACCTGCATAAAAGAGGGCAAGCCCCGGCAGGGTCATGAAGAGCACAAGCGCTGTCGAAGTTAGAATCCAAGCTGTGTCAGCTCCGTTCATGATTCAACTCCTGAGAGTAAGTTGTTGATGTGTTTTTATTGTTTGTAGAGGCACGACATAGCTGACGAACGGCATGTAACGATCTGCCTCTGCAAAAGCAGGTGCAGTTTCAACTTTGGCGATCCCCCGATACGGCGTTTGTGCGATGTGTTTCTTATTTGGCCGCGGGTAGGCTATGGCAGGGATAATATATTTCTCAAATGAGTTCGCAAGGGGGGCTTGTGGTCAAAATCCGAACGAGACCGCGGCAGGACGGTTCGCCTGAAAGCGTTTTGTGCGATTTGTTTGAGCAGGCGTTGCTAGCGTCGGATCCAATGTCGTGTGTACCGGTGCATCTGCCCGAATTGGCTGAGAACGGACGCGTTGTCGTTGTCGGTGCGGGCAAGGCGTCTGCGGCGATGGCGAAGGCGGTTGAAGACGAGGCCCGGGCGCGGGGGTGGCTCGATCGGGTCGAAGGCATTGTTGTCACCCGTTACGGACATGCTGTGGCGTGTGAGCGCATCGAAATCATCGAGGCGTCACATCCCGTTCCCGACGTTGCCGGTGAAATTGCGGCCCAGCGTGTCCTTGAACTGGCGCACGGCCTGAATTCACAGGACATGCTCCTCTGCCTGGTGTCGGGCGGTGGTTCGGCGCTGCTGGCATTGCCCGCGGACGGCGTCAGCGCGGCTGAGAAAGCCGCGGTCAATCGCGCGTTGCTGCGCAGCGGCGCGCCGATTGATGAGATGAACTGTGTGCGCAAGCATATTTCGGCAATAAAGGGCGGTCGGCTGGCCGCAGCGGCGGCACCGGCCCATGTCGTCAGTCTGATGATTTCCGATGTGCCCCGGGATGATCCGTCGGTCATCGCCTCGGGACCGACTGTCCCGGACCGGACAACCTCGGCGGACGCGCTGGCGGTGCTGGAACGCTACGGGATCGAGACGCCATCCAGCATTCGAGGATTGCTTGAGTCCGCGGCGGGGGAAACGCCCAAGCCCGGTGACGCCACCTTTGCGAATGTGGAGAACATCATCATCGCCAAGCCCGGCGATATGCTGACCGCGGTTGCGGATACGGCGGAATTGCGGGGTCTGCACGTGGTCTCCCTTGGTGCCGATCTGGAAGGGGAGGCCCGTGATCTCGGACGGGAACACGCGGCACTGGCACGGCGCCTGAAGCGCGAGCGTCAGGGCGATCGGCCGATTGTCGTTCTCTCCGGTGGGGAGACGACGGTGACGGTTCGTGGTGAGGGTCGCGGCGGGCGAAATGCCGAATACGCGCTTGGTCTGGCGGCCGGGCTGCTGGGACAGGTGGGAGTATATGGTCTTGCCTGCGACACCGATGGCATTGACGGGGTGGAAGACAATGCCGGGGTTTTGGTGACGCCCGATACGCTGGAACGGGCGGTGGCGGCGAGGTTCGACGTGCAGGATGTCTTCGAGCGGAACGATGCCTACACGCTGTTTGCAGCACTCGATGATCTGGTGATGACCGGGCCGACGCGCACCAATGTGAATGACTTCCGGGCCATTCTGATTGTCTGAACCACCTTATTTATCAGTTGAAAAGTAACGCTTGCCTGATCTTTGGGGTGCTGTTATTGATCGTTTGATAAATGGTGCGATTGAGCGCCATACGAATTCGGAGACGCCCATGAGCCAGACAGCCTCCCAAGACTCAGCATCCAACGAGCCAGCATCCAACACAACGCCGACCGTGACCCGGGAAGACATTCTCGCGCGCGCCGAAGCGCTTTTGCCCGTCGTGGCCGAACGCGCCGATACCGCGACCGAAGAGCGGCGTCTGCCCGAAGCCAATGTCCGCGATTTCCTGGATGCGGGTCTGTTCCAGATTCTCCAGCCCAAACGGGTCGGGGGCCTGGAGCTGGATTTCGGCATGCTGGTGGAGGTCGGCGCGGTGATCTCCCGGGTCTGCGCGTCGAGCGGCTGGAACGTCTCCAACATCGCCAGCCACCACTGGATGCTGGGCATGTGGCCCGAAGAGGCCCAGAACGAAGTCTGGGGCAAGAACGGCGAGACGGCGGACACGCTGATCTGCGCGTCGGTGATCTTTCCCGCCGGCCGCGCCAAACGGGTGGATGGCGGCTATCTGCTCAGCGGCCGCTGGCCGTTCTGCTCGGGGATCGATCCCAGCGAGTGGAACATGCTCGGCGGCATGGTCGAAGCCGATGACGACCACCCCGAGAAAGAAGCGCGGATGTTCCTGCTGCGCAAATCCGAGCACGAGGTGATCGACACCTGGTTCACCTCGGGCCTGCAGGGCACGGGCTCGAAGGATTCCGCGGCGGAAGAGATTTTCATCCCCGAACACATGACCGTGGCCGCCGACGATGTGAAGGGCGGGCCGACCCCGGGCAGCGCTGTCAATCCCGGCGCGCTTTATCAGGTGCCGGTGATCGCGCCGTTCCCCTATGTGCTGACGGGAATGCCCCTGGGGATCGCCGAAGGGGTCTATCACAACTATGTGGAGGGCATGAAGGCCCGGACCGCCAATTACACCGGCGCGCGCATTGCCGATCTGCAGAACATCCAGATCAAGGTGGCCGAAGCCGGCGCCGCCATCGATGCCGCGCGGCTGATGATGATGGCCGATTGCGATCTGTCCATGCAGATTGCCGGACGCGGCGAAGCACCGGACCTGGAAACCAAGGCCAAGTTCCGGCGCAACGGCGCCTATTCGGCCAATCTGTGTGTGGAGGCGGTCAACATTCTCTATCAGGCGAGCGGGGGCGGCGGCATCTACACCCGCAACCCGCTGGCACGTGCCTTCCGGGACATTCACGCCGCGCGGGCCCATATCGCCTTCAACATGGATGTGGCGGGTGCGACCTTCGGGCGGATCGCCCTGGGCCTCGGCTCCGACAACGCGGTTCTCTAGTTTGGCAAGGCCCGACCAGACGCCGCCGGACCCTAGTTTGCAGACGACCCGCGTGGCGCCGCGCCAGCGGCTGAGTCCCGAGGCCCGCGAACGACAGATCGTCGACGGCGCGATCGCGTTTTTTGCCGAGGTCGGCTTGGCGGGCCAGACCCGCGAGCTGGCCCAGCGACTGGGGGTGACCCAGCCGCTGATCTATCGCTATTTCCCGACCAAGCAGGACCTGATCGACCGGGTTTATGAGGAGGTCTTTGTCGGCCGCTGGCGGGCCGAGTGGACCGACCTGATCGGTGAGCGCGCGCGGCCCCTGCGGGACCGGCTGATCGCGTTCTACCGGATCTATGCGCGGGACGTGCTGACCTATGACTGGATCCGCATCTACATGTTTGCGGGCCTGGCCGGCGAGGACATCAACCGGCGCTATATCGCCCTGCTGGAAGACCAGCTGCTGGTGCCGATCGCGCGGGAGGTGCGCGCGGCGGCGGGCGCGCCGGCGCTTTCGGAAACGCCGGTGAGCGGGCTGGAAATCGAAGCGGCCTGGCACATTCACGCCGCGGTTTTCTATTACTTCGTGCGCAAGCACATCTACCGCGCCAAGACCGAACCGGACCTGAACGCGTTCATCGAGGATGCCGTCGACCGCACCCTGGATGGCGCACTCGCCGTGACACGGCGGGGGGGTGTGGCGGGGTGAGTGGTTTCTCCCGTCGTCAAGCCCGCGAAGGCGGGCATCCATAAACACCGAAGCCAAACCTGTCAGTCGCCTGTGTTTATGGGGTCCCGCCTGCGCGGGAACGACGCACGAGGGGGTTACCCGTTATTTAGCCACACACCGTCATGGCCGGACCTGATCCGGCCATCCACGTGGAGATGTTACGTGTCCCGCGGACGCCCGCAACACGTGCGGGCATGACGGATTGGCGGGGAAGGACGATTTCTTCCGCCTGTGCGATCATGATGCTCTGGAGCTTGCTGCTCCCCCCAAAAGAATAAGGCCGGGCGTCTGCCCGGCCTTTCTGCATCTGGTTCCGGCGCGCGCTATTGTGCGGCGGCGGCTTCCTTGCGGGCTTTGCGTTTGGCCCACCAGGTCTGAATGTCCAGCTTGAAATGCATGTAATAGACCTTGGGGAAGATGATCAGGATGTCGAACAGGGCGATCCAGCCGCCCTTCAGGGTCACCGGGATGGTGATGAAGGGGGAGGCGCCGAGAATGGCGACATGTTCGTCGGGGTTGATCGTATCTCGGTTTTCCAGCGCCCGTTCCACATTGTGGGCGAAGGACCAGTCGGCCCGATAGGTCACCTGACCCTCCGGGTTGATCACATAGACGGTGTTGGGGAGCAGGCCCCAGTCGTGATGCCATTTGCCGGCGACGTCATCGACGATGATCTTGCGCTCTTCGTTGTAATCGTCGCGGTTGCGCTTGGCGTATTCGATCTTCCCGTCGATGGTTTCGGCCTGTTTGGCCTTCTCGCCGGGATGGGCTTCGCGGACATAGACCACAAGCCATTCCACATCGGGATATTTTTCCTTCAGCTTGGCGAAGGGCTTCACGTTCTTGACGTACATGGGGCAGGTCAGGCTGCCGGATTCGATCACCAGCCATTTGCCCTTGTAGTCGCTGAGGGAGACTTCCTTGCCGTCCAGATCGGTGAGGGTGTAGTCGTAATTGACGGTCTCACCAGCCTTCGGACCCGGGAAATAGCCGAGTTCGTAGTTGCTCATCTTGAAACGCGGATAGGCGTAGCTGTCGTCACGTGCGGGAGCTGACATGATGTTACCTCCTCTTGGTAGTCATTGTTGGGTACTCAATTCGGCGCCACTGTAACAACCCGGCCGCATCAGCGAAACAGCTGAAATTTCAAGGTTTTGTGTACAGACCGGGCCTCTGGAGGCAGTTCTCACGCGCTAAACGGTCGTCCAGCCCCCGTCGATGGTCAGGCTGGCGCCGGTGATGAGTTCGGAGGCCGGGGAGGCGAGAAAGACGATCGAGCCGGTGACATCGGTGATCTTGCCAAGGCGGCCCATCAGGATGCGATCCATCACGAATTGCTTGAACTCCGGATTCTCGAACATGGGCGCGGTCATCGGGGTTTCGATGAAGGTCGGCCCGATGCAGTTGCTGCGGATGTTCTGGGGTGCGAGTTCCGCAGCGATGGCCTTGCTCATGCCTTCGATGGCGTGCTTGCTGGCGCAATAGACCGTGCGATTCGGGGAGCCCACATGTCCCATCTGGGACGACATGTGGATCAGCGAGCCACCACGTCCGCCCGCCAGCATGCGCCGCGCGGCGGCCTGGGCGACGATGAACATGGACTTGATGTTGAGATCGAGCAGGAAGTCGAGATTTTCCTCCGACACGTCGACGAAGGGTTCGGGCCGGTTGGCGCCGGCGTTGTTCATCAGAATGTCGATCCGTTCCAGGCCCTCGATCTTTTCGGTGACCTGGGCAACATCGGTCACATCGCAGACGATGGGGGTGGCCTTGCCGCCAGCGGCGCGCACTTCCTCGACTACCGCTTCGAGTTCGGATTGGGTGCGGCTGACCAGCATGACTTCCGCGCCGGCTTCGGCCAGCGAAAGCGCGGCACCGCGGCCAAGGCCGCGTCCGGCACCGCTCACCACTGCCACAAGGCCGTCCAGACGAAGGGACGGGGTTTTCAGTTCTTCAGTCTCTGCCACGCTCATGTCTCAGGCTTCCTCTTGGATAGGCTCATTTCTTGTGAATGCATTCTTGCATTCCATTTTTCGAGCGACCATAACCGACGCCAAGTTCGGTTGTAAGACCGGCAATGACGTTTCAATTTTTACGATCAGAATAGTCGAGGGAACAATCCATGGCGAAGAAAGCGACGGCAAAGAAAACTGCGGCGAAGAAGCCGGCTGCAAAGAAGCGGGCTTCATCGAAGAAAAAGCTGCTCACCAAGGCAGACGTGATGCGCAAATGCCGGCAGCTCAACAACTGGGGCCGCTGGGGCAAGAATGACGAGCTGGGTGTGCTCAACTACATCACCCCGGAGATGATTGCCGATGCCGCCAAGCTGGTGAAGAAGGGCAAGGTTTTCCGTCTGGGTCTGAACCTGGATGAGAACGGCCCGCAGAACGGTCTGTTCGGTGGTCGCTGGAACCCGATGCATCAGATGCTGGCAACCGGCACCGATGCGGTGCAGGGCATTCAGGAGCCTCTGGCCGGCATGCGCTATGCGGATGATGCGATCAACCTGCCGACCCAGTGCGCGACCCAGTGGGACGCGCTGGCCCATGTCTTCACCGATGACAAGATGTGGAACGGCTATGACGCGACCCTGGTCGATGTGCGCGGCGCCCACAAGAATGGCATCGAGCACTTCGCCGACAAGATGGTCGGTCGTGGCGTGCTGCTCGACGTGGCCAAGATGAAGGGCAAGAAGCGCCTGGCCGATGGTGAGGAAATCACCATCGCGGATCTGGAAAAGACCGCCAAGAAGCAGGGCGTCGAAGTACGCCGTGGCGACTTCGTGATCTTCAACACCGGTCAGATGGCCGATTGCCTCGACAAGGGTGATTGGGGTGGTTACGCCGGTGGCGATGCGCCGGGACTAGCCTTCGAAACCGTGGACTGGATTCACAAGAAGGAAATCTCGGGCATCTGCTCGGACACCTGGGGCATCGAAGTGCGTCCGAACCGCGCCGTACCGGGCATCAACCAGCCCTGGCACTGGGTCACGATCCCGCATATCGGTATTGTGCATGGTGAAATCTGGTATCTGCGTGAGCTGGTTGAGGATTGCGCCGAGGATGGTGTGTATGAGTTCTTCCTCAGCGCACCGCCGCTGGTGATCACGCGCGGCACCGGTTCGCCGATCAATCCGCAAGCGATCAAATAGCACGCAAAAATTTATGTGCTTTGGGGGCCACGTTCCGATGGAGCGTGGCCCCTTTGTTTTGCTAGACTTTGATTATAAGAAAAATCAGCCCGGGTTGCGGGCCATGCCAATTCACACCGGGGGAGACCTGACATGCATCGTTATGACGATCCGAAATTCCAGATGGACATGGACACCATCAAGGAAAAATCCGAGCGCAACAAAAACTGGGGCAAATGGGGCCCCGACGATGAGTGGGGCACGATCAACTATGTGGGTGACGAGGAGCGCAAGGCCGCGGCCCAGCTGGTGAAGCGGGGCGAGGTGTTCGCACTCGGTCTCAATTTTGACAGTGACGGTCCGCAGAACGGCCTGTTCGGTGGTCGCTGGAACCCGATTCACACCATGCTCGCGACGGGCACAGATGCTGTTGCCGGAAAGCAGACGGTTCCGGGTAAGAAATACGCCAGCCAGTACGCCGATGATGCTGTCTCGCTGCCGCTGCAGTGCGGCACCCAGTGGGATGCGCTGGGCCATGTCTTCAACAACGACAAGATGTGGAATGGCTATGACGCGACCCTGGTTGGCGCGAATGGTGCGGAGAAGAACGCGATCCACAAGATGCGCAACAAGATGGTCGGTCGCGGCGTGCTGCTCGACATCGCGCGCTGGGCCGGGGTCGATTCCCTAGATGACGGCACCGCGATCGATGCCGAAGACCTGAACGCCTGTGCCAAGGCGCAGGGCGTGGAGATCAAGCGCGGCGATTTCGTTATCTACCGGACCGGACACATGGAACGTTGCCTGGCCGCGGGTGAGTGGGGTGGATATGCCGGCGGTGAAGCGCCGGGCGTGTCGTTCCACACCTGTGACTGGATGCACGACATGGAAATAGCCGCGATTTGCGCCGACACCTGGGGCTGCGAGGTCATTCCGAACGAGACCGATGATGTGTTCCAGCCCTGGCACTGGATCGTGATTCCGCAGATTGGCATCACCATGGGCGAGATTTTCTATCTCAAGGATCTGGCCAATGACTGTGCGGAAGACGGCGTCTACGAGTTCATGTTCGTGGCACCGCCGCTGCCGATCACGCGAGGCGTTGGTTCGCCGATCAATCCGCAGGCGATCAAGTAGCTCCTGCGACAATTATGTAACGGATGCGGGCGGTTCCGGGGTTGCCGGGGCCGCCCGGCCTGTTTTAAGACACTGCGAAATTCAGCCAACCGAGGAAGAGTGAAATGGCCATCAAAATCCTGAAAGAGGGTATGGATTCCGAAGCGACGGATGAAGCCGACGCCAAGGTTCGAGACATCGTTGAAGGCATCCTCGGTGATGTAAAGTCCCGCGGCGACGCTGCTGCCCGGGAACTCTCGGAGAAGTTCGACAAATGGTCGCCCGAAAGCTTCCGTCTGTCGGATGCGGATATCAAGGCGCTGATGGACACGCTGTCCGAGCAGACCATCGAGGATATCAAGTTTGCCCAGACCCAGGTCCGCAACTTCGCGCAGATCCAGAAGGATTCCATGAAGGATGTGGAGGTCGAGACGCTTCCCGGTGTGACCCTGGGCCACAAGAACATTCCGGTGAACAGCGTTGGCTGTTACGTGCCCGGTGGTCGTTATCCGATGGTGGCCTCGGCCCATATGTCCATCGTGACCGCCAAGGTGGCCGGTGTGCCGCGGGTGATCGCCTGCACCCCGCCGAATGAAGGCGGGCCCCATGCCGCGACCATTGCGGCGATGCATCTGGCCGGTGCGGATGAAATCTACTGCATGGGTGGTGTGCAGGCTGTGGCCGCCATGGCCCTGGGGACGGAAACCATTGATCCCTGCACGATGATCGTTGGCCCGGGCAATGCCTATGTGGCCGAAGCCAAGCGTCAGCTGTATGGCAAGGTGGGGATCGATCTCTTCGCTGGTCCGACCGAGGTTCTGGTGGTTGCCGATCACACGGCGGACGTGGAAATGGTTGTGGTCGATCTGCTGGGGCAGGCCGAGCATGGCCCGAATTCACCAGCGGCGGTCATCACCAATTCACGCGAACTGGCCGAAGCCATTCCGGCCGAAATCGAGCGCCAGCTGAAGATTCTGCCGACTGCCGATATCGCCTCGGTGGCGTGGCAGGATTACGGCCAGATCATCCTGTGTGACACCCGCGAGGAAATGCGCGATGAAGCTGACCGCATTGCCTATGAGCATGTGGAAATCCTGACCGAGGACCCACGCTGGTATCTGGACAACATGACCAATTTCGGCGCGTTGTTCATTGGTCCGGAAACCAATGTTGCCTATGGCGACAAGGTGATCGGCACCAACCACACGCTCCCCACCAAGGGGGCGGCGCGCTACACGGGCGGTCTGTGGGTCGGCAAGTTCATGAAGACCTGCACCTATCAGCAGATCACCGAAGAGGCGAGCGCGCTCGTGGGTGATTATTGTTCGCGTTTGTGCGAGGTCGAGCGCTTTTGGGGACACAAGGAGCAGGCTGATCTTCGCTTGCGTCGCTATGCAGGTCGCAATATCGGTATAGGTTCGACAGACGCTGCCAAATAGATTTTCTCGTTACGGAACTAAAAAAGGGCGGCCTAAGGGCCGCCCTTTTCATAATCACGGTAGCTAAGGCTACTTGATGACGTAGTCATGAACGGGCTTGGCGCCGTTCTCTTTTGCCAGAGCATGGAGACGCTTGAAGGTGGCTTTGCCCGGGAAACCGAGCTTCTCGTATTCAGCAGCCTTCTGGTTGACCCAAGGCTCAATAGCCTGGGCCATCTTGTTGCGCTCTGCAGAGCCGAGATCGCGAACCGTCACACCTTGCTTCTTGAGGTTCTCGAGAGCTGAGGTGAACTTACGCACGCCTTCGTCTTCAACTGCCTCGTTGTAGACATGGGTCTCTTCCATGATAATCTTCTTCACGGAATCCGGCAGCTTAGCCCAGGTCTTGTTGTTTACTGTCATTGGATAAGCAACAACCGAACCCCAGCCCATGGTGGTGTAATATTTGGCCACTTCACCAAACTTGAAGCCGAAATACGGCGCCGGAAAAATCACGACACCCGAATACACACCCGACTGCAGGGCGTTGTAAACCTCGTTCAAGTTGGTCTGAACCTTCGAAGCGCCGGCATAGTCAAGCCAAGGCAGGTTCGGACCGGCCGCACCGATCTTCACACCCTTGAGCTCTTCCATCTTGGTCCACGGGAACTTCGTGCCTAGGCCGTAATCGTCGAATGCACCATTGGCGATATAGGTTTGACCGTATTGATCAAAGATCTTGGAGAAGTAGTCGAACTCCTTGTGGATCTGACGCGTGGTCGGCCCCATGATCTTCGGATCGCCCGAGATGAACGGATTGAAGTAGTTCAGGTTGTGGACGAACAGCTTAGTCGGCTCGAAGCAGGAGCACATCAGACCGATATCAACGAGACCTTTCTGGGTAGATTCGAGAGTTTCAAATAGGTTCGACATAGTGCCGCCGTAACCTTCGATAAAACGAATCGTATGATCAGTTTCGGCTGCCACGCGTTTTGTGACATTCGGTACGAAGGTCTTGTTGGCCTGATTCACACTTGCTAGCGGTGCCGAAGGATGGCCGGCAGCGATACGAATGTTGAAGTTGTCGGCGCTAGCCGAAGTTTGGGCCATGACCAAACCTGCGGTCAGGACGCCAGCCGTTAAGACGGACTTTGTAGTCATTGAGTTGAGCTTCACCAGGTTTCTCCCTTGGCAATTCTGTTATGGCCTGTTGGCCTGATTGGTTTTTGGGAACGCACTCGATAAGCACTGATGACAGTGTGAAGGGGATCGACGGCGGTGTGAAGCATTTTTCGCGGCGGATCGCGGGGATGTGTGCGGGGCACAGGCATAAAAAAGGGCGACCCGAGGGCCGCCCTTTTCCAAATCAGTGTAGCGGAGGCTACTTGATCGAGTAGTTGTGAACGGGCTTGGCGCCGTTCTCTTTGGCCAGCTCGATCAGACGATTGAAGGTGGCCTTGCCCGGGAAGCCCTGTGCTTCGTACTCGGCAGCCTTCTCGTTGACCCAGGGCTCAATGGCGAGGGCCATCTTGCCACGCTCTTCAGAGCCGAGATCGCGAACCGTCACACCCTGCTTCTTGAGGTTCTCAAGAGCCGAGGTGTATTTACGGACGCCTTCGTCCTCAACAGCGGTCTGGTAAACGTCCATTTCTTCCGTGATGATCTTCTTCACGGAATCAGGAAGCTTGGCCCAGGTCTTGTTGTTCACGGTCACCGGATAGGCGAGGACCGAACCCCAACCCATTGTGGTGTAGTACTTGGCCACTTCACCGAACTTGAAGCCGAAATACGGAGCCGGGAAAATCACGACACCGGAGAACACGCCGGACTGCAGGGCGTTGTAGACTTCGTTCAGGTTGGTCTGGACCTTCGAGGCACCAGCATAGTCAAGCCAGGGAAGGTTCGGACCGGCAGCACCGATCTTCACGCCCTTGAGCTCTTCCATCTTGGTCCACGGGAACTTCGTGCCCAGGCCGTAATCATCGAATGCACCGCCGCCGATATAGGTCTGGCTGTACTGATCGAAGATCTTGGAGAAGTAATCGAACTCCTCATGAATCTGACGCGTGGTCGGACCCATGATCTTCGGATCGCCCGAGATGAACGGGGTGAAGTAGTTCAGGTTATGGACGAACAGCTTGGTCGGCTCGAAGCAGGAGCACATGGCACCAATGTCGACCAGGCCCTTCTGGGTGGATTCGAGAACCTCGAACAGGTTGGCGATCGTGCCGCCGTAACCTTCAATGAACCGAACGGTGTGGTCGGTTTCGGCCGCCACGCGTTTGGTGACATTCGGAACGAAGGTCTTGTTGAGCTGATTGACAGTCGCAAGCGGAGCGGCCGGATGACCAGCAGCGATACGAATGTTGAAGTTATCAGCAAGAGCCGAGGTGGTGGTCGCAGTTGCTGCAACAGCCATCAAGCCGGCCGCGGCAAAACTCGCGAGGTGTGTACGTGCTTTCACAGAAAATCTCCCTTGAACAAAAGTCTGTTTTTACGAATCAACAAAACGTTGCTGCTCGACTGAGCGGTACTCCATTTATGATTCGGGCGCAGAGAAGCAGGATTTACGCGTAAAAGCTAGAGACCAACCCGTATTTGTTCATGTTTTTGGCTCCGACTCGCATCTTTCGCCCAAACAACCGTTTTTTGTCTCCCGTTTGTGGTTGTTCCGCTTCGGTAAGGAACAGCCTGTGCGGGAAATATGGCGAGATCATCACGCGGCTTTGATCGAAAGAAGGCAATCGGAAGACAAAAAAGGGCAAAACTTCACGATCGTGGATTTTACATAGGCGTGCAGTCTGCTAACTTCGCCCACGGATTCGCACGGGAGGGTGCGATTCCAGATTTTTGCATCGGCGTTGAGACCATCGCAGATGCTACAGGGAGGACGATATGGTCGATCGGGTCGTTTATACTGTCACGCGCGTTTGCAGCACGATCGCTGCATTCTGGGCTTTGGCACTGGCATTTTTGATTCTCTATGACATTACGGGTCGAACATTCTTCAATCACCCCTTTGATGGGACCATTGAGATCGTGGCCAATTCGATGGTGTCGATTCTGTTTCTACAGATGCCATACACGATCTATCGCGGCGCGCATCTGCGTACGACCGTGATCTATCAGAACCTGGGCTCACTTGCCCGGCGCCTGACTGATATTCTAGTTGCGGTGCTCGGCGTCTGGTTCTTCCTCTCGATTGCCTATGGCGGTTACGAGGACATGATCATTGGCTGGAACGTCGATGAACGTGAGGGCGAAGGTTCCATCCGCGTTCCTGTCTATCCGGTCCGAACCCTGATCTTCATTTTCGCGCTGGTGTCGGCCTTCGTGTACGGCGTGTTGCTGGTGCATTTCCTTACAGGTGGTCAGGCGATCACCGAAGAAGAAGAAGGCAAGCACGAAGCCGTTTCGGGCTCGCAGATTTAACTTATAGAAACCACAACCCGCTGGCCGCCTGATCTGGGCGCCGGATAAACGGGACAAGGGGGCGTTTAAAATGGATCCAACCTCAGCCGTACTTTTGATGCTGGTCGTGCTGATTTTTGCCGTTGTTGGCGGAATTCACATTGGTCTTTCTCTCGGTGTCAGTGCCCTGATCGGCACCTGGCTCATGTTTGGCACGTTCGGCAGTCTGGACGAGGCCTGGCAGGGCTACACACTGGCTTCCGGCCAGGTGGGCAGCACGTCGTTCTTCGCATTGCGCGATTTTGTGTTCGCCGTCATTCCACTCTTCGTGTTGATGGGTGAGTTTGTCAGTCGATCCGGATCTGCGGGTGACCTATATCGTGTGATGAACTTCGGCCTGAAGCGCATCCCGGGCCGCCTCGCCGTTGCGACGGTGGCCGGCAATGCGGTCTTCGCCGCTGTGACCGGCACGAGCCTCGCCTCCGCCGCCGCGTTCTCGCGTCTGGCCTATCCGGAGATGATGAAGGCCGGCTACAACCGCAAATTCGCACTGGGTTCGGTTGCAGGCAGCGCCTGTCTCGGCATGCTGATCCCGCCCAGCGTGCTCCTGATCATCTGGGGCATTGTGACGGAAATTTCGATCGGCTTCCTGTTTTTGGCTGGTATCTTCCCGGGCCTGCTGCTCGCGCTGCTGATGGCGTTTTATTGCTCGGGCTTTGCCATGTTCAAGCCGCATATGGCGCCGGCTGTCGATCTTTCCGATGAAACCCTGACCCGTCAGGAAATGATCAGTGGCGGTGGTGTCATCTTCCTGATTGTGGCCGTTCTGGGCAGCATCTGGGTTGGCCTGGCCACCCCGTCCGAAGCTGCCGCTCTGGGCGCGCTGTTCGGTCTGGTGCTTGCCCTGATCAAGGGCGTGCGCTGGGAAGGCATCCGCGAATCCATTATCGACTCCGGTAAGGTGATCGCGCCGATCCTGTTCCTGCTGCTGACGGCGCAAATGTACTCGCGTCTGCTGACCACCGGTGGTGTCGTCAACCTGATCACCGAATCGGTGGGCGGTGCGGGGATCGACCCGAATATCGCCGTGGTCATGATGATCGTGATCTGGCTGGTTCTGGGAACGCTGCTCGATTCCGGTTCGATCATTCTGCTGACCGTGCCGATCTTCTGGCCCATCGCGCAGAACTTCGGATACAACGAATACGCCTTTGCGATCATCGGCATTCTGGCGATTGAGGCTGGTCTGCTGACCCCGCCTGTCGGACTGCTGGTCTACGCTGTGAAGGGGTCTGTCCCCGACAGAACGGTCCAATTGGGCGAGATTTTTGCGGGCTCGATACCATACTGGCTGTTGATCCTCGTGGTCATGGTGATCGTCTGGCTGGTGCCCGATCTGGCCACCATTCCGATCACCTGGAGTTCGGATATCCAGTTTAATCACCAAATCGGAATCTTCCGATGAACTGAACACCCGTTCGGGTTAGAATTGCGGCGGCATCTTCGAATGGAGATGCCGCCGTTTTCGTTTGTGCGAGACGTGTGAACCGGAAAGTTTGAAGGAAAAGCCATGAGCGATATCGAGATAATGTCCCGCGACGAGATGATGAAGCGGGTGGCGTATTGGAAAGACCAGAAACCCAACCCGAACATGTTCGTGGATACGCGCATTCCCGAATACGAACGCGAACTGTATTCGATCATCGGCTCGGGAGTGTCGGAAGATGCAGACAATCCGGTGGCGATCACCGATGTGGAGGGGTTTCACATCGCCTATATCGGCGCCGAGCCGGGCAAGGGGGCGCCCTTTCACTCGCACCCGACCGTGGAGGTGTTCATCCCGCTCACGGGGACCTGGTCGGTCTACTGGAATGAAGGCGAAGACCGGGAAGAGGTCATCCTGGGACCAATGGACTGCATTTCGGTACCGCCGAAGGTGATGCGGGGCTTTCGCAACGAAGGAGACGCCCATGCGCTGATGATTGGAATTGTGGGCGGGGACGAAGCCACCAAGGTCGACTGGCCCGAGGACATTCTCGAACAGGCGCGCGCCACGGGACTGTCCTTGGATGCTGATGGCAATATCGTCGAGATTGCTGCAGCCGAATAGGGCGCCAATTCCTGCGAGTACAAAGAAAAACGGGCGCCGCGGCGCCCGTTTGTATGTCTGGAGACGGGAAAGCGGTGACTAGCCGCGACGCTCCTCGGCGACCCACTCGATCGCGTCGACGATTGCCTGATAGCCGGTACAGCGACAGTAATTGCCGGAGATGAATTCCCGGATTTCCTCGCGCGAGGGAGACGCATTCTTCGTCAGGAGTTCCTGAGCGGTCAGCAGCATGCCGGGTGTGCAGAAGCCGCACTGTACGGCGTTGCGTTCGTGGAAGGCCTTCTGCAGATCGGCAATCTCGCCCGCATCGGACAGGCCTTCGATGGTTTCAACCTCCGCGCCTTCGGCCTGGGCGGCCAGCATCAGGCAACCGCGGACAATGTCCCCGTTCACCCGAATGGTGCAGGCGCCGCAGACGCCATGCTCGCAGCCCACATGGCTGCCAGTGAGTTCCATGTCGTAGCGGACAAAATCCACGAGATTGGTGCGGGCGGGGATGCGGCGGCTGACCTGCTGGCCATTAACCTTCATCGTGATGTCGACGTTTTGATCCATCTATCTTTCTCTGCGCTAGGAGGCGAGTTCCGCGAGCGCGCGCTTGGTCAGCACACGTGCGAGATGCATTTTCATTTCGGCCGGGCCGTTCAAATCGGGCATTGGATCGAGATCGGCATCCAGAGAATCCTGGGCCTTCTTGATCGTGTCCTCAGAGTTGGCCTGACCATTCAGAGCGGCGGCGGCGCTTTTCGCCAGAATGGGCTGGTCACCGGCGCCGAAGAAGCCCAGACGCATATCGGCGAAGGTGTCACCTTCGATCCGGCCCTGAACGGCAATCCCGACCATGGCGTAGTCACCATGGCGCCGGGCCAATTCCATGAAGGCCGTGCGCTCGCCATCCTGGATGACGGGAATTTCTGCACCGACGAGCAATTCGTTCTCTTTCAGGTCGGTTTCGAACAGGCCCTGGAAAAAGTCATCCGCTACGACCGTGCGCTGGCCGTCGCGTCCCTGGAGGACGAAGCGGGCACCGAGTGTGCGGGTGACGGCGGGCAATTCGGCTGCCGGATCGGCAAAGGCCACCGAGCCGCCAAAGGTGCCGCGATTGCGGATCGCCTGATGGGCCACATGGGGCATGGTCTTGGCAATCAGCGGGGCATAGGTCTGCACATCGGTAGATTCGAGAACCTGAGAATGCCGGGCGAGGGCGCCGATCTTCAGGGTTTCACCGTCGCAGGAAATTTCCGACAGGCCTTTGAGGTGGTTGATGTCGATCAGGACTTCCGGAGCAGAGAGGCGCATGTTCAATGTCGCCATCAGGCTCTGGCCGCCGGCGAGGATCCGGGCGTCATCACCATGCTCGTCGAGCAGGTCGAACACCTGATCCAGCGTTTCCGCGCGGACATATGCAAATGGTGCGGGTTTCACTTCACTTCTCCCTCAAGACCGTCTTTGGACCGGATCCGGATTTCGTGTCGTTCCGGAACAGATGTTGTCTATTTCGATGTTGTCCCCAAGTCTATGCGAATGGTGGCGTGATGCCTATGTTCGCGTTGAACCATTTCAACATTTTTTCAGAGATCAGTCATGGCAGATGCAAAAGTTCAGGTGAAGAGCGCCAAATACACGATGGTCGGCGAAGCCGTTTCCCATTCACGCACGGATATCAGCGTGCGCGACGTGAAGGTCATCACCGATGAGCCGCTCGAGCGTGGCGGCACAAATGCCGGTGCATCTCCGACCGAAACCATGATGGCGGCACTTGTGGGCTGCACGAACAACGTGGCCACGCGGATTGCCCATCATCAGAAGCTGAACTTCGAAATCGCATCGATTGAGTGTGATGTCGAATTTGACCGCCGCGGGGTCATTCTGGCCGAGCCGATCGATGTGCCGTTTCCCAATATCACCCTGACCATCAATGTGAAGACCGATGCAACGCCGGAGCAGCTCGCTGAAGTCGAGAAGATGCTGCCGATCTACTGCCCGGTTTCCAAGGTGTTCCGCCAAGCCGGTAGCAATGTTATCGAGAAGTGGAATGTGGTCAGCTAGCTGACAAAAAATGGAAAAAGGAACGGTCATGGCGCTCACGATCTGGGGACGACACACGTCGTCGAATGTGCAGAAGCTTCTTTGGGGCTGCGCCGAAATGGGCGTCGCCTATGATCGTCCCGATATGGCGGGTGCGTTCGGATTCACCGATGAATATCTGGCGATGAATCCAAACCGTCTGGTGCCAACCATTGATGACGACGGGTTCATCCTGTGGGAATCCAATGCCTGTCTGCGTTATCTGGCAAACAAGCATGGTCAGGGAACACTCTGGCCCGAAGATCCCCATATACGCGCCGATGCGGATCGCTGGATGGATTGGCAGACCGCGACGTTCTGGCCAGCGCTGCGCCCCGTGTTTCATCAGCTGATCCGAACACCGGCCGATCAGCAGGACCGTGACCTGATCGATCGCAGCATCAAGCAGGCCGGCGAGATCACAGCGGTTCTTGACCATTTCCTTGAAGGACGCGATTTCGTGGCGGGTGACCAGTTCACGATGGGAGATATTCCCATCGGTGGCGTGATCTATCGATGGTACGAAATGGATATTGCCCGGCCCGAGCGTCCAAATGTGCGCAGGTGGTATGACCGTCTGGCCGAACGTGCCGGTTATGCCGAGCACATCATGATCCCGCTGGAATAACCTATCGCGGTGCGATGGCGGATTGTCGCTGACGGATCGATTCCGGCCATTGCGACTTTATATAGGCCAGCACAGAGCGAACTTGTTCATCTGTCAGTACGCCGTCATAGATCGGCATGTCCGTTTCGACGGGCTGTCCCACCAACGCAGACAATCCAAACTTTGTGAGATTGAACAGGGTGGCGTCGTCATGATGCCAGGTATGACCCGATTCATCATGAGGTGGTGCCGGTAATCGTCCATTCGCCTTGCGTTGCCGCCAGTTCGGCTGCCCTTCCAGCTTGGCCCCGTGGCAGGCGGCACATTGGGAAACGTAGATGCTTTCCCCCAGTACAAGCTGTTTGTCAGACACTGGTACTGCTTCGGGCGACAGGCTGGCCTGTGTTGGCTCTTTGGTCGCACCCCAATCGCGTGCGACGAGGCCGATTGCGACCAGAGCCATGACCAAAACAGCTGCGGCAAAGAGTGCCAAGATGTGTCGGGGAATTCGTCTTGTTCTGTCCGCCATGAAACCTGTGTACAGGTTCCACCAACTGGAAGGTCAAGCCGTGGAAGAAACTAGTTCCAGAGAATCTCCGACGCCATCGCGGCACCTTCGGTCATCGCCTTGAACTTCATCCAGACGATGTTGCGATCGACCTGAACACGTCCGGCAAAGGTGCCGAAGCCGCAATCACCACCGACCAGAACATTCTCGCGGCCTACCACGCTGGCGTAGTTCTGAATCCGGTCACTGACCAGTTCGGGATGCTCAACGAAGTTTGAGGTGGTGTCGATGACACCAGGGATGATGACTTTTCCATCCGGCAGTTTCACATCGCGCCAGACCTTCCATTCGTGCTCGTGGCGCGGATTGGCACCCGGGAAGGACACGGCACCCGGCCTGGCCGACATGATGATGTCGACGATATCGACCAGCGGCACATCCTCGTGATGCGGCCCCAGAGTGCTGGCCCAGCACACATGCATGCGCATTTTCTCGGCAGGAATATCGCGGACAGCATGGTTGAGTGCTTCCACATGCATTGTGATTTCCTTGCGGAAGTCCTCCAGCGAAAGATGTTTGAAAATCGTGTGCCGGCTCAGGGCCAGATCCGGGCAATCCAGCTGCAGCACCAGCCCGGCGTCCACAATAGCTTCGTATTCATGCTTCATGACATCGGCGAGCGCGAAGATATATTCCTCTTCACTACTGTAATGCAGATTCGGCAGGAAGCGCGCGATCTGTCCGGGAGAGGGGGACGTCATGAACACGTCCTCGGCCTTGCCAAGCCCGATCACGCTGGCTGCGCGGTCAATATCCGCCTGCGCCGCATCCCAATCCAGCCATTCGACCGGGCCTGTGCAGGCCGGGCGATGGGTGAGCGGCGTCACAAACGGTCGAAGCATCTCGGTAAGTTCGGGGAATTCGTCTTCATCCGCGGTCATGGGAATTGTCTGGTTCGGTCCGTCATACCCGGTGAGGCGGTCTTTCACATGGATCGTGTAATCCGCGCGGCCCTGTTCGCCATCATTGATAACATTCAGGCCGGCATCGATCTGCTTCTTCACCACATCTGCAACAGCGCGGCTGACCGCTTCATCAAAGCCGTCGAGTTTCTTGCCGGGGTTTTTTTCGCTCTCCATGAGAAAATCCACGACGTCATGTGGTCGTGGCAGGCTGCCGGTATGTGTGGTGAGAATTCGATCTGTACTGCGCTGCATGTAACTTCCCCTGAAATGCGATCCCGTTGATCAGGAATCGCATGAAAATTAGCACAATAGTCTGGGGACCGCGCGTCAGAAGATGGAAATTTCGTGGAAAAAGGCGAAGGCAGTTGGGCGAGGAATGTCGCGCCCCGTTTTAACCTGTCGCCTTAGAGCGAAATGTTGCTCGTGGGCAAAGACAGGCCGGATTCAACGACAATATCGTTGGTTCTCCCGAGATGGGCGTGATGCAGGGCAACTGCACGTTCGACATCGCGTGCGATGGCAGCTTCCATCAATTCGTGGTGCTCGTCACTTTCGCTGCGGTTCGGGTAGCTTAGGGATGCGGCAAGCTGGCGGTAACGGTTGGCCTGGTCTGCGAGAAGATCGCAATAGGCAAGCATACGAGGCGACCCGCAATTGCCCAGAATCGCGCCGTGAAATGCGTGGTGCAGTTTTTCCCATTCGGGATTGAACGCGTATGAATCGACCGAGGCTGATCGTGGCGTTTTCGACAGGCGATGATAGGCAAGGACGATGGCGTCCTCCCAGGCGTCGTCACCATTGGCGATGGATTCGCGGAGGACGATTTCCTCAATCCAGAATCGGGTTCGGATCAGGTCAGCCAGATCCTCCGAACCGATGCCGGCAACATGGAAGCCTTTCTGATCCTCGAAACATACCAGTTTCTCTGCTGCAAGCCGGTTGAGGGCTTCACGCACCGGGCTGATGCCCACATTGTAGCGTTCCCGCAAGCTGGTCGAACCCAGCTTGAAACCCGGTGACAGGATCCCCGTGATGATATCTCTGCGTATCTGGTGATAGACCGCTGTCGCGATGGTCGGACCACCGGCGCGGCTGTCATTGGAGGTTCGCTGTTTCACTGGCATGACTTCGGAATATCCTGAGGTGAAGGCACTGATCACGTTGCGGATGAGATGATACAATATTCCAAATTATATCCACAGGTGAATTAATTTGGAAAATCGTTGACACAAAGGTGTGTCAAACGCTTCTATCCGCCTAACCGAACGCGCCGCATGTGAAGCGCGGCCATATCCATACCGGGTAAGCCCCAAGGGAGAAGAATATGATCAACACCAAATCCATCGCCAAGAAACTCGGTGCTGTCAGCATCGGTGCGCTGATGGCGTCTGTGGCCTTTGCTGCACCGTCTTCGGCAGCTGAGAAAATCAAAATCGCAGCGATCGACGGTTACTCGCCGAAGTCACTCTGGGTGGCTGAATTCATCAATTATTACATTCCCGAGATCGACAAGCGCTTGGCCAAGACCGGCAACTACGAGATCGAGTGGAATCAGGCCTGGGGTCAGATCGTTAAAGTTCGCGGTGTGCTCGGTGGACTGCAGAAGGGCCTGGGCGACATTGGCGTCGTGACCACGGTCTTCCATGCTGACAAGGTGCCGTTGCAGCTGATCGCCTATGCCACGCCGTTCGTGACCAACAATCCGGGCCTCGTAGCCAAGACCGTTGACGGTCTGGCTGACACGCATCCGCAGTTCAAGCAGGCTTTTGACAAGTTCAATCAGGTCTATCTGACAAATCTGGCCGTGCTGGACACCTATCAGATTTTCACCAAGGACAAGATTTCGCAGCTTTCCGACATGAAGGGCCTGAAACTTGGTAGTGCCGGTCTGAACCTGCGCTGGCTCGAAGGTTTCGGTGCCGCTGGTGTTGCGGGCAGTCTCGTGACCTATCACAACAAAGTCGGTACGGGCGTTCTCGATGGCTTCATGCTGTGGCCGGAAGCTGTTGTCGGTCGCAAGATCTACGAAGTTGCCCCTTACATGCTGAAGGCGGATCTGGGCACGGCAAACTCCAAGGTGATTTCGGTCAACAAGGACACCTGGGCGGCTCTGCCGGACGAGATAAGGGTTGCCATGCAGGAAGCTGCAATCGGCTATCGTGACGAGATGGGGCTCAAGGCCCTTGCGCTTGCGGATGCCAGCTACAAGGCATTCACCAAGAATGGTGGCACGATCACCGAGCTGAGCCAGGCACAGCGTCAGCGGTGGGCCGACAATATGCCCAATGTTGCCCAGGACTGGGTTGCAGCACGTGAAAAAGAAGGTAACCCGGGCAAGGTCGTCATGAAGTCCTATATGGACACCATGCGCGCTGCCAATCAGCCGATCCTGCGTCAGTGGGACAAGGATGCAGGCTCCTGAGCCTGAATTAAGGAAAAGGTTCGACATGACGGATCTGACCCAAGGGGCGTCACCAGCCGGTGGCGCCCCTCAGGATTTGCTGGATCGTACTCTGACCGTGATGAACACGATCGGGTCGCTCTGGATTTTTGTTCTGATGGTGATGATTGATACGGATGCGTTCAGTCGCACGCTGTTCAATCATCCTATTCACGGCGTCAACGAACTCGTGGAGATGTCGATCATTGCGATCGTCTTCATGCAGCTCGGCGATGCGACCCGGAAGGGACGTCTAACGCGGTCAGACGGCTTCTATGGCCTCGTTCAGCGTCGTCGCCCGCGTGCCGGTCATGTCATGGGCGCGATCTTTGATTTTCTGGGCGTGGTGTTCATGGCGATCGTTCTCTATGGGATTGTCCCGGAGCTCTATCTCGCCTGGCGCGACAATTACTTCGTCGGGGAAGAGGGCCTTTTCACAGTGCCTGAGTGGCCCATCAAATTTATTCTGGTGCTGGGCTGCGCTGTGACAATGCTGCAGTTTTTGAAATTCGCGATCCGGCATGTGGTGCCGGTTGCGCGCGGCGTGCGCTAGCGGGCGCCGGAAAGGTTTACCATGATGGGTGGTATTGAAGTCGGCATTGCCTCGGTCGTGGTGATCGTGTTCCTGATCTATATGGGATTGTACATTCCCGTGGCGCTGGGGCTGGTGTCCTTTCTGGGCGTGTGGCTCATCCGCGGCAATCCGGACATTGCCGTTGCGCTGTTGTCGGAATCGATTGCCGATACGGTCTCCGAGCTGGTTTTTGCATCGGTACCACTGTTCGCCCTGATGGGCTTGATCGTCAGCAAGGCGGGGCTTGGCAAGGACGTCTACGAAGTCGCCAATTTCATCTTCTATCGCATTCGCGGCGGTCTCGGCATTGCGACGGTGGCCGCGAATGCCATCTTTGCGTCGATCACAGGTTCGTCGATTGCCTCGGCGTCGGTCTTCACCCGTGTCGCCATTCCGGAGATGCGTCGTTTTGGTTACAAGCCGCGCTTCACCGTAGGGGTGGTTGCCGGTTCATCCGTTCTGGGGATGCTGATCCCGCCGAGCGCGATGCTGATTATCTATGCGATTGTCACCGAACAATCCGTCGGACGGATGTTCATCGCCGGTATCATCCCAGGCATTCTGCTGGCGGCCTGCTTTGGCATTCTGATTCTGTTCCTGGCCTATACCTTCCCGAAATATGTCGGTGGGCAGGATTCCGCGGACATCGCGGCGGAGGACTGGGCCAATCTGACCTGGATGGATCTCGTTTTGAAGATCATTCCGGTCATCGTGCTGGTTCTGGTTGTCCTGGGCGGAATTTATGGTGGCGTCTTCACGCCTACCGAAGCTGGTGCTGCAGGATCGCTCGCCGCGCTGGTGATCGCCTTGATCAAGAAAAGCTTCAGCTGGCGTGATCTCTGGGAGGTCCTTGTTGAGACCGGTTACATCACCGCAACAATTCTGTTCCTGATCACGACGGCCTCAATGTACAGCCGGATGCTTGGTGTGGCTGCCCTGCCGACCGTTTTCGGTGAGTGGCTGACGAGCTTTGATCTGAACCTGATCCAGTTGATGGTGATCTATGTGATCTTGATGGTGCTGCTGGGCACGATCATCGAAACCGCGTCGATCATTCTGATTGTTGTGCCGCTGTTTCTTGTGGTGTTGGACAGTTTCAACGTGGATCTCGTCTGGTTTGGTATCATCACCGTGGTTGGTGCAGAGATCGGCCTGTTGACGCCGCCGCTGGGGATATCGTGTTTCGTCATCAAGAGCGCGATCAATGATCCGACGGTTTCGCTGGCGGACATCTTCGCCGGAGCGTTCCCGTTTGCAGTGATGATGTTCATCGTGCTCATGGTTCTGATCGCCTTTCCGCAACTCAGTCTATATCTGCTGCAAATCGGCTACGTCTAGTTTATCGGCATCTGGTTTTCCGGTGGGTGTTTCCGCATAATCGCGGCCAACAAAACTCCGAGGGAAGAGATGCAGATTTTCAAAGACCGTGTTCCGTATTCCGCCATTGTTGACCGCCCGGCCTGGAAGCTGCCGGACGGCAAACGCATGGCTGTCTGGATTATCGCCAATGTCGAGGATTGGGATATTTCCCGCCCGATGCCGCGCACGGTTCTGCCGCCGCCCATGGGCGTGCCCTTGTTGCCGGATTTGCCCAACTGGTCCTGGCATGAATACGGCATGCGTGTCGGGTTCTGGCGCATACGCGACGCGTTGCGTGACCGGGGCATCAAGCCGACCATGGCGATCAATGGCCGTGTCTGCGAAAACTATCCGCGGATCGCCGAGGCCGCGCTCGAACTCGACTGGGAGTTCATGGGGCATGGCTATCTGCAGGGCCCCATGCACAAGCATGACGATCAGCAGGAACAGATCGACCGCGCGGTTGCCGCGATTGAAAAATTCTCCGGCAAGAAGGTGCGTGGCTGGGAAAGCCCGGGCCTGACCGAGACCTTCCAGACCATCGATTTTCTGCGGCGTGCCGGGGTCGAGTATGTGGCCGACTGGGTGCTCGACGATCAGCCGGTGGAGATCGAAACCACCGACGGGCCGATGCTGTCTGTCCCCTATACGGTGGAAACCAACGACATCACCATGATGGCTTTACAGCAGCATTCATCTGACGAGATGTTCAAACGCTCGAAGGATCAGTTCGACCGGCTCTATCAGGAGAGCGAGAACTCCGCGCGGGTCATGTCCATCAGCCTGCACATGTATCTCACGGGCGCCGCGCACCGGATCAAGTATTTCGAGGATATTCTCGACTACATCATGGGCCATTCCGACGTGGCCATTGTTCCGGGCGAGGACATCATGGACTGGTATCGGGCCGCCCATGCAGATGGGGCCGCGTAGTCCGGCTGCGTGGGATCGGTTTTCATGGCTTTACTTCTGACCCCGCCTGTCGAGGGCACATTGCAGACCTGGCGTGATGGTATCCTTGCGGAAATTCCGGATCTGGAAATCCGTCTCTGGCCCGATGTGGGTGACCCTGCGGATATCCATTATCTGCTCATCGGTCGCTTTGATCTTGCCGATTTGCCGGAGCTCCCGAATTTGCGGTTTCTGATGCCGATGTTTGCCGGCATCGACCATCTGGTGGCGCATCCCAACATGCCCGATGTACCGATTGTCCGCACGGGGCCGCCGGAGGGTGACCCGGCGATGACGGAATACGCGATCCTTCATGTGCTGCGTCATCATCGTCATATGCCCGACTATCTGGCCCAGCAGCGGCGCAGGGAATGGACGGTAATCCCGCAGAAACTGCCCCGTCATCAACGGGTCGGTTTCATGGGGTTCGGAACCATGGCCGAACCACCCGCCCGTACCCTGAACGGATTGGGGTTTGATGTCGCGGCCTGGGTGCGTAAAGAGCGTGAGGACCCGGATATCGAAATGTTCTGCGGTGCAGGGGCGCTGACTGCGTTTTTGGGGCGCACGGATATTTGGTCTGTCTGTTGCCGCTCACAGCCGAGACAGAGGGTATTCTGAATGCCGAGGCCTTTGCCGCATTGCCGGAAGGGGCCGCGGTGATCAATCTAGGTCGTGGTGCGCATCTGGTGGATGCTGACCTGATCGCCGCTCTGGATTCCGGGCATCTCTCTGGGGCGACGCTGGATGCCACAAAGCCGGAACCGCTGCCCGCGGACAGTCCGTTCTGGCTCCATGATCGTGTTACGATCATGCCCCACACCGCGCGTCGGGTTCGCCCGGACACGGTTGGCTCACAGGTGGCCGAGGCCGTCAGGCTGGATCGGGTCGGGAAACCACAAATCTGGGCGGTTGACCGCTCGGCTGGATACTAGACGGAGAAATAGCATGGCATTGAACGACGCACAGGTGGCCAAGGCGGCCGATCTTCTGGCCGAAACCTTCCAGGCCCGAACGACCATCGATGCCCTGCCGGAGGATTGCGCACCGGCAAATGCGGCTGAGGCCGTACAGGTGCAAATCGCGATGCTGGAGCGGCTTGGTCTCGAAGCTTCGGGTTATAAGGCCGGTTTCACCAATCCGCCGATGCTGGAAAAGGCCGGTCCGGACGGACCGATGTACGGCGTGATGTTTCGTGATTTCACGATTTCCAGTGGCGGATTACTTAAACGTTCGGATGTGGGGCCGGGCGCTCTGATCGAAGCCGAGGTTTCGTTCCGTATGGGAGTTGATCTGCCGGCGCGTGACGGTGGGTATACTGATGACGAAGTCATGTCTGCCGTGGACAGTGCGATTGTCGGGATCGAGTTTGCCGTGCCACGCCTGAACAATCCGTTGGGCCAGCCGATGGTCCATCTCGCAGCCGATAACGGCGCAGCCATGGCCTATGTCGCCGGGCCTGATATCGCGGACTGGGCGTCCCGCGACCTTCGGGAACTGGAAATCGAACTGCTGTTCGACGGGGTGGTCGTTTCCGAGGGTCTGCCGCTGCCCGCACGGTGCGACGAGCGCTGGGCGCTGGCCCAGACGATCAACCATTTCTCGGCGCGCGGGATCGGGATCGCTGCGGGTGACCTGATCACCACCGGTGCGGCTGCCGCACCGATACCGCTGGGCACGGCGTCCGAGGTTGTGGCGCGGTTTGCGGGTACTGGCGACGTCCGCGTGTCGATCGAGGACTGATGGGGCTGCGTGGGGTCTTTCTGAGGTTTGCGGCGCTGTTGGTCTGGAGCGGCGTGGCGATCGCGGCCGACGCGGACCTAGACGCGCTGAAGAAACGTCTGTTCCCGGGCATCAAGGGCGAAGACAACCGCCGGATCATCGACAGCAGTGACTATCCCTGGAGTGCGATTGGCCTGGTGAACAGCCGGTTGGGCGGATTCTGCACCGGAACGGTGATCGGACCGCGTGACGTTCTGACCGCCGCCCATTGCCTCTGGAACAAGCGCACGCGCAGCTGGCTGGTTCCCGATGCGATCAAATTTCTGGCCGGATATCGGCGCAGGGATTTTATCGCTCATGGCAAGGTGGGTGACTATACGCTGGCCGATCCGCTGGTCACGCCAAATGACGGTGCACGCTTTCGCCCTCATGACTGGGCGATCCTGCATCTGGCCGAACCGATTGATGGTATCACCGGGATGTTGCCACTGGGCCTGCCCGGGACGCCTGTGCGCGAGTACCTTCAGGCAGGTTAAAGTAAAGACAAGCAGCATATTCTGACGGTCGATGAGGGGTGCAAGGTCGATGACACACCGCGTCGGGACAAGCTGCTGTTGCACAAATGCGATGCCGTCAGCGGGGATTCCGGATCTCCCATACTGGGGATCGCCGGAGACACGCTGGTTGTAATCGGGGTGCACATCGCGACACGTCGCTACAAAAAGGGTGAAAGCACCGGCATTGCGATCCCGACTGATTCCGTGTCGGAAGCGACCCGTTAGCCCCGGTTGGCCCTTGTCTTATGCGGGTTGAGGACATAATTCTGATCAGACACTGCAACGGATACGGTACCGAACATGGCTGAAGCCGACACAAGCAACGTCTCACCTGTCGTTGATGCCCTGATCAACCGGGCGTCCATGCCGCCGCGGCTGTTCAGTGATGCCGCGCCGGCGCGCGCGGATGTCGAACGGATGCTGGACGCTGCGATGAGCGCGCCAGATCATGGTGCGGTCCATCCGTGGCGGTTCCACATTATTGAAGGTGAAGCGCGCAACCGGCTGGGTGATCTGTTTGCTGAAGTCCTGCTGGACCGCGATCCCTTTGCGCCGACCGCCGCGATCGAGAAGGCCAAGGCACGACCATTGCGCGCACCGCTGATTATCACGGTCTGTGCCAAGGTTGATCCGTCGCGGGCGCCGAAGATTCCCGTTGTCGAGCAGGTCGTCACGGCTGCAGCGGCGATGGAACATCTGGTGATCGCCGCGCAGGCCATGGGGTATGGCGCGATCATCCTGACGGGCCCCAATGCCCATGCGGGCAAGGTGCGCGTGGCCTTTGGACTGGATCGGGAAGACGAGCTTCTGGGCTTTGTCTACATCGGCTGCGCTGATGAACCGGCACCGGCGAAAGAGCGCCCGAATGCTGCCGACTACACCAGCGAGTGGAACGGCTGACCGCAGACAGCAAAACGCCCCGCCGGTGAGGGCGGGGCGCTGTTCGATATTGCAGTACCCGCTGGTGGATTAGAAAGTTTCGTTCCAGTGCACCATGGGAAGCCCGGCCACCGGTGAGGTGAAGTAGGGCAGGTTGGTTGAGCGCAGGCTGCCAACATAGACCGTCTTCAGATCCGGACCGCCGAAGGTGACCGAAGCGCACCATTTGGCAATGTCGCCGCCGCATTCGAGCAGCAGCTCGGCGGTGACCTCGGATTTCTGGAAGGCATCGTTCAGCTTCTTCACTTCGGCCGGATTGGAATCATCAAAGATGATGTGCAGATCACCGTCCGGCTTGATGGCAAAGATGCCGTCATTCATCACATGGGTGCCCCACAGATTGCCGAAACTGTCGAAGGCAATACCGTCGATCAGACGTCCATGGTCCGTCGGGCCATAGATTTCCTTGCCGGAGAGACTTCCGTCTTCGCCGATCCTGTAGCGGGCAATGTTGCGGCCACAGGTCTGCACCACATAGAGCCATTCCTCATTCGCGTCGAGTTTGCACTCGTTGGAGAAATGCACGTCGTCCGCAACGATCCGGACGCCCTTGCCCTCTTCATAGAGCAGGATGCGGCCGTCGATGATGTCGGGGCTGATGGCTTTCGGCCAGTCATGAAGCATGGTCGAGATGGTGATCCAAATGCGGTTCTTGCTGTCGCGGGCCACGAAGTTGACCTTGCCGATTTCCTCGCCATCGACGCTGTCGAACATGACTTCGGTTTCGCCGGTGCGCGTCATGCGTTCCAGGCAATCGGTTCCGAAATTCGAAATTAGGATGTCGCCATTGGCAGCAAAGGCGAGACCGTTGGGCAGTGTGCCGTCCACGAATTTTGACGCATCGTCATCAGTGGATTGAAACGCATCGGCGTCATGCGACTGGGTAATGATCGACTGGCTGCCATCGGGGACAATGCGCACCACGCCGCCGCGCGCATCCGCGGACCACAAGGTGCCGTCCTTTTCCGCAAGGATGCATTCCGGACGCTGCAGATCGCTGCCGATGAACTTGAAGTCGTCTTTGGTGAGGGTAAACCCGTCAATAGGATTGGCTGACATTTGTCTCGTCCTCGGTTGTTGTTGTTCTGGTGCCGAAATCGCCGCGCGACAGAGGCCGCGCGGCGTCTCTAATTTTCGGCTTTGGCGAGTTCCGGCCTGTGGCTAGAACTTCACCATATCGCCGCCCTTGAGATCGAGGATCTCACGGGCTTCGTCGGGCGTGGCAACCTCGAGCGAGAGGTCTTCCACGATCCGGCGGATCTTGGCGACCTGCTGGGCATTCGATTCTGCCAGCTTGCCCTTGGCGATGAAGAGTGAGTCTTCCAGGCCGACACGCACGCTGCCGCCCATCAGAGCCGACTGGGTGGTGAAGTTCATCTGGTGACGGCCTGCCGCCAGAACGGAGAAGACATAGTCGTCGCCGAAGAGTTTGTCGGCGGTCGCCTTCATGTGCATCAGATGCTCAAGGTCAGCGCCGATGCCGCCCATGATTCCGAAGATGAACTGCAGGAAGATCGGACCCTTCAGGCGACCGGTCGAGTAGAAGTAATGGGTGTTGTAGAGATGGCTGACGTCGTAGCACTCATGCTCGAACTTCACACCGCGCTTATCGTGCAACTCGGTGATGATGTATTCCATCTGCTTGAAGGTGTTGGTGAAGATGAAGTCGTCGGTCATCTCCAGATACGGCTTCTCCCAGTCGTACTTCCAGTCCTCGTAGCGATTGGCCAGACCGAAGATGCCGAAGTTCATCGAACCCATGTTGAAGGAGGTGACTTCCGGCTCTGCAACGACGGCGGCAGCTATACGCTCGTCGACGGTCATGCCTAGGCCACCACCGGTCGTGATGTTCACGACGGCATCGGTGTTCTGCTTGATGCGCGGCAGGAACTGCATGAAGACGTCGGGATCCGGCGTCGGCTTGCCGTTCTCGGGATCGCGTGCATGAAGATGGATGATCGAAGCACCGGCTTCGGCCGCCTCGATCGAGGATTGTGCGATCTCGTCGGGCGTGATCGGAATGTGGTCCGACATGGTCGGTGTGTGAATGGCGCCTGTTACCGCGCAAGAAATAATTACTTTGGACTGTTTCGCCATGGAAGTTCCCCCTGAGGCCGAAGTTATTCTGTTTGTTGTACCGTTAACCCGATCATGGGTTCACCGGAGTTGCGCTGTCCACCCGCAAGATATCCGGCTTCACAGACGTGAAACTGACCGGGCGGGGCAGCGATCCCCCATTTGTTATGCGTCGAAAGTACAAGGGCACTCTGATCAAGTCCAGAACCCGCGCGCGAATTAGCCGTGCTCGAAACTCGTGATTCCGTAGATCTGGGACAGTGGCAGTTCGGGGGCCGAACCGCGGTACATGCGAGCGGTCTCGAACACCGGGGAGAGCCTGCGTTTGCGGCACAGTTCGACCGCCGGCGCGTTGGGTTCCGGCGGGTCGACGCAGACGCTCTCGCAGCCGGACCGGCGGACCAGAGCATCGAAGATGTTTGCTGCAATGGCCGGTGTGTCGGCAAAGTGCGGGCCGATCTTGTGACCGTCGCGGCTTGGACGGATCACGCCATAGCCCTCGAGATGCTCTTCCGAATGAGAGACAACCCCCAGATGTCCTGGTGTTGTCAGCCATAACTCGAGGAATGCGCGACGGGCCGCAGGGAAGCAGGTCCGGTCATAGGCGGCAATGGCGTCGAGATGCCCGGCTGTGACGGTTGTCAGCCAGTCCGGATCGGAGGACAGGCCTGTTGGTACGCCGCCATAGCGAAGATTGCGATGGGCCAGGGGAATGACCGGATTTCCGGCAGTTATCCTGCTAGTCGACGACCCCTCGAGCCCGATGCCCTGACCGCGAATGGCCGGATCGGCGATATAGAAGCCCAGAAAGGAGAACGCCGAGCTGTACTGAACGAGGGACATGCAGGCCAGCATCTGATCGTCCTGTCGTGCGACCTAAAACCCCGTCGGATCGGCAGTATGGAAGCTGTCGGCATCGCGGAGGCCGGGGTTCCAGCCTTCACGCGCGGCCCAGTCGACCATGGTGTCGAGATCGCTTCGGGAGGCCCGTTCGAAGACCACACTATTCCCCATGGGTGCTTATAGTCCCCAGCGAAGGGCGAGAGGATCGAGACCGCGGGAGAGATCCAGTAGTGTATCTCGTACTGCCGGTGCAAGGGGCGGAATTGGATGCCGGCAGAAATCCGATGCAATGACCCCGCCTTCCTTCAGAACCGCTTTGGCGGCCCGGAAGCCACATAGTCGGTTTTCGAGATTGATCAGGGGCAGAACCCGCTCATAGACGGCTTTGGCGGCGGATCGATCTCCGTCCAGGTGGGACATGATGGCCGGGCGGATGAGATCGGGCAGAAGTGCCGAGGTCATGCATCCGGTGGCACCGGCATCCAGATCGGCCAGCAGGGTGATGCCTTCTTCGCCGTCAAACGGCCCTTCGATGGCATCACCCCCGGCTGCGATCAGTGCCTGCAGTTTGTTAGCCGCCTGGGCACACTCGATCTTGAAACAGGTTACAGCCTCGATCTCGCGAGCCATGCGCACCAGCAGATCCACGGACAACTCGACCCCGGACATGGGCGCATCCTGCACCATTATCGGTATGCCAGCGCTTCCGGCTGCCTCGAACTGGGCAAAGGTCTGGTCGGGCGTTCCCCGCATCAGCGCGCCGTGATAGGGCGGCATCAGCATGATCATGGCGGCACCGAGCTCTGCCGCCTGACGGGCCCGGGCGACCACGATATCGGTCGCGAAATGGCTGCAGGTAACGATCACCGGCACGCGTCCGGCGACATGTTCAAGGCAGAGCCGGGTGAGTGTGTCTCGCTCGGCATCGGAAAGCAGGAACTGCTCGGAAAAATTCGCGAGGATGCAGATGCCATCGACGCCCTGGTCGATCATGCAGTTGAGCACACGCTTCATACCGTCGAGGTCAATCGTGCCGTCGTCGTGAAACGGGGTTGGGGCGACGGGCCAGACGCCGGTGTAAGTGAGTTTCGATATCATGGCTGAATTTCCTCTTTTCATCGGCGTCGATGCCTGCCCAACCAAATATTAACCATATTCCTGCTCAATAGCCGCAACTTGCGCCGGATGAGGCGATGACAACACCAAGGCTCCGTATATCAAAGTGACCACTCTGGAACGTCAGAATACGACCGCTGTCAGCGCCGTGGCTGGAATGAAATCTATGCTCGTGGTGAGGAACCGAATGAAGAGCCCTGGACCAATGTGGTTTCGTTCGTCCATCGGTTTGTCCTGAAGAACGCGACGGGACCGGTCTCGTTTCTGGAACTGGGATGTGGTTCCGGCCCGAATCTTCGGTTTACGCCGCGCATTAGCTTGGATTGCACGGGCATTGATGCCAGCGAAGTTGCCGTTGAAGTCTGCAATGCCCGTCTGGAACGGGATGGGCTCCGCGCCGATGTGCTGCATTGTCCGTTCGGGAGATTGCCATTCCCCGATCAGTCCTTTAATTGCGTGGTCGATCGCGCCTCGCTGATGTTTGCTGATCCGGCGACACTGGATGAAACGGTTGCTGAGGTGCATCGCGTGCTTAAGCCGGGTGGGCACTTCTTTCTCAACACCATTGCCGATGGTGTAGCCGCCACACTGGTGGCCACGGATACGGATGACGGGTCTTCGGATACGGATCTGTATGCGAAATATCCCGATTTCTGTCTGACTTCCGCGTCTGCCCTGGCGACACGGTTCGGGGCGGGCTGGGTCTCACCCGAGGTCAAGCGGGTGGAGCGGACGGTCTATGTGCCCACGCTTGATGTCACCGCCGAGTGGGAACTGGTTCTGCAGAAGGTCTGAACCCGGGTTTTCTCCGCCAGCGTTCGGTTGACAGGTTCCCCGGCTGGAACGTTCAATGCATCCCGACAATCGGGAAGGATTGAACCATGTCCGAAACACTTTTTATCAATGTCGTTATCATTGATGGCACCGCTGCACCGGCCTTTTCCGGACAGGTTCTGGTCAAAGGCGACCGCATTGCCGATGTGGCGCGCGAAGGTGCTTCAATCGATGCCCCGAATGCCAAAACCGTTGATGGGAGCGGGGCCACGCTGATGCCCGGGATGACGGATGCCCATGCGCATCTGAGCTTTCTCGATGCAGGGACGCTGGGTGAGCTGACGAACCTTACCCCGGAACGCCACGTACTCGAGACGGCCAAGAACGCCCGCAAGTTGCTCGATCACGGCTTTACCAGCATGTTCAGTGGTAGTTCGGCCCGTGACAACACAGATATTGCGATCCGCGATTCGATCAATGCGGGGGATATTCCCGGCCCGCGTTTGCTGGCGGCAACCCGGCAGATGACCGTTTCCGGCGGATTTGGCGACATCGAAAAGGACGACGCGTATTCACTGGTCCTCAATGGCCCCGATGAATTCCGCAAGGCCAGCCGGGAAGCGGCCCGCCGCGGTGTTGATATCCTGAAGATCGTGCCGTCGGCACCGGGGTCGGGAAAAGACGTGCTGGCGGAAGACACCGCAATGACGGATGCCGAGGTTGCCGCTGTCTGTGAGGTCGCGCATCAGCGGAACCGAGCCGTGGCGGCGCATGCGCGCTCTGCCGAGGCCGTGAAGATGTGTGTCCGCAACGGCGTGAAGATGATTTACCACGCTACGCTGGCGGATGAAGAAGCCAAGGATATGCTGGAAGCCCGCAAGGGCAGCGTGTTTGTGGCACCGGCCATGGGATTGCCCTATGGACGGCTGAAGGAAGGCGAATCCTACGGGGTTTCCACTGATGACTACACGCGCGCGCGGGCCGAGAAGGAAATCGAAACGGTCAGTGCGAATATGGATGAATTGAAGTCCCGTGGCGTGCGGGTGCTGCCAGGGGGCGACTACGGATTCAAGTGGAATCCCCATGGCAGAAATGCCCGTGATCTCTTTATGTTCGTTGAGCTTTTCGGGTTTTCACCGCTTGAGGCCATTCGGGCCGCGACCGCTCATGGCGGCGCACTGATGGGGATGGAAGGCGAGCTTGGTCTTGTCACAAAAGGTGCCTTTGCAGACCTGCTTCTGGTGGACGGAGATCCGGTGAAGGATATTCAGATTTTGCAGGACAGGGATCGCCTGCTGGCGATCATGAAAAACGGTGACTTCCACAAGACACCGTCCGTAGAGCGTGCACAGGCACAGGTTGCGGCCGAATAGGCCCAGTACGAACGATTTTCGGAGATACCCATGAAGCTGGTGACGTTTTTGACTGCGGAGGGTTCCGAACGGATCGGGGCACTGAATGGTGACGAAACCAGGGTCGTTGATCTGGCAGCAACTGATGACCAGCCCTGTTTTGCTTCCATGCTGGACCTGATGGAAGCCGGAAAACTCGGCCTGGACCGGGCGCGTGACATTCTGTCGGCCTCCAGTGCGGATGCCGGCCTTGATCTGGCTGGTGTGACCTTGCGCACGCCGGTCCCGGTGCCGCCGCAAATCCGGGATTTTCTGTGTTTCGAAGAGCATCTGATCAACGGCTACAACATGCTTCGCAAGAAGAAGGCCGAGGCCGAGCCGGACCCGGTCGAAGCACTGGCCCGGTTTGAGAGAGAAGGGGTCTTTGCCATCCCTGATATCTGGTACGAGCAGCCGGTGTATTACAAACCCAGCCGGTTTGGCGTGATCGGCACCGGGCAGGAAGTTAGCTGGCCGCCATTTTCGGAGTTGCTGGACTACGAAATGGAATTCGGTGCCTGGATTGGCACCAGCGGCAAGGATGTTTCGCCGGACGAGGCCAAAGACATGATCTTTGGCTATTCGATCTTCAATGACATCTCTGCGCGCGACACGCAGGCCCGTGAAATGTCGGCCGGGCTGGGACCGGGCAAAGGCAAGGATTTCGAGACCGGAAACATCATCGGACCCTGCATTGTGACCGCGGACAGCTTTGATCCCTACAGCGCCGACATGATCGTGCGGATCAATGGCGAAGAGCGGTCACGGGGCAATTCGCGGGACATGCACTGGAAGTTCGAAGATTGCATCGCCCATACCGCGCAGGCGGAAACTGTCTACTCCGGTGAGTTTTTCTGTTCGGGAACCGTGCCATGGGGCTGTGGACTCGAACACGATCTGTACTTGTCTGACGGCGATGTCGTGGAACTGGAAGTGACCGGCATCGGCGCGCTGAAAAACCGGGTTGTGAAGCAAACGTAAGGTCAGGGAGCAGAACATGGCGAAATGGGAATTTACCAAGGGTCTTCATGAGGTTGGCAACGGGCTTTATGCGTATCTGCTGCCCGATGGCGGTTGGTGCTGGTCCAACACGGGCCTGATCGTCGACGGAGACGAAAGCATTCTGATCGACACGCTGTTTGATCTGCCGATGACCGCCGACATGCTCGACACCATGCGAGATGCCGTCGCGGCGTCCAAGCGCATCGGGAAACTGGTGAACACCCATGCCAATGCAGATCACACCTGGGGCAACCAACTGGTGAAAGAGGCGGAAATCATCGCTTCGACCGGTTGTGCCGAGGAGTTCGATCATTTCCTGCCCGAAACCCTGCTCGAACTGATGGGGCAGTCCAAGGAACTCGGTGTGCTGGGCGAGTTTTTGGAGCACTGTTTCTCGCCGTTCGATATCACCGGAATTGAGCTGACTCATCCGACCACGACCTTCAGCGATGAGAAAACGATCACGGTCGGGGATCGAAAGGTCGATCTTTACAGCGTTGGCCCGGCTCATACGCGCGGCGATGTGCTGGTCCATCTTCCCGAGGACAACATGATGTTTTCCGGAGATATCCTGTTTGTCGGCGGACATCCTGTGATCTGGGATGGACCGATCGACAACTGGCGTAAGGCCTGTGACAAAATTCTCGAACTCAACCCGGCAGTTGTTGTGCCTGGGCATGGCCCGATATCCGGGGTCGAGGAAGTCCGCCGGTTCCGCGCCTATCTGGACGAAATGGAACACGAATGCCGCAAGCGGTTTGATGCGGGGCTCGATGAAATGGAAGCGGCCAAGGACATCGCGCTGGCCAACTATGAAGACTGGAACGACGCCGAGCGCGTCTTCGCCAATGTAGCGGCGATCTATCGCGAATTCCGGGGTATTCCGGCCAGTGAAGGACTAACCCCAATGGAAGTCTTTGCGGGAATGGCGGAACTCTTCAAGCACCAGAAGACCAGCGGGACCCACGGTCATCACGGACATGCGCATTAGCTGATCGCTCCCTGCCACTCGACCATAGTCCCACCTAATCGTCCAGTTCGGGGTAGTGGCGGAAGATGCCGTGTTCGTTGAAGGGAATGCGCCGGTCCGAGGCCAGATACGCCGCAACACCCGGTCGGGTGGCGATGCGGTCATGCAGGGCGATCACTGCCGGATAGTCCGGTTCCAGCATCGCCATCGTTTTGGGAAAGGCGTAGCGCATGCCTTCGACAATCTGGAACAGCGAAAGTTCCGGATGAGTGCAAGCGCCACCGACCAGAAAGCCGTCGGACTGAAGCAGGTGTTCGCAGTAGCCGCAGAATTTCGGAATGCGCAATTCGCGAAAGCTGGGCGCGCGGCGCAATGCTTCGTCCTGCTGATCTTCGTAATAGAATTCCTTGGCCAGCGGATGGTGCACGTCATGTGCCTCGACCAGAAAATCGGCCAGTAGCATGGACAGTTCCAGAGCACGTCGGCGTTCATTTTCGTTTTCGGGGGCCAGTCCGTGCCGCACACCCAGATAATCCATGATGAGAGGGGTTTGTGTGACCAGCGTGTCGCCGTCTTTCAGGATTGGCGGGGCAAAGGGCGGTTTGGCATGGTCGGGGGCGTCAAGGAAATTGCGTAAGGCGGGAATTCCGCCACCTTCGCTTTCGGGTTTTCGAACAACGTCGACATAGTCCGCGCCGACATCCTCGAGCAGAAGTCGAATGAATTCGCCACGTCCCTGAATGGTGGGCCAGTAATAGAGTTCGTACATTGTCATGACCTAGCGGCTGTCTGTATCCTGCGCCATTCTAGCGTGGGGGAGGCGAAGTTATCCATGAATCTCAATCAGTTGCTTGGGCGCGCCGCGCGTTCGTTTCCTGACCGGGTCGCGATTTCGCACGGCACGGCCGATTATTGTGACTATGCGGCCCTGGCGCGTCGCGCAGCAGGGCTGGCCGGTGCGATGCAGGGGCCGTTGGGCTTGCAGGCGAATGACCGGGTCGGCCTGTTCATGACCAACACGCCGGAATATCTCGAGGCGTTTCATGGGGCCTTGCATGCGGGCATGACAGCGCTGCCCATCAACAACAAACTGCATGAGAAGGAACTCGCCTACATTCTGGACGACGCCGGAGCCGGTGCTTTATTCGTGACGCCGGACCTTGCCGAGAAAGCTGCAAAGGGCCTCGACATCGCAGGCAGCAAGGCGCGGATCGTGGTTGTAGGGGAAGCCGAATATGCCCGCCATCGCGATGGTGATGCAGCCGCGATGGTCGATCAGGGCGACGACGATCTCGCCTGGCTGTTCTACACCTCGGGGACCACCGGTAATCCCAAGGGAGCGATGCTCAGCCATCGCAATCTGTGGGAGATGATGCTGACCTATTTTCTGGATGTGGACCGTGTGCCGGTCAACGGTGCGGCACTGCATCCGGCGCCGATGTCCCACGGTTCGGGGTTTTACGGCATTCCGCATCTGGCGGTTGGAGCACGACAAGTGGTTCCGGAATCCGGCGGCTTCGAGCCCGATGAAATCCTGCATCTGTGTCAGAAGCTTGAAGAAGTATCTCTGTTTGCAGCTCCGACCATGGTGAAGCGACTGGTCAACCACAGGGGCGGCGGTGACGCCCCCAATCTGCGGACGGTCACCTATGGCGGCGGGCCGATGTATGTGGCTGATCTGAAAGAGGCGCTGGCGCGCTTCGGCCAGAAATTCATACAAATCTACGGGCAGGGGGAAAGCCCGATGTGCATCACGGTGTTGCCGCGCGAAGATCACGCCGACACGAATCATCCGCGCCATGAGGAGCGGCTGGCGTCGGTGGGCTACGCCCAGTCTGTCGTCGATGTGAAGGTTGTGGACGGAGATGACAAAGAACTTCCGACGGGTGAGGTCGGCGAAATTCTGGTGAAGGGCGCAGTTGTGATGCGCGGCTACTGGAACCGGCCCGATGCGTCCGCGGAATCCCTGCGCGGCGGCTGGCTGCACACCGGCGACATGGGGGCGTTTGATGGTGATGGCTATCTCACCCTCAAGGACCGCTCCAAGGACATGATCATCTCTGGTGGGAGCAATATCTATCCCCGCGAGATCGAGGAAATTCTGCTGCGTCATCCGGATGTTGCCGAATGCGCCGTGGTGGGGCGTCCCCATGAGGAATGGGGCGAGGAGGTCGTCGCTTTCGTGGCTCCACGTGAAGGGGCGGATGTGAATACAGCTGAACTCGACCAGCTCTGTCTGGAAAACATCGCCCGCTTCAAGCGACCAAAGGATTACCGGGTGGCGGCGTCATTGCCGAAGAACAACTATGGCAAGATCGTCAAACGCGAGTTGCGCAATCAGCTTGAGGCTGAGGACAAGTAGACAAGTCCAGAGTTTATTCCTTAGCCATCACGTCAGTGAGGTTCGCCACACCGTCGTGATAGCCCTGTGGATCCTCCATGGCGATAATCTGTGGCCACAGTTCGGCGATTTTCTCTGGTGTCATGTTCTGGCGGGGGTCAACGCGGACTCCGGCCCCCTCCATGACCTGTATGCGGGAATAGTAACCGGCGGTAGCCGAAAGGATGTTGCCGCTGTCGGTACAGTCTTCGCTGACCAGATAGGCGACCATGGCTGCGACCGCATCGGGGGTCACCAGTTCGGGGTCGTAGGTGTCGAAGATGCCAGAGGGTTCGGCAATCCGCGTGGCGGCGAGCGGGGCGAGGGCGTTGATCGTGATGTTGTTGCGCGCGCCTTCCAGTTTCAGCGTGTTCATGAAGCCAATCACCGCCATCTTGGCCGCGGAATAGTTGCTCTGTCCGAAATTGCCGTAGAGGCCGGAATTCGACGAGACCATGAGAATGCGGCCGTAATTGGCGTTGCGCATATGCGGGATGGCAGCGTGGGTAACATAGACCGACCCCAGAAGATGCACCTTCACGACGAATTCGTAGTCGTCGAGGGTCATCTTATGGAAGGATTTGTCGCGCACAATCCCGGCATTGTTGATGATGATATCCGTGCTACCAAAGGTATCCATCGCTGTCGCGACGATCTGTGCGGCGCTGTCCCGTTCGGCAACACTGTCATAACTGGCGACAGCTTCGCCGCCGGAAGCCCGGATTTCCTCGACAACGGCATCTGCCGGCGTGGCCGAGGACCCGCTGCCGTCAATGGCACCACCGATATCATTGACCACGACTTTGGCCCCGCGCGCGCCCAATGCGAGGGCATAGCTTCGGCCCAGCCCGTGTCCCGCACCGGTGACAATTGCCACGCGTCCATCGAATCGAATTGCCATTCTGTCCCCCAACTAAAAACCATATTCCGTGGCAAATCGCCAACAGGGTGATTGGTTTTCATTGGCCGCTTCGAGTCAAGAGATTCCGGTGTTTTCAAAGATCGATCATCACCGAATTGCGCGTGGATTTTCGAGCGCGCGCGCGTTAGCTTGCGCCGCCCCGTGAGATGGGCGCCGTGGGACAGGACAAAACTGGGGAACAAACGATGGAATTGGCAAATCTGGATTGGACCATCTACTGGTTCATGTTTCCGATTTCGATGGGGGTTGCGACAACGGCGATGCTGAGCGGAATCGGTGGAGCCGCCCTGTTCGCGCCGATCTTCCTTATCATTTTTCCGTTTCTCGGACCCGATTATGTTCTCGCCGGTGCAGCCGCTGCGATCGGCACCGCGCTGATGACCGAGGTCTTCGGGTTTTCCTCTGGTTTCGTCGGCTATTACCGGAAGGGACTGATTCATTTTCGCAGCGCCTTTCCATTTCTGATGGTGGCGATTCCCGTTGCCGTTGTTGGCGCTCTTATGCTGGCTACCCTGAAAGAGCAGGAAGGCGTGCTGAAAGCAGCTTATGCCTTGCTGATGCTGGTGCTGGCACCGATCATTTTCCGGCATCACCCGCCTGAAGAACTGGCTCAGGAGGAAGATCACCGGTTTGATGGTTCGGGCCGGGAGCCGGTCAGTGTGACTGCAGCTGATGGTCAGACCTACAATTTCAAGAAACCGAAGCAGGGGGTTGATGGTGCCGCGACGACGGGTGTGGGCTCCTTTCTGACGGGCCTGCTCGGGGTGGGGATCGGTGAAGTGATCATGCCGCAACTCGTCAAACGAAATCACGTACCAGTGCCTGTGGCGGCGGCAACCTCGGTCTTTATCGTGATCGTGACCATTGCCGTGGCGTCGTTCACGCAGGTTTCGACCCTGATCGCGGCGGGTGGCGCCAACGTCATCCCCTGGAATCTAGTGTGCTACACTATTCCCGGCGTGATTATCGGTGGTCAGATCGGCCCCAGACTGCAGGGTAAGGTCTCCCAGCGGACAATGGAACGTACAATTGCCATTTTGTTCGCGATCATTGGTCTGGCGATGGGATTCATCGCGCTCCGCGATCTTGGAGTGTTTGGCGCTTAACCAGCAAACGTAGTTACGATGTCACTTGGTTTATCAGATGATCGAAATCGTCGGCGACGCCGACGGTTGGTGTTTGGTGCCTCATTTCGGTGGGGGCTCGCGCTCGCGGTGGGTGTGGGCGTCGGTTTGTACGCTCATGACATCGGCTCGGACATTGCCCAGCAGCAGGTCACCGAATTGCGGATGCAGCTGAACGAGGAAACGGAAAGCGGCGAGAAGTTGCGGTCCGAGGTCATCGGTCTGGAGGCAGCGCTGCGCAGCGAACGGGACAAGGTGGCAAACTGGCGCGCTCGGTATAAGGCCGATGTGCCCAGTGAGGACGAGATGCCAATCATGGAGGCCATCCGCGCGCGGCTGAACGAGGGAGTCTCGACGGAAAGACTGCAGACGGTGGTCTCGATCGTGCGCGATGATGTGACCTGCGAGCCTTTGGGCGTGACTAAACGGTTCTTTGTGAACAATGAAATCAGCCGTGGTGCCAATGATTCCGTCAGTTTTGCCAATGGAAAGATCACCATCACCGGTGATGGAGTGGCGGCGCGGAATGCCAACAATAAGTCCGAAGCCTGGTTTGACACCAAGTCACCGGTCACCCTGATCATCTCACATCTGGGCGGTGAGAACTCCAAGGTATCCGGCCTGTTGCCGCTGCATCAGTCGGTGGCCATTGGTGATGTTGAGTATCGGTTCACGGCTGTGGTCGGGGCGCGTTCATTTGTGAATGTGACCGGAGAGCGGTGCCCGATCTCCTGAAAAATTCTATTCAAAATCATGTGTTTGATGCGGGTGTTTGCGATCCGTTTGGCGTAAGTTCTGCGCGCGCAACGTAAACTTGGATGAAAATTTTGCGTGTGCGCCGCAAAACAGATACGCAAGAATCTTGAATCAAGCCCGCCGAACGACTAAATCGGTCGGCGGTATTACGAAAGGCCCTGCGAACGGGGCTGCAAAATGAAGAAATGCCGGCGGTTTGGCGGCATCGGCGAGAATTGTTACAGCGGCGTTTCTGACCGCGAATTTCAAAGTCGATCTGACCGACCCCAATGGTTTTCGCAGCAGCGGAAATCGCAACGGAGGGAATGGACGAGCCGTGACTAAGCTCCTTGATATCAAGGGCCTGACCAAGAGGTTTGGGCCCATCACCGCCGTGGACGATGTGTCGTTCTCGGTCGATCGTGGTGAAGTACTCGGTTTTCTTGGCCCCAATGGTGCTGGAAAATCAACGACGATGAAGATTGTGACTGGCTTTCTGTCTCCGTCAGAAGGCGCTGTCGAAGTATGCGGACATGACGTGGCACGTGAACCGATGGCCATCAAACGCCGCATCGGTTATTTGCCGGAAGGTGCGCCGCTTTATGGTGACATGACGCCGATGGCGCTGCTGCAGTTTGTCTGCAAGCTGCGCCAGCTCTCGACGGAAGACACCAGCCGCGGGATCGATTACGCGGTCGAGAAACTGCACATCAGCAATGTCCTTTATCAGCCGATCGAGACCCTCTCGAAAGGCTACAAGCGCCGGGTCGGGCTTGCCCAGGCGATCGTGCATGATCCCGAGGTTCTGATCCTCGATGAACCTACCGACGGGCTGGACCCCAACCAGAAGCACGAAGTTCGCGAGCTTTTGACCGAGATGGCCGGCAAAAAGGCCGTGATCATCTCCACCCATATTCTCGAAGAGGTCGAGGCGGTTTGCTCCCGTGCGATCATCATCGCAAAGGGTAAGCTTGTTGCTGATCAGGATCCGCTGACTCTGCAGTCCCGCTCACGCCTTCACAACGCCATCGGCATTCGCCTGCCAGTGTCTCAGGTCGAAGCCTGCACCGCGGTGCTCAATGGGCTGGAAAAGGTCACCGCCGTTCAGACCTCCGCGCAGGTACGGGACACCGTCGAACTGCTTGCCGTGTCCGCGAACGGACTGGAAATTCTCGATCCGGTGCGCACCGCGATCGATGCCAAGGGCATTCACGTCAATGAAATCTTTGTGGAACGAGGACGTCTCGAAGACGTCTTCCGGGATCTGACCTTTGAAGTGGAAGGCCTGAAAGCGCGGCCCGTTATTGGTTCGGAGGTTGAAAATGCATAGCATCTGGATCGTGAGCCGACGCGAACTGTCGGCGTACTTCACCTCGCCACTGGCCTATATTTTTATTGTCATTTTTCTGGCTCTGGCTGGCGGACTGACCTTCTTCTTCGGTGCCTGGCTCGATCGCGGACAGGCCGATTTGCAGGTTTTCTTCATCTACCATCCCTATCTCTATCTGTTCCTGATCCCGGCTGTCGGGATGCGGCTTTGGGCCGAAGAGCGGAAGTCGGGCACCATTGAGTTCCTGCTGACCCTGCCGGTCACGACCGGACAGATCGTTCTAGGCAAGTTCCTGGCCGCCTGGGTGTTTGCCGGGATTGCGCTGGCCCTGACCTTCCCGATGTGGCTGACCGTCAACTATCTGGGCGCGCCGGATAACGGCATCATTCTGGCGGCTTATATCGGCAGTTGGCTTGTTGCCGGAGGATTCCTGGCTCTGAGTTCCTGTGTTTCGGCGCTGACCAAGAATCAGGTCGTCGCCTTTGTGCTCGCCTCGGCGGTCTGTTTCGTCTTCATGATGAGCGGGGTGGAGATCATCCAGTCCTTCTTCCGGGCCTGGACGCCGCAGGTGTTTGTGGAATCCGTCGCGGAACTCAGCTTTCTGACGAACTTCACCGAGATTGCCCGTGGTGTCATCGACATCCGGGACATCGTATTTTTCCTCTCCGTGATTGGGGTCGCCTTGTTCGTCAACACGGCGATTGTCGAAGCGAAGAAGGGGGTCTGAACCATGTGGAACAAGATCCGCAGTGCCGATCGTGCCGCGCTTGCCTGGGGCACCGTTGCACTTTCCATCGTTTTCTTTCTGGCGTTCAACACGCTGGTCAACACGGTCTTTACCAGCACGCGGCTGGATTTGACCGAAGATCAACTCTTCACGTTGTCGGATGGCACCCGCGAGGTGCTGGCCAATCTTGAAGAACCTATCGATCTCCGGTTCTATTACTCTGAGAAGTTTGACGAGATCGGGCCGGATATCGCCCGCCACTCCGACCGTGTCCGTGAGTTGTTGGATGAGTATTCCCGGCTGTCCGACGGCAAGGTCCGGATTGAAGTGTTCGATCCGCAGCCGTTCTCGACAGAAGAGGATCTGGCTGTCAGCGATGGCCTGCAGGGATTGCCCTTCGATCAGTCCGGCGCGCGAGCCTATTTCGGTGTTTCCGGTACCAACTCGACCGATGATGTCGACGCTATCGGGTATCTCGCCCCTGAGCGTGGACCGTTTCTCGAACATGACCTGACGCGGTTGATTTCGAACCTGGCTGACCCGGAGAAACCGGTTGTTGCTGTGCTCACGGATCTGCCGATGCAGGGGACGCAATTCGATCAGTACACGCCCTGGCTGGCGATCGACGGCATGCGTCAGTTTTTCAATGTGAAATTCCTCGACAAGGATGCCAAGGAACTGCCCGACGATATCTCCATTCTGATTGTCGCCGGTGCGCACACCATTCAGGACGAACTGCTCTATGAGATGGATCAGTTCGTGATGAACGGAGGCAAGGCGCTGATATTCGCTGATCCACTGGCAGAATCGATGGCGCTTTCCGGACCTGCGGCCGGGCAGTTGCCGCCGCCGGGAGTCGGGCAGGCGGCGATCGAACCCTTGCTCAATGCTTGGGGTGTGACGGTCGAGCGCGGACAATTCGTCGGCAACCTTGATGATGCGATTCGTGTGGGGTTCCCGAACCCGGAAACGGGGCAACAGGTCGCGGTCGACTATGTGGCCTGGTTGGATCTGCAGGGTGAGCGGTTCTCTCAGGACGACACCATCACTGCGCAGTTGCAGCGGATCGTGGTGAGTTCCGCCGGTGCCTTCATGTCGGCAGAAGATGCGGAGACGAAGCTGGAGCCGCTGATTTTCACAACGGCCAATTCTGACCTGATGAGCGCGTTCGATATCGCACAGCAGCCCAATCCGATTGCGTTGCGGGACAAGTTTGAATCGACGGATACCGTCTTCAATATTGCAGCCCGACTGACCGGTAATGTGAAATCAGCATTTCCTGATGGCCCCTCGGACGAGGTCCTCAAGGATATTGAGGATGACGCCCGCAAAGAGGAACTCCGCGCAGCACACAAGAACGCTTCAGAGAAGCCGGTGAACATCATTCTCGTGGGTGATGTGGACATGCTGGCGGATCAGAACTGGGCGCAGGTGCGTGATGTCGCCGGGGAACGCGTACCGGTTCCGACGGCCAACAATGCGGATTTCTTCATCAATGCGATCGACAATCTGCGCGGCAATCAGGGCCTGGTTTCCCCCCCCCCCTGCGTGGTCGTGGACTGGCCATCCGGCCCTTTACGGTGATTGCGGATATGCGTCAGGAAGCGGATGCCAAGTTCCGGGCCAAGGAACAGGAATTGCTCGGTCGCATCGCTGAAGTGGAACAGACCATCGAGCGCCTGCAGCGCGAGGAGCAGACCACGGGTGTTTTGCTTACCGGCCGAACAGCAGGCGGAAGTCGATAATTTCCGGATTGAGATGCTCGATAAACGACGGGAGTTGCGCGAAGTGCAGCGTTCCCTGCGTCAGGACGTCGAGACACTGCAGCGCGATGTGCGTCTGATCAATATCTGGGCCGTGCCGGTGCTGATTGCCTTGCTGGCGATTATCCTTGCTGTTGTGCGTCGGTTGCGACGCGCTCGTTACCATCGCACCGTGTTGCACTAGAGGAGGATAAGACCATGAGCCCCCGTATTTTTCTGACCTGGTTCGTCGTCACTGTCGTCACTGTTGTGCTGGCGGTTGTGGTTGGTCTTGGTCGCGAGACTGCAACCTTCGATCTCGTGAAGCGCGAGCCCGTATTCGAAGATCTTCGTGCCAACCCGGATTCTCCCGCAAAGGTGGAAGTGAAGAGCCGGTTTGGTGAGTTCACGCTGGAGCGTGGCGCGACAGGTTGGGTATCGCCGGATCGTGCCGGCTATCCAGTTGAGGAATCCGATGTGCGCCGCTTGATCGTCGGACTGGCGGATATGCGTTTTGTGGAACGCAAAACCTCCAATCCGCAGCGCTTCAAGCGACTTGAAGTTCAGGAGATTACCGATGAACTTTCGGATTCCGCCTATGTGAAGGTCTCCGATGCCAGCGGGAAGCCACTGGCCGAAGTGATCATCGGACGGCCCAGCGCACGCTTCTTTGGCGGCAATTCGAGCGGGACGTATATCCGTTTCCCGGAAACCACGGAGACCTGGCTGGTCACCAGTGTGACGAATGTTCAGACGCGTCTGGTTCCCTGGCTGGACCGGGACATCGTATCGGTGACCGCCAATCAGGTCGAACGGATCACCATTGGTGACGGTGAGGGCGCCTATGTTCTGGCGCGCGCGAATGCGGAATCGGAGTTCACCATTGATGGTGCCCCCGAGGGCCGCGTGCTGGATCAGGAGAAGGTTCGTCCTGTGAATCGGGCGTTGGCGGATGTTGAACTGGAGGACGTGAAGCAGCGGAGTGAATTTCCTCTGCCCGATGATGCCAAGGTTGCTGAAGTTTTGACGTTTGACGGTTTGTCGGTTCGGGTGCGTCTGGCCAATATCGACAAGAAGAACTGGGCGACGTTCGAGGCGAGCTATGTTGGCGATACCGCCGACACTTCAGATGCGGCTAAAGCGGCCCGGGAGGTAGCCGAGACGATCAACGCAAGGGTCGGCAACTGGGTTTACTGGTTGCCCAGCAACCCATTCTTAAATCTCACGCGGCCTGTTGAAGAGGTTCTGACTCCGGAAACACCTGACGCGTCGTGAATCTGGAGAGCGTGAATTTGAATATCAGATACAGCCCGAAACATTGTTTCGGGCTGTGTTCGTAAGGGGGAAGCATGGATCTGGGATTGAAGAACAAGCGTGCTCTGGTGCTTGGGGCGAGCAAGGGCATTGGACGGGGAATTGCCGAGGAACTTGCTGCCGAAGGTACGCGCGTTATTGTGGCCAGTCGTGACGGCGCGGCGTGTGCCCAGGTGGCAGCGGACATTGCATCGTCATCGGGAAGTGAAGTTCTTGGGACAGCCTGCGATATGGCAGATCTCGATGCGGTTGATCGCGTTGCGGACTTCGCGCAGGAGGCCTTTGGCGGGGTCGATATACTGGTCAACAACACTGGTGGGCCTCCGTTTGGAAGGGTGAGCGAAATCGATTCAGAGACATGGCGGCAGTATTTTGAATCGATGTTCATATCGGTCACCCGTCTGACCGGACATATTCTGCCGGGCATGCGCGCCCAGGGCTGGGGGCGTGTGTTGCTGGTGACGTCCACGGGGGTGATCGAGCCCATTCCGCATCTGGGGATTTCCAATGCGCTGCGTATTGCCCTGACCAACTGGGCGAAAACCATCTCGTTGGAGCTGGCACCCGATGGCGTGACGATCAATGCGCTGATGCCCGGACGCATTGATACCGATCGCATTCGTCAGTTCTATGAAGTTGCGGCGGAGCAGCAGGGAAAGGATATCGAAGACGTCAAAGCCGAGGTGGCGTCGGGCATCCCCATGGGACGGGTCGGACGTGTGGATGAGTTCGCAGCACTGGCGGCTTTTCTTGCCAGTGAACGGGCCTCATACATCACGGGAACGGCCACGGCGATTGATGGTGGTGTGACGAAACGCGGCACGTAAGTATCGGAATTTAAACGTTTTGATTATAATCATACCATTATTGCTTTCTGAGCACGGTGCATCTTAACGTGCCGCCAAATCAGTAGATTGTCCGATGGAGTTACGCATGGCCCGCAAGCCGAAAAAGGATAAAGCAGCCGAGACACCCGCAGCCGAAGAAACCGCCGCGCAATCGTCACGTTTTCCGCTGTTTTACACCGCACCACGGCCGCTTGAAGCTTCCCGCCATGCGAAGACGTCTCTGGCAGAGAACCTGGATGGCGGGTTTTCCGAGAGCGCGAATGCGATTCCCCTGAATATTGTGGAGTTCGCCGTTGCGGCGCGCCATTAACCGATTGTGTTCTCGAACACCGCACCGTTTCTGCCGGTCATTATCACTGGCCTGCGTTCCGGGACGAATGCTTTCATCGATGCAGAGGGAAAACGTTGGGCCCGCGGGTGCTATGTGCCCGCTTATGTGCGCCGGTATCCCTTTATCCTGATGGAGAACTTTGAGCAGAAGCAGTCATTCTCTGTGCCGATGAGGATTCCGGTTTCCTGACCGAGGATGGCGAGCGTCGATTATTCGAGGATGATGGCGATCCGTCCGAAGTGACCAATCAGGCGCTGGAATTCTGCCGCGCCTATCACGCCCAGTATGAGGCGACCCAGCGGTTTGTGGCCGAGCTCAACGAACGTGATCTTCTGGCCGACAATTCAACGGAAATCCGCCTGACAGATGATCGCAAGATCCAGATGCAGGGCTACAAGGTCATTGACCGGGAGAAATTTGAAAAGCTCCCCGATAACGTGTTCCTGGATTGGCGTGCGAAGAACTGGCTGCCCATTGCCTATGCACACATGACATCCCTGTCTAACTGGCCAGCCGTTCTGCAGCGTGCGGCAGACCGCGCCGCCGAAGTACAGGGTGCCGCCTAAGGCGTTACCTTCGCGTCCGTCATCTCCATCAGGCCCTTTGCGTCCTCCATGACGATGATCTGCATGGCTTCCTTGCGCCCGCGCACCTCGATTTCCTCGTGTCGCAGAGAGCTGGAATCCAGCCCGCCGAGTTCGGCCACATGCTCGGAGAAGATCAGCTGTGCGCCGAAATCCTTGGTCTTGGCTTCGAGCCGGCTGGATGTGTTGACCGTATCCCCGATGGCGGTCACCGAGATCGCGTGGCTGTAGCCCATTTCACCCACGATTGCGGCGCCCGCGTGAATACCAATGCCAATGCGTAAAGGCGCAGGCAGGTCGTCCTTGAGGAGCGCGTTGAGCTCGTCGAGCTTCACAGCCATTCTCTGAGCTGCCTTGAGGGCGGATATCGCACCGTCGCGAGGATTCCCGTCGACGCCGAACAGCGCCATGATGCCGTCGCCGATGAACTTGTCGACCCGGCCGCCAGCCTGTTCAATGGCTTCGCCCATAGAGCGGAAATACCGGTTGAGAACAAACACCACGTCATAGGGAAGTTTCTGCTCGGAAAAGCTGGTGAATCCCCTGATATCGGCAAACAGAATGGAAATTTCCTGTTCCTGACCCTGCATGGCAGCAGATTTTGCAAAACCGTCACGCGGGCTGGCATTGGGCGGCAGCATGGGCGTGACCGAAAGATCCTCTGTGGGGCGTGTCTGACAGGCCAGCCGCACATCCGGAGCTGCGCCGACCCGGCGCAATACTTTTTCGCTCCGAATCATCCGGGTCCGGGAGGTTGTCGATGCGGGCCGTTGACCCGAACGCGGCATGTGGAACACCGGCCACGGCCACCACAAACAGCGGCATGGGGAATGTCGTTGAGCTGACTGGCTTCGAGAATGGTCATGCCCGGCGGGACCGAGACGATCCGGCCTTCGGGATAGGTGATCCGCACCACGCCTTCCCGGCTTTCCAGGTAAAGACGTAACGCACGTGCGAGCAGGGTCAGCGCGATGGCCGCGGCCCATACCCATGAATATCCAGCTTTCGAGCTGGTAGAGATAGGCAATCTGCGGCAGCTTCCGGCGCCGTTGTTGTCGATGGCGAGATCAAGCCGAAACCCGGGGTCTTCAGCCGCCAGTCGTTCCACAGCGCGACCGGCAAAGACAAAGCCCAGCAACCCGAGTACCGGGACGAGCAGCGCCACGCCATAGAGCCAGGGCAGAATGCGCATGAACCATGGCTTGAGACGCAGCCAGTAGTAGAGACCGATACAGGCATGTACCCACAAGATAATCGTTGCCGCAGCTTGTTGCAGGCCGCCCATCGGGTTGTCGACCCAGAGTGCAAGAAGCACATAGGCGTAGGTATCTTCGGTGCCGTAGAGCTGCATTGCGGCGCGGGTGCCAAGAACATGGCTGACCAGCAGAATGGGGGCCGCAAAACCCAAAATCAGCTGCAAGGCTTCGCCGATCGACATTTTCAGTCGGCGGCGCGAATACACGGCATAAAGCGCGAACGCGGCATGGGTCATCAGGGAGCCGACAAAAAGCGTCGTTCCAACGGGATTGCGCCAGAGGAGCAGGAAATACTCGCCGCCCGGCCTCCATGGCTTCCAGCGAGATCAGCCCCAGCGCATGATTCGCGAGATGGATGATGACGAATGCAAACAGAATAAGCCCGCTACCGAGCCGAAGACCTCGCTTTCGTTACGGGAATTCCCCGCTTTCTGGGGTTTTTTCTCGAAACAGAGGACTTTGTAGGGTCGGATGCTGACACGATGTTGAATGGATTCCATTTGTCCTCTATCTATAGCGAAAGGGTAGCATGCGCCAAAGATGCCGAAACTTCTTTAAGGGGGGTCGCGTCTGGACAAAAGTGAACAGGGGCTGTGCGGGGGCCCCGGCCAATGGCCGCGAGAACTCATCTATGGGTGCACGTATCGCGTCTGCAATTGTCGCTTCATTCTTGGTATTCGGGGCTGGCGGGGCATTTGCCGCCGGAACCTCCACCACCACCGAACTGACCTCTCAAGAGGTCCGTGCTCAGCTGGCCAGTGCCGAAGAGTTGATCCGCAAGAAAAGTTACAGCGATGCGATAAGCGTCCTGAACGGGATTGTGGAAACCAATCCACGCGAGGCAGATGCCTACAATCTGCTGGGCTACAGCTATCGCAAATCAAAGGCCTTCAACCGCGCTGAATCCAACTATAAGCGCGCGCTGCGGTTGAACCCGGATCACAAGGGAGCGCTGGAATATGTCGGCGAACTTTATCTGGAGACGGACCGTCGTCCGAAAGCTGAAGAGATGCTCGCGAAGCTGGAGAAACTTTGCCCCAGCGGATGCGAAGAGCTCGACGATCTGCGCAAGGCCATAGCCTCAGGCGGCCAGACAAGTAAGGCCAACTGGTAGATCGAACCCTCGGTTCATCACGAATACAGGCCCCGCCGCGTTGCATGGCACGGCTGGGTTTTCGTCCCGGTCGCTTGAAATTATCTCAAAGGCCGATTGATTGGACTGTTCATTTGTCGATCCTCACGCCATCTCTGTTTGAGAGAGGATGACGATGATCAGATCGATGAAAATCGCAGCCGTCGGATTGCAGGCCAGCGCACGAAAATTCGATACGGCTGCAACGGAGGTGGTCACCGCTGGTGTGGCGACGAAGCGGGTCGATACCGTGGCACCACGCCGTGACACCGATCCGCCGAATGCATTTTTTGACATGATGCGTGCCGAGCAAGGCTACAAAGCCAATCTTGCGGTTCTTGTGACGGGCGCAGGAAATGAGCTCTGCGCTCCTCGATGATGAGGACTAACGGCGGCCTTCGGTGTAGACATGCCGAATGCGGGGTTCGGCATCCGCAATTTCTTCTGGCGACATCTGTTTTTTAAGGCTGGACAGAACCTTGGTCGCTTCCGGTCTGCCGGCGCGGCTGGCGATGGTCATCCATTTATAGGCTTCCATCTTGTTGTGGGGTACACCCTCTCCAAGCCCGTACATGCGCGCAATGTTGCACTGAGCGGCAGAATTGCCGTGTCGGGCGGTTTCCTCCCAGCAGCGCAGGGCCTGGCCGTAGTTGCGCTGGCGGTAGAACTCCACACCCTCAGCACGGTACATTCGGTTTTCGACCGTGACTGGGCCTCGGCGCGATCAGTCCCAGGCGGGACAATGCCCAGTGTGACAAGCATGGCAAATGCCAGAACGATCAAAAACTTCATTTGCCAATCCCCATGCCCCGATGCCGCAAGCCGGGCGAGTGCTTCGGGCGAATCCACATCCACAACGACCGCATCGTCTTCGATCGGAACCTCGATCACGAGGTCTGTATTTTCGCCAATCAGGTGCTTGGCACCGACATCGCCGCCAAGCGCCGTCATGTCATCGAAGAACCGACGGTCCCAGAGTACAGGGATTACCGCGTTTTCCATTCCAGGTGGGAACACAAATGACATGCCCTTCATCCGGGTCGTGGGCCTGCATAATCCGGGTGATATGCGCCGGCATAATGCGCGGCATGTCGCCTAGGGCGACAATCGCCCCGTCGCAACTCACGGGTACTGCGCTGATACCGGTGCGCAGCGATGTGCTCAGGCCCTGTTCGAAATCCGGGTTGTGGGCATAGGTGACATCTGCACCCAGCGCGTCACGCACCTCGTCCGCGGCGTGGCCGGTGACGACGATGACCGGATCGGCACCGGCGGCCTGGGCCGCCTCGATCGCATGGCGGGCCATGGGTTTGCCATCGACCGCGATCAGCAGTTTGTTGATGTCTCCCATGCGACGTGACTGGCCGCCGGCCAGAATGACGGCGGCATAGCGGGGCGCCGACTGGCTGTCGCGCTCACGCCGCGGGGCTGCTGTGGTGCGGGGCAACGGACGCGAGGGGATTTCCTTCATCAGGCCGCCCACACCCATGCTCATGATATCGGCGCTTGAAACGGGAATATCTGCCATGATGCGTTCGAGGATCAGATCGTTGCCACCTGGCCGTGGTGAGCGCGCTGAACCCGGGAGCGCCAGAATGGGTACATCGCCGATATGGGCGACGACGAGGAGGTTCCCCGGATCCACCGGCATCCCGAAATGATCGATCTTTCCACCGGCGTTTTCGATGGCCACCGGGATTTCGTCGAGCCGGTCCACGGTTGCCGAAGCTCCAACCACAAGAATGATCTCGGCGCCGTCATTCCGCGCCTGATCGAGGCAGGTGGTAATGCCCGCCATGTCATGGGAAACAATCCGGCTGCTGGTCAGGGTTGAGCCCATGGACTCAACCCGGTTGCGAATGACCTCAATGGTCTTGTCGCTGACACTTGGTTTCAGACCGGGCAGGGAGGTCTGGACCAGGGCCACATTCCGGGATCGATAGGGACGAACGGCGATGACGTCCTGTGCGGCGGCTTCGGCACGCTGCAGACTGGCTTCGGTGACTGCAAAGGGAATAATTTTGACGGTGGCGACGACCTGATCGGTTTCGACCCGGTCCAGCGGCCGGAGGGTGGCGATGGTGATGCCCTCGTCGATCCCATTGATGCGATTGACGGCATCGGCGTCGATCTGGATCAGCCCGTTGGCTGCGGCGAAGATATTGACCCGGCCCGTGCCTTCGATACCCGCCCGAACGCCCGAACCTGTGGACGCATCGGCAAGACGCCGGGGCAGCTGTGTTCTCGTCGACGTCATCAGGTTCAAACTGCGCGACGGTGACTTCCTCGATTCCCGCCTGTGACAGCTGATCCAGATCGTTCTGGCTGAGCACCTGACCTTTTCGAAAACGTTGTCCTGCGATGGTCTGGCCATGTACCAGCATCGTGCCGAGTGCGTCAGATACGGGAAGCGGCCCGAACTTCATTCGGCCCGCAGGACTTGGGTGATCTGCGCCATGATCGAGATGGCGATCTCGGCCGGGCTCTTTGCATTGATGGAGAGGCCAACCGGTGCATGAATGCGCGCAATTTCTTCTTCGGTGTAGCCGTCCTCGGTCAACCGTTCGACGCGGCGTCCATGGGTCTTACGGCTTCCCAGAGAGCCGATATAGAAGGCCTCCGATCGCAGGGCGACATGTAGTGCCGGATCGTCGAGCTTTGGATCATGGGTCAGGGTGACCACGGCTGTACGGTTGTCGATTCGGAGCGTTTCGAGGGCTTCATCCGGCCAGTCCTCGCTCAGGGTTACCCCCGGGAAGCGGTCCCGGGTCGCGAAGGCCCCGCGCGGGTCGACGATGACAACCTCATAGCCCGAGGTCTGCGCCAGCGTCATCAGGGGCTGGGCGATGTGAACGGCACCCACAATGATCATCCGTTTGGGCGGATTGAAGACCTGTACAAACAGTGGCGTGCCGTAGGCATCGGCGCGACCGCTCTTGTCGTCGCGCAGTGCGGTGCGGGCGGAGGCAACAATCGCCTCATCGAGATCTAAGCTGCCTTCAACGGCATCTCGGTAGACCAGCGACTGCGCGCCGGATTCAAGGTTGGACACAAGGGCAACCGGTCGCTTGGCTTCGCGGGCGGCAAGGAGGCTTTTGAGGGTATCCGGGCGCATGGCGGCTCAGTCGACCCTCTCGACCCAGACTTCGACCTTGCCGCCGCAGGCCAGACCGACTTCCCAGGCCATTTCGTCGGAAACCCCGAAAGCGAGCAGACGCGGTTTGCCATCCTGCATCACTTCGCGTGCTTCATGGACCACGGCACCTTCGATACAGCCGCCGGAGACGGAGCCAACCATGTTGCCGTCCTCATCCGCGGCCAGCTGACTGCCCGTGGGGCGCGGGGAGGAGCCCCAGGTGCTGACGACGGTGGCAATGGCCACGCCCTTGCCGGCGGCGCGCCAGGCTGCGGCCTTCTCGACCACATCGTCGTGGTCGAGGGCCTGTAGATCAATCGCGGATTTGCTCATTCGGCTGCCTCCTGCCATGGGTTGTGTCCAAATCCCTTGTCGAGAGCGGGCTTCGTCAAAACTTCGGACAATTGCTCCAAGCTATCAAGATTGTGGATTGAACGGAATTCGTCGACATGGGGGAGCAAGGCCTGCGCACCCAGTGATTTCGGTTCGTAACGATCATAACGTAAGAGCGGGTTCAGCCAGATCAAGCGGCGACAGGACATGTGCAGGCGCTCGATTTCGCGTTCCAGGCCATCGGCGGCGTCCCGATCCAGTCCGTCGCTGATGAACAGGACCACGGCACCCTGTCCCAGGACACGTCGCGACCAGTTGGTGTTGAAATCGTGCAGCGAGTGCCCGATCCGGGTTCCCCCGGACCAGTCATCAACCGCTTCCCCGACCTTGTCGAGGGCCTCGTCCACATCCTTGTTGCGAAGCTGACGGGTCACATTTGTCAGGCGCGTCCCAAAAAGGAACGTGTGCACCCGGTCCCGGTCATTGGTGATGGCGTGCATGAAATGCAGCACCATGCGTGAATAGCGGCTCATCGATCCGGAAATGTCGCACAGCACGACGAGTGGAGGATGGCGGCGTTTGCGCTTGCGGAACTGCAGTGGAATCGATGCCCCGCCGCCCCGCATCGCGGCACGCAGGGTGTTCCGCATGTCGATACGGCGACCGCCGGAATCAGGTTTGAAGCGGCGTGGTGGGCACTTCCATGATCGGAAGGCGCAATACGGGCGATGGCGCGTTTGGCTGCTTCCAGTTCTTCGCTGGACATTTTTTCGAAGTCGGTTTCCTGCAGGACCTCGTTGGCAGACCAGGTCCATCACCGCATCCACGGTGATATCGGGGTCTTCCTCTTCGCCATTGCCTTCGCCCTCTCCGGGCGTGGTCGGGCGGATTTCTGCTTGAGTGCCTCAGCAAGGCGTCGGTTCATCTCCTCGGCTTGTTGCTGGGCCTCGGGATCGACAAAGGAAGGGCAGCACCAGCGAGGCCATGCGTTCGAGCAGTTTCGGATTGCGCCAAAAAATGTGGAAGGCCTGATCGAAGATTTCACGCTGATCGCGGCGATTCACAAACACCGCGTGCAGGGCCCAATAGAAATCCTCGCGATTGTCGATTCCGATGGTTTCGACAGCCTTGATGCCTTCGATCACCTTGCCGGGGCCAACCGGCAGTCCGGCAGATCGCAGAACGCGCGCGAAATGCATGATGTTGGTCGCAATTTTCCCCGCATCCACATCCTCGACATTGTCGAGTTTGTCGAGCCTGGCCTTGGCATTCAGGGCCGGCCGTGCCTCGTCGGGGATGGCCTTCTCGGACACGGGTCAGCCGGATGCCAGCTGCGCGGTCGCGATCTCGCTCTTGACCTCGTCGAGGATTTTTGAGGCTTCGCTGCCACGAATTTTGGCGATGTCATCCTGATACTTCAGCAGGACTCCCAAAGTGTCGTCGATGGCATCGGGTGTGAGCTCGATGATGTCGAGCTGATGCAGGGCCGAGGCCCAGTCGATCGTCTCGGCAATACCAGGAACCTTGAAGAGGTCCATGGCGCGCAGGCGCTGCACGAATTCGACCACCTGACGGGACAGTTCCTCGTTTGCCTGCGGGGCCTTGATTGCCAGAATCTCCAGTTCGCGTTCCGCGTCGGGATAGTCGACCCAGTAGTAAAAACAACGGCGCTTCAGGGCATCGTGAATTTCACGTGTCCGGTTCGAGGTAACGATGACAATGGGGGTTTCGGCCGCTTTGACGGTTCCGATTTCCGGAATGGTGATCTGGAAGTCGGACAACACTTCGAGGAGATAGGCCTCGAAGGCTTCATCGGTCCGGTCGAGTTCATCGATCAGCAGAACCGGGGCGCCGCCGTCGGACGGTTCGAGCGCCTGCAGCAGGGGGCGTCGGATCAGGAACTTGTCGGAGAATATGTCGTTCCCGAGCTGATCGCGATCCTTGACCCCTTCGGCCTCGGCCATGCGGATTTCGATCATCTGGGAGGAGTAGTTCCACTCATAAACGGCGGACGCTACATCCAGGCCTTCGTAACATTGTAGGCGCACCAGCTTGCGGCCGAGGGTCTCGGACAGGACCTTGGCGATCTCGGTCTTGCCGACACCCGCCTCACCTTCGAGGAAGAGGGGGCGACCAAGCTGGAGCGACAGGTGGACCGCCGTGGCCAGGCTGCGATCAGACACGTAGTTGCCCAACCCGAGAAGTTTGAGAGTGTCTTCAACGTTTTCAGGAATGTTGCTCAAGATAATTCGCCTGGTCTGCGTGTTTGTGTATTCCGTGCGGTGGGGTGCCGACAGACGGCAACCTGCCGGAATGTGAAGTGTTCGGTATTGATATAGCCCAATGGAGCCAAACCGGGGAACAAAGACGGCCGGAGCATTGCCCCGGCCGCTTTAAACAGGGATCATCCGTTGAGTCAGCTGGCAGCGTCGACCGCGCGGCTGGCCATCACCGAAATCAGATGGGCGCGATATTCCGCAGATGCATGAATATCGGAGTTGAGATCGTCATCGGACATTTTCACGCCCTTGGCCGCATCGGCACTCCAGCTGCCTGAAAGGGCGGATTCGATCTCGCCAGCGCGGAACACACCGTCCTGACCGGCGCCGGTGACGGACACGCGGGTCTCACCGCCGGTCTGGGCCACCATCACACCAACCAGCGCATAGCGCGAAGCTGGGTTCGGGAATTTGGCGTAACCGGCCTTTTCGGGAACTGGGAAACGGATGGCCGTGACCAGCTCGTCTTCTTCGAGATTGGTGGCAAACATGCCGTCGAAAAAATCATCTGCAGCGATTTCACGCTTGTTGGTGATCACGGTTGCGTTGAGGGCCAGTACAGCGGCCGGATAATCGGCGGCCGGATCGTTGTTGGCAATGGAGCCACCAATGGTCCCGCGATTGCGCACCTGCGGATCGCCGATATTGCCGGCAAGACGCTGCAGGGCCGGGATCTTAATGCCGACGACATCGGACGAGGCCACTTCGACATGCCGGGTCATCGCTCCGATGGTGATCGAGTCACCGCCATCTTCAATGCCGACAAGGCCGTCAATACCCGAAAGATCGACGAGATTCGAAGGCTGCGCCAGACGCATCTTCAGGGTGGGGATCAGGGTCATGCCACCGGCAAGGAATTTACCGTCCTCTGCTGAGGACAATGCGCTAACCGCATCATCCTGAGAACCGGCCTTCTGATAATTGAACTGGTACATCGTCTATCTCCCTCGCCAGACGTTATTCCGCCGCCTGGCGGACACTAGATGCTTGAATAGCCTGCCAGACCCGATTGGGTGTGGCAGGCATGGAAATATTTTCGACGCCAAGAGGCGCCAATGCGTCAAGAATCGCGTTGACCACCGCTGGTGGTGATCCGATCGCGCCCACTTCACCCACGCCCTTCACTTCGAGCGGGTTGGATGCACCCATGACGCTCTGGGTGGCGACATCAAAATTCGGCAGATCGTCTGCCCGCGGCATGGTGTAGTCCATGTAGGAGCCTGTCAGAAGCTGCCCGTCATCATCATAGACGCAGCCCTCCAGCACAGCCTGACCAACGCCCTGAGCAAGGCCGCCATGTACCTGGCCGGCGACGATCATCGGATTGACCACCCGGCCGACATCGTCAACCGCAGTGAACCCGATCACGTCGATATTGCCGGTTTCAGGGTCGATTTCGACTTCGCAGATATGCGCGCCGCCCGGGGGAAGCTGAAGTTGAGCGGGTCATAGAATGCGTTTTCATCCAGACCTGGCTCGATCTCCTCGATCGGATAATTGTGGGGGACATAGGCGGCCAGCGAGACTTCGCCGAAGGCCATTTCCTTGTCCGTTCCCGCAACCGTGAACTTGCCATTTGCAAATTCGATATCGGAGGACATCGGCTTCCATGATGTGCGCCGCGATCTTCTTTGCCTTGTCGATGACCTTGTTGCAGGCGTTCAGGATCGCCGGGCCGCCAACGGCCAGGGAGCGTGATCCATAGGTGCCCATGCCGAACTGGACCTGATCCGTGTCGCCATGGCTGACCTCAATCTGGTCCACGGGGATGACCGAAGCTTTCGGAGACGAGCTGGGCAAAGGTCGTTTCGTGACCCTGACCATGGCTGTGAGTGCCTGTATAGAGCGTGACCGAGCCGGTTGGATGCACCCGCACCTGAAGCGGATTCATAGAGACCGGCGCGAGCGCCCAGAGCGCCTGCGACAGCCGAGGGTGCAATCCCGCAGGCCTCGACATAGGTGGAGATGCCAATACCACGCAACTTGCCGTTTTTCGCAGCCGCATCACGTCGGGCAGCGAAACCATCATAGTCGGATGCCTTTAGGGCGCTTGCGAATGTCGCCGGGGAATCCCCACAATCGTACTGGAGCGCGACCGGTGTCTGATAGGGGTACTGGTCGGCCTGAATCATGTTCTTTCTGCCGCAGCTCAACCGGGTCGAAGCCGAGATCACGGGCGGCTTTTGAAACCAGCCGTTCGAGAAGATAGGTGCATTCCGGACGGCCTGCGCCGCGATAGGCATCCCACCGGGACAGTGTTGGTGAATACGGTCTGCACTTCGGCATAAATCGCCGGTGTCGTGTACACACCCGCCAGAAGTGTCGCGTAGAGATAGGTCGGGACGCTCGAGCCGAAGGTTGAGAGGTAAGCGCCCCACATTGGCCTTGGTCGCGACGCCGCAAGCCCAAGAACTTTCCGTCCTTGTCGAGTGCAAGTTCGGCATGGGTTTCGTGATCACGCCCATGGGCATCGGTCACGAAGGATTCCGAACGTTCCGCCGTCCATTTGATCGGGCGGTGCACCTTGGCCGCGGCCCAAGTCAGGATCGCTTCTTCGGCATAGTGAAAAATCTTGGACCCGAACCCGCCGCCAACATCAGGCGCCACGATGCGCAGCTTGTGTTCGGGTATGTTCAGCACGAATGCGCCCATCAGGAGGCGAATGACGTGTGGATTTTGGGTCGTCGTATAGAGAGTGTATCGCCCGGTTGTGCGATCAAATTCGGAGATCGCCGCGCGGGGCTCCATGGCATTTGGGATCAGGCGGTTGTTCGCCAGATCAATGGAGACGACATGGTCGGCATTGCCGAACGCGGCATCTGTCGCGTCCTTGTCGCCGATTTCCCAGTCGAAGCAACGATTGTTTGGAACATCGTCATGCACGAGCGTTGTTCCGGCCAGTGCCGCGTCCATATTGATTGCAGCGTCCAGAATACCGTAGTCCACGGAAATCAATTCGGCCGCATCGCGGGCTTGATCACGGGTTTCAGCAATCACGATTGCGATCTGATCGCCCACATGACGCACCTTGTCGACCGCGAGGGGCGGATGCCCCGGCTCGGCCATGGGGGAGCCGTCCTTGTTGTGGATTTGCCAGCCGCAGGGCAGGCCGCCGACGCCATCGGCCGCCATGTCCACGCCGGTGAATATGGCAATGACACCGGGGGCTGATTCGGCCTTTGTCGTGTCGACGGCATTCAGCTTTGCATGGGCATGCGGCGAGCGCAGAATCCATGCATGGCTCTGGTCAGGCTGATTGATATCGTCCGTATAGTGGCCGTTACCAGTGAGGAAGCGAAGATCCTCAACGCGTTTGATGGCAACACCGATCCCGGTTTCCGACATGGTTTTATCCTCGTAGGGCTTTGGCGCCGGCGAGAATGGATTTAACGATATTGTGGTAGCCGGTGCAGCGGCAGAGGTTGCCCTCAAGCCATTCACGAACTTCACGTTCACTGGGGTCAGCGTTCTTCTGAACCAAATCCAGGGCACTCATGACCATGCCCGGCGTGCAGAAACCGCACTGCAGACCATGGTTCTCTCGGAAGGCTTCCTGCATCGGATGCAGTTCATCACCATTGGCCAGGCCTTCGATGGTGGTCACATCAGCGCCCTCGGCCTGAGCTGCCAGCATGGTGCAGGACTTCAGGGATTCGCCGTTGACGTGAACAACGCATGCGCCGCACTGGCTGGTATCGCAACCGACATGGGTGCCGGTCAGACCAAGACTTTCACGAAGATACTGAACAAGAAGCGTCCGCGCCTCGACTTCGGCCGAAACAGACTTTCCGTTCACCGTCATGGATATGGTGGGCATAACAATCCTCCCTCTGTTGGATCGCCCCGGAGAGCGTTCCCCATCTGCCCTTTTTATCAGGGCAGTAGATCAAAATAGAAACTCAACCGAGTTTCATCCGCGTGAGCTCATGCGTCAAGGCACAGGCTCATGAATTTGGCGGATTTCCAGAATAAAATTTTAACTCAGCAAGGCAACCAGAACGACCGCAGTCACGATGGCGCCCACAATCCACGTTCCCATGCCGACCTGAGCCATGGCGGATGTGTCCGCAGCACTCGCCCCGGCCGGCGCTGCCGGTACAGCGGACTCCGGTTCGGAGGCCGGTTTATCGGCGTTTGTGTTGCCGTCTTCAACGGCGGCGGCGAAGTTTTCGAAGAATTGCGAGGCCATTTTCTTAGCCGTGCCGTCGATCAGGCGTGCACCCAGTTGGGCCAATTTGCCACCAACCTGGGCATCGACTTCGTATTTGAGAATGGTGCCGTCACCGTCTTCTTCAAGAACGACGTTTGCGCCGCCTTTGGCGAATCCCGCGGCGCCGCCTTTGCCTTCACCCGAAATGCGGTAGCTGTTTGGCGGATCCAGATCGCTGAGTTCGACCTCACCGGCGAATTTGGCCTTCACCGGGCCGACCTTGGCAGTGACTTTGGCCGCCATCTGGGTGGGAGAGGATTGTTCGATCTCTTCGCAACCCGGGATGGACTGCTTGAGTATTTCCGGATCGTTCAATGAGTCCCAGACTTGCTGGCGTGAGGCATTGATCTTGTATTCACCCGACATTTCCATGGTCATAGACCTTCAGTGATTGGGTTGCTTCTGTCTGAGCGCAACATATGGAGCGCGCGCGGATGCGGCAAGTGTGAGAAATGGTTATTTCGGACTTTCTGGCATGAAAATCTTGCAATAATGACGGTCGTCCACCGGTCCTGTCTTGCGCGGTTTGCGGCGGAATAGTATGACCAGTGAAAACTTTGGGAAGAGGGCGAAGGCAACCGGAATTCAATTCGGTGCCGGGTCTGATGAAACATCATCGGGATCCCTCGCAAATCTGTTTGCCGTCTTCGGCTTTAGGGGCGTCACCTGCTTTATTTTGCGAGTGCAGTCGTCGTTATCTACGCCTTCTGGCTGGTGCTGTCGGGACACTACACCGTCATGCTGATGGTGATTGGTGCCGTCTGCTCCTTCGGCGTTGCGTTGTTGGCCTCGCGCATGGAGTTGCTCGACAAGGAGGGCCACCCGATCTATTTGCTGGGCCGGGCGGTCTGGTTCTGGCCCTGGCTGATCTGGGAGATCATCAAGGCCGGCACGGATGTGTCGAAGATCATCCTGTCGCCCAAGCTGCCGATCAGTCCGACCCTGATCAATGTCCGCGCCAGTCAAAAATCTGCCGTTGGCATTGTGACCTATGCCAATTCCATCACCCTGACACCGGGTACGGTCTCTGTGGAGCTCGAGGATGACGAGATTACGGTCCATGCGATCACCCGCGACGGGGCGGAAGATCTGGCCGAAGGTCATATGGATCGCGTGGTGTCGCGCTTCGAGGGGGAGGGCGCGTTATGATGATGTTCGCCGTCGCCACCATCGCGGTGCTGGTCACCATTGGCATGGTTCTCGCGCGCGCCATTCTGGGGCCGTCCCTGTTCGATCGTGTCCTGGCCGGCAATACCGTGGGCTCGCTCGCCGTTCTGACCCTCGCGCTGATCGGCTTTGTCACAGGGCGCCCGGAGTTTCTGGACATTGGCATACTCTACACGCTGCTCAACCTGATCGGCACGATTGCCGTGCTGCGCTATTTCAAGATGGCCGAGCCGTTGAATCCGGCGCAGGCAAAGGACTAGGCGCATGGAGATGGTGCTCGACATTCTGAGCTGGGTTTTTCTTCTCGCCGGCGGCGCGTTCTGCCTGATCGGCGGTCTGGGCATGCTGCGGATGCCGGATGTCTACACGCGGCTGCACGCCGTCTCGGTGATCGAAACCCTGGGTATGGGCGGGATCATTCTCGGGCTGATACTGCAGGCCGGATTCACGCTTGTGGCCGCCAAGCTGATCATCATCGCCGCACTCATACTGCTGACCGCGCCGGTCGCCACCCATGCGCTGGCGCAGGCCGCGCTGCATGCGGGGATTCTGCCGAAACTCGATCATGATAAGACCGGCGGTCACATTGCAGGGGAGGACGAGTCGTCGAACTCCTGATTAACACCGTTTTGCTGCTGCTGATGGTGATCACGGTGGTGGGCATCATCCGAGCCCACAATCTCTTCGCCGTGGTCATGCTCGGAAGCGTCTACAGCTTTCTTATGGCAACCGTGATGGTGATCCTCGATGCCGTTGATGTCAGCATGACCGAGGCGGCTGTCGGCGCCGGCATGTCGACGGTGCTGCTGCTTGCTGTGCTGCATCTGACCAAAACCCGCGAAGCACCCCTGCGCCACAAGCCGTATATTCCGCTTTTTGTGTGTCTGCTGACCGGTGGGGCACTGGTCTATGGCACGCTGGACCTGCCGCCCTTCGGCGAGGCCAACGCGCCGCAGAATCAGCATGTCGCGCCCTATTACATCGAGAACGCCGAGCACGAGACCCATTCACCCAACATCGTCACCGCCGTGCTGGCCAGCTATCGCGGCTATGACACGCTGGGCGAGGTCACAGTGATCTTCACCGCCGGGATTGGCGTGCTGATCCTGTTGGCCTCGGGCCTTCGCCGCCGCCGCGAAAACGCCGATCCGCTGCAGGATCCGAAGGATGACGCGATATGATGCGCGATACGATCATTCTGCGCGTGGTGGCGAAGCTGTTGCTTCCCGCGATTCTGATTTTCGCCTTCTATGTCCAGTTCCATGGAGATTACGGCCCCGGCGGCGGGTTTCAGGCGGGCGTGGCGGCCGCGGGTGCGATCATTCTCTATGGCATGATCTTCGGCATTCCCGCAGCCCAGCACGTGATCCCGACAACGGTGGTTCAGGTAATGGTCCCGCTGGGGGTTCTGATTTTTGCCGGCACCGGCGTCCTCGGCTTAATGCTGGGCGAGAACTATCTGAACTATTCCCCGTTGAGAGCCGATCCGGGCGATGGACAGCATCTGGGTATTCTGATTGTGGAGGCGGGCGTGTTCATCACCGTGGCATCCACCATGCTGGCCATTTTCTATGGGTTTGGCGGGCTTGCCGATGAGGCCGATGCCGCGGCCGCCGAGGAAGGTGAGGAATGACCACGATCCTCGCCGACCTCAATTACTGGGTGACGGTTTTTCTGCTGGTGGGCGGTCTCTACATCGTGGTTGCCCATGGCAACATGATCAAGAAACTGGTCGGCCTCTCGATAT
>CALSML010000026.1 GCA_943787445.1 uncultured Alphaproteobacteria bacterium
CGATTGCAGGCGCTCGCGGGTCGGGCGGCGGTGGTGTCGGTCTTGAGCCACGGCTCGACCGAGGCGAGCTGGGCGTAGACGTGCTTCAGGTCCGGCACCAGGTCCTTGACCACCGGCATGATGGGGCAGCGGATAGACGGCACGTCGCCCTTGCATCTCGTCGATGGCCTTGGTGCAGGCCAGCGTGTTGGTGCCGTCGATGTTCATCGCGCAGGACCCGCAAATCCCCTCGCGGCAGGAGCGCCGGAAGGTCAGGGTCGAGTCGATCTCGTTCTTGATCTTGATCAGCGCGTCCAGAACCATCGGGCCGCATTCGTCCATGTCGACTGAAGGTATCGAGCCTGCGGGTTCTCGTCGTCGTCCGGCGACCAGCGGTAGACCTTGAAGGTCCGCGGTCTTGGCGTCGCCGGGTATGCCTTCTTGCCCGTCTTGACCTTGGAGTTCTTCGGCAGCGAGAATTCAGCCATGGGTTTCTTCCTCTTATGCCGTCTGCCAGCGGCTTAGTAGACGCGCGCCTTGCGGCGCGATGTACTCGACCTCGTTGGTCAGGGTGTCAGTGTGCACGGGCGGTAGGTCGACGTCGCCTTGGTCTTCGATACCAGGCCAGCGTATGCTTCATCCATTTCTCGTCGTCGCGATCCGGATAAGTCCTCGCGCGCATGGGCGCCGCGGCTTTCCTTGCGCGATTCGGCCGAGATCATGGTGACCGATCGCCTGGCCATCAGGTTGTCCAGCTCCAGCGTCTCCACCAGGTCCGAGTTCCAGATCAGCGAGCGGTCGTTGACCGACAGATCCTCGCATGCCCGAGGCATGCTCTGATCTTGCGTCACGCCTTCGTCCAGCAGCTCATCGGTGCGGAACACCGCGCAGTGATTTGCATGGCGCGCTGCATGTCGAGACGCGCGATTCGGCCGTCGCCGTATCGCCCTTGGCGTTGCGGAACGTGTCGAGCCGGGCGACCGCGTTGTCGCCGGCATCGCCGGGCAGTGGCTTTGCTGCTCGCCCTTGGGCACGGTCTCGGCCAGCGCGTAGGCCGGCCGCGCGGCCGAACACCACCAGATCGAGCAGCGAGTTGGAGCCCAGCCGGTTGGCGCCATGCACCGAAACGCAGGCCGCCTCGCCGATCGCCATCAGGCCCGGGCAGACCGGTCCGGATCGCTCGGCGGTCGGGGCGAGCACCTCGCCGTGATAATTGGTCGGGATGCCGCCCATGTTGTAATGCACGGTCGGCAGCACCGGGATCGGCTCCTTGGTGACGTCGACGCCGGCGAAGATGCGTCGCGGTCTCGGAGATGCCCGGCAGCGCAGTTCGCCAGCACGTCCGGGTCCAGATGCTCGAGATGCAGAATGATGTGATCGCTGTTCGCGCCGACGCCGCGGCCTTCGCGGATCTCGATCGTCATCGAGCGGCTGACCACGTCGCGGACGCCAGATCCTTGGCGGTCGGCGCATAACGCTCCATGAAGCGTTCACCTTCGGAATTGGTGAGATAGCCGCCTTCGCCGCGCGCGCCCTCGGTGATCAGGCAGCCTGCGCCGTAAATGCCGGTCGGGTGGAACTGCACGAACTCCATATCCTGCAGCGGCAGGCCGGCGCGCGCACCATGCCGTTGCCATCGCCGGTGCAGGTATGCGCCGAGGTGCAGGAGAAATAGGCGCGGCCATATCCGCCGGTCGCCAGCACCGTCTTGTGCGCCTGAAAGCGGTGCATGGTGCCGTCGTCCATGTTCCAGGCCATGACACGCCCGGCACTCGCCGTCTCGTCCATGATCAGGTCGATGGCGAAATACTCGATATAGAATTCCGCGTGTTGCGCAGGCACTGCTGATAGAGCGTGTGCAGCATCGCGTGGCCGGTGCGGTCGGCCGCCGCGCAGGCGCGCTGGGCCGGTGCCTTCGCCGTAATCCGTGGTCATGGCCGCCGAACGGGCGCTGATAGATCTTGCCTTCTTCGGTGCGCGAGAAGGGCACGCCGTAATGCTCCAGCTCGATCACCGCCGGGACGGCCTCGCGGCACATGTATTCGATGGCGTCCTGGTCGCCCAGCCAGTCCGAGCCCTTGACGGTGTCGTACATGTGCCAGCGCCAGTTCGTCCTCGCCCATATTGCCGAGCGCGGCCGCGATCCCGCCCTGGGCGGCCACGGTGTGGAGCGGGTCGGAAAGACCTTGGTGATGCACGCGGTCTTCAGCCCTTCCAGGGTCATGCCCAGGGTGGCGCGCAGACCGGCGCCGCCGGCCCCGACCACGACGACGTCATAGGTATGATCGACGATCTCGTATGATTTCATGGTCTTGTATCCTATAGGGCGAGCTTGAGCACGGAGAACACGGCACCGACGCCGAGTACTAGGAAGATGAATTTCATCGTGATGAGCCAGCAGAATTTCCAGCCCTCGTGATGGATGTAATCCTCGACGACCACCTGGACGCCGAGCGCGGCGTGATAGAGGGTCGCGACGACCATCAGGATCACGGCGATGGCCACCAGGGGTTGCGCCAACCATTCCGCCGTTTCGGCGTGTCCGGCGCCGGCGAGGCCGGCCACCGAGGCGACGAACCAGAGGATCAGGGGAACCAGCGCGATGGCGGTCAGGCGCTGCATCCACCAGTGATGGACGCCCTCCTTTGCGGAGCCCATGCCGCGCACTCGGCCGAGATCGGTTCGCATGCTCTTGTCACTCATATCGGCATTCCTTCCCGGCTAGCCCGCGAGCCCGATGGCCCAGGCCACGGCTGTCAGCACAACGGAACCCGCGACGGTCGCCCAACCGGACTTGTAGGCGGTTTCAAGCTCGAAGCCATAGCCGGCGTCCCAGAACAGATGCCGGATGCCGTTGCACAGATGAAAGAAAACCGCCCAGGAAAATCCCAAAAGGATCAGCAGGCCAAGCCAAGACCCCATGATCCCCTGGACATAGACGAAGTAGTCGGGGCCCGCGCCGGCGGCGACAAGCCACCAGACCAGAACAATTGTCCCCACCGCCAGCGCGACACCCGTCGCCCGATGGGTAATCGACAGCACCGAGGTCAGCTGTGGCCGATAGACCTGCAGATGCGGGGAGAGCGGTCTGTTGTCGGTCGCCATGAGACCCCCTGTCTGTAAAACAAAGATCGGAAGAAACCAGCCGATCTCGAAGCTTTGGTTACCATCTGCGTTCCGGCGGTCAGTTCTGCCAGACCAAGATGACGAAGAGGTTTGGATGTAACCTGCCCGTACCGGTTCGTCAATGTCACAGCGGGCCCAGGTCCTTGGATTTCAGGGAAATGTTTGACGAATTCTGATGTCCGGCCACGGCTCGCGCGGTCCGGATGTGGAAAACCTGTGGAGGGATTGTGATCAGTGTCCCGAGTTTTGCACAGAAATCTCTCTTTCAGTCGTGATTGCGCGTTGCTCGCCGGTGCCCGGGCGGCCGAACATAATGGCGCATTTATTGGCGTGTTGACGTGTCTCTCGTCAGGCCGGAATCACCGTTCGTGGGGGTTCAGGCATTGCGGAGCGGACCCCGAGGGGCCGCACCGGAGGATTGAGGCGGGACGCCGGATTCGAGTGAAGGCCGTAAGGTCATTGCATGAAGATGGGGGAAGTCAGCAGACGAACAGGGTTCTTCGGAACCACTCCCCTCGGTGGAGGTTCGTCACAACGTCCGGGTGTCCGATGCGGGAAACCGTGTTTGGGCAGGCCGGGCAAAGCCAGTTCATCTGCGCCGCGTCAGGCCGTCTTCGGACGACCGGATCGTGACAGGGTGAAACGGCGGGGAAGGTATCGTCACGCAGGTGGCGGTCGTTCTGGCAGGGTTTTCCGTTCGCGGAGGATGCTGTCGGTGAAACAGGCTTCGGCCTGATTTTGCAGGAATGTCCGTTGCGCTCTGCTCCAGGCTCTCGCCGGCCAGGAATTCAGAGATGGCGCACCAGGATGAAAAGGCTGCCTCCGGGTGGCTGGATTGGAACGGGGTGGCACAGTGGCAGGACCGGACCTAAGGTTTCGGGTTCCTTCGGGAACGCGGACAGGGTGGTGGAAACACCGCCAAGTTCGGAAGTGACGTCGGATGGACCGTATCGGCCAGGGGTATGTTCCATCGGTGAAGCTGAACGAAGCTTTCGTTGGTAGATGCAAAGGGTCTGAAGCACCGGGGGCAACTCTGGCGCAGGAAGATCGGGAAGGCGTCAGGCGTTGAGGGCTCCGCGTCCATGCACCTGGCGCCTTCTGCTTTTCGGCTGCAAGTTCGGCGCAGGTTATACTGGACCACAAAAAAAGCCCGGTGCTTTGGCACCGGGCTTTTTGTCAGGCGTCAGAACCGGGCTCCGCATCCAGGCAAATGTATACTTCACGGGTATCAAGCCGGTTTCGCTTCGGTCAAACGAATTCTTGTGTACAGACGTGATTCCGTCGCATGAAGGTTGCCGATGGTCGGAATTCTCTCAATCCAGTCGCACGTGGCTTTCGGTCATGTAGGCAATGCTGCGGTGGCATTTCCGCTGCAGACGCTCGGTCATGACGTTTGGACGGTGCCGACGGCCGTGCTCTCCAACCATGCAGGTTACCGGGAAACCAGCGGCGCGGTTTTACCAGTCGAAACGGTTCGCGATCTTCTCAACGGGTTGATCCCACGCGGAGTGGACGCGAGATGTGAGCTGATCCTGTCGGGATATCTAGGTTCTGTTCCCGTCGGGAGGGCTGTTCTGGAGACCGTGGCGCAGTTTCGTGCGACCCGCAGTGATGTCCGGTATTGTTGTGACCCGGTTATCGGGGATCGTGACAGCGGTGCGTATGTCGCCGATGGACTGTCCGAATTTTTTCGTGATGTGGCACTTCCCGCGGCGAATATTCTGACCCCGAATCTCTTCGAACTCGAATGTCTGACAGATTGTACGCCTGGCGCGCTTGAAGGGGCGGCTCCCGGAGAGGTCATCCGTGCGGCCCGGCATCTGCTCGCGCGCATGCAGCCGGGTGGTTGTGTTCTGGTGACCAGCGCCGCAATGCCGGGTGGCTTGCCGGATCACATCGCCATGCTGGCGATCGAGCCTGAAACGGCATGGGGCGTGGAGACTTCACGCTATGGCTTCACGATACCGCCCCATGGCGCCGGGGACCTGGTTGCAGCCTTGTTTGCCGCGAATTATGTGCAAACTGGTGATGCGGCTACGGCGCTGGGGGATTGTGCCGCACGGCTGCATGGGGTTTTCGCCCAGACTGCCCGATGTGATGGTGCCGAACTTGAACTGGTCGCTGCGCGGACCGGAATTGTATCTCCGGATCAGAAATTCGAGGTCAGGTCCCTCGAACCCCGTGGCGCGTAATTTGGCATGCGCGGGGAATCTGCTAAGAACGGGTGCAAGCTGGCTCGCGCGTGGGTGAGGGCAAAGTGAGTATAGGCAAACCAGCGGACAGTTCGTGACCGACTACATTCTGATACAGGGCATCGTTTTTGGATTTTTCCTCGCCCTGCCGGTCGGGCCGGTCGGGGTGCTGTGCGTCCAGCGGACACTGGCTGAAGGTCGCATGCATGGTCTCTTGTCGGGCCTTGGTGCGGCTTTTGGCGATGCCCTGTTCGGGGCTGTTGCGGCCTTCGGCATCAGCGCGGTCAAGGACTGGCTCGAAGCCCATCAGGAGGACCTGCGCATTGTTGGCGGCGTCATTCTTCTGGTTCTCGCCGCGCGGACGCTCTTGGGAAAAAGCGGTCACACCCTGCGAAGCTCGAAACATGACGTCAATGAAAACCGGGTGGTCACTCATTCCCTGGTCAAGGATTTTGTCTCGACCTTCATGCTGGCAGTGACGAACCCGATCACCCTGATTGCCTTTGCCGGTCTGCTGGCGACGTTGGGCATCACAGAGGCCGGCGCTTCGGTTGGCAATGCCTCGATCCTCGTGGTGGGTGTGTTTGCGGGTTCGGCAGTCTGGTGGATTGCGATTTCGACCACCGCGGGCATTTTGCGACCTTTTGTCGATGGAACCTATCAGGCCTGGATGAACCGGGTTTCGGCGATGATCCTGCTTGGCTTCGGAATCTATGCGTTGCTGAGCGGTTTCGGGTTCACGCCCTTTATCTACAACCTGTTCGGTTAGGCCGTTTCCGGCGCCCAGCCTGCGGGTGCGAGCTCCCAATATTTGAATTCAAACGCCGGCGATACGGTGCAGCCAACAAGGGTCCAGTTGCCGCGTGACACGGCCATTTGCCAGTGATTCGCCGGGATTGCTGCCTGCGGTCTCTGGCCGGCACCAAGGTCATTACCCAGTTCGATCGTGTGCGCCCGACCGTTGGGTGCGGCCGTCGAGAGCGCAAGAGGTGCCCTGCCATACCAGTGCCAGATTTCGGCGGTGTCGATCACCCGGTGCCAGGCCGAAACTTCTCCGGCCGGCAGCAGATAGTAGATTGCCGAACAGGCACCGCGATGGGAGGCATCTCCATCACGGAAGGTCTCGATATAGTGACCCCCTTCCGGGTGAGGTTGCATGCCCAGCAGTCTGACCACGTCATCCGCGGAGAACCCCTCCAACGTCACCCCTGGGCCTCAGGATCGGTCCCGGTCATGGAACTGCGTTGCGCGAAGGTCGCATACCATGTCGCGAGTTTGGGATGGGATGCACGCCAGTCGATTTCGGCGAAACGGAAGTCGCGATAACCGAGGGCACAGGCAACAGCAATCTGGCCGATGGTCACGGGGTCATCGAGATCAGATATCTCGCTCTCCAACTGGTTCAGCGCTTCGTCAACGGAGAGTTCCTGCCGGTCGACCAGTTTCTGTGCCACGGTATCGCCTTCATGGAACATGCCTTCCATGCGAATGAGCACGGAGGCGTCGAGAATGCCGTCCGCTGCGGCCAGCTGCCGAAGTGCGGTCCAGCGATCGGGTCCGGTAGCGGGATAAACCCTAGTGTCGCCCTGAGCGTCGAGATATTCGCAGACCACATTCGACTGATAGAGCGCAGGACCATCATCGCGGAGCAGGGCCGGGACCTTGCCGACCGGGTTAACGTCGCGATACCCGTTCGGGTCGGCCCAGGGGTTGATTTCTTCCATTTCGATCCTGTCCGCCAGACCGGTTTCGATGACTGTTGCACGTGCCTTGCGGGCATAGGGAGAGGCGCCGGAATAAATCAGTTTCATCAGAAGTCCTTTCGGTCGTTTGGCTGCGACCTGAGCTTGGGTTGCGGTGAGTATATGGTGCCGTATCGTCCTTCGTCACCTGTGGTAACGTCCACAGATGTCGCTCGATGTTGTCGATATTCGCGATTTTTACGCGACCAGTCTGGGGATCGCCGCGCGCCGTATGGTCCGCCGTCAGTTGCGTGCCTTGTGGCCGGATGTGTCCGGGATGACTGTTCTCGGTTTTGGCTATGCCACACCCTATTTGCACACCTTCATGAATGAAGCAGACCGGGTCTGCGCCGTCATGCCGAACCGGATGGGGGTGTTGCCATGGCCCGACCGGACAGCCGGCGAACAAAACCTCGCCATGGTTGCGCGCGAGGATGAAATCCCCCTGCCGGACCTCTCGGTCAACCGTATACTGATGGTACATGGTCTCGAATCCACGGAGAATGCCCGACAATTGTTGCGCGAAATGTGGCGGGTGCTGTCGGATGGTGGTCGTCTGATTGTCGTGGTCCCCAATCGGCGTTCGATCTGGGCGCGTGGGGATCACACGCCCTATGGGCATGGGCATCCGTATTCGATGGAGCAGCTCAACCGCATTCTACGCCAATCCATGTTCACGCCGGTGCATGAGCATCGCGCATTGTTTTTCCCGCCCTCCCGGCGACGGTTTTGGCTGACAGCTGCGCCTGCATGGGAACGACTGGGCGAACGGTGGTTCAGCCCGTTGGGTGGGGTCGCGATCGTGGAGGCTACGAAGCAAATCTACGGCGGCGAAGTGGCAGGTCAGAAACAGCGCCGGCACGCCTATGCGCAGGCACCGGCCGGGCAGGTCGTGCGCGAATCTATTTCCGGGTGATCACGAAGACGGCCTGCTCGGTCAGCAGGTTCGACCAATGGCCGATCCGGCCCCGCGTGTTCGCCTTGCCGTTCCCATCGATGGTCACGATCCGTTCGGTCTTCAGGCCCAATTCGGCCAGAAGGTCGGTGAAGTCGGTAAGCGTGAAGAACCGGATGTTCGGGGATTCGTACCATGTATAGGGCAGGCTTTCGGAGTTCGGGCTGCGGCCCTGAAAGGCCAGACCGGCGCGGATGCGCCAATAGCCGAAATTCGGAAAGCTGACCACGGCGCAGCGGCCGATGCGCAGCATCTCATGCAGCACGCCTTTCACGTCGAAGATGGCGGGCAGGGTCTGGGACAGGATCACATAGTCGAATGCATTGTCAGGGTAGTTGTGCAAATCCGTCTGGGCATCGCCCTGGACCACCGCCAGACCGCGCGACACGCAGCCATTCACGCCTTCCTGACCCAGCTCGATTCCGCGCCCATCCACCTGCCGGTCGTGTACCAGCAGGTCGAGCAGAATGCCGTCGCCGCAGCCGACATCGAGCACGCGGCTGCCCGGTGTGATCATCTCGGCAATGAGTTGCTGATCGACACGAATGCGCGCGGCATTGTTGGTTTCGCTCGGCGTCATGACGGGCCTGCCAGCTTGCGTTGGTCGGCGGCACCACGCAGGAACCCGGCGAGAATTCGAAAGAACTCCGGCTCGTTCAGAAGGAACGCGTCGTGACCGGATTCGGTTTCGATTTCCACGAAACTGACAGAGGCCGCGACGGCGTTCAGGGCGTGCACAATCCGACGGGACTCGCTTGTCGGGAACAGCCAGTCCGAGGTGAAGCTGATCAGACAGAATCGCACCGGCGAATTCTCGAAGGCGGGGGGGAGGCTGTCATTGTATTCGGCCGCCAGATCGAAGTAGTCCATGGCGCGGGTGATATACAGATAGGAGTTCGCATCGAACCGCTCTACGAACGAGCGGCCCTGATGGCGCAGATAACTCTCAATCTGGAAATCCGCATCGAAGCCGAATGTGATCGCCTGACGATCCTGCAGGTTCCGTCCAAATTTGGTGTGCAGCGCGGAACCCGAAAGATAGGTGATATGGGCAGCCATACGCGCCACCGCGAGCCCGCGCTCGGGTGCATCATTGTCATTGTAGTAGTCGCCGCCAGCCCATTTGGGGTCTGCCATGATGGCCTGGCGCCCCACCTCGTGAAAGGCGATGTTCTGTGCTGAATGACGGGCCGCGCCCGCGATGGGGATCGCGCAATAGACCATTTCGGGATAGCGGGAGGCCCATTCCAGCGTCTGCATGGCGCCCATCGAGCCGCCGATCACGGCGAAGAGCTGGGTGATTCCCAGATGTTCGACTACGAGCCTCTGGGCGGCCACCATGTCGGTGATGGTAATCAGGGGGAAATTCAGTCCGAACTGCGCGCCGGTGCGCGGATCAATGTCCTTTGGTCCGGCCGAGCCCATGCAGCCGGCCAGCACGTTCACGCAGATGACAAAGTAGTCATCGGTGTTGATGGTCAGGCCCGGGCCGACAAGGCGTTCCCACCATCCCGGGCGTCCGGTCACCGGGTGGGATTCAGCGACATACTGATCACCGGTCAGGGCATGGCACACCAGAATGGCATTCGACTTGTCTGCGTTGAGCTCTCCATAGGTCTGATAGGCCACCGTGAAGGGCCCAAGCAGCTGGCTGGAGACGAGACGCATGGGGTCTTCTGCGCCCAGCACGAGGCGGTGCCCGGGCAGATCCGTGACTGCAGGTTCCACTGCGATGCTTTCGCCGGTGTTACCGACACCGTCATGTGTGTTTGTTGTCATATTCGTGAGTGCTGTTGGGCTCGTGCCGCATCGTCAAGGGCTGATGCAACTTTGCCATAGCTAGGTGGCGTGCGTGAGGGGTGTCAACGTTTTCTTTGCCAAAATTCCGCCTTAGGGATACAAGCTTAGCCGGTTTTTCCCCGGATGAGTATGACGATGGCCAATGCGTCCGACAGCTTGGCGCTCCTGCGCCGCGAGATCGATTCCATCGATGAAAATTTGCACGATTTGCTGATGCGTCGTGCAGAGATCGTTGGAGAGGTTGGACGGCTAAAAGCGTCCGATGGCGGTCCCACATTCCGCCCTGCCCGCGAAGCCCAGCTTTTGCGGCGTCTTCTGGCACGCCATGAAGGAGCCCTGCCCAGGGGCGCCTTGGTGCGTCTTTGGCGTGAAATTGTCGCCTCGTCCACACGGCTGCAGGGGGCGTTCTCCGTCGGATATTGCCCGATAGACGGGAATGGCGATGCACTGCATCTGGCCAATTCGCAGTTCGGAATGGATGCCGATGTCCTGCGATTTGCCTCGGCAGCGCAGGTGGTCTCGGCCGTGGCGCGCGGCGATGCCTCGGTCGGTCTGGTTCCCCTGCCTCATGATTCCGATACCCCGGAGTGGTGGGCCGAAATGGAGAATGTGCCCAAGGTTCAGATTGTGGCGCGCCTGCCCTGGTATGTGGCTTCACCGAATGCCGAGGACGTGACCGGGGCTCTCGTTGTTTCCACGGGCACGCCGGAAGAATCCGGCAATGATCGAAGCGTCCTGACCTTCGCCTGCGATGACGGTGTCAGCCGTGCGCGGTTTGCCGAACTGGCACGCGAGAACAAGCTGGATGCCGAAACCCAGGCCGTGGCGGCACGGCCGGACGGGGCAGGCGGTCGCACACATCTGGCTCGATGTGGCGGGTTTCGTGGCCGCCGATGATCCCGCGTGCGCTGGGCCTGGCCGGCATTGCTTGGCGACGCCGAGCGTGCGTCTGCTGGGAGCCTATGCCGCACCATTCATCGATTCACCTGACACCTGATACGGAGTAGAGCCGGTGGCCCCACCGAAAGCAAAGCCGGGTGTTCTTGCGATAACCCCCTATGCCGGCAGCGCAGCCGGACTGGGTGGACGCGATCGCATTGTCATCAGCTCGAATGAAAGCGCATTCGGAGCGTCCTGGCGCGCCATGGAGGCCTATTCCGGTGCCAGCGAGGATGTTCGTCGCTATCCGGAGATCGACGCCCGTTCGTTGCGGCAGGCGCTCGCCGATCATCATGGGCTGGATGTGGACCGCATCATCTGTGGGTGCGGGTCCGACCAGATCATCGACCTCCTGACGCTCTGCTTTGCCGGACCGGGTGACGAAACCCTCTACACCGAGCACGGTTTCACGATGTACCCGATCGCCACGCTGGGGGTCGGTGCCACACCTGTCGCCGTGCCGGAGACAAATCTGACCACGGATGTGGATGCCATTCTGGCGCGAGTGAACGAACGCACGCGCATCGTGTTTCTGGCCAATCCGAACAACCCGACCGGAACCTATTTGCCGGAAGACGAACTGCGGCGCCTGCATGCCGGTCTGCCCGAGGATGTCCTTCTGGTGCTCGACGGGGCTTACGCCGAGTTCGTTGTCGAGGAGGATTACGTGGCGGGTGAAGCGCTGGTGCGCGAGGCCTCCAATGTCGTCATGACGCGAACCTTTTCCAAGATTTACGCTCTGGCCAGTTTGCGGGTCGGCTGGGCCTATGCGCCGGTTGAGATTATCGATGTACTCGACCGGGTGCGCCCGCCCTTCAACGTCTCCGCGCCGGCCATCGCCGCGGCCAAAGTGGCGCTGGAGGATCGTGAACACACAGAGCGCTCACGGGCGCACAATGCGGAGATGCTGCCCTGGTTCTCAAAGCAGGTCGAAGCGCTGGGGCTGCAGGTCAATCCGTCGGTCGCAAATTTTGTTATCGTTCGGTTCGATCCCGACAGTGCCCACACTGCGGAGGCCGCGTATCGCTTCTTGTTTGAACGGGGAGTCGTCACCCGCCGTGTTGCCGGTTACGGCTTGCCGGACTGGGTGCGCATGTCCATCGGGACCCGCGCGGAAATGGAAGAAGTTGTGGTGACGCTGAAGGCGTTTCTGGAGACGTCATGAATGAAGAGGTTCGATTTCAACGCATCGCGATCATCGGCTTGGGTCTGATCGGATCTTCCCTCGCGCATGCCACACGTGCACAGGGGCTTGCCGCCCATATTGCCGGACATGACGCGGATGCGGATATTCGCGTCCGCGCGGAGGCTATTGATCTGGTCGACAGCATGCATGCCGAGATCGGCGAGGCTGTTGCGGGTGCCGATCTGGTGATTGCCGCCACGCCGGTTGGCGCCTGTGAGGCTGTGGCGATGGCGATAAAGGATCATCTCGCACCGGGTACGATCGTGACGGATGTCGGCTCGGTAAAAGGTGCGGTCATCACGGCCATGGCACCGCATATACCCGAGGATGTTCATCTGGTGCCGGGGCATCCGGTTGCCGGAACCGAACATTCCGGTCCCGAGGCCGGGTTTGCCGAATTGTTTCGCGACCGGTTTTCGATTCTCACACCGCCGGTCGGCGCAGCGGGTTCTGCTGTCGATCGTCTGGCTGCATTCTGGCGTGCGTTGGGAAGCGACGTGGAAATTATGGATTCCGAGCATCACGACCGGGTTCTGGCCATCACCAGTCATTTGCCGCATCTGATCGCCTACACGATTGTGGAAACCGCGGCCGATCTGGAAACCGAGCTTGAGGCTCAGTCCCGGGAAGACGACGTGGTCACCACGCGGGAAGTGATCAAGTATTCGGCGGGGGGGTTTCGCGATTTCACCCGGATCGCGGCATCGGACCCCACCATGTGGCGGGATGTCTTTCTGCTCAACAAGGACGCGGTTCTTGAAATGCTAGGCCGGTTCACCGAAGACCTGACTGCGCTTCAGGATGCGATTCACGATGACGATGGAGACACGCTGTTCGAGCTGTTCACGCGCACGCGTGCCATTCGTCGCGGCGTTATCGAGGCCGGGCAGGCTGGGCGCTTCCAGTACACCGAAAATGGTGACAGCGAGGACTGACCGGTCCGGATCAGTTCCAGATGATCGGGTCCAGCGTCAGCAGGGGAATGGGGCCAATCGACAGAACGCGATCCTGAAGGGTGACCGGCAGGCGCGCTTCCGCAGGTCCGCCATTTGCGGGCGTACGCAGGAGGACTGCCAGGCCGATCCGGGCGAGCGCAGCCTGTTGCCTTGGGATCTGGCCGCGTGCTTCGAGCAGATCGAGTAATCTGTCGAGCCCGGCAATGCGGGCGGAGAATGCGCCGACCGGCTGTAACGTCGGATCGACGCTCAGTGTGCCGTCTCCTGCTATTCGCAGCGGTCCCCAGATCAGATTGAAGCTTTCCAACTCCAGGGTTCCCCCGCTGTCCCGCCAGCGGGTCAGGCTGGCCGCATCGGGGGCCGCCGGATCGAGCGGGCCGCGCAGGGTGGCGCGGACTGACACGGTCTGAATGGTTTGGCCGAATGTGGTTGCCACGGTCTCGTCCACGGGGATGGCTGTCAGATCGATCTGTTTTAGAACGACCGACAGGCTTTCCCCGGCGGATGGATCGGTGTGCATCTCCCAGTCGAACGCCGTTTCTGCAATGGTGATCTCCGGACCATCTTCGAGGCGGGCGGTGAGTGGCGCGGCGCGTCCGCGCAGGCCTCGGGGCTGCCCGAAGGTGTCGAAGGCCAGACGCCCCTGCAATGAGTCTGCGTTTGTATCGATCGAGATGTCAGTATCACGGTTTCGTATATGAAACTGGTGCCGTCCCGGGGCATCGAAAGAGACGATGCCGGGACCTTCGATGAAAGGCCGAATAGCGGTGGTTGCACCAGCCCAGGAAATACGGGTGTCTGCCGTTGTCCGCGTAGCTTGCGGGTTTTCGAAGGTTGTATCGAACCGGATCGGGAAACCCGAAATGCGCATGTCGGACCAATCAAGAACGATCCCGTTGTCCCGCTGCGCGTTTACAAAGCTGGCGATGTCACTGCGCAGTTTGTCCGCAAGCCAGAACCAGCCGCCGGACCATGCGAGAGCGACTGCGCTCAGAACAGCCAGAAAAATCAGATACTTTCGCTGGAACATGCGGCCTTGTTTGCACTAGAAGCGGAGCCAGCAGCCTAGCGATGTCCCGTTACCGGGTCGAGTTATCGCGACCCGTTGAATCCGGAGTTCCATGTCACAGAAATCCCAGCAACCCGATCTGCGCCATCTGACCGATCAGTATGAACTGACCGAGGATGAACTGGACACAACCGTCGCTGCGGTGATGGCGTCTCATCCCGATGGAGAGGATCTCTGGGTTTTCGGCTACGGGTCACTGATGTGGCAGCCGGAATTCCCGTTTGAAGAACGCACATTGGCAACAATTCACGGCTATCACCGCTCGTTTTGCGTTTACTCCCATATCTGGCGCGGTACCCGTGAAAAGCCGGGTCTTGTGCTCGGGTTGGACAATGGCGGCAGCTGTCGTGGCGTGGCTTACAGGGTGCGGGCGGATCAGGCTGCCACGACCGTCGAGTATCTCATTCGCCGGGAAATGGTGACGCGGGTTTATATTCCACGGTGGGTTACCGCGCGCATTGGCACACGTGTGGTGCGCGCCCACACCTACACGGCTGCCCGTAATCATGTGCAATATGCCGGCAAATTGTCCGATGGAACCGCCCTGCGTCATATCCTGCAGGGACACGGTCGTGGTGGTGCCAATACCGAGTATCTGAAGAACACGGTTGGACGTCTGGAAGCTTTGGGAATTGTTGATGGGCCGCTGGCGCGATTGCATCGAATAGTGGAACGACAGGCGGACGACTCAGCCTGCTGAGTAGTCCGATACCATCGGGTTTTCGCCTGACAAAACCCTGCAGCAGAATTGAAAGTTATCCACATGAGGTTGCGCGACGGACAAAATCACCCGCCAACAGAGTAATTTACGCGTGCACACAAGTGTCGGAATGAAAACAGCTGTCCGTTCGTGTGTCAGGAATGCCGGAAATCAGTTCTGCACAAGCAAAGTGAGCCTGAAATTTGCGGGCACTGAAAATAGACACCAAGTAAAACGATAGACCGACTGGGTTTCCACGTCACGACATATGGTCTCTCCCAAGATTTATTACGCTCCTATTACAGGGGAATGTCCTGGCTCAGATGTCGCGTTGTTCCACAACTTTATCCACAGGCAATCCACCAGCTTCCGCGATCAGTCGATCGGTTACTGTTTCGATTGCTATTTCAAGGCTTTGAACGAATTCCCGGCGCGTCAGATTGCGGGGCAATGGGGGCAGAATCTGGACGATGATTGTTCCGGGTCGCAATGCGAGCGAGCGCCGCGGCCAGAAAAGTCCTGAATTCAGTGCGACAGGCACGACTGGAACATTCAAGGCCGAATTCAGAGCTGCGATACCGGCATGATAGGGGTTTTTGAGCCCTGGGGTGACGCGGGTTCCTTCGGGAAAAATGACGATGGAACGTCCTTCGGCGATACGTTGCTGGGCGGCCGTGATCATGCCCCGCAGCGCAGACAAGCCACCACTCCGGTCGATGGGCAGGTGTTTGACGCGCAACAGGCACCACCCAAAGATCGGTATCCAGGTAAGCTCCCGTTTCAGAACGATGGCGGCATCCTGAACGATCAGATTGATCGCCAGAGTATCCCAGGCTGACTGATGCTTTACTGCAAACAGCGCCGGTTTGGCAGGCAGATTTTCGAGGCCGCGCACGTCATGGGTCACGCCGGCCGTGACCTTCAGCAACCACAGCGACGTGCGAACCCAAAACCGGCTGAAGGCGAGCACCAGATCGCGCGGGCCGAGAAGAAGAGGCAGGACGATGACGGCAGCAAGTGTGCTCCAGCTGTAGAACAGTATCGTGAAAATGACAGGGCGCATCCGAGCTAGTCCCTGCTGATGAGTTGCATCAGGAAAACCTGCATGCGCGCGGCCAGATATTTGGAGTATTCGCCCGCGAGCAACCATGCGGTCCCGCCTCGCATCCACCAATGTTGCAAGCTGATGTTTCTGGAACTGACAGGTTCCGGCACGATCCGGATATGCGGCAGCCGGCGATTGAATTCGAGCATGCTGCGCGGCATATGGAAGTCGGAGGTTACCAGCCGGATGCTGGAAATGTTGTGACTGGCGGCCCACCCGGCTGATTCAATGGCGTTTTCGCGTGTGTCTCTGGCTGCCCGCCCAAGAGTGACGCAGCAATCGATCATCTGTTGCGACAAATCCTGTGCCGAGATCAAGTCGTGTACAGGCACATCGGCACCAACGCCCGATACCAGCATGAATCGCGCCTTCTTGGCCGCCAGCAATTCATTGCCTCTGTTGATGCGCCCGGGCCCACCTGTGAGAACAACAACGGCATCCGTGATGTCCGTATTCGTGGCGCTTTGTGGAATTCTTTCGACGAAGACGAACAGGCCAATCAGCCAGCTTATCGCGAGGATTGGGGTGATGATGGCGATCAGGCGCCAGCGTCGGGGTTTGCGTCGGCGCATCAGGGCATCCGTGCAAGGGTACGCAGAACTGTCACCCGCGCGGTAAGCATGGCAATGGTGACCGCGCCTGCGGGAACCAGCAGCAGGAAAATCCAATCCAGCAGTGACAGACTCAAGGACGGGAGGAAGGCCGCATCGATGCCGCGACCAATCCAGCCGAAAAACAGTAAAACGATCACGGCGGCAGCCCCGCCGGCGACTCCGCCGCGCAGGGAAAGCATGAGTGCCTGAAGCTGGAACTGGCTGGCGATATAGCTATCGCGTGCACCCATCTGGTGGAGCAGTTCGATAATCGCGGCGTGCACAGCCAGCCCGCTTTGGGTTGTGAAAATCACCGCGACCACGGCTGCGGAAGCAATCAGCGCAAGTATGGCAAAGGCCAGAATTTCTGCCGTCCGGGCAAGATCGATCAGGGCGGAAAGCCATGCGCGATGATCGTTCACAGCCACATTCGGAGCAATCTCCGCGAGACGTGCTTGGAGCAATACCGGATCAATGCGGCTGCCCGCGTCGATTTCGACGTCGATCAGAGACGGGATCGGAAGACCGGATTCCACCACACCTTCGCCAAGCCAGGGAATCAGCAATGCGCGTGCTTCCGCGTCGGGGACGATCCGGACGGAGGTGATGTCCTTTACGGTTTGGAGGGCTTCGGTCAGTTTCGGGATGGTGTCGCCGGGCGTCTCGTTTTCGGGAATCTGGATGGTCATGCGCCCGGTCAGGGAACTGTCCCAGGTGTCGACCGCATCGGAAACGACCAGCGCGGCCGCGAACATCAGGGCCCCCAGGAACACCATCAGAGCGACAATCCAGGGCAGAAAGCGCGTCGATTGATCGCGTTCGAATGGCAGATCGCTGTGTCGACTGAACACTAGCTCGTTTCCTTGGTATCGAGCTTGCGCCGGACCGACAATTCCCCGTCATCGAGCCGTAGAATGGGGTGTCCGAACTTTTCCACCAGCGCATTGTTGTGAGTGGCAATCACAACGGTGGTACCGGTCTTGTTCAGTTCTTCGAACAGATACATCAGCCGGACCGCGATCCGGTCATCCACGTTTCCGGTGGGTTCATCCGCCAGGAGAAGCCGTGGGCGGTTGATGACGGCACGAGCGATCGCGACACGCTGTTGCTGTCCGCCCGAAAGTGTCGATGGCCGTGCATCGAGCCGTTCCCCCAGACCGACCCAGCTCAGCAATTCACGCACATGGCTGTCAATTTCCACGTGTTTTGCTCCACCCACGCGCAATGGCAAGGCAACATTCTCGACGGCCGTCAGGTGATTGATCAGGCGAAAGTCCTGAAACACGACACCGATGTTCTGGCGCAGATCGGGCAATTCTGTCCGGGGTGTCATCGACACATCCTGACCAAAGACATGGACAAGTCCGCGGGTCGGTCGCAGAGCGAGATACATCAATTTCAGCAGGGTTGTTTTGCCAGCACCGCTCGATCCGGTCAGGAAATGGAATGAGCCGGGTGCAAGCGCAAAGCTGACATCACGCAGAACCTCAGGGCCAACGCCATATCGCATGCCGACGTTTTCGAAGCGCAGCAAGGGGTTCGACTCCGGTCCGGTGCATATGTGCCGTGCGGCCGCAGAATTGCGACTCGGAGGCTGTTCCCGACAACGTTGGCACGATGAATTTCACCCGTAAACCCGTTGCTGGTGCCCGGTAGGTCTTGTCCGGCGATCGGGGGAAAACTCATTGCTTGCCACGTTTTTACCGACCCCCCTATAAATCGCTATTCGGGTTGTGGCCGTCCTATGGGCTATAGTTCATCCACAAATGGTTTTTTATAGGTTTGTTCTGGTCTGAAGATGATTCTCAGTTGTCCGGATTGCAGTACGCGCTTTGCGATTGATGCCGATAAACTCGGCCCGGATGGGCGTCGGGTGAAATGCGGTAAATGCGCTCATGTGTGGTTTGAGTCGGCTCCTGAGCTGACGGCGGACGAGGCCGAGGATCGGGTGCTGCGGGTCACGCCTCTGGAGCCTGAAGAGCAATCCCGGATTCCTGTGCGAAATCTGCCTGCGTTGCAGCGTGAGAAGAAGGCGCGCAGTGCAAAAACCGGCTGGATTGTCTCGGTTGTGCTGTTGATCGCGGTTCTGGCGGTTCTCTGGTGGGGCCGGGAACCCATTGCACGCACATTCCCGCAAATGCAGGCGGTCTATGACGCCGTCAACATCTCTGCGATTCCGCACCCTGTCGATCAAAGGTGAAATCATTAACACCAGCAGTGGTGTTCGCGAGGTGCCGCGTCTGCGCGTGCAGGTCAGCGATGACAAGGATCTGCCCATCAAGTTCTGGGAGTTCAGCGTGAAAGTCCGTAATTTGGGGCCTGGTGAAGAGTCCCCTTCACGACGAATGCCGATTCCATCATCGAAGATGCAGCCAGCATTAATATTTCGTTTACCAATCCAGACAATAATCGTTAACGAAGATCGTTCCCCTTCCTGCCGGTGTTGAATCTGCAGAAGACAATCATCCAGCCGCTATCGGGACATGCCTTCAGGATCCCGTTCCGGCGTGATTCTGGCATCAAATGGGGAAGGGTAACCGGATATGGCACGAGTTCTCATTGCTGAAGACGATACCGCGGTTCGTGAATTCGTGCGGCGTGCCCTGATCCATGGCGGGCACGAGGTGGCCACAGCCCATGACGGGCTGGATGCACTGGATCGTCTGATCAATGAAGATGAATTCGACCTGCTGATCACCGATATTGTGATGCCCGGCATGGATGGGATCGCGCTCGTGCTCAAGGTTTCCAAGGACTATCCGCGAACCGCCATTCTGATGACCGGCTTTGCGGCGGAACGCCAACGCGCCCACAATCTCGAGGAACTGATCCACGAGGTGGTGCCCAAGCCGTTTAGTTTGAAGCAGATCTGTGACGCGGCGGAGGGGGCTCTGGCCGATCGCCAGCGACACTGACGCCCTGATAGGTTCACCCAATCAGAACCGGCGCAACAATCTCAACAAATAGTCGATTTCGGATTCCGGACGTCCCTGATCGCGCAGACGCCCTCGCAATTCTTCAAGAATTTCCAATGCTCGGGCGGCCTGATCGCCATCCCCGATGGCCTGTTGCCCGTTCGAGAGAAATCCCTCCGCCGAATTGTCATCTGGCTGGGTCGGGCGTCCGAGCGGGTCAAACCCATCTTCGCCCGGTTGGAACAGGCCTTCGGCCTGACCAGGCCCCTGACCTTGTCCGCGCTGCCGCATGATCTGCAGGGCCATTTGCTGGCCACCCTGCCGCAATTCCTCGAGTGCGCGTGCCTGCGCGCCCAGTGCGGATTGCAGGTCTCCTTCGCCCAGGGCGCGCTCTGCTTCGCCCATCGCGCTTTCTGCGTCGCCCAGATTCTCCGGAATCTGGTTGGACAGTTCTCCCAGTCGCCGCATCAGCTCACCGAGTTGGCGGCGGATGTCATTCTGGGCCTCCCGGGCCGCCTGGGATTCCGACGGCGTCATCTGCGCGACCTGCTGGTCGCGCTGGAATGTCTCGTCGTGCAGGCCTTCCTGGTTCCGCAAGACCTGCTGCAACTCGCGCATGAATTGTTGTGCGAGAGATGATGGCTGCTGCTGAAGATTGTTCGGGGCGTTCTGGAGTGCCTGCAGCATCTGTTGCATGCGTTCGAGCAGTTCCTGAACGCTTTCGGTGTCTCCGAGCTGTGCCATCTGTTCCAGCTGATTGAGAATGTTTTCGATGGCTTCGCGATCGATGAGGTTCATTTCCTCACCGGCTTCTGGGAGGGTGGAAAGGTCCATGCCTTCGAGCGCCTGAGACAAATTCTGTGCCAGGGCTTCGAGATACCGGTCGAGCGCCGCACGCAACTCATCCATGATCTCACGCAATTCTTCTTCCGACGCGCCGTTCTCGATGGCCTCGCGCAGGCGCTCCTGAAGTTCGGCTACATCTCGTTGTGCCAGAGACAGGGAGCCGTCTGCCAGGCGCAGTGCCGTGTCCCAGAGAAGTGACAGCACGGAAACCACACCTGCCGATTGGGGTTCGTGGATGAGTCGGGACCGTGCCGTCATGAGTGCGAGGAACACCGCATAGTCATTGTCGAAGCGGTCGGGGAAGCGCCCGAGATTATGCAGTGATCGGGCGACATCACGCCGATTTTCCGGAGACAGCGCCAGGACCCGGCGCTGTTCGATGATCTCGCGGGCAACCGGGTGATTGAAGCTGCGCTCCGGCAGGAACACCGAAAGACGGTCTGTCGTGCCGGTCTGGTCGTTCCCGTCTCGTGCCGTCAGCTGGACATCGACTTCGAGTCCCGCCCAAGGATGCGCTGTCAGGTCATGGATGCTCGCCGCTGTGCCGCTGCGGCGGTCGGGCCGGGGCAGGGGCATCTCCAGATCGATGGGCGGGATTCCGGTGGCTTGCGGGTTTCCCGGCCACGTGATCCGCGCCTGGACACCGACAACGCCATAATCATCCCGGCTTTCATAACTCAGGCGCAGCGAATTGCTTTCATTGGCATCAGGAGATTCGGCAAAACGAATATCCGGAGTGCCATCGGTCATGATGACAACGTCCCAATGACCCAGCATCGTACCGGATTGTTCGAGGGTGAGTGTCTTTGAACCGGGGTCGTCCAGAGTGGTTTCGATGTGCCAGGCTTTGTCGGAAACTTCGTTCAGGGCCTGAGTTGTGTCGCCGACGCCCAGTTCAGGCTTGCCCCGTCCGGCATTGACCTGTGCCAGCAAGGTGCTGCCAACCGGGACGGAGATTTTGCCGTCTGCGGAATCTGTTGGCGTCGAGGCGCTGTCGGTATCTGCGCTGGCCAGCAACAGTGGAGGCAGATTGGTGTATTCGGGCGGGGTGATCCAGAGTTCCACGCTTGCGCTCGTGCGCTGTGTGAATGTGCTCAGATCCGGGGATATTGATCTTGCGATGCGCGATGTCGCATCGGGACCGGCGACCAGTGCGGCCACGAAAAGGGCCAGGACAAGGGCAATGCGCAGGGCATATGGGTCGCGGGCCGCGAGGTTGGGGTGAGGCCATCGCAGATGGATATTACGGGCTGCCGCAGCCGCTCGATCAAGATGGGCCTGCCAGAGCTGCGCAGTCTGGGCATCGACCACACCCGTGGCCGGACGATCCGCGATCGTGGTCAGGGGACGATGGGCGAGGTTTGAATCCGTTTCCAGCTTGCGTGTGGCCGATGTGGCATCCGGCAGGCGAATGCTGCCTATGCTGCGCCATGTGATCAGGGCGAGCGCGAGCGCAAACCCGATCAGGACAATTGCATGCAACCATCCGGGTAGCAGCGGCAGGAGATTGAACAGCGCGAATGTGATGAACAGACCAATGATTGCGACAACAGGCCAGAGATGGGGCCAGCTGCGTTCCCAGAGGAGCGACAGCCAGGCAAGACCACGGCGCACCAGAAGATGCCGGGGTGATCCTGCGGATGGGGCTGTTTGCGTGTTTGTTGTTCTGCTCAATTCGGTCTCGTTGTTCCCGAGACCGCACGCTGGGCCGTTCTGCCTGCGATCTCGACCTAATTCTGCCAGTCAGCGAGGGTCTCGTAACCCATAAATGTGGCAGGTTCCTGACGTGCCCGTACAACGGCGAAGGAATCGTCATGAACCAGAACCTCTGCGACGAGCGCCCGGCTATTGTAGACCGAGCTCATGACAGCGCCATAGGCGCCGGCATCGCGCATCACGAGAAGTGCACCTTCCGAAAGTGCGGGCAATTGGCACCCCTTGGCAAAGGTGTCGCCGGTTTCACAGACCGGACCCACCACATCCCAGTCCTGCAGTGCGCCGTCTGTGGCCGGTTCCCGGACGGTTTCGATCCTGTGTACGGCGTCATAGAGTGCGGGCCGGATCAGGTCGTTCATGGCGGCGTCGACAATCGCAAAGCGGCGGGCTTCGGCCTCCTTGGCGTAGATCACCTGGGTCATCAGGATGCCGGCCGGGCCAGCTAGGTAGCGCCCCGGCTCGAACATCAGTTCGCACTCCAGATCACCAACGGTTTCCGCCACCACGGCGACATAGTCTTCCACCGGTGGCGGAGTCTGTCTGCCATAGTCGATCCCGAGGCCGCCGCCGAGGTCGAGCTTGCCGATGTTGTGGCCGGCGGCCCGAAGCTCTCTGGTGAGTTCTGCCACACGCGCAAAGGCGGCGCGGAATGGCGCAACATCGGTCAGCTGGCTGCCGATATGCACAGCGATGGAGACCGGCGCGATGCTCGGCAGTTCGGCCGCGCGGGCATATATGTCTCCCGCACGCGCGATATCGATGCCGAATTTGTCTTCCTGGCGTCCGGTCGAAATCTTGTGATGGGTGTTGGCGTCCACATCAGGATTGACCCGGATGGCAATGTCCACGGTTGCGCCCATAGAGGTGGCCACATGGGATAGCATTTCGAGCTCAGGAATGGATTCGACGTTGAACTGACCGATTTCGGCGGCGATGGCCTGACGCATTTCGCCCGGGGTCTTTCCGACACCCGAGAAGACTATATCGGGACCACTGACACCTGCGGCCAGAGCGCGTTCCAGTTCACCACCCGAGACCACATCCGCACCGGCGCCCAAATCTGCCAGCGTCCGGATGACGGCGATGTTGGAATTTGCCTTCATGGCGTAGCACACGCGCGCGTTCAGGTCGGCTGTGGACAGCGCGCTGGAAAACCGCGTGTAGGCCTCGGCGAGCGCGCCGGCCGAGTAGACATAGACGGGTGTCTCGGCGACTTCCGCGATTCGCGAAAGGGCCACACCCTCGGCATGCATTTCGCCGTTCCGGTATTCAAAATGGGTCATAATTGGTCCTGCCAGACAGGCCCCGTGCGCTCAGCGTGTGGGGTAGGTTCGCGGATAGGTGACCGGTTCGTCTTCCGGCGGCACGGGCGGGCCTTCCTTGCCGCAAGCCGCAAGCCCAACGGCCAGCAGCATGGCAATGATAAGGCTTCGGCCCAGATTCAGCGTTCGGGGTGTCATTCTCAGTCCCTCATGAACCGCTTGCGCGAATCAGCTGCGGCGGCACGAACATTGTCCGGTGCTGTCCCGCCAAAACTGGTTCGGCTTGCGACCGAAGCCTCGACAGACAGGACATTGAAGACATCATCTGTGATTCGGTCGTCGATCGCCCGCATCTCCTCGAGCGAGAGATCGATCAGGTCAACGCCCTTGTCCTCGGCATGTTTCACCACGGCACCGGTGATGCCATGGGCATCCCGGAACGGAACATTGGCAACGCGCACCAGCCAGTCCGCCAGATCGGTGGCGGTGGAGTAGCCCTTGCCCGCTGCGGCCCGCATGTTCGCGATCACCGGTTCCATATCGGATATCATCCCGGTCGTGGCGGCCAGCGCAAGGGCCAGCGAATCCGCAGCATCGAAGACAGGCTCCTTGTCTTCCTGCATATCCTTGGAATAGGCCAGCGGCAGCCCTTTCATGACGGTCAGCAGGCCCAGCAGGTCACCGAAAACCCGCCCGGCTTTCGCCCGTGACAATTCGGCGGCATCGGGGTTCCGCTTCTGGGGCATCATCGAACTGCCGGTCGTATAGGCATCGGACAGCGCCACGAACCGGAAGCCGTCGCTGCACCAGATCACGATCTCTTCGGCGAAACGCGAGATATGCGTCATGCTGATCGACGCCGCGCTCATGAATTCCAGCGCGAAGTCCCGGTCCGACACCGCGTCGAGCGAGTTCGCCACCGGGCGGTCAAAGCCGAGATCTTCTGCGACGGCGTGCCGGTCGATCGGGAAGGAGGTACCCCCGCCAGCGCGCCGGCACCCAGCGGCAGTTCGTTCAGCCGCGCCCGCGCATCCGCAAACCGGCCCCGGTCACGTCCGAACATTTCCACATAGGCCAGCAGGTGATGGCCGAAGGTGACCGGCTGTGCCGTCTGCAAATGCGTGAAATCCCGGCATGATCGTTCCGGCATGGGCTTCGGCCTTGTCGAGCAATGCCGATTGCAAGGCCTGCAGTTGCATGTCGAGCTGCGTCGATTTCATCACGCACCCAGAGCCGGAAATCGGTCGCCACCTGATCATTGCGCGAGCGTGCCGTGTGCAGCCGTCCCGCCGCATCGCCGATCAGTTCCCGCAAGACGGACCTCGATATTCATGTGGATGTCTTCGAGCGCAGCTGAAGAGAAGGTGAAGTCTCCGCTCTCGATCTCTCGCGAAATCGTGTCTAGACCGGCATCGATGGCACCCCCATCTTCCGATGACAGGATGCCCCGCGCGACGAGCATCCGGGCATGCGCCCGCGAACCCGGCGATGTCCTGGGCGAACAGGCGCTGGTCGAAACCGATGGACGCATTGATGCGCTCCATCACCTCCGAAGGTCCGGAGGCGAAGCGACCACCCCATTGCGCGTTGGCGGGCTTGCGTGTTTCGTTTGTGCTCATCGTTTTGGGCTCGTTTATCTGGGAGCGACGTTTAACGCCATGATGCGCCGGATGAAAGGTTTTCTGTTCATTGCTCTTGGTGCTTTTGCGCTGGGGAGCGGGTTTTCCGGTGCCGTTCTGGGCGGAATCCGGGCCTCCTATCGAAGGTCAGGTGCAGAATTTCGAGGCGTTTCCCGAACCGCTCGAGACTGCCGATGTGCCGGTTCTGACCAAATCCGGCGGCACGACGACTCTTGCGCAGTTCAGGGGCAAGTTCGTGGTCCTCAACTTCTGGGCCACCTGGTGCGGCCCGTGTATCCGCGAACTGCCATCGCTGGAGCGCCTGGATGCGGCTCTGCCTGATGGTACCGGGCCCAGGTTGTTCTGATCAGCCAGGACCGTGGCGGCTTCAAGCAGACCGAGCGTTTCCTCAGGAAGCTCGAGCGTCAGCTTCCCCGACAATTTCGTTGACGAGCGCTTGAAGTTTTCCCGCGCGATCGGCGTGGTCTCACTGCCGACCACTGATCCTGATTGCGCCGGACGGCAAGGAGATCGGCCGCCTTGTCGGCACCGCGGAATGGGATTCCCCCAGAAGCGCTGGCCGTGGTGAACTGGTATCTGGACCGCGACACGGCCGCGATGGAGAAAAGCGGCAGCTAGCGCGTGGGCACCGGCGTTTCGCCGGAATAGTCGTAGAAGCCGCGTCCGGTCTTGCGGCCGAGCCAGCCGGCCTCGACATATTTCACCAGCAGCGGGCAGGGCCGGTACTTGGAATCGGCCAGCCCCTCATACAAGCACGTGCATCACCGCCAGGCAGGTATCGAGGCCGATGAAATCCGCCAGTTGCAACGGCCCCATCGGGTGGTTGGCGCCGAGCTGCATGGCGGTGTCGATCGAGTCGACGTTCCCGACGCCCTCGTAGAGCGTGTAGACCGCCTCGTTGATCATCGGCAGCAGGATGCGGTTGACGATGAAGGCCGGGAAATCCTCGGCCACCGCCACGGTCTTTCCGAGCCGCTCGGTCGAGCTCGTTGACCGCGCGTAAAGGTGTCATGATCGGTCGCGATGCCGCGAATCAGTCTCCACCAGCTGCATCACCGGCACCGGGTTCATGAAATGCATGCCCATGAACTTACCGGGCCGATCGGTGACCGCCGCCAGGCGGGTGATCGAGATCGACGAGGTGTTGGTCGCGATCAGCGCCGTCTCGGACAGGTGCGGCACCAGGTCCTTCGAGGATCTGCGCGCTTGATCTCCTTCGTTCTCGGTCGCCGCCTCGATGACCATGATCGCAAGTCGGAGAGACGCGGCGTGATCCTGGCCGGTGGTAATCCGCCCCATCGCGGCGCGTGTCATCGGCGTCGGCGATCTTACCGCGACTGGCCTGGCGCGACAGATTACGCTCGATCGAGGCAAGCGCGCCGGATAGCGCGGCTTCCTGAACGATTCCAACAGGTGACCACGTCAAGCCTCCGACAGCGCGCTGACATGCGCGATGCCCGACTGCCCATCTGCCCGGCGCCGATGATGCCGACACGCTGGATCATTGAGTTAACTCCCGTTGGCGGCGCGCCGGGTTCGGCGCCCTGCCGGGCCCCTAAATCAGGAGCCGAAGCCTTGCTTGCCGAGCTCTTCGTCCAGCTCCGGCACCGCCTTGAACAGATCGGCGACCAGGCCGAAGTCGGCGACCTGGAAGATCGGCGCCTCTTCGTCCTTGTTGATCGCGACGATCACCTTGCTGTCCTTCATGCCAGCGAGATGCTGGATCGCGCCGGAGATGCCGACGGCGATATACAGATCCGGCGCCACCACCTTGCCGGTCTGGCCGACCTGGTAGTCATTCGGGACGTAAGCCGGCGTCAACCGCCGCCCGCGAGGCACCGACCGCCGCGCCGAGCTTGTCGGCGACGGCTTCGATCAGCGGCGAAATTCTCGCCGGACGCCATGCCGCGTCCGCCGGAGATGATCACCCGGGCGGAGGTCAATTCGGGGCGCTCGGACGAGCTGAGCTCGGCGCCGACATAGCTGGACAGACCGGAATCACCCTTGCCGTCCACGGCCTCGATCGCGGCGGAACCACCCTCGGCGGCAGCCGCCTCGAACGCGGTGGTCGCGAACCGTGATCACCTTGGTGGCGTCGGAGGATTTCACCGTCGCCATGGCGTTGCCGGCATAGATCGGGCGCACGAAGGTGTCGCCGTCGACGACCTCGGATCTCCGAGATCTGCTGCACGTCCAGCAGCGCCGCAGCGCGGGGCATGAAGTTCTTGCCCTCCGCCGTGGTCGCGGGCCAGCACGTGGCTGTAGCCTCGGCCAGCGCGATCCACCAGATTGGCGACATTCTCGGCCAGGCCGTTGGCGTAGACCGCCGTCATCGGCGACCAGCACCTTTGAGACAGCCGGCCACCTTGGCCGCCGCTCGCCAACTCCGGCGCAACCGCTTCCGGCGACGAGCAGGGTCGATGTCGCCACCATTTCAAGCCTGGGCGGCGGCCACCGCGTTCAGGGTCGCGGCCTTGAGGGATTCCGTTGTCGTGTTCGGCTATGACGAGAACGGCCATCTAGATCACCTTCGCTTCGTTCTTCAGCTTTTCGACCAGTTCGGCGACGGATCTCGACCTTCACGCCGGCTTCGCGCTTCGGCGGCTCGTCGACGCTTCAGGGTCGTCGAGCCGCGGCGCCACATCGATCCCAGATCGTCCGGCGACATCTCTTCGATCGGCTTCTTCTTCGCCTTCATGATGTTCGGCAGCGAGGCGTAGCGCGGCTCGTTCAACCGAAGATCGGTGGTCATGCATCGCCGGCAGCTCGATGTTCGATGGTCTCAAGGCCGCCATCGACCTCGCGGATGACGCTGGCCTTCGCCTTCGCAGATTCGACACCTCGAGCGAAGGTGCCCTGCGGCCAGCCCAGCAGCGCGGCCAGCATCTGACCGGTCTGGTTGGAATCGTCATCAATCGCCTGTTTCCGCCGAGGATCACCAGATCGGGTGCTTCCTTGTTGACCAGTGCCTTGAGCAGCTTGGCGACGGCGAGCGGCTGAAGTCTCGTCATCGCATTTCACGTGGATGCCGCGATCGGCGCCCATGGCGAGCGCGGTCCGGATGGTTTCCTGGCACTGCTGCACGCCCATGGAGACGGCGATGATCTCCTCGGCGGTGCCGGCTTCTTTCATGCGCACAGCTTCTTCGACCGCGATTTCATCGAAGGGGTTCATGGACATTTTGACGTTCGAGGTTTCGACGCCGGTGTTGTCCGATTTGACGCGGACCTTCACGTTGTAGTCGATCACCCGTTTGACTGGGACAAGCAGTTTCATGCGGTTTTCCTGCGTTTTCTGATCGGTGGCTGTGTCGTTATTGCCGTTTTATTGCATTGCAACATGCCCAAGCTGCTGTGGGGAGTCAACAAACCGGGGTGGCAAGTTCAGTTGTTGAGACGGCAAATTCAGCTGCGGTTCTGGCCTGGTTTCCAGAGGACATCTGCCTGCCCGCCATCGTTGAGATGGCGTCCGAGCACGAACAAATGGTCGGACAAGCGGTTGATGTATTTCAGCGCATGGGGATTTACGTCTTCCCGGCTTGCCAGTTCGGTCATCAGTCGCTCTGCCCGCCGTGCAATGGTGCGTGCCATGTGCAGATGTGCTGCGGCGGCGGTGCCACCGGGAAGAATAAACGAGGTCAGGGCCGCGATATGTTCATTAAGCCCATCGATTTCCTGTTCAAGCCGGTCGACCTGTTCGGGAACGATGCGCAGGGCGCCTTCGCTTTTTCGAGCAGCGCGGGCATCACCTTCGGGGGTGCACAGATCGGCGCCCAGATCGAACAGGTCGTTTTGGATACGGGAAAGCATGTCGTCGATGTCGGGGTCTTCCCGCGTGTACAGACGGGCCAGACCGAGCGCGGCATTGGCTTCGTCCACCGTGCCGTAAGCGGCGACGCGCAGATCATGCTTGGCGATGCGATCCCCCGAACCCAATGAGGTTTCGCCGGCGTCACCACCGCGCGTGTAGATGCGATTGAGTTCGACCATGGTGGTTTCCCTATGTCCCGCCCTGTGAGGCGACAAAGACGAAAAGCAGAACCAGAACCACGGCGAGGGCCTGAATGGCGACGCGCCAGCGCATCAACTTGTTGCCGTATTTCTGATTGAATTCCCCGCCTCGTGACATGGCGATAATTCCGAAAACAAGAATGATGATGACGGCGCCAAGAGCGAGGGCGAGGAGGACAGCGAGAATATTCATGGGGGGATCATATCGCTGCACATGGCAGATGACGAGAGGGGGAATCGATGCCTTCGCTTGACCGGAAATCCGGGGCTTTGTAGGTTCGCGGCGCTATGAACGGTACGCGGTTCATTCTTATTGGCAGCCCGGCGCACGCCCGACTTACGGGACGGCGACAGGGAAGACGTGCTCACAAACTGCCAATTCGAATGGGAACTGTTCATCATGACTTTAGAAAATGCACCGCATACTGATCCTTCCAAACCTTCGTTGACCCGCCTGGCACCTGTGAATTGCTATTCTGTGACCGGCGTTGCAGGTTCAGGATTGATGCCGCTGATCATGGAACTCTGGGCCAAGCCTGGCTTGATACCGGAACGCTGGCATGGCGGCCGAATGGGCCAGGGAGCGCGCGAGATGTATATCGATATCGAAACGTCGGAACTGGACGCGGCTGGTGCGCGGCATGTGGCAGAGTCCATGCGTTGCGTCTTCGGGGTGACTCAGGTGCTTCTCTCCGAGAAGCGTTTTGCGGCGACGGCTTGAGGTCGTGACTCCCTGATGGCGCTCTACGATCATATTGTTGCGTGTAACACCCATAGTCTGGCCGGGCGTCGCCCTTTCCATGTCGCTGGTGTTCAGGTGGGCTGGGTGTCCGACGACATCGCCGAGCGCATGACGCGATGGCACGAGTATTTCGCCATTTCCAAGGATTCCGTGGCATTCCGTGACAGTCTGAACGATGTCGAAACACGTTCGAAAGCACTGGCCGAAGCCGGTGCTGCTCTGGTTGTGCACCAGGCGCTGTCACGAAACCGCAAGGAGCTTTGCCCCGTAATGGAGACATTCGGTGACCCGAATCTCCTGCGGATCGACCGCGCATGGCTGGAATCTTTCGGCGTGGTGTCTTACGGCGTACACGTGAACGGATATGTGGAAACCGCCGATGGGCCTGAACTCTGGATCGGCGTTCGCGCGAACAATCGGATCATGTCCCCGGGTAAGCTCGACAACATGGTCGCAGGTGGCCTGCCGGTGGGTCTAAGCCTGGCCGAAAACGTCATCAAGGAAGCGGGCGAGGAAGCTTCAGTGCCCGAAGAGCTTGCAGCGACCGCGATGCCCACGGGTGTTGTCACCTATATCAAAGACACTGATCGCGGCCTGCGCCGCGACATGCTGTTCGTTTATGACCTGCTGCTTCCGGCTGATTTTGTGCCAGAGAATGCGGATGGAGAAGTCAGCGGTTTTGTCCGCTGGCCGGCTCGTCAAGCGTTGCGGGTGGTCGAGGAAACCGACGAGTTCAAGTTCAATGTCAATCTGGTGATCATCGATTTTGCGATCCGACATGGTCTGATCAGGCCCGACCGACCCGACTACGCGAAACTGGTTCACGGATTGCGGGCCTGGAGTTAAGGCCGCGTCAGATCCCGTCCGTCGCGGCCTGGCGCGCGATCTGGCGGATCGACATCGCCCATATCTCTTCGGGATCTGTTCCGGCCTCGCGCATGGCGCGCAATGTGAAGGCCTTGTCGCGCTTGGCAAGGCGCGAGCCCTTGTTGTTCACCAACAGAACCGTGTGGTGCCATTCCGGCACGTCGAGATTCAGCAGGGCCTGCAGCAGGCGGTGGATATGGGTTACGGCGAACAGGTCGTCACCTCGGGTCACCAGCGTGATGCCCTGTGCGGCATCATCCACGGTCACGGCGAGGTGATAGCTGGTCGCGACTTCCTTGCGGGCGAGAACGATATCTCCGAACAACTCGGGCTGGGCGGTTTGTTCGCCCCGCGTCCGATCGTGCCAGGTCAGGGTACCGGCGGCGGATACAGCTGCGTCCATATCCAGTCGCAGGGCGTGGGGTTCGTTGTCGGCGATGCGCCGGGCGCGTTCGGATGCGCTCAGCTGTTTGCAGATGCCCGGGTAGAGTGGGCCATCCGGGCCGTGATGGCTCAGATGCGGTGCAGCACCGGCGCGTGCGATTTCGGCGGCGATATCCGAGCGGGTACAGAAACATGGATAGAGGAGCCCTGCTGTATCAAGTTGTGCAAGCGCGTCGGCATAGATCGGAAGCCGCTCGGACTGGCGCAGGAACGGCTCTTCCCATTCGAGGCCCAGCCAGGCGAGGTCCTCGACAATCCCGTCTTCGAATTCAGGCTTACACCGGCCCGGGTCGATATCCTCGATCCGCAGAATGAAGCGCCCTTCGCCGGACACAGCCAATCGGTGCGCGAAGAGCGCTGAATAGGCATGACCGAGATGCAGCAGACCCGATGGTGATGGGGCAAACCGGGTTGCAATTTTCGAACTGGCGGTCGCGCTGGCATTCATCGAGGTTTCCTGGTTTCGGCGGAAAGCGCACAATCGGCTGTGCTGGAACGGGACAATGATGCGATGAAAACAACCAAACGGCTAGAGGCAGGGCTCACGGAGCTGGGAAATCTCGACCCCCGCATGGCTGCGCTGTGGGAACAGGCGGGCACGCCGGGGCCGCGGGCTCGACCGCCGGGCTTTTCGACCCTGCTACGGGTGATTGTTGGTCAGCAATTGTCGACCCATGCGGCAGCGGCGATCTGGAAACGCATGGAGGTTGCCGGGGTGGCCAAGGACCCTGTGGCCTATGTGACGATGGATGATGACGGGCTGCGCGCTTTGGGGCTGAGCCGTCAGAAAATCGCCTATGGGCGCGGTTTGGCTGAAGCTGTTGTCAGCGGCGGACTTGATCTCGCAAAGCTGCGGCGTATGGAGGATGAACCGGCGATCGAAGCGCTGGTAGCGTTGAAGGGCATCGGACGCTGGAGCGCGGAATGCTATTTGCTTTTTGCACTCGGGCGGACAGACATCATGCCGGCAGATGATCTTGCGCTTGTCGCTTCGGCTGGCCGGCATCTCGGTGATGGTACACGTTGGACGCCGGGGCAGTTGCGCAAGGAATCTGAAATCTGGCGGCCATGGCGGAGTGGGGCGGCGCGACTCCTCTGGCACGCCTATCATATTGAAGCGATCTAAGCGGCGATTTGGAAAACGGAGACCGATCATGACGGACGCACTTCTGACCGGACCAAGCCATGCGCCTGCGACGGGCAATGCACCGAAACAGCTGGTTGTCTCTCTGCATGGGCGCGGCGCCAATGGTGATGACCTGATTGGACTGGCACCGGTCATGGCACAGCATCTGCCAGATGCGATGTTCCTGTCGCCCGATGCGCCGCTTCCGGTCGATGGGTTTTCGACCGGGCTGCAATGGTTTGATTCCAGCAACCGTGACCCGGCGCATATGGCTGCGGGTGTGCGTGCGGCCGCGCCGGCGATCGATGCGTTCCTCGATCATCATCTGGCGGCCCACGGGCTGACCGATGCCAATCTTGCGATCTTCGGGTTCAGTCAGGGGTGCCGCATGACATTGCATGTGGGGTTGCGCCGCCAGAATTGTCCGGCTGTGCTTCTCGGCTTTTCGGGGTCGCTCGCCGCGCCGGAATCGCTTGCTGATGAGATCACAGTGCGACCACCCGTGCTGCTGGTCCATGGCGAAGCGGATGACATCGTGCCTCACAGTTCGCTTGCCATTGCCGAAGCCGCGCTAAAGGATGCCGGGGTTGCGGTTGAGGCGATCTCACGTCCGGGTCTGGGGCACGGTATCGACAATGAGGGTTTCGGATATGCGATTGCCCACACCATGCAGGCTTTCGGGATCGAGACGAGCTGAGCCGGATTTGAGGCCACAGAGAGATGTATGTAAATAATTGAAAAAAAATAATAATTGTTTGGTCTTGTGAAGAAGGTTTTGCCCTGAATCGATTGCGTTTCTAGTATTTGACCGTGCGAAGAATGAACTCGGGAGAGGAGTGATGGACGTCGCGTTGGAAAAATGCCCGGCTCTGGTGCTGAACGCGGATTTTCGTCCGCTGAGCTATTTTCCACTTTCGCTCTGGCCCTGGCAGGAGGCGGTGAAGGCTACCCTGATGGGCCGCGTCAACACCGTTGCCGAGTATGATCGGGTCATTCGTTCGCCAAATCTTGAAATTCCGCTGCCCAGTGTGGTCTCGCTGAAGGAATATATCCGCCCGGCCGAGCGACCCGCATTCACCCGCTTCAATGTGTTTCTGCGTGATCGTTTCACCTGCCAGTACAGCGGTCAGCGACTGCCTGCCCATGAACTGACTTTCGATCACGTGATGCCGCGTTCGCGCGGTGGCCGGACCTGCTGGGAAAATGTGGTCACGGCGTCGAGTGACTGGAACCTGCGTAAGGCCAATCTCACGCCGCAGGAAGCTGGTATGCAATTGCTCAATGAGCCGCGCCAGCCGACGACCCACGAGCTGATCAAAAATGGCCGTGGATTTCCGCCGAACTTTCTCCACGAAAGCTGGAACGATTACCTGTACTGGGATTCTGAGCTCGACGCCTAGTGCGGCAGGCTAGACCCGTGTCGACAACCAGATTGCGGCACGGGATCCGGCTTTGACGGCTTCGGAAAACAGGCGATAGCCGGGGGTCTGTTCGGCCTCATGCTCGAGGCCGATATCCCGGTGTTCGAGTTCCTCGGCCCGGAATTCCTCGATCATGTCCCGCAGTTCGGCTTCATCATCGCCGAGTTGGGCGGCCTGCTCGGCATAGTGTTCCTCGATCACCTCTTCGACCGCGACGGTACAGGCCATGGCCGCACGTTCGCCCAGAACCGCGCTGGCGGCACCCAGTGCGAAGCCTGCGGCGTTCCAGATGGGGGAGAGCGCGGTGGGGCGAACGCGTCGTTCCACGATCAGGCGGTTGAATCCGTCGAGATGCTTTTGTTCCTGTTCGGCCATGTGCCGAATGGTGTCGCCGACCGGACTGTTGCCCAGCACGGCCAACTGACCTTCATAGATGCGCGCGGCGCCGAACTCGCCCGCCTGATCGACACGGATCATGCGCTCGACAAGGGTTCGGGGGTCCGGGTCCCCGGGCAAACGGTCTTCCCCGGTAATTCGGGGAGGTTTGCGCTCAGGCTGCGGAGACTTGTTTTCGGTCATGCTGCTTTCCGCCAGAACATTCGTGTCGCCCATATCGATGCGAGAGCAAACACCACAGATGCGATGAAATTGTAGCCTGCCAGCGAAATCCCGAACAGGGACCATGGCACGTCGTCGCAGCGCACGACCGGTGCGGCAAGAAGGCGAGCCCTCAGTTCGGCAATCGACATGCTCGGGTCGTCGAGGCCCCCGCCGCCGCAGGCTGCGAGGCCTTCCCACCAATGCTGCTCCACACCTGTATGGAAACCGGCCACGCCGGCACCAGCCAGAAAAATGACCGCACAGAGGGCTGTGACAAGGGCCATGCCACGTGCGCCGAGCTGGCGCGCGCCGAGGGTTGCCAGACCGGCAATCACGATCACGGCCCAATAGGGCCAGCGTTGGTAGAGACACAGGGTGCAGGGGTGCAATCCGCCGAGCAGCTGAAACCCCCAGGCGCTGCCCAGCATGATTGCGCTGGCCAGAAAGGTCAGTGCTGGCCAGATGTACAATCTTGATGTGAATGCGGTCGTCGACATGTCCCCGATATAGGGGTTGGAACGCGTCAGCGCTAGAAGACGAACTTGATCATGGCAAAGCCACCGATGAGAACGACCATGAAGGCCAGCGCGACCCAGCCGAGATATTTTTCAACAAAGGTCCGGATAACCGGGCCGAAATACCAGATCAGAGCAGCGACAAGGAAAAACCGCAGGCCGCGGGCGGCAAGGGATGCAAGCCCGAATACGGCGGGGTCGAGCTGAGTGACACCACTGGCAATCGTCACCACTTTGTAGGGAAATGGTGTGACCCCGAAGGTGAAGACGATCCAGGCGCCGAGTTCGTTATAGCGTGCCGTAAAGCTCTCGAATGTGTGTTCGAAACCGTAAAACGCGATGATGGGCTGGCCGATCGTGTCGAACAGGGCATAGCCGATCAGATATCCGAAATAGCCGCCAGCCACGGACATCACGGTGCAGATCCCGGCCAATCGCCAGGCCTTTTTGCGGGCGGCGAGGATCATCGGGATCATCAGCAAGTCGACCGGGATCGGAAAGAACGAGCTTTCGATGAAAGCGATCGCCGCCAGTATCCAGACAGCATGGGGTGACGCGCTTAACCGCATCGTCCAGTCGTAAGTGGCCCGTAACATGTTCCGACGGAGACCCCGGGTGATTCATGGTGATCGAATTATCCCGCGCCGTGTAACAGGCCGGTTCCGTCACTGTCCATGGTCGCATCGCCAGGGATTACCGGCGGCGGATGTCACGCACTAAGGTTGATGTGTCATCAGCGCCGATTTCGGCGACCCAGAGCCCGGTATGCACAAAGGACTGGGTGTCGCGCAATTGCGAGTCAAGGGCACCGATATGGCCCTGGTCAGCGGCGTGGACCGTACGCAATCCGGAGGCTTGCGGTGCCAGCGTCATCAGCGCGATGACAGCCAGCCAGACCATTACCAATGCAGTCAAAACTCTGAGATGGGTACGCATCTTTGTTTGCTCCACGAATGATCGTTGCGCCTTAACTTAGGGGCAGAGATGCAATCGCGAAGTGACCCGTGTCACAGGGTGCAAAGATTCTCGGAGAGCCAATGGTTGACCTCGGGTATGTCCCGGAACTATGGAGTGATCTGGCAATCCGGCGCCCCTGTGGCGGAATTGGTAGACGCGGCAGACTCAAAATCTGTTTCTCGCAAGGGAGTGGGAGTTCAAGTCTCCCCGGGGGCACCATTTTCATCGAACTAAGCCGTTGATAGTGCAGCGGGTTTGTTTGCTTCCTCGAATTAAAGATTTCTGCGCACGAAGGAATACCGCTATGCCTGTTATCGTTCGAAATGCCGATCAGTCATTATCCCCAATGGCGCCGGGATGCGATGCTGCAGCGCTCCTGACACCGGATGTAATTGGCAGTGACCATATATTCCTCGAACGGGTTATACTTGAGGAGGGGGCGGCATACGAAATTGAGCTGGACACGAAAATGGTCGGCTGGGTGCAGGCACTTTCGGGAGAGGGTATACTAGCGGATGTAGAAATTTCCCCGAAAACGGTCACATATCTGCCGCTAGGCTTTGCTGGCAAACTTGCTGCTGTTGGCGGCGAGACCGTGCTGTTGGTGGCGCGCGTTCCTGACGCCGGGCGGTTTGACCCTGAAATCGGGGATATGCCCGGCGAATTGCGGCAGGTCGACTGGACCCGCGAGCCGGTGCTGGAATCCGAACATGACGCTCGGAAGCGTATATACATGGCCACAAAGGCTCTGGCCGGTACCCATGCCTTTAAAGGTGAGATGATTTCTTATCCGCCGGGGACTGCCGCTCCGGAGCATCACCATATTGGTGCAGAACATTTTCAATACGTGATTTCTGGTCGTGGTACGGCTTTGCTGGATGGCACCGGCCATGTGCTGGAGGCTGGTGATCTGCTCTACAATTACGAGCATGAGCCCCACGCTTTCATCAATCAGTCGGATGATGATTTTGTTTTTGTGGAGTTCTTTGTGCCGGGCCCGTGCGAGACCATTTGGTCGCAGGGAGCCAGTGTTTGCGCGTGGTTGCCGACCGGGGTTGACAGCGCGGGGCGTAAGCCGTCCCGTGAGATTGGGTATCACGTGCACGGGCAGGACGACGGTCTTTAAAATTCGTTCTTCGGTAGTTGCGGTTGCGCGAGTGTGCGGCTCTAGACCTTCTTCGCCCGTTGGAATGACGATCTAAATGCGGTCCACCAACCAGCAAGGACGCGCGACCCACACCGCGGCAAGATCAATCAAACAAGTCAAACGGGGAATGAGACCGATGCCTGTCGAGTAAACCGGAAAGTCCGGCCATGAGCTGGGCGGCGACATTGTTGCTGTAGGCGATGGTGTGACAATTGTGACCTTGAATTATGCGTGAGAGTGGGTACATGAAGACATGCTATTATAAAGCCATCACAAGACAGGTTGCCTGATGCAGCTCAACAATAGTTTCAATGTGCCGGCAGCGCCGGACGCGGCATGGAAGGTTCTTCTGGATGTACCGCGGATCGCTCCGTGTATGCCGGGTGCCGAACTGACCGAAGTGGTTGGCGAACATGCTTATAAGGGCAATGCCAAACTGCGAGTTGGTCCGGTTAATTTGACGTTTTCCGGTGAAGCTAAAATTACAGAACTTGATGCGACGGAGCGAAGGGCTACGTTGCATGCCCGGGGCAACGACACCAAGGGCCGCGGCGCAGCGGAAGCTGATGTTGTGTTTGCGCTGGTCGAGAGTGATGGGCAGACCCGGGTCGATATCACGACAGAGTTAAACCTGACCGGATCGGTGGCGCAGTATGGTCGCGCATCGGGTCTAATTGATGCCATTGCGGGTCAGATAATTTCTGACTTTGCCAAGAACCTTGAAGCCGAAATTGGTGCCGGTGCGGATGCGCCAATCGAGATGATGGGGGACGCTGCGGCAGAGCCAGATCTGCAGCCCGCTGCGCAAATGGCACCGTCCGACAACAGCATTTCTGCTATCAGCCTGTTTTTTCGCGCGATTTGGGCGATCATTCGCGGCAATCGGTAGGGAAAGATAAATACATGAAACCAGCACCATTCATTTATCACGATCCAGCAACGCCGGAAGAAGCTGTTGCGCTTCTCAGCCAGCATGAGGACGCCAAGGTCCTAGCCGGTGGTCAGTCGCTGATGCCGATGCTCAACATGCGTTTCGTTGTGCCCGATCACGTAATTGACCTAAATGGCGTTGCGGAAATTTCTGGCGTAATCGATACGGGCAACACGCTGGAGATTGGTGCGATGACCCGACAGTGTGACTTGATGCGCGATCCGGGAGTGAATGCGAAAACCCCGATCATCCCCGAGGCGCTCAATTGGGTGGGGCATTTTCAGACCCGCAATCGCGGTACTGTCGGTGGAAGCCTGTGCCACCTCGATCCGTCAGCTGAGTTGCCTTGTCTCATGTCTGCTTATGACGCGGTGTTGACGGCCCATGGACCGGACGGCGCGCGGGATATCCCGTTCGCCGAATGGCCGTTGGCCTACATGATCCCGACACTGGGGCCAGATGAATTGCTGACGAAGATCACAGTTCCGTATTGGGCAGCGGGCCATGGCTATGGCTTTGTCGAATATGCCCGGCGTCACGGTGACTTTGCTTTAATCGCGGTGGCCGCGCTGCTAGAAACGGACGGGGACACTATCCGCCGGGCTTCCATTTCCATCGGCGGGGCGGATGTTTCTCCGGTCCGTCTGACGGCGGCCGAAACAGCTCTGGTTGGTGCAAGCCTTGGGGCGGATGCGTTTAAGGCTGCCGGCGAGATGGCTCGCGGCATAGAAGCTATGTCAGATGCCTATGTGTCCTCTGCCTATCGTCAGCGGCTTGCCGCAACGCTCGTTGAACGGGCCCTCATCAAGGCCGGCGAATGCGCTACAGGGAGTGCCTGACCATGGCTGATACCCGCGATATAGAAGTGATAGTGAATGGCGAAAGCCGCGTTGCTAATGTTGAAACCCGGGCCAGCCTGGGTGATTTCCTGCGCCATGGGCTGGGTCTGACCGGCACCCATATGGGCTGCGAGCACGGTGTGTGCGGCGCTTGCACGGTGATGGTCGATGGTGAGGCGGTACGCTCCTGTCTGATGCTGGCTGTCCAGGCCAACGGGCACGAAGTGACAACGGTGGAAGGACTGGCCAGTGCGGATGGGAGCATGCACCCGCTGCAGGAGGCCTTCTGGAAGCATCACGGTCTGCAATGTGGTTTCTGCACACCGGGGATGCTGACCTCGCTGACGGCGTTCCTGCGGGACAACCCCGATCCGAGCGAGCGCGATATACGTGAAGCCATTTCGGGGAATATCTGCCGGTGCACCGGCTATCAGGGCATCGTTGATGCTGCGCTGGAAGTTGCCAAAACCATGCAGAAGGGGAGCTAGAACCATGGGTGTTCGTTATTTGGGCGCAGAAGTTCAGCGCATGGAAGACCCCCGACTGCTGACCGGTCACGGTCGTTACGTCGATGACATCACCATGGAAGGCATGCTCCACGCCGCCTTCCTGCGTGCCCCGATGGCGCATGCGAAAATCCGGTCGATTGACGCATCGCACGCGCTCGAATTGGCGGGCGTGCATCGGGTGTTCACCCATGCGGATCTGGGTGAAAAATATGCGCACCGGATGAACCAGCTCTATCCGGCACCGGTCATAGATCAGAACAAAACCCAGTATCCGCTGTCCAAGGACGAAGTCTGCTATGTGGGCGAGGCTGTCGCCGTGGTGGTGGCCGATAGCCGTGCCATTGCCGAGGATGCCCTTGCGCTGATCGACGTGGACTACGAAGCGCTTCCGGCCGTGGTGGATATCATGACGGCACTTGAAGACGGCGCGCCGCTGGCCCATGCGGACACCACATCGAACCTGATGGGCAAGATGCGCTCAAGCTTCGGCGATATCGAGGAGTCGTTTTCGAAAGCCGATCACGTGTTCTCGGCCAAATTCATGCAGCATCGTGGCGGTTGTCATTCCATGGAGACGCGCGGCGTCATTGCCCGCGATGATCCCTGGGGCGACGGTTTGACCCTGTGGACCTCGGCCCAGTCGCCCTATCTGATCCGTCGTGCCCTGGCCACCTGGCTGGGCGAGTCCGAGGAACGTGTTCGGGTGATCGCTCCGGATGTGGGCGGCGGCTTCGGGCCGAAAGCCGGGTTCTATCCCGAGGAAATTGCCATCACATTGGCGGCGCGTTTCATGGAACGCCCGGTCAAGTGGATCGAGGATCGCCGGGAGCATTTCATCTCCACCACGACCCAGCGGGATCAGCATTGGGATCTGGAGGTTGCCTGTACGGCCGAAGGAAAAATTCTCGGCCTGCGCGGCACCGTGACCCATGAGAACGGTGCCTATATCCCTTACGGCATTCTGTTGCCCAACAGCTCGCTCACACCCCCTGCCGGGGGCCTACTCCATTCCGGCCATCGATGTGGGAGTGGATATCGTGTTCACCAACACGGTTCCGAATTCCCCGGTGCGTGGTGCGGGACGACCCTGCGGAATTTATGCCGTGGAACGGATGATTCAGGTTGTGTCACGGGAGCTGGACATTGATCCCGCTGACGTGCGCCGCCGGAACTATGTGCGTTCGGACCAGATGCCCTATGAAACCGGCGCCAAGCTGCGAGGCGGGGCACCGTGTATCTATGACAGTGGTGACTACGAGGCCTTGCTCGACAAGGTTCTGGAGCTGTCTGATTACAGCAGTTTCAAGGAACGACAGGCGGCCGCGCGCGCCGAAGGTCGGTATCTCGGCATTGGTGTGTCCTCCTGTATCGAGGACACGGGTATGGGCCCCTATGAAGGGACAACCGTGCGCGTCGAGGCTTCCGGCAAGGTTGCCGTTCGGACCGGTGCTGCAAGCCAGGGGCAGGGACACCACACGATGATCGCCATGATCGTGGCGGGCAATCTGGGGGTGAAGCCGGAAGACATCATGTTCGAGTCCGCAGACACGGCGAAGTTCTCCCATGGTGTCGGGACCATAGGCAGTCGTGTTGCTGCGAATGTGGGACCGTCGGCCCATGATGCTGCCTTCCAGGTTCGCGAAAAAGCCCTGAAGCTGGCCGCGGAGGTTCTTGAAGCTTCGGAAGCCGATCTGGACATCGAAGACGGCGTGGTTCGCGTGAACGGCGCGCCGGACCTTTCGATCACACTGGGTGAACTTGCCATGCAGCTGACTCCGATGTCGGCGATGCGCGTTCCCTCGGGTTTTGACCCGGTGCTCGAAGCGACCTCCTTTGACGGGTCCAGCGGTGCCCCGATTGCCTGTGGTTCCAATGTTGCCGAAGTGGAGGTCGATCCCGGTACGGGCGAAGTGAAGGTGCTGCGTTATTCGGTCGCCCATGATTGTGGTGTGATGATCAATCCGATGGTGGTGCACGGCCAGATCGTGGGCGGTGTGGTCCATGGCATCGGGAACGCGTTGTTCGAGCGCATGATCTATGACGATCAGGGCCAGCCGCTGACCATGAACTATGGTGAGTATCTGCTGCCGCTGGCCAGCGAGATGCCACGGATCGATGTCACGCATATGGAAACGCCATCACCGTTGAATTCGCTGGGTGTGAAGGGTGCGGGCGAAGGCGGGACTATCCCGGCCGCGGCCGCTATCGTTGCCGCTATCGAGAATGCGCTGACGGAGTTTTCCGTGGAGATCGACTACTACCCGGTTGATCCGCAATACCTGACCGAACTGATCGACAAGGGAACGGCGCAGGCGGCGGAGTAACCTTCGAATTTAGTCGCTGTCACTGTCGAAGTTGTCGAGCAGGGCACGAACGGCGGCGCCGATGCCGCCTTCATGGACGCTGCCGCCTTCGGCCTTGGTGCGCGTTTCATAGGCGTCTTCGCCCAAATCTGAATCTTGTTGATCGTCCATGCTGCTCTTTCAAAACCTTGCGTTCAGAGGTGCTCGATTTCACCGTTGCCTGACAACATGATGGCGATTGGACGTGTCGGCGTAAAATAGGAAAACACGATCATGGCGATCATGGTCAGGGGCACCGACAGGAACATGCCGGCCAGGCCCCAGATGCTGCCCCAGACGGCCAGCGAAATCAGCACCACCAACGGGGATATGTTGAGAGAGGTGCCCATCAGCCGTGGCTCGACAACATTTCCGATCAGGAACTGCGTGGCACCGCCACCGATCAGCACCGCGAGGACCGGTCCAATGGTGGCAAACTGCACCACGGCGAGCAGGGTCGGCAGAAGGATTCCGAGCAGGGAGCCGATGGTGGGAATGTAGTTCAACAGGAAGATCACAAATCCCCAGAACGCGGCGAAATCGACGCCCACGATCAGTAGAATGCCATAGCTGATCGCACCGGTTGCGACGCTGGCCAGTGTCTTGATGGCCACATAGGACTGGATCTGGGTCTGCATACGCCGGAGCAGGTCGCGCACGTCCTGGCGTTTTTTCGGATCGGGAAACAGAGCGTTGATTTTCTTCTCGAAACTGCCCTGTTCGATCAGGAGAAACAGCACATAGACGAGGACGATCCCCAGTGAACCTGCAAATCCGGCAACGGCCGACGCCAGTCCCGAGATCAGTGCACGAATATCTATTTCATCGACGATTTTCGCGATATCCGGGGGTTCCTGGAATCCGGCGAATTGCGAGGCACTGAGGACCAGTTTCTCGAAATTGGCCTGATAGAACGGGGCTGCTGCGGCGACCTGAGAAATGTTGTCGCTGATCAGTTCGGCCACCAGCGCAATGGCGATCACGACAATGACGACCGCGCCAATCAGCCTGAGCCAGAGCGGAAGATGTTCGCCGACCACGGGGATGCGGTTGAAGAACCGTGCGAGTGCGTTAAGCAGATACCAGATCACGATGGCGACGGCGATCGGGATCAGCAGATCGCGACCCTCGATCAGGAAGAAGATCGTCAGTGCCGCGATGAGCGCTGCGCCCGCGAAAGCGCCTATCCGGGCCGGTGCTGTGTCGCTCATCTGTTCCATTCCCCGCAGGTTTTCAGACTTTGTGCAGGCGCTGTCACGCAAACACGCCATAGCGTTTAACATAGCTGAGGCTGATTTGGCCTGTCAGCGTTGACGTGTCTGATCCGTTGGTGGTTTTCTGCCTGCCAGCAGAACGCATGTTTCGGAAATGGAGGATGCGCAACCGGACCCGATTTGGAGGACAAGTACGTGACAACAAAGTTGGAAGGATCGCGCCTGGGGCGCGTGGAACGTGAGGATTGCCCGGCAGAATATCTCGACGCCTATGACGAGGTTTTACGTACCCGCGGCATGGAAAAAATGCCGAATGTGTTTGCCCTGCTTGCCAACAGTCCCGGTGCACTGTCCACGGTTTGCCCGGTTGGCGCCCATGTGCGTTACGGCACCGACTTTGATGATGCGCTGCGCGAATTCGTGATTCTGACCGTCGCGCAGGAACTGCGCTGTACCTATGAATGGGTTCATCACCACGTGGTGGCCAAGAAAATCGGTGCCTCGGAGGACCTGCTGAAGAAGATTGGCACGCCAGAGATCGAGGCGGAGCCTGGTGAGCTTGGGCTGGCAACGCGATATGCGCGGATGCTGACCCGGAATGAAGACATTCCCGACGGGATGGTCGATGCGCTCAAGGCGGCATTCGGCATCGAAGGCTTTGTCGATATGACCGTGATGATCGGCTATTATGGCATGCTGGCGCGGTTCATCAACACGGTCAAAATTCCGATTGAACCCGAGTACGAAATCCCACCATTCATTGTTTAGGTGTCTGCACCGTTGATGCAATCGGGATCGGGTTGCACCACCGGTGCTGCCTGTTTCCCTGAGGTTTGAAGTCGATGTTGAAATCCACTTACGCGTCCAACGGAATGGTCGTTGCGCCGCATCACCTGGCTGCAGAATCCGGTCTGGCCGTCTTGCGAGAAGGCGGCAATGCCCTTGAGGCGATGATCGCGGCAGCTGCATCGATCGCTGTGGTCTATCCTCACATGAATTCGATCGGTGGCGATGGATTCTGGGTGATCTCGCCCGCCGATGGAGACCCCATTGCCATTGATGCCTGCGGTGTAGCGGGCCGTGGTGCCACCATTGTGCGCTATCGCGAAGAAGAAGGGTTGGACGAAATTCCGGCGCGTGGGCCGCTGGCGGCTCTGACGGTGGCCGGCACGGTGTCTGGCTGGGGATTGGCCAAACAGATGTCGGAGCAATGGGGCGGGACAATGCCGCTCGACCGGCTGCTGGAAGATGCCGTGGGCTATGCCCGTGATGGCGTGGCCGTCACGGAAGGTCAGGCGCGCCTGACAACGGAGAAGCTGCCGGAGATGGGGCTGGCCGCCGGCTTTACCGAGGTTTACACGCCTGGCGGGGCCCGTGCCCGGATGTGGTGATGTCTTTCGCCAGCCGCGTCTCTCGGCCACTCTGGAACAGATTGGCCGCGCCGGGACGGAAGATTTCTACCGGGGCGATCTGGCGCGTATGATTACGGCTGATCTGGAGAATGTGGGAAGCCCCGTCCATGGCAGCGATCTGGCGGCGCATCAGGCCAAAGCTGTCACGCCGCTTTCGCTGCGCGTCGGGGATGCCACGGTCTACAATATGCGTCCGCCCACCCAGGGGTTGGCCTCGCTGCTGATTCTGGGCGCTTTCGCGAAGATGGAGTGTGCCGAGGCGGATGGCTGCGATTTCGTGCATCTTCTGGTCGAGGCCAGCAAGCAGGCATTTGCCATCCGCGATCGCCATATCACCGACGAAGACTATATGAGCCCGCCGCCGGAATCCTTCCTGACCGAAAAGGTCGTGGCCAAACTCGCCGCCGGGATCGATCCGAAGACGGCATCGGTTTGGAAGCGCGGCGGCATCGACAGTGACACCATCTGGATGGGGGTGATGGACCGACACGGGAATGCGGTCAGTTTCATTCAAAGTGTCTACTGGGAATTTGGAGCCGGCGTGGTCCTGCCCGAGAGCGGGATCACTTGGCAGAACCGCGGTGCGAGCTTTGCGCTCGACCCGGACGCCCTCAACCCGCTGCAGCCGGGACGCAAGCCGTTCCACACACTCAACCCTGCCCTAGCACGCCTCGACGATGGGCGGGTGGTCTCCTATGGCACCATGGGCGGTGAAGGCCAGCCGCAGACCCAGGCGGCGGTGTTCAACCGCATTGTCCGTTACGGACAGCCTGTACAGCAGGCGCTTACAGCGCCGCGCTGGTTGCTGGGCCGCACCTGGGGCAGCGACAGCACCAATTTGAAAGTCGAGTCCCGCTTCCCGGATGAGGTGATCGAGGCTCTGCGGACCGCCGGTCAGGATGTCGAGGTGGTTGGGCCCTACAGCGATCTGATGGGCCATGCGGGAGCGCTGGTGCGTCGGCCGGACGGCATGATCGAAGCCGGGTTTGATCCGCGCAGCGATGGCGCCGCGCGGGGCTTCTGATGTGAGCAGGGCCGAACTCAGTTTTCTTCCCGAACATTTTGCGCGTAAGGACGAGGATGATGATGCCACGTTCTATGAGCCACCGCGTATGGTGCATCATCTCGACGAACCGGCACGCACTGCCCTGACGTCCTTCTATACCGGAATTTTGCCTGGACAAGCCCGGGTTCTCGATCTGATGTCGAGTTGGGTCTCGCATCTGCCCGAGATGACGTTTCAGGAAGTCTCCGGCCTCGGCATGAATGCCGCGGAACTGGAAGCCAATCCCGTGCTGACGGCGCGGTATGTGCAGGATCTGAACGCCGATCCGGTATTGCCGTTTGATGATGCCAGCTTCGATGCCTGCCTCATCGCGCTGTCGGTGCAGTATCTCACCCGGCCATCGGAAGTGTTTGCCGAGATCGGACGGGTGCTGGTCTCTGGCGGCGTCTGTGCCGTCAGCTTCTCCAACCGTTGTTTTCCGACCAAGGCGGTGGCGGTGTGGCACGCGCTGGATGATTCCGGCCATATCGGGCTGGTCACAACCTATCTCCGTCAGGCGGATCTGTTTGAAGAGCCAGTCTATGCGGATCTCTCGCCCCATCCCGGGCGCAGCGATCCGCTCTTCGTCGTGACAGCCAAGCGAAACGGACACTGAACAAAAGGTACGAATGGAATGACACAGGCAACATCCGATGATGGCATGGACGGCCGGCTCAAACTGCTGACCGACGCCGATATGGACGATGCGCAGCGGGCGCTGGCTGCGCATATGATTGCGAGTAAAACGGGACGGATAATCGGGCCGATGAATGCCTGGTTGCGCAGCCCGTCCTTGGCAAAGCACGCCTTCGGACTCGGCGACTACGCACGTCACGGCACAAGCCACGAGAAACGCATCTCCGAGCTGGTGATCGTGATGACCGCGCGCCATTGGTCAGCGCGACTCGAATGGTGCGTTCACAAGGTCGAAGCGTTGGTTGCTGGGCTCGATCCGGCGATCATCGATGCGATCGAGGACCGCACGCGGCCCAGCTTTGCGCATGCCGATGAGGAACTGGTCTACGATCTGATCTCTGAGCTGCTCGACACCAGACAGGTCAGTGACGCGGTTTATGACCGGGCCATTGCATTGTTCGGTGAGGCGAAGCTGGTCGAGTTGATTGCCATTTTCGGCCACTACAATCACGTGGCCGCTGTGCTCAACACGTTTCGCGTGAAGGTACCTGAGGGCTGGGCCGAGCCGCTGAAGGACTAGGTGCCCCGGACTATCGCAAATACGGGACCGTCAAACGGCCCACGCGTTTCTATCTCCCGGTGGCTGCGCCTTCTCCGTTAAAGGCCCGCATCAGGAAGGCGCCGACCTCGGCGTTGGAGCGGGCGCGGATGGCGTCGTCCCGGCCGATCAGATAGCCCTCACTGCCGACACAGGCACTTAAGAACAGCTTGCGGAGGAACGGCCCGGTCATGGGTAGAAAGGTGAATGTGTCCCGGACTACACCCTTTTCGTTCACATTGAATTCGCAGGGGGGCAAGGTTCCGGCCAATGGTGCGCGGTCCGGCGAACCTGCCATCCCATTGATGATAGGCACCTTCATAGATTGTGAAGGCCGCCTCTGCGCCACCTTCGCGCAGATCCTCGACGATCTCGTTGCAGCGCTCCGGGTCAACGATTTCGTCTTCGGCACCGGCGAGCAACAGGACCGGAGCGCCGGTCGCGCGCGTGTTGTCGAAACGCGCCAGGCAGGGGCCATAAAACGAGATGTGGGCGGCAAACCGCGGTCCGTCCGGACTCAACGTGGCGGCGGTCTGTTCGAAGGCGGCCAGCATGGTGGACATGCCGCCATAGGAAAATCCCATGAGTGCGACCTTGCTGTAGTCGATCTGAGGCAGGCTGTCGAGATGGCGCAGACCTGCATATGCATCCGCGATCAGCATGGTTTCGGTGACTTCAAGCAGGCGGTCGATAAAGCCTGTGGCCCAATCCCGGCGTGCGCCGAAGGCGTCCACCACCAGCGCTGCGACACCCATCTCGGCAAACTGCGCTCCATAGGTCAGTTCGCGCGCGCCGAGAACACCGGCAGCGCCGTGCAACAGAACAACTGCGGGCACCGGATTCTCCGCGCTGGCCGAATCCGGCAGGAAGAGCGTGGCCTGTGCATCGGTCGGCGGATCGAGCTGTTCGCTCTTTCCGACTTCCCACAGTGTGAAAGGGCTGTGGCTTGGATAGCTGATCCGCTCCCCTGTAGTGCGGTTCAGGGAGTCCGGATCATAGCGGCAATGGCAGCCGAAAAAAAAGACGGTTCATATCAGTTCTGCAAATACGGAACGGGGACGTGGCGGCCCCAGATTGATATAAACAGATTAAGCGCGGCGTTCAGATCGTGCGATTCAACTTGTCGGGAGAAACAGCGCATGGCGCTTGAGCTTTACCATTCAGGACATTCGACGTGCAGTCAGAAGGTTCGGATTTGTCTGGCCGAAAAAGGCATCGACTGGGTCAGCCACGAGCTGCATTTCGCCACTGGCGATCACCTGACACCGGAATACCTCAAGCTCAATCCGAACGGCGTGGTGCCCACACTCGTTCATGACGGTGAGCCGGTCATCGAATCCTCGGTGATCGTGGAATATCTCGACGAGATTTATCCCGAGCCACCGATGGTGCCGCGTGACCCGTTGGGCCGGGCCCGGTTACGGTCCTGGATGCGATACATGGAAGAGGTACCGACACCGGCGGTCCGGGTGCCGTCCTTCAACGAAGTATTCCGGCCACTCCGCTATGAGAATGCTACCGATGAGGAGTTCGAGGCCCGAGTTGAGAAGATGCCCCTGCGCAAGGCCTTTTATCGCCGCATGGGACGGACCGACGGGTTTGGCGACGCCGAGGTCGACAATGCCCTGGCCCAAATTCGACAGACGGCCGAACGGATCGACGAGGCAGTCTCGAGCTTAGGCGGACCCTGGATTCTGGGTGAGCAGTACACCCTCATCGATGCCACTCTCACGCCGTTGATCCAGCGCATGGCCGATCTGGGATATGCCCGGATCTGGCAGGATGACTTGCCGGAGATGGCCAGATGGTTCGAACGGATCAAGGCGCGGCCGTCCTTCGACATTGCGTTCTATCCGGGCACCAATGTCAGTGAGAAGTATCCGCAGTTTTTCGAGAAGGAAACGTCAGCATGACCTTTGAAATGTATCAGGCCCCACAATCGACCTGCAGCCAGAAGGTGCGCATCACGCTGGCGGAGAAAGGTCTGCTGGAGATGAACAAGGACTGGATTGAGCACGATGTGGATCTTGGGAAGTTTGAACAGCTCGAGCCAGATTATCTGAAGCTCAATCCCAATGGTGTGGTCCCGACGTTTGTTCACGATGGCACGATCCTGATTGAGTCTTCCGCCATTCTCGAATATCTCGAAGAGGTCATTCCCGACCCGGCACTCGCACCGGGCGATGCTGTGGGGCGCGCCCGGATGCGGGCCTGGATGCGTTATATCGATGAAGTTCCCACCGTCGCGGTGCGGGTGCCGACCTTCGCCAACATGCTGGCACCCATGCGCTTTGCAAAATCCAATGACGCGGAATTTGCCGCGCATGCGGACCGGCTGCCGCTGCGCAAACAATTTTATCAGCGCATGTCGCAGAACGGTTTTGGGAAATCCGAACTGGAGTATGCCGAATTCCAGATTCGTCAGACCTGCGAACGGATCGAGGCAGCGATTCAGAAGAATGGCGGTCCATGGATCATGGGCAAGCAGTACACGATGGTCGATGCGCAGGTAACGCCACTGATCGACCGGATGGAAGATCTCGGCTACGGGTTTCTGTGGGAAGACGATCTGCCGGTGATGACAGCCTGGTTCAGGCGCCTTCAGGAACGTCCCTCTTATGCGGCCGCGTTCTATCCCGGGGCGCGTATTTCTCAGCGCTATCCCGAAGTGTATCGTACCGCGAGCGACCTCAAGGCCGAACGAGGCTTTTAGAGCGGCGGGAAGGGGCCAATGCGCTCCTCATATGCCTTGGTTGCCGGATGTTCGATAATCGGTGTGACATCCACGCTCATCCAGGGGTGTAGCGGGAAAGACGAGATCAGTGCGTGGAACTCTTCAAGCGTGTCGGTCTCCCAGACCGAGTAGTTTTCCCGCGCGCCGACAATTCGCCAGATTTTGCGCAATTGCCCGGCGTTGATGGCCTCAATCGCCCGTTCGGATTCTGCTTCTCCGAGTTTCTGGACTTTCTTTGGGTCCATGTCGCCGGGCAGGTCAACCTTGATATGCACCATGAACTGCATGTGATATTTCCTTGGATGTTGCGAGGATGATCAGGGGTAAATGCCCAGCATACGACCCCAGAGATACTGCAAGGGCAATACGATGATGAGCCCAATCACGAAATAGACAGCAAGCAGCCGCAATCCCTCTCGCATGGGCACGCCGCCAAGCGCCATGGCAATGGCGACGGGCGGGGCTTCGTGCGGAAAAGGATAGATCATCCAGCTGGGAACCTGAGTTAGAAGGACCGATTGCAGGGGCCAGCCGGTGGCTTGTGCGATGGCATCGGAAAATGATGTGACGATGGGAGGGGCCGCGGGAAAGGTAGTGACCAGACCAACGGCAGCGCTTACCGCAAAGATTTCATAGAAAGTAACGATCCCACCGTCCTTGGTCAGTGGAATGTTGGCGAGCAACCATTCTCCGATGGCGCCGCCCAGACCTGAATCATTGGCGATGGCGCCAACTGCAATGACCCCGGCGACAAACAGCCAGGATCCGTAGTTGATGTCCGAATTCATGCATGAAGCCGGCAGCATTCCGATTTTCGGGGTGATGCAGAGCAGCGCGGCGGCGAGAGCCACCCAGGCAGGCGAAATGCCGTGCAGTGAATCAGTCATCCAGAATGCCAGCGCGATGAGCATGATGCCCATCAATCGGCGCTCACCGGCGCTCCACGCGGACAGGGTTTTCTCGGCGTTGTGTGGTTGCGGTTTGGCGCCAAAGAGCAGTGTGATCAGCAGGATCACGACCAGAACCCCCAGAACGCCAAGCACCGGGAAGTTGAGGAAGGTGTACCCGAAATAGGTAAAGCCAATGCCGAAGATGCTCTCTGAAGCACCGACGAAGGCCATGTTCACGACATTGGAAGGCAGGATGCCAAAAGCGGGAATGGTTGTCCCCCAGCCCGCCGCGATGACAAGTCCGTGACGAGCACGGGTGTTTTCTGCGAAACCAAGCTGGGTTGCGAGGGCAACGGCCAGGGGCGCCATCAACACAACCCGTCCGGACGCCGATGGCATGATGAAACTCAGCAACATGCCGGCAACGGCAAGTCCTCCGGCCATGGCCATATAGCGCCCGGGCAGATGGATCATCATCAATTGAACCAGGCGGGCGGCGAGGCCGGAGCGATTTGCGGCCAGCGAGAGAATCAGGCCGCCGAAAACCAACCATGTGGCTGAAGCATGGAAGCCGGAAAAAAACGATTTCCGGTGGCGCGATCGCAAACACCACAGAAATCAGAAACAGCAACAATGCTGTGATGTGTTGCGGCATGGCGCCGGTTGCCCAGTTCGCGATGGCAAACATGACAATACCGGCAGCTGGCAGAACACCGGGCGTGTCTGTCCAGAGCGGTGCGGCGAGCAGTACGCCGGATAAAATCGTGATGATGCCGGCCGAGATGTGCGACAGGCTGGGGCGCGCGATGCTGGTGGTCGCCATCGGGGTTTCCATGGGGCGAAGAAAGAAGGCCCCGATACTAGCAGTCAGGGTGATGATGTGCGAGCGGCGGGCCATTCCCTGTCTGCGCGCCTGCCATACCGTTTCGGGTTGACCGGGATTTGCCCGGGGAGCGACCTGTGGTGTACTGCTGAAGGTAGAATTGGATGTGCCAGACTTCGGGGGAGGCCATGGCCGTTACAAATGGAAATGCCGCTGTGCTGTTTCGGCAGAGCGGTGGCGTCTGCGTGATTTCGATCAACAATCCGCCGGTCAACACCTTGGCCAAACAGGTGCGGCTCGCAATTGCCGAGCTGATCAGCCTGTCGCAATCCGATCCGGCCATCAAAGCCATCGTGATTTGCGGTGCGGGCCGAAATTTCTGCGGTGGTGCAGATATCCGGGAATTCAACACGCCTGATCGGCAAGTGCGCCCGATGACGCGACACCTGATGAACATCGTCGAAGACTGCGAGAAGCCTGTCGTGGCCGCTATTCATGGTCCCACGCTGGGAGGGGGACTCGAACTCGCGCTTGGCTGTCACTATCGCATTGTCGATGCCGATGCTCAGCTGGGGTTGCCGGAAGTCCATCGGGGGGTGGTTCCAGGTGCTGGAGGCACGCAGCGATTGCCGCGATTGGTCGGGTTTCGCAAAGGGCTGGAGATGATCACGAGCGGGACACCGGTTGATGCTGCAACAGCGCTGGAGATCGGACTTGTCGACAAGGTGGTGCGCGACGTGGATCTGGTTGAAGCTGCGATTTCCTATGCCACCAAACTGATTGAACAGCGAACCCCGACCCGTCGCACAAGTGGAATCGCGATTGATGTGACCCCCTCTGAAGGAGAGGCCATTGTGGTCGAAATCCGGGCTTCGCTTGAAAAATCCGCCCGCGGCATGCAGGCGCCGTTTCGTTGCCTTGAAAGTGTCGCGAATACGCTCACCATGTCCTTTGAGGACGGCTGGGCGCGTGAAGCAGAAATCAGTGAAGTTGCCGTTGCATCCGATGAATCGCGTTCGCTGGTACATGCGTTCTTTGCGGAACGACAGACGTCCAAAATTCCCGATATTCCGGCCGATATTACCCGCCGTGAAATCGAAAAGGTCGCAATTCTCGGCGCCGGGACCATGGGTGGTGGCATTGCCATGTCCTTTGCCAATGCCGGGATGAACGTGACGGTGATCGAGGCATCACAAGAGAATCTCGACAGTGGGCTGGCCCGGATCGAAGCGAATTATGACGCGACCCGCAAGCGCGGCCGCCTGTCAGATGACGCGATGGTGGCCCGTAAGTCCTGCATTCAGGGCGCGGTTGGAATGGACGCGATCGCAGACGCCGATCTGGTGATCGAAGCAGTGTTCGAGGAGATGGACGTCAAAAAGCAGGTCTTCTACGAACTCGACCGTCAGGCGAAATCAGGGCGCGATTCTGGCCACAAACACCTCACGCTGGATGTGGATGCGATTGCGGCCGTGACGCAGCGGCCCGAGGACGTGCTGGGAATGCACTTCTTCAGTCCGGCGAATGTCATGACGTTGCTGGAAATTGTTCGTGCCAGGAAAACCTCGCCCGACATTATCGCGACGGTCCTCGATCTCTCCCGCAAACTCGGCAAGACCGGTGTGGTCGTCGGGGTGTGCGACGGGTTTGTCGGTAACCGGATGCTGGCGCCATATTTCCGGCAGGCTGATTTTCTCGTCGAAGAAGGGGCGTTGCCTCAGGATGTGGATCGGGTAATCGAGGCCTTCGGCTTCCGCATGGGGCCGTTCCGGGTCTACGATCTGGCCGGTCTGGATATCAGCTGGGCGATCGAGAAACGTCGCGCGGAAACGCGCCCTTCGGATGAACGTTTCTCACCCCTGCTGGAGCGTATTTGTGACCAGGGTCGTTACGGACAGAAGACCAATGCGGGCTGGTATGCCTATGAGGATGGTCGGACCGCGCGTCCCGACCCGTTGATCGAAGCCATGCTGACGGATCGCTCGGCAGAAATGGGAATCAACCGCCGGGATATCTCCGACACGGAAATCCTTCAGCGCTGTGTCTACGCACTGATCAATGAGGGTGCCAAAATTCTCGAAGAGGATCTGGCGATCCGCTCCTCGGACGTCGATGTGATCTGGCTGCACGGCTATGGATTTCCGCGATGGCGCGGTGGGCCCATGTTCTACGCAGATACCGTTGGTCTGGCTGAAGTCGTTACGACTCTGGATCGGTTCCATGCCGAATGGGGGGACAAATGGGCGCCGACAGCCTTGTTGCGGGATCTCGCCGAAGCGGGTTCGAGCTTCAAGGAATGGGACAAGACCCGCGGCTGATTTCTTTCCTGTCCTAGACAGGGACGGTCGCACCACCATCGATCACAAGGGTCTGGCCGGTCATCCAGCGACCGGCATCCGAGGCCAGAAAGACAGCGGCGCCGGCGATATCTTCCGGGTCGCCCAGGTGGCGCAACGGTGTTGCGGCGATCCGGGGGTCGGCGAATTCCGGGTTCTCCCACAAGGCACGTGCAAAATCGGTTTTGACGAGACCGGGGGCGATGGTGTTGACGCGGATGTTGTCGGGTCCCAGTTCCACGGCGAGATTCTTCGCAAGCTGAATGTCGGCGGCCTTGGAAATGTTGTAAGCGCCGATCACGTCACTGCCGCGCAATCCGCCGATGGACGAGACGAATACAACCACACCGTCGCGGGCTGTTTTCATGTCCGGGACTATCATCTGTGTCAGCCACAGCTGGGCCTGAATATTGGTGTGCATGATCTTGGCGAAGATATCGTCGGGGATTTCCATTGCCGGACCGTAATAGGGGTTGATGGCTGCGTTGCAGATCAGGATATCGATGGGCCCCCATTCAGCTTTCGTGGAGGTCAACCAGATTCTGCAGTTCGTCCTTGCGCCCCACATTGCAGGGAATGCCCAGCACCGTGTGCCCGGCGTCTTGTAGGGCCTGTGTGGTTTCGGAGACCCGGCCTTCATCGCGGCTGGAGATGGTGACTTTCGCGCCGGCTTCGGCCAGTGCGACGGCAATGGCCCGCCCGATTCCCTTGGTCGAACCGGTGACGATTGCGGTCTTACCGGACAGATCGAACGGCGATTTTGCGGAACTGGTCATGACAACTCCCTTTGAGGCCCTGTTGGCGGTATCCTAGGATAAGTCGTGCGGCGGAACACCTGCCGCGACAGCTGTTTTATCGTTGGGGGAATGACATGGATTTTGAACTGAGTGCGCGATGCCGGGAGATGAGGGCCGATCTCCTCGCCTTCATGGACGAGTTTATCTACCCCAATGAGGAGACCTTCGAGGAACAGCTCAACACCCAGGGCACACGCTGGCAGACTCCCCGGATCATGGAAGACCTGAAGGTCGAGGCCCGCAAGCGGGGCTTGTGGAACCTGTTTCTGCCCGATGCCCATCATGGCGCGGGGCTGACCAATGCGGAATATGCCCCTCTCTGCGAGATCATGGGCCGGGTCGACTGGGCGCCCGAAGTGTTCAATTGCAACGCGCCCGATACCGGCAATATGGAGGTGCTGCACATGTACGGCACCTCGGCGCAGCAGGAGGCCTGGCTCACGCCATTGCTGAACGGCGAAATCCGATCCGCCTTTGCGATGACCGAACCGGATGTGGCGTCCTCGGATGCGACCAATGTGGAATGTGCGATCACCCACGACGGGGACGAGTATGTGATTAATGGCCGCAAATGGTGGATTTCGAACGCGGGCAATCCGCGCTGCCAGATCATGATCGTCATGGGCAAGACAGACCCGACAGCCGACCGCCACAAGCAGCAGTCACAAATCCTCGTGCCGCGTGACACACCGGGTCTGACGGTCAAGCGTACCTTGAACGTGATGGGCTATGACGATGCACCCCATGGTCATGCGGAGGTTATTTTCGAGAATGTCCGTGTGCCCGTGGAAAACCTGATCCTGGGTGAAGGACGCGGGTTCGAGGTTGCTCAGGGGCGGCTGGGACCGGGACGCATCCATCACTGCATGCGGGTGATCGGGGTGGCCGAACGCGCTCTGGAAGCGATGTGCAAGCGGGCGACCGAACGCGAGACCTGGGGCAAATTGCTGGCGGAACGAGGGATCACCGAAGAACGAATCGCTCAATCCCGGATCGAAATCGAAATGTGTCGCCTGCTGGTCATGAAGGCCGCCTGGATGATCGATGCGGTGGGCACCAAGGAGGCGCGTCAGGAAATCGCGATGATCAAGGTGGCCGCGCCCAATATGGCCCTGGGTGTGATCGACCGGGCTCTTCAGCTACATGGCGGCGGCGGCATGTCCGATGATTTCCCACTGGCAGCCATGTATGCGCGAACCCGTGCCATGCGTCTTTTCGATGGACCGGATGAGGTCCATCGACGTCAGATTGCCCGGCTCGAGCTGCGTCGCCAGGTCGACGACTGGCCGCGCAATCGCGGCGTCGCCTAGCATTGTGATCTGGCGCCAGGTCAAGGTTCTACTCATCCTGCCGGGCAGTGTCCTGGTGCTGGCACCCGCGCTGATCCTCTGGGTGACATCGAACACGGATGCTGCAGCCCGCTATATCGGTCCGGCCGATCCGGGATTCTGGGTGGGCGTGATCTGTGGCGCCATCGGTCTGGGCATCGCGATCTGGACAGTGTGTCTGTTTGTGGAGCTGGGCGATGGCACGCCGGCACCCTGGGACCCGCCGCAGCAACTCGTTCTTCAGGGTCCCTACCGGCATGTGCGCAACCCGATGATCTCCGGCATCTTTATGATGTTGCTCGCCGAATCCCTGATCCTGAACGCGTGGAGCATCGCGATCTGGCTGGGAGTCTTCTTTCTGGTGAACGCGCTCTACATTCCTCGTAAGGAAGAGAAGGCGCTCGAGGCTCGGTTCGGCGAAACCTATCTGCGGTACAAGGCAAATGTGCCGCGCTGGTTGCCCAATCCCTTTCCATGGAATCCTGACGATACCGGAGACAATGCATGATCGCTGTCATATTCGAGGTGTGGCCTGCCGAGGGGCGGAAAGACGATTACCTGAACATTGCCCATGAACTGCGCGCTGAACTGGACCGGATCGCCGGGTTCCTTTCGGTCGAGCGGTTCGAGAGTATCTATGAGCCCGGCAAGTATAATGAAGTCGAGGATGTGACACCGAAATGGTCGACCGCTGGTGGGCAGGTGCCGCTGGGCGCGATTCTGGAACTGGCGACAACCGCCTAGAACCTATTGCGTGGCCGTGTAGTCGCGGATCGCTTCATCGGTGAATGTCATTCCGTGGCCGGGACGGTTCGGCGGTGCCATATGCCCGTCGATGATTTCCGGTCCGACCTCCCACAGATTGTCGGGTGATCCTGCCAGCACTTCGACCAGTGACGCGTTCGGGATGGCGGCCAGAACCGAAATCGACAGTTCGGGCACCAGATGCGGCGCAATTTTGATGTCATAGGCTGCGGCCAGATGGGCAATGCGCATCATTTCCGTGAAACCACCGCACCGATGGATGTCCGGGTTGAGATACTGGGCTGCCCCGGCATCGATCAGGTCCCGGAAGCCATAGCGGGTGTATTCATTCTCTCCCGTTGCGACGGGGATGGAGATCGCGGCGGCCACTTCGGCACATTGATCGATATTGTCCGCGAGCACCGGTTCTTCGTACCAGAACAGATTGCAGTCCTCGAGGGCGTGCCCGACGCGGATATTTGTTGCCACGTCCCAGCGTTGGTTGGCATCGACGAGGATTTCCATGTCGTCGCCAAGGGCCGCGCGGACCTGTCGGACACGTTCGACATTCTCCATCACATCGTCGCGCCCCAGCTTGAACTTGTAGTGGCGGCAGCCCTGTGCCCGGAAGCCTTCGGCCTCCTCGACGATCTGATCGACCGTATAGGGCAGAAATCCGCCGCTGCCATAGACCGGGATGGACTCGTTATGTGCGCCGAGCAGGTGCCAGACGGGCCGGTCGACAGACTTTCCCAACAGGTCCCAGAGGCCGATATCGATGGCGCTCATGGCGTAGACGGGAATGCCCTTCTTTCGCAGGCCCCTGTCGTTCTCGTACATGTCCCGCCAGATGGCACCGATCCGGAGCGGGTCCCGCCCGAGGATCAGGGGTATGATGCTTTCCTCAAGATAGGTGCGCACCGCACCGGCCCCCATGCCGCCGATCAGCATCGTGTAGCCAAGCCCTTCAAGGCCCTCATCGGTGCGGATGCGGGCCACCACATAGGTGTTCGCGCCGTAATATGCGCTGACCGGAGGGCCGTTCGGCACGATCACCGTGGAGGTCACGATCTCGGTGATTTTCATGACGCGTTCCTTGCTGGTTCATATTCGGCTGTGTGGGGAAGCTCTGCGGCGGGTGGCGGTTGCTTGCCGAGGATCATGTCCGATGCTTTTTCCGCGATCATGATCGTGGCCACATTAGTGTTGGTCGAATGGGCAGCCGGAATGACCGAGGCGTCCACCACACGCAGGCCCTCGGTTCCGCGCACACGCAATTCATCGTCGACCACGGCATTGGTGTCATTCTCCGGACCCATCCGGCAGGTGCCCATCAGGTGAAACACGGTCGTGCCATAGGCGCGCGCGAAATCCAGCAGCTCGTCGTCACTCTGCACTTCAGCGCCCGGCGTGATTTCATGGTCGAACAGGTGGGACATCTCCGGGGACTGGATCATTTGCCGTCCCAGGCGCAAACCGGCGATGGTCAGTTGCTGGTCGTATTCATGATCGAGGTAGTTCGGCTGAATGGCCGGCTTGTCGTGGCTATCGGACGTCCTGGCGCGCACAGAACCCCGGCTCCGGGGCCGCATTGGCCAGCTCGCGATCGTCATGCCGGGATATTCTTCCAGTTGCGAAGGCACGCCTTGCTTGTAGCTGGCCGGGGTGAAGATGAAATTCAGATCGCCGTGATCAAGCGAGGGGTCGGACTTCCAGAAGGCATAGGTCAGCGAAGGGGAAAGGGTGAGGATGCCTTTTCGACGCGTTGCGAAATTCGCGATTTCGGATATCAGCGCCAGACCGCGCGCACGTTCGTTGAGGGTGGCCGCATTCCTGACCCGCGACGCGTTGCGCGCGAGATAGTGATCCACGAGATTTTCACCAACTGCGGGCAATTCGTGTTGCACCGGAATGCCGAGATCCTGAAGCAGCGCACCGGGACCGATGCCTGAAACCTGCAGGAGTTGCGGTGACGCCACGGCGCCGCCGGAGAGAATGATCTCACGGCGGGCGTGAATTTCGATCACTCGTCCGTTGCGTTGGTATCGGACGCCGGTTGCCCGACGTCCTTCGAACAGGATGCGTTCAACATGTGCACGGGTGCGGATGTCGAGGTTTCGGCGGTGTTTCACCGGGTTCAGGAAAGACACTGCCGCGCTTCTTCGACGGCCCTTGTGGATGTTGCGCTGGTAATAGCCAACGCCTTCGTGGGTTGCGCCGTTGTAATCCGGGTTTCGTGGAATGCCCAGTTTGACACAGCTTTCGATGAAGGCTTCGCAGATCGGGTGCGGGGCGTCGATATCGGTGACGGGAAGTTCACCTTCTCGACCGCGGTAGAGTTCATCTCCCTCTCCAATCCGTCGTTCACTGCGACGGAAATACGGCAAGATGTCCGCATAGCCCCAGCCGCGATTGCCCATTTGGGCCCAGCTGTCAAAATCCAGTCGCTGACCGCGGTTGTAGACATGACCGTTGATGGAACTGGAGCCACCGAGGGTTTTACCCCGTGGTGCAGGAATGCTGCGTCCGGCTGTACCCGCGCTGGGCTCGCTGCTGTAGAGCCAGTTCATGGCGGGGTTGGTGAGGGTATTCATGAACCCGGCCGGTATGTGAATCATCGGATGGGTGTCCCGGCCGCCCGCTTCCAGCAGGCAAACGGTCGCGTCTCCTGCTGACAGTCGATTGGCGAGGACAGAACCGGCAGAACCGGCGCCGATGATGATGTAGTCAAACGCGTCGGGCATATCTGTTCCGTTCGGTAATACGCAAAATCTATTGGCTGCGATTGGTGACCAGTTCCCACGCGCGGAGGGACAGCTGCTGGGTCAGGTCCCGGCGCAACAGCGCCTCGGGGGATGACGCATTGCCCTGCAAGCCCCGGTAATAGACGCCCTGAATGATGGCGGCGAGACGGAACAGGGAAAGGACAAGATAGAAGGTCCAGTTCTCGATTTTGTCCCGACCGGTGTGACGGCAATAGGCCGCCACGTAGTCCTCTTCAGACGGTATGCCGGGCAAGGACGCATCGAGACCGCGCATGTCCCCGAAGGATTCTTCGGGCCAGTGATAGGGCAGGCAGTTATAGGCAAGGTCCGAGAGCGGATGGCCGAGCGTGGACAACTCCCAGTCCAGAACCGCGACCACGTCGGGTGCGTCATCAGCGACAATCAGATTCTCAAGTCGGAAATCGCCATGGACAATCGTCGTCTCGCTGTCATCGGGCATGTTCTCCGGCAGCCAGATCATCAGTTTGTCCATTTCGACCAGATCGTCCGTCTTGCTCGCTTCGTACTGCTTCGACCAGCGCGCCACCTGGCGACCCATATAGCCGCCGACCCGTCCGTAATCGCCCAGACCCACGGCCTCGAAATCGACCTGGTGCAGGGCCGCAAGGGTCGCGATCATCGAATCGTAGACAGCGGCGCGCTCCCCGGCCGTGGATTCGGGCAGAGAGGGATCGTGAAACACCCGGCCATCCGCATGATCCATCAGAAAGAATTCGGTCCCCACAATCGAGGTGTCTTCACATAGCGCCAGCGTACGAACGACGGGAACCGGCGTTCCCCCGAGCGCGCTGGTGATCTTGTGCTCGCGGTCCACGGCATGGGCCGACGGCAGCAACTCCCCGGGCGGCTTCTTGCGCAACACGTAACGGGTACCGTTCGTGTCGGTGATCAGGAAGGTCGGGTTGGACATCCCGCCCTGAAATTGTGCGATTTCGATGGGCGCGGCGAAACCCTCGATATGCGCCTCCATCCATGCCACCAGCGGGGTGGTGTCGAACCGGTGCTGTTCGAGGACCGGGACCACCTGGTCGGTGCGCGAAAAGGTGCGGTCAGAGGGGACTCATGTCAGTGGCCGGGCGTCGGGTAGAGCCGGCGGATGCTTTCGGCGACCATCGCCGGGCGTTCGCTGCCTTCTAGATCCATGGTGCTGTCGAACATCAGGTGAACGCTGCCATCAGCGCGTTTCTCTGCAGATTTCAGGGTCTGGCGCAGGCGGACACGGGAATCGACCGGGACCATCGCCGTGAAGCGTAGTTTATTGAGCCCGTAATTGATCGTGTTGTTCAGATTGTCGACATCGAACAGCGAGGCCGCGAGGTCCGGGATCAGGGACAGGATCAGGAATCCATGAGCGATGGTCTTGCCGCTAGGCATTTCCCGGGCCGCGCGTTCCGGGTCCACATGCAGCCACTGATGATCACCGGTGGCATCGGCGAATTTGTCGATCTGTGCCTGGGTGATGGTGTGCCAGTCGCTGACCACGATTTCCTCGCCGACAAGATCGAGAAAGGCGTCCGGGTGTGGATATTTTGCCAAAGTCTTTGCTCCGTTTGATTGTCCCTTCGCCGCCCGGTTTGACCGGATAGGCGGGGATGCGCATCATGCGTTCCTACAATCCATTTGGGCAGATTTTTCGCAGTCTGTCACGGGAATCAGGGGTGCGGTATGAGTGACGTTGTCGGTTACGAGCTGGAGGGTCAGGTTGCTGTCCTGACCATCGACAATCCGCCGGTGAACGCGTTGGGGATCGCGGTCCGCGAAGGACTCATGACGCAGATCGAACGGGCAGTCGCGGATTCGGCTGCTGCTGCGATTGTCATTCTGGGGCGCGGGCCGTACCTTTCCGGCTGGTGCGGATATTCGTGAATTCGATCAGCCGACCCGCGAACCGCATCTGATCGCCGTGGTGGATTATCTCGATACGGTCGAGAAACCGGTTGTGGCCGCGATCCACGGCACGGCTCTGGGTGGTGGCCTGGAGCTGACCCTGAGCTGTCATTTCCGGGTTGCGTCCCCTGACGCCCGAATGGGAACGCCGGAGGTCAATCTGGGGATATTTCCCGGTGCTGCCGGAACCCAGCGTCTGCCCCGCGTGGCCGGGCTGGATCACGCGCTGGAACTGATCGTGACGGGGAAGCCGGTCGGGGCGACAACGGCAAAAGAGTATGGAATCGTGGATGCGATCATCGAAGGTGATCTGCGCGCAGGGGCTGTGGCTTTTGCCAAGCAGGTCGTGACCGAGGGAAGACCGCTGCGGATTTCGAGTGAGCCCCGAAACGGTATCGGTGCGCCCGAAGACCATGCGGAGGTCATCGCGAAATATCGTGATCTGGCCAATCGGCGCATGCGCGGTCAGGACTCGCCGCATCAGGCAATGGACAGCGTGATTGATGGCTTGACGATGTCTTATCCGGAGGCCGTCGCGGCGGATCGCAAGCGGTTTTGAAACCTGCAAGAACAGTGGCCAGTCCAAGGCTCTTCGTTATGCGTTTTTCGCCGAGCGCGAGGCATCGAAAATCCCGGATATCGGCAAGGATATCGCGACACGGGATATTGCTACCACCGGCGTCATCGGCGCGGGCACGATGGGGCGCGGGCATTATCATCAGCCTTGCGGATTCCGGCTTGCCGGTCACCGTGGTCGAAACCAGTCAGGAAGCGATCGACAACGGCATCCTGGCGATGGCAAAGACCTATGACGGCATGGTACAACGCGGGCGTATTGATACTGCGGAGAAGGACAGCCGGCTTGCGCGCATTACCGGGGCCGTTGGTTTTGAGGCTCTGGCAGATGTTGATCTGGTGATCGAAGCCGCGTTCGAGGACCTTGACGTCAAGAAACAGATTTTCGGCGAGCTGGACACCATCGTCAAACCTGGAGCCATTCTGGCCACCAACACTTCATATATGGATATCGATGCAATCGCAGCGGCGACATCACGCCCGCAGGACGTAATCGGACTGCACTATTTCGTGCCGGCTAATGCCATGCGCATGCTCGAGGTGGTGCGCCCGGCAAAGGCGGCACCGGACGCCATCGCCACCGGCATGGCGCTGGCCAGGACGACCGGCAAGGTCGGCGTCCTGGCCCGGGTTTGTCATGGCTTCATCGCCAACCGCTCCCGACTGCCGCTGGTGCGCGAGGCGACATTCCTGGTGGAGGAGGGTGCATCCCCGGCGCAGGTGGATGCGGTTCTGACGGGACTGGGCATGCCCATGGGGCCACTCGCCGTCAGTGATCTGTCAGGTCTCGATGTGAGCTGGCGGATGCGCCAGTCCCTAGCCGATCAGCACGATCCGGAGGAGCGCTACATGCACCTGGCCGACCGGATGTGCGAACGGGGGCGTTTCGGCATCAAGGCCGGACAGGGCTGGTATCGCTATGAGGATGGCGGGCGTCGTCCGATACCCGATCCGGAAACCGAGGCGATCGCGATGGAGGTCGCTAAGGAACGGGGTACGGTCCGGCGCGATATCTCCGATGATGAGATTCGGGAGCGGTGCCTCTACGCCGCGATCAATGAGGGAGCGAAAATTCTCGATGAGGGGATCGCGGCACGCGCGTCGGACATCGATGTCATGTGGCTCTACGGCTTTGGATATCCGCGCTGGCGGGGCGGCATCATGTTCACCGCGGATGAGATCGGATTGGAAAAAATCCATGAGCGCGTCTGCGCGTTTCACGCCGAACACGGCAAGCAATGGGAACCCTCGCCATTGCTGGCAAAGCTGGCATCGGAGGGTGGCAGTTTCACCGGTTAGACCTGCTGTGGTACTGCGAATGTGACTATTGCGATTGCGTAGAACGAAAGACGGATAGGGTGCCTGCTTTTCTTATGGCTGGCGTTGTGGTCCGATAGCGAAAATTTTTTCTGGGAGGAGACTGAAAATGTTGAAAAAACTCATGGGATCAGCGGCATTGCTGACCCTTCTGGCCGGTCCGGCAGTGGCCGATACGGTCAAGATTGGTTTCGTCACGACCCTGACGACACCTGTGGCCGTGATCGGCAAGGATATGCGCGACGCAGTCGATCTCGCGGTCGAGCATATCGGTGGCAAAATGGGGAATCTGGATGTCGAGATCGTCTACGCCGATGACGAGTTCAATTCCCAGAAGGGCAAGCAGGCGACCGAACGTCTCGTGCTCAGCGACAAGGTCGATATTGTGGCCGGTTATATCTGGTCCAATGTGCTGCTGGCCTCCGCGCCGGTCGTGCTGGGTGAAGGCAAGATTCTGATCAGCGCCAATGCCGGTCCGTCGCCGCTTGCCGGCGCCCAGTGCAACGAGAACTTCTTCAACATCGCCTGGCAGAACGATCAGACACCGATGGCACTGGGTGAGCTGCTCAACCAGCAGGGGGTGAAGTCGCTTTATCTGGTGGCACCGAACTACGCCGCGGGCCAGAACATGGTCGCGGGCGTCGAGCGTACCTTCAAGGGCAAGGTCGTTGGCAAGGACATGACCGTGTGGCCATCTCAGCGGGACTGGTCGGCCGAACTGACCAAGGTCAAATCCGCCAAGCCCGAAGGTGTCTTCACCTTCTATCCGGGACCGGCCGGGCCGGCCTTCATCAAGCAGTACCAGCAGGCGGGTCTCGCCGGTGACGTGCCGCTGTATTCGGTCTATACGCTGGATTCGATCAGCCTGCCGCTGTTCCAGAAGGCAGGTATGGAAACCGTTCTCGGCACCAAGATGACCCAGTTCTGGGCGCCGGATCTGGACAATGCAACGAACAAGAAGTTCGTGGCGGATTTTCGAGCCAAATATGGTCGCTACCCGTCCTTCTATGCAGCCCAGAGCTATGACTCGATCATGTATATCGCGTCGGCTGTGAAGGCGGTGAATGGTGACGTGAAGAACACCGATGGTATGCGCGCGGCGCTGAAAGCGGCGAACTTCGATTCTGTTCGCGGTCCGTTCAAGATGGGGAACAATCATTTCCCGATCCAGAACTTCTACGAGCGCACCGTCGTCAAGGATGCTGATGGCAACTGGACCACCGCCGTGGGCCGGGCCGTCCTGAAGGGTCATCAGGACCCCTATGCCAGCCAGTGCAAAATGAAAGGCTAGTCAGCCGCTAATCTGATGTGTACGCGGGGGTGCCTCGGCATCCCCGTTTGCGTGCCAACTGACGAACGGCCAGCGTAACGCGATGGACTACGTCCTTCTCACCGAACAGTTTCTGAACGGCTTTCAACTCGGCATCATCCTGTTTCTGATGGCGGCGGGTCTGACGCTTGTCTTCGGGATCATGGATCTGGTGAACCTGGCCCATGGTTCGATGTTCATGATCGGAGCCTTTGTCGGCGGCACGATTGCTCTGCTGACCGGATCCTTCGTGGTGGGCGTGATCCTGATGGTGCCGGCGATGCTGGTGATCGGCGTGGTCGTCGAAATGACCGCCCTACGCACGCTCTATCCGCGCGATCACCTGGATCAGGTGCTGGCAACCTTCGGTTTGATCCTGTTCTTCAACGAGGCCACGCGGCTGATCTGGGGTCCGGAAGGCCTTGTGGTGCCACTGCCCGCCTTCCTCGACGGCATCGTGTCGCTGGGCTTCGGCATCACCTATCCGGTCTACCGGATCTTCATCATCGTGATCGGGCTGCTGGTGGCCTTCGGGCTCTATCTGCTGGTGGGCAAGACCCGGATCGGCATGTTGATCCGCGCGGGCGCCTCGAACCGCACCATGGCTGGTGTGCTGGGCGTCAACATTCCCAAGCTGTTTTCCATCGTCTTCGGCCTTGGGGCCGTGCTGGCAGGTCTGGCCGGTCTGATCATCACGCCGATCACCCAGGCCGCTATCGGGATGGGTGAGGACGTGCTGATCCTTGCCTTCGTGGTGATCGTCATCGGCGGCATCGGCTCGATCCGGGGTGCCTTCGTCGCCTCCATCGTGACCGGTGTGATCGACACGCTGGGCCGGTCGTTCCTCGATGTCGTGCTGCTGCTCTTTCTGCCCGCCAATGCGGCGGAATCCGCCGGACCGGCGGTGTCGTCCATGCTGATCTACATTCTGATGGCCGCGATCCTGTTCTTCCGACCCCAGGGTCTGTTCCCGCCCAAAGGTGCGCGATGAGCCGACCGTGCAAAAATACGGGCGCCGGCTGATGGGCGCGCTCCGCAACCCGGCGAACGTGTTCACCGCGCTGGTGCTGGTCATCTTTGCGCTGACGCCCATCGTGGCACCGGCGCTGGACGAAAGCTTCTATGTCATCGTGTTTGCCCGGATCATGATCTGGGGTATCGCGGCGGTCAGCGTGAACCTGATCATGGGCTATGGCGGGCTGATCAGTTTCGGCCATGCGGTGTATCTGGGGATCGGCGGCTACACGGTGGGCATCCTCGCATTTCACGGCGTCACCAGCGCCTGGATCCAGTGGCCGGTGGCCATCGGATTGAGCGGCCTTGTCGCGCTGATCTTCGGGGCAATCAGCCTGCGCACCAAGGGTGTCTATTTCATCATGATCACGCTGGCGCTCGCCCAGATGATTTTCTTCCTGTCGGTCAGCGCCGAACGCTATGGCAGCGATGACGGGCTGAGCATTCTGGCGCGTAGCGATTTCGGGGTGAGCGGCTTCTCCCTGAACGACAAGACGACCATGTACTACACGATATTTGCCTTTCTGCTGGCCAGCGTCTTCGTCAGCTGGCGGCTGGTGCAGTCCCGTTTCGGCACGGTGATACGGGCGGCCAAGTCCAACGACCCGCGGGTGCAGTCCATCGGGGTCGCGGCCTACCGATATCGCCTGACGGCCTTCGTGATCGCCGGGATGATGTGCGGCATTGCCGGCCTGTTGCAGGCCAATCTGGAGAGTTTCGTTTCGCCGGACATGATGAACTGGCAGCGCTCGGGCGAGCTGATCTTCATGGTCGTGCTGGGCGGCATGTCGACCCTGTTCGGACCCGTCACCGGCGCATTTGTCTTCCTGATGCTCTCGGAAATTCTCGCGGGCTGGACGATCCACTGGCACATCATCTTCGGACCGTTCCTCGTTCTCGTGGTGCTGTTCGCCCGGGGTGGCATTGCGGGTCTGCTGACACGGAGGGCGGAGCGTGACTGACGCACTCGAAGCGGTGGGCCTGATCAAGTCCTTCGGTGGCCTGACCGCGACCGACAATCTGTCCCTGTCGGTCGCGACCGGGGAGATTCATGCGGTGATCGGCCCGAACGGCGCGGGCAAGACAACCCTTGTCAATCTGCTCGCGGGCATGCTGCGGCCTGATGCGGGCAGCATTCGGTTCAACGGGCTCGACATCACCCGCATGGCGGCTCCGGCCCGGGTGAAAGCCGGTCTGGCCCGCTCCTATCAGATCACCAGCATCTTCCGGGAATTCACGGTTCTAGAAAACGTCATGCTCTCGGTTCAGGCACAACAGGGACACAGCTTCCGGTTCTGGAAGCCGGTCGCACGCGACACCAGCCTGATCGATCCGGCACGCGCCCTGCTCGAACGGGTGGGACTGGGCGAACGCACTGGCATGCGGGCTGGCGATCTTGCCTATGGGGAACAGCGGCAACTGGAGGTCGCGATCTCCATGGCCACTGAACCCTCACTGCTGCTGCTCGACGAGCCCATGGCGGGGATGGGGCCGGAAGAAAGCCAGACGATGATCCAGTTCCTCCGCGCGCTGAAGGGCGATTACACCATGCTGCTGATCGAGCATGACATGGATGCGGTCTTTGCACTGGCCGACCGGATCACGGTGCTGGTCTATGGCCAGGTGATTGCCACTGGTGCGCCGGATGACATCCGCAACGATCCGGCGGTGCGCGAAGCCTATCTGGGCGAGGACGACAGCCATGAAGACAGCGCTGAAGACAGCGCTGAAGATCATCCGGGGGAGGCTGTCTGATGCTGGAAGTGCGCGGCCTCGAAACCTCCTATGGTGACAGTCAGGTGCTGTTCGGGATGAACTTCAACATCGGCGCGGGTGAGGTCGTGACTCTGCTCGGCCGCAACGGCATGGGTAAGACCACCACGGTCCACACGATCCTCGGCATTCTGCACCCCCATGCCGGGCGCATCGTGTTCGAAGGCCTGGCCATTCACGGTCTGCCCTCCTACCGGGTGGCCCAGGCCGGGGTCGGCCTGGTGCCGGAGGGGCGACAGATCTTCCCCAATCTCTCGGTCCGCGAGAACCTGATCGCCACGGCGCGCGAGCGGCAGGGCCATGGTGAGAACTGGACCTTCGACAAGGTGCTCGATCTGTTTCCGGGACTGGTCCCGCGTCTGGAAAGCGCTGGCAATCAGCTCTCGGGTGGTGAGCAGCAGATGCTGGCCGTGGGACGGGCCCTGATGACCAATCCGAAACTCCTCATTCTAGATGAAGCCACCGAAGGGCTGGCCCCGCTGATTCGTCAGGAAATCTGGTCGTGTATCGCCGATCTCAAGACGGCGAAGCAGAGCATTCTGGTGATCGACAAGAATGTCGCCGCGCTGACCAAGATCGCCGACCGCCATCACATTGTGGAGAAGGGGCGGGTGGTCTGGAGTGGCACATCCGAGGAATTGCGCGCAGACAAAGCACTGCAGGAGCGGTATCTCGGGGTTTAGGATTGTTTATCTCGCGATGTTCCTTCGTGACGCACCCGGAGCCTGCGCCATGCTGACCAGATATTTATTCGCCGTTCCGTTTTTGTTCTGACATTCGCCACACCGCTCTCCGCGGCGGACGATTATGCCCGTGTGGTGCCGCTGTTCGCGGGGACGAAGAATATCGTCGGGAAAACCCTGGCCTATCCGCAGACCGGCCCGGTGAAGGTGACCAGCCTGATTGTCACCATGAAGCCGGGGGAAGAAACCGGGTCGCATCGGCATGGAGTGCCGACCTATGGCTACATCCTGAACGGTCAGGTGACCGTCGATTACGGCATCCATGGCACGCGGACCTATCGCAAGGGGGACGCCTTCATGGAGGCCGAAATGGTGACCCACAACGGCACCAATGATGGTGATATCCCGGTGCGGATTCTGGTCGTGTTCATGGGTGCGGATGGATCGGAGAATGTGATCCACGAGAAGTGATTTTGGGGCGTGTGCCCTTCACGCGAATGCCAGATTTCAGAGGTGCCAACAATGAACGTCATGGCCGGACTTGTTCCGGCCATCCACGTCCATGTGTCACGCGGCCCGACGGCGTGGATGCCCGCAACAGGTGCGGGTATGACGAATGTTATAAGGTTTAATCTCGCAATTTAAACCGCTGGATCTTTCCCGTCGCGGGTTTTGGGCAATTCGTCCACGAAGTGCAGCCAGTGCGGGTATTTGAACCGGGCAAGACCGGTTTTGCAGAAGGCCTTGAGTTCATCGGCCAGTTCTTCGGTGGGTGTGTGTCCGGTGTCGAGAATCACGAAGGCCTCGGCCTTGATGAGTTCATCGTCATCGGCCCGGCCGACCACGGCGGCTTCCAGCACCGCGTCATGGGCAATCAGGCGGGATTCAATCTCCACCGGGGAGACCCAGATGCCGCCGACTTTCAGCATGTCGTCGCTGCGCCCGCAGCAGATGAAATAACCATCATCATCCTGATAGTAGGAATCACCGGTGCGGATCCAGCCATCCTGCAGGACGGCGGCCGTGCGTTCGGGCAGGTTCCAGTAGCGCGAAGTGAGGGACAGGCTGCGGATCAGGAGATGCCCGATTTCGCCCGGTGGCGACGGGCTGGCCTTTGTCATCGATGATTCTGGCCTCGCAGCCGGGGACGGTCCTGCCGCTGACGCCGGTCTTTGCATCGCCGGGCCGGTTGCTGATGAAGATGTGCAGGTTTTCCGTGGTGCCGATGCCCGTCGAGAATTTGCAGGCTGGTGCGGGCTTCCCAGCGTTCGAAGATATTGGCGGGCAGTGGCTCGCCGGCGGAGACGCAGATCCGCAGACTGGAGAGATTCGGAGAGGTGTTGGCGAGCATCTGCAGCTGGGTCGCAAACAGCGTTGGCACGCCGAAATAGATGGTCGGTTTGAAGCGCTCGATATGCTCGAACATGGCATCCGGGGTGGAGCGTCCGCCCCATAGAATGGCCTGACCGCCCGTCCAGAACGGAAAGGTCATGGCATTGCCTAGCCCATAGGCGAAGAACAGTTTGGCGGCAGACAGATAGATATCATCCGGGCCGGCACCCAGGGTTTCGACCGCGTAAGTTCTGGCTGGTCACGACCATATCCCGGTGGGCATGGACCGCGCCCTTGGGGGCGCCGGTCGAGCCCGAGGTGTAGAGCCAGAAACAATCATCACTGGCCGTGGCCGGGGCCGGCTCGAGGGTGGTGCCGGCGGCAGCCATCCGGGTCGCGAAGCTTTCCGCGTCGCCTTCGGTTGGAAACCTGCAGCGCGGACCGGGGCTTGAAACCGACAGCGCGAATGTCACCTCGTCGGCAAATTCCGGCGACCAGATAACACAGGCCGCTTCGGAAATCCGCGATCATGTGCTGATAGTCCTTGGCGTGGAGCAGCGTGTTGACCGGGATGGGTACGAGGCCGGCCTTGATGGCGCCCCAGAAGATGAAGGGAAATTCCGGGCTCATCCTTGACCACCATCAGCACCCGGTCGCCCTGATGCAGGCCAAGATCCAGCAGGGCATTGCCGGCCCGGTTCATGCCTTCTGCCAGCGCGGCATAGGTCGTGTCGCCATCCATAGTCCGAATGGCGATTTGATCTCCGCGCCCCTCGCTGAGATGCCGGTCGATGAACGGCACGGCGACGTTGAAACTCTCTGCGAAGGTGAGCGTCGCCGGACTGGTTGTCGTGTCAACGGTGACGGTATTGGGGTTCATCGTGATTTTCCTGTAACTCCGGGTTTGCCACTCCAGCCACAACACGCATATTGCAGTGCAAGACTAAGGGTTCCGGGAGTATTTGTGCACCCGAATCCCTTAATCTTCGACAAATCGACGTCCCGCGACACGGAATTCAGATGAACACGACGAACAGCCCGGTTTTTGAACATGTTGAGGTGGCCGGTCAGCGACTGGAATACTACTGGAGCCGGCCGCGGGTGAAGGGGGAACCGGTGCTGGTCTTCCTGCATGAGGGGCTTGGCTCGGCGGGTCTGTGGCGTGATATTCCGGCACAGCTGGGCGCGCGGACCGGGCTGCCGGCGCTGGTCTATTCCCGTTGCGGCTATGGCGGCTCCGCCGTGCTGGTCGGTCAGCGCACGGTCGAATACATGCACCATGAAGCGCTGGAAGTCCTGCCGGCCCTGCGCGATGCTCTGGGCCTCGATGATGTCATTCTTGTTGGGCACAGCGATGGCGGATCGATCTCGTTAATCCATGCCGGGGCAGGCCAGTGGCCGGTGCGCGGCCTGATGCTGATGGCGCCCCATGTCTTCGTGGAAGATATCACCATCGCCGGAATTGAGGACGCCAGGGTGGCCTATGAAACAACCGACCTGCCGGCACGGATCGGCCGCCGTCACACCGATGGCGAGGCCACTTTCCGGGGGTGGAACGATATCTGGCTGGACCCGGATTTTCGTGACTGGAACATTGAAGCGTCGCTGCCGGGAATTACCGCGCCGGTGCTGGTGCTGCAGGGGGAAGGGGATGAGTATGGCTCGGCGTTGCAGCTGGAAGCGATTGCGGCGCAAGCGGGCGGGCCGGTCGACACCCTGCTGATCCCGGATTGCCGTCATTCCCCCCAGCGCGATCAGCCGGAGGCCGTGCTGACGGCAATGGCGGAATTTGTGGTCCGGGTCTAGAGCTTCGTCGGATTGGGCGCGTCGCCGTAGACCTCAACCGGGTCGAAAACCTTTTCGGTCTCTTCGTAGTTCAGCGCTACCGGAGCATCGCTGTCGGCCCCGACCGGGACCGAACGGTAGAAGCACGAGCGGTAGCCCACATGGCAGCTTGCGCCACCCTGCACATCGACCCGCAGCCAGACGGCATCCTGATCATCGTCGATGCGGATTTCCTTCACCTTCTGGACCAGACCCGATGTGGCGCCTTTGTGCCAGAGCACGGCGCGGGAGCGGGACCAGTAATGGGCCTCTCCGGTCTCGATGGTTCTGGTCAGGGCTTCGGCGTTCATATAGCCATGCATCAGCAACTCACCGCTCTCTGCGTCGGTGGTCACCACGGGCATCAGGCCATCCGCGTCGAATTTCGGCGCGAGTTCGTGACCCTCTTCGACCTGCTCGATGGAGAGACGATCTGCGAACATGGAATTGCCGGTTTCACTCATCTTCGATGCTTTCGTTGCAGGGCACGTGCTGTCGTGCCCGGTTCCGGGCGTGTTATAACGGTTTGCCTGCTCTGAATGTCAAGCGGGTGCACAAGAATAGGTATGAAAAATGAGCGGTAATACTCCGGAAAGTTTGACCGAATTGATCCCGGTTTCCCTGCTGACAGGGTTTCTCGGCAGCGGCAAGACCACGGTTCTCAATCATGTGCTGCACCATCCGGCCATGGAGAAATCCGCGGTGATCGTGAACGAATTCGGCGAGGTCGGGCTGGATCACGAACTGACAGTCACGGGCGCGGAAGACATGGTTTTGCTCAACAGCGGCTGCCTGTGCTGCACGGTGCGCGGTGATCTGGTGAACACACTGCGCGACCTGATGATGCTGCGCCTGCGCGAGGATGTGCCGTCCTTCGAGCGGATTCTGATCGAAACCACCGGGCTCGCCGATCCGGCGCCGATCCTGCACACGCTGATGTCCGATCAGCTGGTGACCAATTACTTCCGCCTCGACGGGGTCATCGCCACCGTGGATGCGGTGAATGGTGAAGACACGCTGAACCGTCAGTTTGAATCGGTGAAGCAGGCCGCCGTCGCGGATCGTATCCTGATGACGAAGACCGATCTGGTGAACTCGTCTGCCGTGACGTCACTGGAAATGCGCCTGAACGCCATCAACCCGGCCGCGCCACGCCTGTGGGTGACCAATGGCGAGGTGGAGCCCGATGTGCTGTTCAATGCCGGGCTGTTCAATCCCGCCAGCAAGGGCCCGGATGTGGAGCGCTGGCTCCAGGACGAGGCCTATGCCGCGGAAAAGACCGATGATCATGCAGATGGTCGCGACCATGGACATGATCACGACCATGCCCATGATGTGAACCGGCATGACGATCACATCAGTTCTTTCTGTGTGACCTATGACGAGCCCCTTCGCCTCGACGCGCTGGAGCAGTGGTTTGATACCATCATGATGCTCAAGGGGCCTGACCTGCTGCGCATCAAGGGCATCGTGAATGTCGCCGAAGTCGACAAGCCTGTGGTGATCCACGGGGTCCAGCATGTCTTTCACCCGCCCGCTGTTCTTGACGCATGGCCCTCGGAGGACCAGCGCACGCGGATCGTGTTCATCACCCGTGATGTGGAACGGGAAACCATCGAGGATACGCTTAAATGGTTTTCCGATACCAAGATGCAGGTGAACCCGGCTCCGAAAACAGGCGTTGTCTGACGCGGCCCTCGATGGCCTCGCCCCCGCACGGCTTTTGCGGGATACTCATTACCCAAACAGAAACTCGAGAACACCATGACTGATCCGGTTCAGGTCGAACGTTGCGATGACATCGCGATCGTGTCCATCCATCGCACCGAAAAGCGCAATGCCCTGCGTCAGAAGGATTGGATCGCTGTGGGGGATGCTGTCGAGTCACTGGGTGACGAGGACAATCTGCGCTGCATCATTTTGCGGGGCGCGGGCGAGGAAGCATTCTGCGCCGGTGCGGATATCACCAATTTCGAGGCGGAACGGTCTGACCGCCGCAAGGTGAAGGCCTATGAGAAGGCCACCGATCGCGCGTTTCTGGCGGTGCGCAACTCGCGCTTACCGGTGATCGCGATGATCCATGGCTTCTGCATTGGCGGCGGGTTCGAGCTGGCCCTGGCCGCGGATCTTCGGATCTCCGGCGAATCCGGGCGCTTCGGCGTGCCGGCAAAGAATATCGGGTTGTTTCTCGGCTATCATCTGATTCAGTACCTGGCGGATGCCGGCGGGCGCGCTGTCGCGGCGGAAATTCTCCTGGAAGGCCGAATTCTTTCTGCCGAAGAAGCGGTGTCGAAGAATCTGCTGACCCGCGTGGTCCCCGATGCCGAGCTTGAAGAAGAGGTGATGAAGGCTGCGCGACGCATTGCCGATGGGGCGCCTCTGTCCCACCGCTTTCACCGCGCCGCTCTGACGCGTCTGGCCGATCCGCGCCCGTTGAGCCGGGCCGAGCTGGAAGCGCAGTTCGACTACGCGGATAGCGAGGACTACATTGCGGGCTACAACGCTTTCAAGGCGCGTGAGAAGCCGAAATTCCGGGGGCGGTAGAGCCGGTCGTCATGACATCCTCCAACGAGCGCCCGGCGCCATCTCGGGAATTGTCGCTGCCGCGCCTGATGGGGGTTGTCTTCCTACCCTTCGCGCTGGGTTATTTCTTTTCCTACCTGTATCGCACCGTGAACGCGGTGATTGGTCCCGACCTTGCGGTCGAGGTCGGCCTCTCGGCGGGCCAGCTCGGCATGCTGAGCAGCGCCTATTTCGTGACCTTTGCCGTGGCGCAGATCCCCATCGGGGTCTATCTCGACAGCCATGGTCCCCGGCGGGTGGAAACCGTGCTGCTGGTAATTGCGGCGTTGGGTGCGCTGCTGTTTGCCTTTGGTGACGGCTTGTGGGGGCTGGTGATCGGACGTGGCCTGATCGGACTGGGCGTCGCGGCCTGTCTGATGGGGTCCTTCAAGGCAATGAGCGAATGGTTCCCGATTGACCGCCTGCCGTTGATGAACGGTCTGATCGTGGCCTTTGGCGGACTGGGTGCGATGGTGGCCACGGCACCGACCGAAGCACTGGTGGCCGAGGTCGGCTGGCGCTACGGATTCATTGCCCTTTCGATTGCCACGGCGGTTGTGGCAGCGGCCATCTGGTTTGTCGTACCCGAACGTGTTCGCGCCGGGTCCTCGGAGCCCATGTCGGTGCGGATCGGCGGGTTGCGCCGGATTTTCACCAGCCGGGCGTTCTGGCGGATCGCGCCGCTGGCCGCGTTTTCACAGGGCGGGTTTCTCGCCATCCAGACCCTTTGGGCCGGGCCGTGGCTGCGCGATGTGGCGGGTCTGGATTCGAAGGCGGTCAGCTTTGTTCTGCTGGCGGCCGCGGCCGGGTTCGTGATCGGCAATCTGGGAATCGGCTTTGCCGCGGATCGACTTGTCCGGCGCGGCGTTGCTCCGATCATCGTGGCCGGCTTTGGTATGGGCGCGTTCATCATCGTGCAGGTGTTTGTCCTGTTGGAATGGGCCGCGTTCCCGCTTCCGCTCTGGTTCCTGTTCGGCGCGGTGGGGGCCACGGGTGTGCTGTCATTCTCGGTCCTGGCGCAGACCTTTTCCTCCGAACTGGCCGGTCGGGCGAGCACCGCACAGAATTTGCTGATCTTTGCGACCGCCTTCATCCTGCAATGGGGGATGGGCGAGGTGATCAACCTCTGGCCGACGACCGCTGACGGCGGATACGCGGCGGTCGGTTACCAGGCTGCCTTTGGTGTGGCACTGGCGTTGCAGGTGCTGGCGTTTGCCTGGATGCTGCACGGGCGTGAACGAAAGGGCAGTTAGCCGATCTGCAGTTCGCGCAAGAATCGGGTGGTGTTTGCACAGCAGATCGACGAACTGAACCCATGACTGATGCACGTTTGAACAGAATTCTGAACGGAATCAGCGCAGCTGCGCTCGGGTCGGCTCTCGATGCCCTTGGCCGCGCCGTACAGAAGGCAGTATTGACGCGCCCGTAATGCCGCCAGCTATCCGCGCTCTATGACAATGCGGACGGGTTTCGCAGCCGGGTTGTTATGGAACATCATGGATACGGTCAGGGGGAGTACAAATACCTGTCCTACCCATTGCCGGAAATTGTCGCGCAGCTGCGGACCGAGATCTATCCCGCGCTCGCCTCGATCGCAAATGAATGGAATGCAAGCCTGAATGTCGCGACACGTTTTCCAGAGGATCACGCAACCTATCTGAAAATCTGTCACCGTGCCGGTCAGACGAAGCCCACGCCACTCCTGCTTCGTTACGGCCCGGAGGATCACAACCGCCTGCATCAGGACCTCTATGGCGATCATGTGTTTCCGTTGCAGGCAACCATCTTGTTGTCGCGCCCGGAGGACGACTTCACCGGAGGCGAGTTTGTCCTGACCGAACAGCGACCACGTCAGCAAAGTCGGGTGGATGTGGTGCCGCTTTCAATCGGGGATTGCGTGATCTTTCCAGTCCGGGCGCACTCGGTGGCGGGCACCCGTGGTGTGTATCGGGCCTTGATGCGGCATGGCGTCAGTCGCGTGCGGGGTGGTTTGCGCACCACGCTGGGCGTGATCTTTCACGATGCAGCCTGACGACCGAATTCGATCGCCGTCGTGACCGATCTGTGTGACCGGTACGGATGTCTGGTCGCGCCGGAAGGGGTGAACGATCTGGCCGAGGAATTTGGCCGGCATCGGACCATCGATACCGATATTGGTTGGGGGGCGCCGTTTCGGACAATAGAAAGTCTTCAACAGCACATCGTAGAATATTAGGTTCTCACCGTAATTGCTGTTGCCCTCTGCAGGGTTGCGCGAATGATGCCAGCGATGCACGGCGGGTGTGTTGAACACGTAGTTCAGCGGCCCGAACCGCATCTCGATATTGCAATGGGTCAGCATGCCGATGAAGGCGGTGATGGATGTCACCCAGATGAACACATCCGACGGCGCGCCCGCCAGAAACAGCAGTGGCTGACACAACAGGATGCTTGTCACCGTGTCGACAACGTGGAATCGCCCGGTGTTGAAGAACCACAATCGTGGGGCGCTGTGATGCACGGCGTGGAAGCGCCAGAGGAGGGGCCATTCATGGCCAAGGCGATGGGCGGCATACATGCCTGCCTCGGCGATGAGCAGACCGAGAATTACCTGCAGCATCATTGGCCAATGGGTTGGCCACAGGCCGCCGCCCTTGGATGCGGCGGCTTCGGCGATGCCGATGGTCACACCCACAACAACAAGCACTTGCACAAAGCCCTTGTTGAGAAGCGTGTGTGCCAGATCGGCGGGCATCTGCCCGTCATTCTCGAGCCACGCACGCTCATGGGGAAGAATCCGTTCGAGCGCAAACAGGGTGAGCGCGAGACAGACATAGGTGATGTTGAAAAAGATCGCCGTGTGTTCGGTCTGGATTCCAAACGATGTTGCAAAAATGCAGCTCGACAGGATGGCGGGCCAGAGCAGGAATGTCAGGCCGTATATGATGATGTTCTGTTTACGACCATCGCCGGTGATGGCGTCGATCTGCCCCGATGACACAATACTCAAGATCGTCCTCCGCAACGGATGTCGGCTTTTTGTACCCAAGCTTGATAAGCCCGCCCCGGCGCTGTTATGCCACAATCATATCGGCTTTTGGAACGTATTACCGTCTCGTGCCACCATCGTCCGGCCGAGACGGAAAAGGATTGCCCTGATGACCCCCATGACAGGAGCCGCCGGGCTTCAGGTCAGCCGCAACGTGTTCGTACCCGAGGGCGAGCTTGAGGAGCGTTTTGTGCGGTCCGGCGGTCCGGGCGGTCAGAACGTCAACAAGGTCTCGACAGCGGTTGAGTTGCGGTTTGATGTGGAGGCCTCTCCCAGCCTGTCCCCTGAAGTGAAAGCTCGATTGCGCAAGCTTGCGGGAACACGGCTGACGAATGACGGCATTCTGGTGCTGCGCGCGGAACGATTTCGAACTCAGGAACGCAATCGGGCGGATGCGCGCATGCGGCTGCTCGATTTGCTCAAGCGTGCCCTGATTGCGCCGCGCAAACGCCGGCCGACGCGCCCCACCCGGGCCTCAAGGGAACGGCGGTTGCAGTCGAAGGAGCGGCGTGGCCGGACGAAAGCCCTGCGTCGGGCACCGCCCAAGGACTGAAAACTATTTGCCCGGCTTGACCACCAGGCGGACCAGACCCATTGCACCCAGGACCGGAAAGTTCCGCTGTAGCAGATGCCAGAGCACCCAGGCTGTTATTCCGAAGCCTTAGAAATGCACGATCTGGTCATAGCGCAGGAAAACAAACTCGCCCGCCGCATAGACCGGCAGCACCACATGCGCGTAGAGCACGCTGTCGGCGACAGGAACCCCACCGCCAGCCATGTGGATCAGTCCCCAGAGGGACAGCGCCCAGAGGATGAGGGATGGAAATCCCGCACTCCGCTGGCCGAGCGCGACAAGGCCCACAAGGATCAGCAGAGTGATCACATACCAGAGGAATTCGCTGTTGCCGCTCGACAGGAAGATTGCGCCGAAAATGGCGGTATATCCCAATGTGAAGCCGAGCACGGCCCATTCGGATGGTTTGATGGTCATGGCGTCATGATGAACGGAAATGCACGCCGTGACAGCCTATTTCGTGCGGACCAGTTTGCCCTGCACGCGCACCTGTATGGCTTCGTCCTCTAACCGTATGAATGTGATGTCCATGCCTTTTGCGGTCAGGGTACGGCGGTAGACCTGCAACTCCGAGCCGCCATCCTCGCCGATTGCCAGAGAATAAACCGTCATGTCGTTGCCCCGGACAGCGGCCCAGCGCACGGCTTCGCCCAGCAGGGGATTGGGTAGTTCCGATTTCTGAAACAGGCCACCCTCGGAGGCCAGCAAGTAGAGGTTTTCCCGGTCCTTGACCGGCGCGAAATGTTCCTCCACTTCGCGACGCTTTACATCGTCACCGGTACGCGCACCATCGGCCCCGCGGATGACGGTGATCCATTTCAGGGTGAAGCCATCCTCCTTGAAACTCTCGATTGTGACGTCGAGGTCGCGGTCTTCCTTTTGTCCGGTTGCCAGAATATCGGCGGTGCCGGATCCGACATAGGAACCAAAGAACTTTTCAGCCAGTTCATTGGCCTGCGCCATGCTCGGATGGATGACCAGCAGTGCAGCCGCAACGAGGAACGCGCGGATCGGGAAGCCCGGTATCATTGAAAATTTGCCTTTCAGGATCTAGTCGCCGACCTTGACGAGCCGTGCATCAACCTGCCGCTTTGGTTCGCCATTGGACACGTTGGTGAATTTGAGGCGCATCCCTGTGCCTTCAAGTGTCCGGTCATAGGTCTGAATGACATAGCCGCCCGTGGCAGTGATCCGCATCACATGAACCGTCAGGGTTCGGTCGTTGATGTTGGTCCAGCCCAGGCCTTCCGGGCTGCGCGGATCCTGCGCACCGACTGCGTTGAACACACCGGGTTGTCCGGAGGGCAGGAAGGACATGCGCTGGGTCCGCTTGCGCACATCGGGATTGTTCGGGTCACCGCCACCGCGGATGACGCTGGTCCACTCCACGTAAAACCCCGGGGCTTCCGGGCTGATCCGGACATCGAGGTCGCGGACCGTGACGCCGAAATACAGACTGTCGCTGTTCTCGGCGACGCCCGAACCCTGGAAGTGGCCGTAGAAGGCTGTGATCGGGAGGTTTTCGGCATGTGCGGCGTTTGCGCTGGCCAGCAGGCCGAGGGCGAAAAGCGGTGCCAGGATGCGGCGGGTCAGGAAGGTCATAGATGCGTCCAATTCTTTCTGTGCGCCGTAAGTCGCGATCCGGCGTCTTTCGGAACGAACTTATATCAGGATGAACGCGGGACAAACTCCCACGTTGTAAGAAGGATTTAAAATCAGGGCCAGGTTACTTCCGGGGGCATGGACATCAGGATCGCCTCCACATTGCCGCCGGTCTTCAGGCCGAACTGGGTGCCCCGGTCGTAGAGCAGGTTGAACTCGGCATAGCGCCCGCGGCGCTGCAGCTGGTGCGCGCGCTGCGCCTCGGTCCAGGACCTGTCCATGTGCCGGCGCACGAGCTGGGGGTAAATGTCCAGAAACGCCAGCCCGACATCACGGGTGAAGGCGAAATCGGCATCCCAGTCGCCCGTGTCGACATAGTCGTAGAAGATTCCGCCGACACCGCGCGCCTCATTGCGGTGGGGCAGGAAGAAGTACTCGTCGCACCATTCCTTGAATTTCTCGTAATAGGCAGGGTCGTGGGCATCGCAGGCCGCCTGCAGGGCGGCGTGGAAATCCCTTGTGTCGTCGTCATCCGGGGTCATGGGGGTGAGGTCGGCACCGCCGCCGAACCAGCCCTTGGAGGTGACGATGTGGCGGGTGTTCATGTGGACGGCGGGCACCAGCGGGGACTGCATATGTGCCACCAGCGACACCCCGGCGGCCCAGAACTTGCCGTCGTCTTCCGCGCCTGGGATGCGCGCGCGGAACCCTTCCGAGAAGGTGCCCTCGACACGCGAGATGTTGACGCCGACCTTCTCGAAGACGCGCCCGCGCATGATTGACATCTCGCCGCCGCCACCTGGCGCGCCGCCTTCATCGGGTCGCGTCCAGCTGGACCGCTCGAACCGACCGGGCGCAGCGTCACGCATTGGCCCCGTATGTTCGTCCTCGATGGCTTCGAAGGCGGCGCAGATGCGGTCGCGCAGGGTGGCAAACCAGTCTGCGGCGGCCTGTTTCTGGGTTTCGTCGGACATTGCTGCGCCTGTTCCTTCTAACTCTCTAGCTCTGCGGATAACCGTCTGTCTGGCGGAGCGCTTCGCCCACCACGAATGTCAGGGCGGTCACCACGTTGAGCGAACGGGTATCCGGATTCATCGGCACCCGCAGGCGCGCATCTGCCCTTGCGTGGACCTCTTCCGGCACGCCGCTGCTCTCGCGACCGACCATCAGCGTATCATTGGCATCGAAAGTGAAGTCAACGTGCCGTTGTGTCGCTGCCGTTGTCAGCAGGATCAGCCGGGCCGGCGGGTGTGGCGGCAAGATAGGCCTCCCAGGAGATGTGCCGGATGATGTCCACCTGATCGAGATAGTCCATCCCGGCGCGGCGCAGATGGGCATCGCTCATTACAAAACCGGCCGGTTCGATCACATCGACGGGCAGTCCCATGCAGGCGGCGAGGCGAAATGTGGCACCCGCATTCTGTGGTATGTCGGGTTGATAGAGGGCGATGTGCATGGTTTGTGTGTCCGGCAGGGATTGTGGCGGTGGCGTGGAAGGTGAAATTGCACCTCAGAGCGGGCTTGGCAAACGCTTTGCACTTCGATTATATCCGGTCGAAGTAAAGGGCACATAAGCGTTTCTGGGGGTAATCTGACGATTTCGCGAATGGCAGAGTGGCATGGTGCGGCCGTTGATTGCGGCACGGTGTCACATTGCTGGAAACCGCGAAATCTCATACGCCTCGGAATCACTTTTGTACCTTTTGTATACCTGCGGCGCATCTGCGTCGAACCAAGGACAATTGCTCATGAGCGATGATACTCAGGATCACGACGGTTCCCGCCGCGATTTCCTCTATCTCTCAGCTGGTGCCTTCGGCGCTGTCGGTCTCGGAGCGGCTTTGTGGCCGTTCATCAGTTCGATGAACCCCTCTGCCGATGTGCTCGCGCTGTCGACCACCGAGGTTGATCTCTCGCAGATTGCCGACGGTCAGCGCGTGACGGTCAAATGGCAGGGCAAGCCGGTCTTCATCGACCGCCGCACACCCAAGGCCATTTCCGAAGCCGAATCCACTGATCTGGCCGATTTGCGCGATCCGCAGACCGATGCCGACCGGGTCATTCAGCCCGAATGGCTGGTGGTTGTCGGGGTCTGCACCCATCTCGGCTGTGTGCCCAAGGGTCAGAAGCCCTCTGAGCAGCGCGGCGATTGGGGTGGCTGGTTCTGCCCCTGTCACAGCTCGCATTACGATACGTCGGGACGCATTCGCAAAGGCCCGGCGCCGCTGAACCTGCCGGTTCCGCCGTATGAATTCCTGAACGACACCAATATCAAGATCGGTTGAGGCCAGACATGAGCGCCGGAACGAATCAGACCGGGGGCACAGGAAGCGGCCTCGTCAAATGGATCGACAGTCGCCTGCCGGTCTTCTCCTATCATGCAAAAGGAATATGCCGAGTTCCGAGGCACCCAGAACTTCAACTGGTTCTGGAACTTCGGCGCGATCCTGACCGTCATGCTCGTCCTGATGATCAGTCGACCGGCATCTTCCTTGCCATGCAGTACACGCCCCATACCGGGCTGGCCTTCGACTCCGTCGAGCGCATCATGCGCGATGTGAACTTCGGCTGGCTGCTGCGCTATCTGCACGCCAACGGCGCGACGTTCTTCTTTATCGCTCGTCTACATTCACATGTTCCGCGGTATGTACTACGGGTCCTACAAGGCGACCGCGCGAGCTGCTGTGGATGCTGGGTGTCGTGATTCTGCTGCTGATGATGGCCACCGCCTTCATGGGCTATGTGCTGCCCTGGGGCCAGATGAGCTTCTGGGGTGCCACGGTGATCACCAACCTGTTCTCGGCCATCCCGCTGGTGCGGCGACAGCATCGTCACCCTGCTCTGGGGTGGGTTCTCGGTCGACAATCCGACTCTGAACCGCTTCTTCGCGCTGCATTACCTGCTGCCCGTTCCTGATCTTCGGCGTGGTCGTCCTGCATGTGATGCCTTGCATCGTGACCGGCTCGAACAACCCGCTGGGTGTGGATCCCAAGGGCCCGCAGGACACGGTGCCCTTCCATCCGTATTACACGGTGAAGGACAGTGTCGGTCTGGCGGTGTTCGTGACCATCATGCGCGGCCTTCGTCTTCTTCGCGCCGAACTTCTTGGGTGAGCCGGAGAACTATCTCGAAGCCGCGCCGCTGGTGACCCCGGCGCATATCGTGCCGGAATGGTATTTCCTGCCCTTCTTCGCGATCTTGCGGTCATCGATTTCAACATCTGGTTCATCGAGCCAAGCTCGCCGGTGTGCTGGCCGATGTTCGGCTGCGATCGGTGTGTCTGTTCATCCTGCCGTGGCTCGACAAGTCGCCGGTCCGCAGCGCCAAGTTCCGTCCGATTTACAAGTGGTTCTTCTGGATCCTGCTGCTCGACTGCATCATTCTGGGCTATGTCGGTGGAAAGCCGACGGATGACCCGGTCTTCGCGGGTACCGAATGGTTCAAGATCATCCATCTCGGCTACATCACGACCTTCTGGTATTTCTTCCACTTTCTAATCTTGTTGCCTTTGCTCGGTATATTCGAGCGACCAAAACCATTGCCGAAAAGTATTTCCGAAGCGGTGCTGGGCGGCGGCACATCGGGTGCGGCCGCAACTGCCAAGCCGATGGAGAAGGCATAATGGGTATCGTTTGCAATCTTCGCCGCGCAGCGGTAGCGACTGGCCTGATCACGGCTGCAGCCCTGATCTCGACTTCGGCGTTTGCCGCCGGAGACGCCAAGGAGGTCGAAGATCAGGACTGGCACTTCGAGGGTATCTTCGGAACGGTCGACAAGGCCTCCGCCCAGCGCGGTTTGCAGGTCTATCTAGAGGTCTGTGCGGGGTGTCATAGCCTCAAGCAGGTGGCCTATCGCAATCTGGCTGATCTCGGATTTACCGAAGCGGAAATCAAGGCGATCGCCGCGGAATACGAAGTCACCGACGGTCCCAATGACGAAGGTGAGATGTTCCAGCGTGTCGCCATTCCGGCCGATGCCTTTGTGTCGCCATTCCCCAACAACGAAGCGGCTCAGGCTTCGAACAACGGCGCCTTGCCGCCGGATCTGTCCCTGCAGGTGAAGGCTCATGCCGGAGGTGCGGATTATATCTACGCACTGCTGAGCGGTTATGCGGATGCACCGGCGGGTACGGATGTCCCCAATGGGCTGAACTATAATCCGTTCTTCCCGGGCAGCTTCATTGCCATGCCGCCGCCGCTTGCCGAAGACGGTGTGGAGTATTCGGACGGAACCAAGGCCTCGGTCGAGCAGATGGCCTGGGATGTTGTGAACTTCATGCAATGGACCGCCGAACCTGAGATGGAACAGCGCAAGAAGATGGGCTTCAAGGTCGTTCTCTTTCTGATCATCCTGAGCGCCATTCTTTATGCCGCCAAGCGGAAGATGTGGTCGAACCTCGACCACTGAGTACAACTCTATTTCGAATCAGGCCGCTTGCAGTACCGCAAGCGGCCTTTTTCATAAGCATGGCGCCAGCTATTCGTTAGACTGGCACAAGACAAAAACGACCTGAAATATCCGGGAGGGATACATGGCGACCGAAACAATCGTGACTGCCGCGCTGACAGGCGGGCACATGAATTTTCAGAATCATCCGAACTTTCCGATCATACCCGAGCAGATTGCCCGGGAGGCGATCGAGGCCCGTGCGGCAGGTGCGGCGGTGGCGCATATCCATGTCCGTGAGCCCGATGGGTCCCGTTCGGGCAACCCGGCCTATTTCCGCGAGGTGGTGGAACGTATCCGCGATGCCGATTGCGATATTCTGATCAATCTGACCACGGGTGAGGGCGCGCGGTTCATCCCCAGCGACGACAACCCGATGATGGGCAATGAAGAGTCCACTCTGACGACGCCGGAAATCCGGCTGCGTCACGTGCTCGAATTGCGCCCGGATATCTGCACTCTGGACTGCGGCACGATGAATTTCGGCGAAGCCGTGTTCATGAACACGCCGGCGCATTTGCGCAAGATGGCCGCCATGATCAAGGATGCGGGTGTGAAGCCGGAAATCGAGGTTTTTGAACCAGGGCATATCCGGTTTGCCATCGACCTGATCGAAAACGGCCTGATTGAAAGCCCGGCCCTGTTCCAGCTTTGCCTGGGCATTCCCTGGGGATCGCCGGCCACACCGCAGATGCTGCAGGTGATGGAAAGCATGCTGCCCCGTGACGCCAACTGGGCCGCTTTCGGCATCAGCCGTTCGGAGTTCAAGATCGTGGCGGAAGCCGTGAACAATGGCGGCCATGTCCGCGTCGGCCTGGAAGACAATCTGTATCTTGAAAAGGGTGTCTTCGCGAGCAACGCGCAGCTGGTCGAGAAAGCGGTTCGGATCATGCGGGAGCTTGATGCCGAACCGGTGGAGCCGGACCGGGCGGCCGAAATGCTCGAGCTGCTGCCGCGTTCCCAGTAGGGCCCGCGCATATGGTCGCAAACCACACCTCGCTTCCCCCGGTGCTCGGGATCATCGGTGGCAGCGGGATCTATGACATTGAAGGTCTCAGTGATGTGCGCTGGGAGGCGGTCAACACGCCGTTTGGCGCGCCGTCGGACGAGTTGATGTTCGGGATGCTTGACGGGCAGCAGATTGTCTTTCTGCCGCGGCATGGGCGTGGACATCGGGTGCCCCCATCCGAGTTGAACTTTCGCGCGAATATTGACGCGATGAAACGCGCCGGCGTGACCGAGATCGTCTCTCATTTCGGCGGTCGGTTCCCTGAGAGAGGATTTGCCGCCGGGACATTCGTGATCGTCGATCAGTTCATCGACCGCACCTTTGCCCGGGTGAAAGCGTTCTTCGAGACGGGTCTGGTTGCGCACGTGTCCATGGCCGATCCGGTGTGTGGTCGACTGGGCAGACCATCTGGCTGAGGCGGCGGACGAGCATCGGACTGAAGCCGTCGCGTGGCGGCACCTATCTGGTGATGGAAGGACCGCAGTTTTCCAGCCGGGCAGAATCCGAGCTTTACCGCTCCTGGGGACTGTTCGGTGATCGGGATGACCAACATGCCGGAAGCCAAACTCGCGCGGGAAGCTGAGATTTGCTATGCAACGGTCGCGATGGTGACGGATTTTGACTGCTGGCATGACGACCATGATGCGGTAACGGTCGAACAGGTCATCAAGGTATTGTTTGAGAACGCAGATCGGGGGCGTGCCCTGATCCAGGCGCTGGCTCCCAAACTGTCGGCGCGCGATCATGTGTGTACGCAAGGCTGTCATACGAGCCTGAACAACGCACTGATCACGGCACCGGAAGCCCGGGATCCGGGAATTGCCGAGCGTCTTCAGGCTGTTGCGGGTCGGGTGCTGGCCTGAATTGAACGTCAAGCCCAACCTGCGCTTGTTTTTTGGTCTGGCACGTCGAATTAATAGATCAGGCAAGAGCGATCCGGTGCTGTCCGCACCGTGGTCGATCATGCGGGAGTTAAAGTGATGTCGGATGCCAGTGGCAGCCAGAATGCGATCGAAGGGCCAATAGCCGGGATCGACCATGCCCTGATCGGCGTGGCCGACCTGGAACAGGCGCGCGCGAGTTTCGAGCGGCTGGGATTCACCACCTCGCCGCGCGGGCGTCATATCGGCTGGGGGACCGGCAACTACACCATCATGTTCGAACACGACTATGTCGAACTTCTCGGTGTGATCGACCCGACCCAGTATATCCACGGCCTCGACAAGTTTCTCGAAACGGGTGAGGGGACTGCTCAATGTGGCGCTGGCGACGAAGGATGCGCATGGGTCACATCAGTGGTTGTTGCAGCCAGGGTATCGATGCTGTCCGCCCCGGAAAACCTCCAGCGCCTGCTCGAGGGCCAGGACGGGGATGAGACCCTGCAGTTCAAGAATATCCACCTGCCTTCGGATTTGACGCCGGGCCTGAAGACCTTTGCCTGTCAGCATCTGACCCCGGAAAAGTTGCGTCGACCCGCCTGGCTGTCGCATCCCAATGGTGCCAACGGGATCACCGAGGTGACCATCGTCATGGAAAGCCTTGCCGGAGTACGCGATGCCTATGTCCCGTCTGTTCGGCGAGGACGCGGTATCGGGCGATGAGCGCAAGGGCAATATCACGGTTGATACCGGGCAGGATGAGCTCTGGTTCGTGACGCCCAAGACCTTTCCTGAGCGTCACTACGACAAGAATATCGATGCCGATCTGGCGCTGCCGCGGCTGGCAGCATTGACCCTGTCGGTTGCCGACCCGCAGGTCGACGGCGATGTACCTGACCGGGCAGCAGGTGGCCTTCGAGCGCGACAGCACCGGCGCGGTCATCGTGTCGTCGGAAGAGGCCTGCGGGACCTTCCTAGTCTTCGCCGAGGGCGAAAACGACTGAGCGGACGGTCCGAAAACCGCCCGCTTAAATTTCGTGTCACGTCGAATGGCTGGCGATGATCAGCCAATATTCTCCGACAGGAACTCCAGTGTCCGGCCCATGGCCGTGCCCGCGGCTTCCTTGTGGTAGGAACCGCGCCGCGAACAGCTGAAGCCGTGTCCGGCGCCTTCGTAGATGAAGCTGGGAATGTCCGGATTGGCCGCTTCGACCTTGTGCACGCCATCAAGCGGAATACCGTGATCCTCGGCGCCCCAGTGGAACATCGACCGGGCATTTCGGGGTCATGGTTTCATGGGCCAGGATGTCGCCGCCATAGTAGCACACGGCCGCGGAGACCGGTGAGTTGGCCGCCGCAAACCAGGCCACCGATCCGCCCATGCAGAAGCCGACCACGCCGATTTTTCCGACGCCGTCGATCTCGGCAATGGCGGCGTTCACGTCGCTGACCACATCGTCCCAGTCCAGCGCACCCTTGAGCGCGCGGCCCTTGGCCATGCCGTCCTCATTGAACTCCAGCACGGCGTTGCGCTCATGCCGGTCAAACAGGGCCGGGGCGATGGCCACATAGCCTTCCTTGGCGAAGTTATCGACCGTCTCGCGAATGTCGTCATTCACGCCGAAGATTTCCTGGATGATGACGACTCCGCCACGCGCGGCACCGTCCGGCTCCGCGCGGTAGGCGTCAAGTGTATGGCCATCAGCGGCCGTGAGTTTCAGATCCGTACCCATGTTTTCCTCCCAGATGAATTTCGTTGGTTCGCGTTGATCCTAGACCTAGACGTTGAAGCGAAACAGCATCACATCGCCGTCCTTCGTAATGTAGTCCTTGCCTTCCTGGCGCATGCGCCCGGCGTCCTTTGCGCCCTGTTCGCCCGCATGTTCCAGGTAATCGTCATAGGCGATCGTCTCGGCGCGAATGAAACCCTTCTGGAAGTCGCTGTGAATGCGACCGGCCGCTTCGGGAGCGGTGGCGCCCTGTGCCACGGTCCAGGCGCGGGTTTCTTTCGGGCCACAGGTGAAAAAAGGTAATGAGATCAAGAAGTTCGTATCCGCACGGATGACCCGGGACAGGCCGGTTTCGTCCAGGCCCAGCCCTTCGAGGAACTCCAGGCGTTCGTTCAGGTCATCGAGCTGCGCGACTTCAGCCTCGATCTCGGCTGATACGACCACGGCGGCAGCGCCGACCTTCGGCCGCCATGGCCGCGACGGCATTCGATGTGTTCGTTGCCGTTGGCCGCAGAGTCTTCGTCCACATTGCAGATATAGAGCACCGGTTTTGCCGTGATCAGCTGCAGCAATCGGAAACTCGGCCTGCTGATCCTCGGTGATTTCCGCCGTACGCGCGGGCTGACCTTCCTGCAGAACCGCCACGACCGATTCAAGGACTGCCAGTCTGCGCGCGGGCTTCCCTGTCGCCGCCCTTGGCGCGTTTCGAGCCGTATCGAGACGCCGCTCCATGGATTCCAGATCGGCGAGTCAGCAGCTCGGTTTCAACGATCTCCGCATCGCGGACCGGATCGATGCTGCCTTCGACATGGGTGACTTCGCCGCCGTCGAAACAGCGCAGGACATGGCAGATCGCATCCACTTCGCGGATATGCGACAGGAATTTGTTGCCCAGGCCTTCGCCCTTGCTGGCGCCCCGCACGAGGCCGGCAATGTCGACGAATTCCAGATAGGTGGGAACCACTTTGGCCGAACTGGCAATGCTCGCGAGTTCTCCCAGACGTGGGTCGGGTACCGCGACACGCCCGAATTCGGTTCGATCGTGCAGAACGGATAATTCGCCGCTTCGGCCTGGGCCGTCGCCGTCAAGCGCATTGAAAAGAGTGGACTTTCCGACATTCGGAAGCCCGACAATACCGCAATTGAAACCCATGTTACTCGCGTCCCCGCAATCGGTTCATCGCCCGTGATAGCGCGTGTCCGAGTGCTGTTTCCGATCGCTTCGTTCGAAGCTGGCCGGGTGTTGGTTTTCGTGGTTTCCGGCTTGGCGGAGACCTTCTGAAGTTGTTGCTCGGGCTTGCCCTGCAGTGCCATGGCAACCCGGCTGGCAAAGTCGTTGGCCTGTCCGTCGAGCAGCAGGGGCAAGGCGTCCGCGACGGCAGTGATTTCCCGTTCGACCCATTCCCGGTCCTGTTTCGAGAAATCCCCCAGCACATGATTGCTGACCTGTGATTTCTCGCCGGGGTGACCGATCCCCAAACGAACCCGCCAGTAGTTCTTGTCGTTGAGATGGGCATCGATGCTGCGCAAACCGTTATGGCCCGCATGGCCGCCGCCTTGCTTGACCCGCACTTTTGCCGCGGCGAGGTCGATCTCGTCATAGATGACAATGACATCTTCGGCGGAGAGTTTGTAGAAGCGCAGGGCTTCGCCGACGGACCGGCCGGATTCATTCATGAATGTGGCAGGTTTCAGGACGAGAACCTTTTCGCCGGCGATGTCGCCTTCGCTGATGTCTGCCCTGAAACTTGGTTCGGGACGCAGAAAGCCCATGGCGGCGGACGATTTCGTCCGCCGCCACGAAGCCGATATTGTGTCGGTTGTTTTTGTATTTCGGTCCCGGATTACCGAGACCCACAACCAGTCGCATAGCGTAATGGTCCGCCTGCGGGAGGCTTAGCCTTCGCCACCCTCGTCATCAGCGCCACCCTCTTCAGTGGCTTCACCGTCTTCGCCCTCTTCGCCCTCTTCACCTTCGGCAACTTCATCTTCGACAATCGGCAACGGTCGGTGCTGCAATCGTGGCGATTGTGAAGTCGCGATCAATAGTGGGTTTGACGCCGTCGGGCAGCGCGATTTCCGAAATATGGATACTGTCTCCGACTTCGCGGCCTGTCAGGTCGACCACGATGTCGTTCGGGATGGCACCAGCACGGCACATCACTTCGACCACATGACGGACAACGTTGAGAACACCGCCGCCCTTCAGGCCCGGGGATTCTGTCTCGTTCTCGAAGGTCACGGGAATTTCGACATTCAGACGCGTGGATTCTGTGACGCGCAGGAAGTCAGCATGCATGGGCCGGTCGGTGACCGGGTGCAGCTGCAGATCGCGGCACAGGACCTGCTGGTTGTTTCCTTCGACTTGATATCAAACAGCGTGGCAAAGAAGCCGGACTGCATGCGCGCGCTACGCAGCTGCGCGGGGTCGATGGAAATGGGTTCAGGGTCTTTGTTCGCGCCATAGATCACTGCCGGGACTCGACCGTTTCTACGAGTTGCGCGGGCGGCCCCCTTGCCTACCAGCGCGCGCGATTCCGCATTGAATGCAACGGTATCGGACATAGTTCACTCCTCAAGCCCGATGATGCCTCCAAGGGTGCCACCATCGGTGCGGTTCAGTTCGGCGCGGAATGCGCCGTCACTCAATTGAACAGACTTGAAACCGAGGCTTCCTTGCTGATGCGGTTGATGGCCTCTCCGAGGAGAGGGGCAACCGTCAGCTGACGGATATTGCTCGCCACACGGACCGCTTCGGTCGCCTGTATCGAGTCCGTCATCACCAGGTTTCCAACGGCGAAGCCGCAACACGCCCAACCGCACCGCCTGAGAGGACACCATGTGTCACGTAGGCAGAGACGGATTCGGCGCCTTGCTCCTTCAGCGCTGCGGCGGCGTTGCACAAGGTACCGGCGCTATCACAGATATCGTCGATCAGTATGCAATGTCGCCCGGCGACGTCACCGATGATGTTCATACCTTCGGAGACGCCAGCCCGTTCGCGGCGCTTATCAATGATCGCAAGGTCGGCGTCAAGCCGTTTGGCAGAGCCCGCGCGCCCTCACACACCCCCCACGTCGGGGAAATGACCACTGTTTCACCGTCTTTCGGGCCATTCCGATGTCCTCGGAGAACAGTGGGCCGGCAACAGATTGTCCACGGGGATGTCGAAAAACCCCTGAATCTGGCCGGCATGCAGGTCCAGCGTCAGGACGCGGTCGGCGCCGGCCGGGTGATCAGGTTGGCCACCAGCTTCGCCGAAATCGGGGTGCGCGGGCCGGTTTTCCGATCCTGCCGGGCATAACCGAAATATGGAATGACCGCTGTGATGCGGCGGGCTGAGCCGCGCCGCAATGCGTCCAGCGTGACCAGCAATTCCATCAGGTTGTCGTTGGCCGGATAGGACGTCGACTGCACGACGAAAACATCCTCGCCGCGGACATTTTCGAGAATCTCCACGAACACTTCCATATCCGAGAACCGTCGGATTGAGGCGCGTGTGAGTTCAATATTAAGGTATGCCGAAATCGCCTCGGCAAGTGGACGATTGCTGTTGCATGCCAGCACCTTCATCGTACTTGCCCCCGCACTGCCATCGCAGTGAATAATGGTTCCTTGAAACGCATTTGAATTTTGCGGAACGCTGCCCGACCAACGCGATCAGGCACGTAGCTTCGGCGAGAAATTATCAACCCGCCCGGATCATGTAAACACGCTGAATCTGGGGATATCTTCGTCCCGCCGGATTGGTGTCAATTCCGTCCCTTGCCGGGTGGCGGCAGGAAGCCCTGACCCCAGTCAATCTGGGAAATCAGCTCAACAATTCCGGCAGCTGCAGCGATGCCAGCCTGACGGGAAAGCTGTCCCCAATCCTGCTCGATCACGGTACGCGCGATGGGACTCGCCTGATCGATTCGGCCGATTTCGGTTCCGAACGGATCGGTCACGGCCCAACTGATGGCCACCTCGCTGAATTCGTCGTCGAGCCGGGTGATCGAAACACTGGCGGTGGCCACGAGTGTCTCATCGGAAGAGGTATTCGCCATGCGCGCGCCAAACTTTCCCAGAGCCTGTCGCAGGGCCGCCTGCAGCCGGATCGCCTCGGGCTGTGTGGTGCTCTTGATGTCACCGATGAAGATCGGAGGAGCTTTGACCTCCTGAATGTCATCTTGGCGGACCATCGCGGCAATGGGGCCTGCGGCCTGCGCGGCAAGCGCGGCCATCAGGTTCGGATCTGCAGCAACCCAGCGGTCCACCGGTGTCCCTTCGATGGACTGGTTGTGTCGACCGACCTCGGTGCCGTCGAATTCGACCAGGATCCAGGCGATGATCGCGTTCTGGCCCCGGTCGATCACCTTGCCCACGAGGGTCAGGCTGGACCGGTTTCCCGCGCGCACATAGGCGGGCACATTCTGGTCGAGCAGCGCTTCGGCTGTGTTCTGTGCCAGCTTTTCGGCCGTTGCTGGTGGGGCATCCGCGATAGGTAGAACCCGGATGCCGCGGAAATCGGCCTGTTGCAGTAGGGTGTTGGGGGCTTTGCGGTCCGCTTCGAAGGGGCGCGGGACTGGCTGGCAGGCAACAAGGGCCATCAGGACGGAGCTCAGGAAGCTAAATCGCACAACTGACCATCATGGCTGCGATGGACATGAATATGAGCATGTACAGATAGGGCATGGGTCAGATGTCGGCCTGCAGGGTGATCAGGGACAGATTGCGTCCGTAATCCGGTTCCGCGCGATGGCAGCTGCGGCGGTAGCTGAAAAAGCTGTCATCGCTGTAGGTGTCGTGTCCGGTAATATTCGCATCGACGATGTCCGACTGGGTGAGCCGGGATTTTACAAAGGCGGGCAGATCGAAGAGGAGGCGGTCGGAGTTCGGTTTTTCGGTGAAAAATCTTTCATTGGCGCGGTCCTGTTTCAGAAACCCGGTCGGAAACTCAGGCCCGACTTCATAGGATTCGGGGCCGATGCAGGGCCCGACCACGGCGATGATCTGCTCGGTTCTTGCGCCCCGGTCCAGCATCGCCGCGATGGTGGCGCCGACCACGCCGTCGAGCGCGCCGCGCCATCCTGCATGGGCGGCTCCCACAATGCGGGCCTTCGGGTCGGCAAAAAGGACTGGCGCGCAATCTGCGGCGAGCACACCGATCGCAACCCCCGGCGTCGTACAGACAAGGGCGTCAGCGCGCGGCGGTGCGTCGTCCCAGTTGTCATCTGCATCGATCACGGTTACCGAATGCACCTGATAGAGGGTTCGCAAGCGATCGGTTTTGACACCGACCACCTGGGCCGCTCGCGCGCGGTTTTCGCGGATATGATCAGGGTCATCATCCGAGCCCAGGCCACAATTCAATCCGGCATAGATGCCACGGCTCACGCCGCCTTCCCGGGACAGGAATGCGTGGCGTATGCCGGGTGCGGCGGAGAGTGAATCCGCAGTGATGTGAGAAGTCTTCATGGTTTCAGCTATCGGTCTCGAACCCGGCGAGATGCGAAATGCGGTCATCGGTGATGGCCAGTACCTTGAACAGGATGCCCATTTCAGCGGGCGCGATCAAGCGTGTGACGGCGGTGCGGATGTCATGCGCCTGAACGACATTCGCCCTCTTCAACAGCGTGTTCATGCGCTCTGCAATGCCGAGCCTCTGCAGGAACACGCCTTGATCGACGGGACCCCAGACCTTGGTTTTGGCGGAATGCGCCGTTTCGGTCACCAGCTGGAAATTCACATGCGCGGTCAGGTCGCTATCACCGGGTGTGTCGAGCGGGTCGACCGGGCGGTGTTTGCGGACGGCCTGCAGGGTCTGGCCAATTTCGTGGCGGGTATAACCATAGTCGATGATCAGGCCTGCACCGCCATTCCGGAACAGCTGATGGGACAGGTCCGAGACCAGGCTTTGCACCGCCGGGGCGTGTTCGAAGATGGAACCGTCTTCGGCCTCCTGAGGTGCTGGGTCACATCCCGGGCAGGCAATTTGTGGCGCCGGTGAATGCCGAAGCAAAACCGGTCATGGGTGTCATCGAGAGTGACGACACGTTCGCACCATTGGCCTTCGAGCTTGATGAATTGCTGCACGGGCAGGGCATCGAGAAACTCATTGGCAATGAAGATTGCCGGGGTACGGCCCAGATCGGGCAGTTCGGAATGCCAGATGATGTTCTCGCCGCGCAGGGTGGTTTGCTGGATTTCGCGCAATACCGGGCTGGTTTCGACCAGATGCAGACTGGCGGCCGCGCGGCAGGCGGGCACCATGTGCAGGGCGCGCAGGGCATCGGCCATCAGTGTGCCGCGGCCCGGGCCCAGTTCGATCAGCGCAAAGGCCGCGGGCGCCCCCATCTTCTGCCACGTATCGGCGCACCACAGGCCGATGAGTTCGCCGAAGACCTGCGAGATTTCCGGTGATGTCGTGAAGTCGCCGGCCGCGCCGAAAGGATCACGGGTGGTGTAATAGCCACCATCAGCATCGCCGAGCGCGGTTTGCATGAACTCAGCCACACTGATCGGGCCGTTGTGCCGGATGCGGTGTTTCAGGCGCGCGATGACCGGGTTCTCGGCCGCCACCGGCCCATCCTCATCGGGTGCTGGCGGATGGTGTCCGGGATGTGGTCGTGAGCCGTTCATGGGTCACGGCATAGACGATGAAACCGAGGCCTGCAATGGCGATTGGCGCAGACAGGACCTGTCCCATGGTGATGCCCCAGGCCAGAAAACCGCCGTCACCGACATAGGTGTCGGGTTGACGGAAGAGTTCGACGAACATCCGCGCCAGGCCATAGCCCGCCAGAAACACGCCGGCGATCAGGCCGGGGCGCAGTCGGGCTGTGGTCAGTCGGGCCATGACAAGCAGGATGACGAAGAGCAACAGCCCCTCGAGACCGGCTTCGTAAAGCTGGCTGGGATGGCGGCCGAGCTCGCCGCCGGTGGGAAAGACGAAGGCCCAGGGGACATCGGTCGCCCGGCCATAGAGCTCGCCATTGATGAAATTCGCCAGCCGGCCGAGGAACAGCCCGATCGGGGCCGCGGCGGCCACCAGATCGGCCAGCGAGAGAACATGGATGTTGTGGCGGCGTGCATACAAATATACCGCGACTACCACACCTATCAGCCCCCCGTGAAAGGACATCCCACCATTCCACACAGCGAAGATCTGCAACGGGTTCTCGAGGAAGTATCCGGCCTGATAGAAGCTGACAAAACCTAGGCGCCCGCCCATGATCACACCCACGATGGCCCAACTGAAGAAGTCGCCGACCTGCTGTCCGGTCAGGGTCGTCGGCGGGCGGCGAAGCAGCCAGAGGATGTAACCCCAGCCCGCCAGCAATCCGGTGATGAAGGCCAGCGCGTACCAGCGGATGACGATGGGTCCGATGGCAAGGGCGACCGGGTCGAAATCGGGGAAGGGGATTGGGCCGCTCATCAAATATCCCGTCCGGGAAATACTGGTTTGTTAGACGTATTGATCGTTGCTCTCGAGATAGTCCCCCACATAGGAACGCACACCGTCTTCGAGCGTGGTGAACGGTGTATCGTAGCCAGCTGCGCGCAGCCGGTCCATTCGCGCTTCCGTGAAGTATTGGTACTGGTTGCGCATATTGTCGGGCATGGGGATGTATTCGACATCCCGCGGCATATCCAGCGTGTTGAAGATCGCTGCAGCCAGATCGTCGAAAGAGCGCGCCTGGCCGGTGCCGAGATTGAAAATCCCGCTGACCTGCGGCGAATCCAGCAGCCACTGCATCACCGAGACAGTGTCCGAGACATGGACAAAGTCGCGGAGTTGTCCGCCATCTGCATAGTTCGGGTCATGGGACTTGAACAGGCGGGCCTTTTTGTTTTCACGGATTTGCTGCCAGAACTGGGGCACCACGCTGCGCTGTCCGCCCTTGTGATACTCGTTCGGGCCGTAAACATTGAAAAAGCGTAGCCCTGCCCATTGCGGTGGCGCGATGCCGGCTCCGGCCATCTGCACCGCGGCCCGGTCGAACAGGAGCTTCGACCAGCCATAGGGATTGAGGGGTTTCAGGCGCTGCAATGCGTCGGGATCGTTGCTGTCATCAAAACCGCGTTCCCCGGCGCCATAGGTTGCGGCCGATGATGCATAGATGAAGGGGATCTGATGGCGGGTCGCCCGTTCCCAGAGGCGCAGGCTCAACAGGTAGTTGTTGCGCATGATCAGGTCGACATTGCGTTCGACGGTTGATGAGATTGCGCCCATATGGAAGATCGCATCGGGTTTTCGTGACACCGAATCGAGCCATGGCAGGAGCTCATCCGGCGCAACAGTTTCCAGCCCGCCACGCTTGTTGAGGTTGTACTGGTTGGACTCGTCCAGCCTGTCGCTGACGACAATCTCCTGTCCGGACGCGGCGAGAGCTGCGACCAGATTGGAACCGATAAAGCCCGCACCACCTGTAACCAGATACATCTGTCACTCCGATTGTTGGCCGATTTATAGGCGCGTGCGACGGCGCGCCGCAATCTATCGTGCTTGTTCGTTCTATGCGCGGAAGCGTAGTCTCGAGGGTCTGACAAGGAGTAATCGACGTGCAGACACGAAGCCGAATTCTCGATGACATTGCCCGCCTGACCAATGGTGCTGCCGGTGTGGCTAGCGGACTGCGTGATGAGGTGGAAACCCTCGTGCAGCAACGCCTCGAACGGGTGCTCGAGAACCTGGACCTTGTTCGACGGGAAGAGTTCGAAGCGGTCGAGGCGGTTGCGATCCGCGCCCGAGAAGCCCAGGAAGCGCTCGAGAAGCGCGTTGCGACCCTGGAAAAGAAACTGGCATCCGCCGCGGCAAAGAAGCCTGCCACAAAGCCGAAAACACCCAAATCCTGAGGCATCCGGGCACTCGTCAAGACCGCGCCAGCGAAACTTTACTGTCCACAACCCCCGTGGTTGCGGCGCAGCACGCCTTCATGACAATCTACTTCCTGTAGTGGTTGAACCCGTTTAACCCCCAATATTTCGTAACTTTTACAAGATATTGTGGGTTGGTCGGTGTTTGAACCAATGGTGTTCAGGAGGCCGACCCATATGGGCAATTTGTCCCAATCCATCTTCGATCAGACCATGCACCCCCTCGACCTGGTCGAGGAGACGGTTGCCATGCGGGATTGGGCCGTGGATCGCATTGCACGTGATGAGTTGCTGGCGGAAGCGGGCGGGCGCTGGTGCGACTATCACACGATGTTCAATTGGATCGATGAAATCGGCGCCCTGCAGATTACCTGCGCGTTCGACATTCGCACGCCACCCGAACGGCGGTCTGCCGTTCTCGAACTGCTGGCCGTGCTGAACGAGCGTCTTGGCATCGGGCATTTCGATATCGGTACGGAAGATGGCCTGCCGGCCTATCGCCACGCACTCCTGTTGCGTGGTGGCTCGCTTTCGGCTGAGCAGGTCGAGGATATGATCGATATCGCATTGCACGAGCTCGACCGGTTTTATCCGGCATTCCAGTATGTCGTCTGGGGCAATCAGAGCGCCCAGACGGCTGTGAGTTCGGTGGTGTTCGAAACGGTCGGCGAAGCCTGATCATTCAGGAGTAGGGACAGACGTGACCAAATCCGGTTCCATACTTCTCGTCGGTTGCGGCAAGATGGGCAGCGCCCTGATGGCGGGCTGGATCGAGCGTGGCACTGCAGCGGATACGATTTTCGTTGTTGATCCGGCGGGACCGGCCGTCCCGGATGGCGTCAGGGTCGGCGCCGGATTACCTGACGTTCCTGGAGATTTTCGCCCGGCTGTGATTGTCCTCGCCGTGAAACCCCAGATGATGGATGACGTGGTTACGCCCTACCGGCCGCTTGTTTCGCCGGACACGGTGTTTCTGTCGATCGCTGCGGGCCGCAACATCCGCTCGTTTGAAAATATTCTCGGTACCGAAGCAGGGATTGTGCGTGCCATGCCCAACACCCCGGCCGCGGTGGGACGAGGGATCACGGTTCTGTTCTCCAACACGCGTGTCGGGCCGGCGCAGCAGCAATCCTGCGAGGCCTTGATGTCTGCTGTGGGCGCCGTGGCCTGGATTCAGGATGAAAGCCTGATGGACGCCGTGACCGGGCTCTCGGGCAGTGGTCCGGCTTATGTTTTTTACCTGGTCGAGGCGATGGCTCAAGCCGGTGTCGAAGCCGGTTTGCCAGCTGACCTTGCGACGCAACTTGCACGGGAGACTGTCGCCGGAGGCGGTGAACTTCTGGCGCAAAGTGATGATTCCGCTTCGACCCTCCGTGAGAATGTGACCAGTCCCGGCGGAACGACAGCTGCGGCTCTGGACATTCTGATGTCTGATGATGGTCTGACACGACTGATGACCCGGGCCATTGCGCGTGCGACAGAACGTTCGCGAGAACTCGCCGGATAGGCTGCAGCCGCAAGTGATTTGCGGTACATTCAACCCATCATGAACGAAGATCAGAACAACCCGGCGGATCGCCTTGTCGATGCCACGCTGGCACATGTGGCCGCGTTCGGTTGGCGGGGAATCGAGGTTGCGGATGTGGTAGAGCGTGCCGGTCTGCGCCCGGACGAGGCCTACGCGCTGTGTCCGGACCGTGTCCATTTGCTGAACATGTTTGCGCGCCGGGTTGATCTGGCAAGCGTCGCCGGGGCCGGGACACCGCCGGAGGGTTTTGAGGCGCGATATGACATGTTGCTGGATATCCTCATGCATCGTTTCGAGACGATGAATCCGCACAGAAGCATTGTGTCGCACGTTCTGACGGAGGTTGTCCGGGAACCCGATACGTTGCTTGGCGTATTGCCACAGAGCCAGCGCTCCTTTGCCTTTCTTGCCGGTGCGGCCGGTTTCCCGAATTCGGGCTGGCAGGGCGTGATCTTTGCGAAGGCCCTTTCCGCGGTCTGGCTGTCCACACAACGCATCTGGCTGAAGGATGAGAGCGATGATCTGTCGGAGACCATGGCGGCATTGGATCGAAACCTACGCCGTGCGATGGACACACTAGATCCGGTTCTGGGCTCCCTTTTCGGAGCAGGAAAAACGGACGTGGGAGGCTGAGTCGATGGATATTACCTTCGATGATTTCGCCAAGGTTGATGTACGTGTCGGCACAGTCGTGGACGCACAACCCTTTCCGGAGGCCCGCCGTCCGGCGATCAAGCTCTGGGTGGATTTTGGTGAGAGTCTGGGTGTGAAGAAAACCTCGGCTCAGCTAACGGTGCACTACACACCGGAAGAACTAGTCGGACGGCAGGTGGCAGCGGTGGTCAATTTCCCACCCAAACAGATTGGGAGGTTCATGTCGGAAATACTGGTTTTGGGGATCCCCGATCCGGATGGCGCGGTTGTGCTTTTTGCCATCGACAAACCGGTGCCCAATGGTGGACGCCTGTTCTAAGAACAGGTCCTAGATCGGGATTCGCATGATGACGCGCAAACCGCCCATCGGGGAGTCATCAAGGCTGATCTCGCCGCCATGGCCATGGACGATATCCTGAGCGATGGAGAGGCCCAGCCCGGTTCCACCCGTTTCGGTGTTGCGGGACTGATCGAGTCTGAAAAATGGACGGAAAACATCCTCGCGCAATTCCGGAACGATACCTGGGCCATTGTCATCGACGATGATTTCCAGAACCCGTCCATTTCGTGAGGCGGTCAATTCGGTCTGGGTCCCATGGCGGGCGGCGTTGTCGATAAGATTTGTCAGACATCGGCGCATGGCGTTGCGCGCCAATGGCAGAACCACCTCGTCATCAATATGGAGATTGATCGGAGGACCGTTACGCGCGGCACCGCGGGCAACCTCCTCCAGCAATTCGCCCGCATTGACCATCTGTCGCTCTTCGGTGCCTTCACCGCGTGCAAAATTGAGGTAGTCCTCGATCATACTTTCCATTGCCGAGACATCAGAACTGAGTTCCTCGATCTCCGCGTTCTTGTTCAGCATGGCGAGTTGCAGCTTCATCCGCGTGAGGGGGGTTCGTAGATCGTGGCTGACCCCTGCGAGCATTTCCGTACGCTGCTGAATCTGGCGTTCCAGACGACTGCGCATGGCTAGAAATGCACTCGCTGCCTGACGGACTTCAATCGCGCCTGAAGGCTTGAAGTTGGGCGTGTCGCGACCTTTGCCAAAATTGTCGGCCGCGGTTGCCAGTCGCCGGATCGGGCTGACCTGATTGCGCATGAACAGAGTGGCGACGCCGAACAGGATCAGAGATGTTCCGGTCATCCAGAGAATGAAAATTTTCGTCGTCGAACTGATCAGCCGCTCTTCGTTTGCGGAAACCCGCAGAACCCCCGATGGAAGTTGAAGATCGATCAGGATGCGGTCTTGAGCGCTGATTGCGTCGATCACCACCGGACGCTGGACGATCCGAGCGATCGAGCGGGCCAGTGTGGTCTCCAGATTGCCGGACGGGGTGTAATTCGTGTTCGGCAGAATGGCATCCGGCTCATAGGTGATGATCAGGTCGAGGGTTCGCCAGGCAAGGTCGTAGACCGCACTTTGATCGCTGTTGATGCCATTGGGGTCTGTCAGCTCCAGAACCATTGCAATGTCGCCGGCGAGCGCATCGGCACGATGGCGGCTGACATTCGACCAGTGTCGGTCATAGAAAATGATCCCGCTGACGATCTGGAGCAGTACAAGCGGGGTCACGATGATCAGCAGAGATCGCGCCAGCAGGCCGCGCGGCAGAATCCGCTTCATGGACAGGCGCAGAGCGCGTGGCACACGCAGAACATCTTCTATGCGGGACATGATTCTCTGCGGGTCATGGGTCTAGTCGGGCCATAGGACGTAACCTTTTCCCCGAATGGTCTGCAGGTAGCGCGGGGTTCGCGGGTTGGGCTCGATCTTACGCCGAAGTCGTGTGACCTGCACATCCACGGCGCGCGCGGTACCGGTGATTTTGCTCTGATCCTTCAGGGCGTCACGGCTGACCGGTTTGCCGGAATTTTGGGCCAGCACCTCGAGTAGTCGAGCTTCCGCGCCGGTGAGGGGCACCATCCCGTCCGGGCCCCGCAGGAGTTGGCGTTGGGAATCATAGATATGGCTGCCGAACCGAAATTCCGTGATCGCGCTCTGGGCATCACCAGCCCGGCGCAGAATCGAGCGGATACGGGCTACCAGTTCACGCGGCTCGAAGGGCTTGGTCATATAGTCGTCCGCGCCACGCTCGAGCCCCTCGATCTTGTCATCCTGTTCCGCCATGGCTGTGAGCATGAGGATAGGGACCGGGTTGGTTTTTCGCAGCCCACTGGTGAGTTCCAGTCCGCTTTCGTCGGGCATCATCAGGTCGAGAACGAGAAGATCGAATTGGATGCTGGCCAGCTTTTCCCGCGCATCCATGGCACTTTCTGCAGTGGTGACCCGAAACCCGCTATCGCTCAGAAACTTCTGTAAAAGTTCACGAAGCCTGCGGTCGTCATCCACGACGAGAATGTGCGGGTTTTCATCCATGATCGGATGAGTATACCGCGGCCGGCGCCGAACATCGCCCTCGAACCTGCGCTGGCCGAGGCGCGCCGGACGAAACTCTAACGACGGTTCTGTGCACGGATGGCTGCTGGCCGGACACGGGCCCGGTCTTCGGGTTCGACGATGCCGATGAGAACCCGGCGAAAACCTTCCACTGCTTCGGCACCGGCTTCCCGATAGGCGCGGGCAAACCGTTCCATCTGCGTCGAGGTCAGTTCGTGCTCGAGGGCCTTCCCTTTGTCGGACAAGGTCAACTGTTTGCGTCTGCGGTCGGCCGGGTCAGCGCGCTGGCTGATGAAGTCGGTTTCCAGCAGGTGGCCCAGCACGCGGGACAGGCTCTGCTTGGTGATCCGTAGGATTTCCAGCAATTCGGTCACGGTAATCCCCGGATTGCGGCCGACGAAGTAGATCACGCGGTGATGGGCGCGACCCAGATCGTATTTGTCGAGAATGGCGTCCGGCTCACCGGTAAAATCACGATAGGCGTAGAACAGCAATTCGATACCCTGGCGCAGATCTTCCTCGCGCAATGGGCTAGGATCGATACTCGAATTAAGGTCAACCATATTGACTTAATTACAGGTCAATGTTACGTCACGCAAGCTTGTTGCGGAATTTTAAGTCTCCGGACAGGCTTAAAACGTTCGAATGTGTCAAGGAATAGAAAGATGCAAGAAGTCCCATATGACGACCGCGACGGTGTGATCTGGATGGATGGGGCATTTGTGCCCTGGCGAGATGCCAAAGTGCATTACCTGAGCCATGCGCTGCACTATGCATCCTGCGTCTTTGAAGGCATGCGCGCCTATAACGGGCAGATTTTCGAACTCACCGCACACAATCAGCGTTTGCATGATTCTGCGGCCATGCTGGGCTTCGAAGTGCCGTACTCGGTGGCCGATCTTGATGCGGTCAGCCGTGAGGCCCTTGAGAAAGCCGGCTTTGAAGATGCCTATATCCGTCCGGCCGCATGGCGTGGTCCGGAGCAGATGGGCGTTTCAGCACAGAACTGCAAAATTCATATGGGCATCGCCGTGTGGCAGTGGCCGTCCTACTTCACGCCGGAGGCGCGCATGAAAGGGATCAAGATCGACTGGGCCATCTACAACCGCCCGGACCCGAAGACCCAGCCGGTGCATGCGAAAGCAGCGGGTCTGTACATGATCTGCACCCTGTCCAAGCACGCCGCGGAGGCAAAAGGGTATTCTGATGCCTTGATGCTCGACTGGCGCGGACAGCTCGCAGAGACCACGGGCGCCAACATGTTCCTGGTGATTGATGGCAAGATTCACACGCCGACGGCGGACTGTTTCCTCAACGGCATCACGCGGCAGACCGTGATCAAACTCGCCAAGGCCCGCGGCTATGAAGTCATTGAACGGGCGATCATGCCGGCGGAACTCAATGATGCATCCGAAATGTTCGTGACGGGCACGGCTGCCGAGGTCACCCCGATTGCGCAGATCGCTGACGATCACACCTTCGAGGTTGGCGAGATCACCCGCAATCTGATGCAGGATTACGACGATCTGGTGAACGGACGGGCCGAATCGGTCGCTGCGGAGTAACGCGATCGAATATCAGGACGTTGTGTCCGGCTTGTCTGTCCAGCGTGACTTGGCGCGGTCATCTGAATCCCGGGCCTCGACCCAGACACTCCCTGTGTCCGTGTCTTCCAATTTCCAGAACGGTGCATCCGTTTTCAGCCAGTCCATCAGGAACTGGCAGGCATCGAAGGCGGCCTGTCGGTGTGCGGATGCGCAGGCAACAAATACGATCTGATCGCCGGGTGACAGGCTTCCGTATCGGTGGATGATCAGGCTCGCGGCCAGGGGCCAGCGGGTGTTTGCCTCGGCCTCGATCTCGGCCAGTTTCTTTTCGGTCATGCCCGGATAGTGTTCCAGGGTCATGGTCTTGATGTTGTGGTCCGTGCCATCGATGGGGGCCATGTCGCGGACCAGACCGGTGAAACTCGCCACACCGCCGATGGAGATGTCGCCGCCGGTGAGAGCGGCCAGTTCGGCACCGATGTCGAAATCCTCTTCCTGAACCCGGATCATTGGTGCCCTCAGCCGCCGGTCACGGGCGGGAAAAAGGCGATCTCGTCGTCATCCGAGACAGCGTGATCAAACGGCACGTATTCCTGATTCACCGCGGCGCGGATAACTTCACGTTTGGCGAAGGCCTTTGCGTAGCCATCGTCCCGGGCGATCAGCCAGTCGACCAGTCCGTCAACGGTGTTCACCGAATTCGGCAGTTCAATGTTTTCGTGGGAGACACCGATACGCTGCCGCATCCAAGCAAAATAGAGAATTTTCATCGGGCCACTTCCGTGAAAGGCAGAAAGGATACCATTGTTCCCTCGGAGAGTTGGGTCATCTCTTCGGGCAATTCAACCAGCCCGTCCGACCCGACCAGGGATGAGAGGACACCGGCGCCGCTGCGCGGGTATTTGCGGGCGACCGGAATGCCGTTTTCACCATCCTCGAGATGGACCCGGACATATTCCCGCCGCCGGGCTTTCTTGCTGTGGGTGAAACCGGCCCGGACAGGATAAAGGCGGGGGCGCAATCGGTTTGCACCGGACAGCTTCAGCAGGGCGGGACGCGCCATGCAGAGGAATGTCACCATCATCGCTGCGGGGTTTCCGGGCAGGCCGATAAAGGGTGTCCCGTCGATCTGGCCGAACGCAATCGGACGCCCCGGTTTGATCGCAACCTTCCAGAAATGAAGCGCGCCATGTGCACGCAGTGTTGCGGCCAGATGATCTTCCTCACCAACGGACATGCCGGCGGTGGAGATGATGGCATCGCATTCCCGGGCGGCTGCTTGCAGGGTTTCTGCGATGTGAAAAGCATCGTCCGGCACAATTCCGAAATCGCGAACCCTACAGCCAAGGTCGGAAATGGCTGCAATCAGTGCATGCCGATTGGCATCGTAGATGCCACCTTCCGGAACGGTCTGTCCGGGATCGACCACTTCATTGCCCGTCGACATGATGCCGACTCTCAAAGGTTGAAAGACGGTGAGCTCGGATACGCCCAGTGACGCCGCAAGCCCGATATCCTGAGGGCGCAGCCGATCACCGCTGAGCAGAACAGTGTCTCCGATCGAGACGTCTTCGCCCTTCGAGCGTCGGTTCGCACCACGGGTGATCCCCGGGGGAAGGATGACGAACTCGGTTTCACCGATAGTCTCCGTACGGCAGTCTTCCTGCATGAACACCGTGTCGGGCCCGCTGGTCCCGCCAGGAAGGGGCGCTCCCGTGAATATGCGGAGCGCGGTATTTTCCTGTTGCGCACGTTCCGGTTTCTGTCCGGCTGCCATGCGTCCGACAACCGGAATCCGGGTTTCCCCGTTGGGTTCGAGGTCATCGAAAAAGATCGCATAGCCGTCGACGGCCGAGTTGTCGTGTGGCGGCACATCGCGTGCGGCTGTGATGATCGCGCGGCCAGAAACCGGCCGGCGCAGGCCGATCAGCGGAAGTGTCTCGGTCGCGACCACGACTGACAAGCCGGGTTTCCAGCATGTCGCGCGCCGCATCCGCCGCCATCAGGCCCTCGCCGGGAACGAAGCAGTCGTCGGAGAGTTGCGCCATGCCTCAGGCGCTCTTCCCGCTGCACGTCTCGATGGTAGGGAAGTGACCAGTGCTGCGCGATGAAGTCTAGCGATGCCCGCGATGTTCGTTGACGTCGAGCCGGATGGTGTCCCGGTTTCAGTTGCTCGAGCGCGACATCGCTCGCCACCGCCATCAACGCTGTCGGAGTTGTATAGGCAATCGGGCGGATCGTCGAGACCATCCCGATAGACCTCGATCTTTTCGTGGCTGGCATTCTTGAAGCCTTCGACCAGGACGAGATCGACCGGGCTAATATGGCTGAGAAGTTCGTCCAGCTCCGGTTCTTTCGATCCGCGCAGTTCGTGCATGAGGACCCAGCGTTTGCTCGATCCCACCATGACCTCTGCCGCACCGGCCTCGCGGTGGTGCCAAGAATCCTTGCCCGGCGTGTCGACGTCAAATTCGTGATGAGCGTGCTTGACGGTTGAAACCCGATAGCCTCGCGCTGTCAACTCTCGCACAAGGGCCACGACGAGTGTGGTCTTGCCGCTGTTGTGCCAGCCGACAATGCCCGCCACCTTCATCTCAGGAATCCTGAGTCTGCTGTCGGATACGGTCAAGGGCCGATGTCACATAGTCATACCCGGTGATCAGGGTAAGAATGGTCGCCAGCCACCAGATCGCGGACGTTGCGACAGCCTGTCCAGTGATCGCAAGCTCGGGAAGAACGAACAGGGCCACCGCCACGAGCTGGACCGTGGTTTTCCATTTGGCGAGATTGGTCACCGGCAAGGGCAGGTTTCGCTGGGCCAGAAATTCCCGCAGCCCTGAGACGAGAAATTCCCGGCTGATGATAAGAACGGCGGCGGCCACATCCCAGCGGGCAATGTCTCCGATGCCCACAAGCGTGAGGATCAGGGCGGCCACCAGAACCTTGTCGGCGATCGGGTCGAGCAAGGCGCCCAGCTCGCTTTGCTGATTGAGCTTCCGGGCGAGGTATCCGTCGAGATAGTCCGTGAAGGCCAGCAGGGTGAACAGAACGAAGGCCCACCAGCGTGTTTGCGCCGTGTCGAGAAACAGCAGCACGATCAGCACGGGCGTCAAGGCGATACGCGAGAGAGTGAGGGCGTTGGGAATGTTCATCGGGTCACACCTTAGCTGGCGGTGTGGAAGAAGTCATAGATACGACGTGCCACAGTATTGCTGATGCCATCCACCTTTTCGAGATCCTGCAGGCCGGCATTGGAGACGGAGCGCGCCGAGCCGAAATGGTTGAGTAGGGCGCGCTTGCGGCGGGCGCCAATGCCGGGGATTTCATCGAGCGGGTTCTGTGCGATGGCCCGGGAACGCTTTTGTCGATGTCCGCCGATCACGAAACGATGGGATTCGTCGCGCAGCCGTTGCAGGTAGTAGAGCACCGGATTACGGGGCGGCAGTTGAAACCCGTCGGGGTCGCCATCGGGGGTGAAGAAATGTTCTCGCCCGGCATTCCGGTCGGGGCCCTTGGCAATGCCGACAACCGGGACATCGTCGATTCCCAGTTCGGACAGGGCATTGAGCGCTGATGAAAGCTGGCCCTTGCCGCCATCGATCAGAATCAGGTCCGGCCATTGTCCCTTGTTGCGCTCCGGGTCGTCCTTCAACGCGCGCGAGAATCGCCGTGTGAGGACTTCCTCCATCATCGCAAAGTCATCACCCGGGCTGTAACCGGTGTTTTCCTCTGTGGCTGCGCCCCGTATGTTGAAGCGTCGATAGGCCTGTTTGATGAAACCGTCCGGTCCTGCAACGATCATGGCACCAGTGGCATGAGCACCCTGAACGTGGGAGTTGTCATAGACCTCGATGCGTTCGGGTGCGGCGTCGAGCCCGAACAGTTCCCCGACCTGCGCGAGCAGATCGCGGTTGGTCGCGCTTTCGGCCATCCGCCGCTCCAGCGCGTCGCGCGCATTGGTGCGGGCATGGTCGACGAGTTTGCGTTTGGCCCCGCGCTGGGGGACCGAGATTCGCACCTTGCGTTCCGTGCGCACGCTCAGCGCTTCGGCAATCAGATTGATCTCGGCGGGCCGGTGACTGAGCAGGATGTCGTGGGGGGCTGGCTTGTTTTCGTAGAACTGTCCGAGAAACGCGGCGAGGACTTCGGGAATGTCTTCCGTTTTGTCATGGCGGGGAAAATACGCCCGGTTGCCGTTGTTCCGACCTGCCCGGAAGAAGAAGACCTGGATGCAGATACGTCCCCCATCTTCTTCGGCGGCGACGATGTCGGCGTCACGGAGATCGAGATTCTCGATATTTATGTCCTGGTGGGACTGGATCTGGGTCATCGCCCGGATTCGGTCCCGATAAAGCGCGGCGGCCTCGAATTCCGTCCGGTCCGATGCGGCCTGCATCTCCGCGGCCAGTTCCTCCTGAATTTCCCGGGACCGTCCGGTCAGGAAAGCGCGCGCCTGATCGATCAGGACACCGTAATCGGCCTCGGAGACATTGCCGACACAGGGGGCGGCGCAGCGTTTGAGTTGGTATTTGAGGCAGGGCCGGGAGCGGCCGGAAAAGACCGCATCGGAACAGCTGCGGAGCAGAAACGCCCGTTCAAGGGCATTGAGCGTGCGGTTGACCGAGCCGGCGGAAGCGAAGGGACCGAAATATTCGCCGGGCAGCGTGCGGGCGCCACGGTATTTCACAACGCCGGGCCAGTCGGCCGGGTCGGGTCCGTTGCGGCTCTGGCGCTTTGTCTTCAACTCTTCCCGGACCTGCCGAACGTCCGGGGCGGCGCCGGTCTTGCTGGTCTGTCGCCCCAGATTCCGGGTCAGCAGGATATAGGGGAAGCTCTTGTCGTCGCGCAGCAACACATTGTAACGCGGCGCCAGCCGCTTGATCACATTGGACTCGAGCAGAAGCGCTTCAGCCTCGGTGTGGGTCGTGATGATTTCCAGCTCTTCGGTCTCGGCGACCATTCGCTGCAGTCTGTAGGGCAGGCGGGTCAACTGGGTGTAGTTGGTGACCCGGCGTTTCAGGTTTCGCGCTTTGCCCACATAGAGCGCATCGCCGGCAGCGTTGAGCATCCGATAGACCCCGGGGCCCTCGGGCAGGGTGCGCAGCCGACCGCGGATCACGTCCAGACCGTTTCCCGGTGTGGTTGGATTCGTCTTGGATTCGGGTGTGGCAGCGTCAGTCATCAGGCCTGATAAATACCCGTCTCCGGGGTGCGATAACAACCGACGAATCTGTGTTCGGGGTTTTCCCCCATTCGCGTGGATAAGTCTGTGCAAGCTTTGCCTGCGACCGGGCGCGCGCCACGGAAAACATTACAAGTTTATCTCATTGCCTAAAAAACAGGCAGTGGAACGAACAGCTGAAACGACTTCCGCGAATTGGTCAGGCGGCCTTTTTGCGGCCGGGCGTTCTCAGAAATTCAACTCTGTATATCAAACATTTCCGGGATTTTTCGTTGTGCGCGGGATTTAGAGAATCAACGCGCGGACGCTTTCGATCTGGAAAGCGAGAAAGCCCGCATACAGCAGGACCAGAAGCGTACCTTCGCGCTGACACAGACGCCCGCCGTTGAGCATCAGCGGGATCAGCAGGACCGTCACCCCAAGCAGCAGCCAGATGTCAAATTCGAGCAATGTCGGTGACACCGCCAGCGGGGAGACAACCGCAACCGCGCCGGTAATTCCGAGGAGGTTGAAGATGTTGCTGCCCAGGACATTGCCGAGCGCCACGTCGCCATGTCCGCGCATGCTCGCAACAACGACGATGGCCAGTTCGGGCAGGCTGGTCCCGATGGCCACCAGGGTGAGGCCGATCACGGTTTTCGACACACCCAGAGATTCGGCGACGGTCACACCACCATCGACCAGAAGTTTGGCGCCAATGACTGTGCCGATGAGGCCTCCGAGTAGGAAGACGGCGGCGATCACGGTGCGCTCGGGCACGCCGGAGACCTCTTCGACCTCCTTGGCGTGGAGACTTTCTGCTTCGGACTGGCGTTCGGCGCGATAGGTAACGATCAGATACAACGCCAAGGTGGCCAGCAGCGCGATGCCATGCCAGAACGCAAAGACTCCGGTCAGGGCGATTGCCACAAACAGAATGGTTGCGATCAGCACCATCGAGCCGTCGCGCGCGATCACATGCGGTGCGCAGGCCACCGGCTGGATTAGTGCGGCGATTCCCAGAATGAGGAGCATATTCGCCAGATTGCTGCCGATCACATTGCCCAACGCAAGATCAGGTGCTCCTTCCAACGTGGCTGTCATCGTGGTGACGAGTTCAGGCGCAGAGGTGCCGATCGCGACGACGGTCAGGCCGATGATGAGGGGGGACAGGCCCAGGCGCCGGGCAATGCCGACGGCGCCGCGTACCATGAAATCCGCTGAGAACAGAAGCAGCGCCAGTCCGATCGCTGCCATAAGAAAGCCGGTGTAACTGATTTGGGTTCTCCCGGAATTTGTGCCCCGTAACGCGGCACTTGGAGGGACCGCACGCAGTGTGCGACCTACATCGCGATGAAACGTTGTGTTTTCAAGATAAATATTGGATTTCCGCTTGTTGTGAACCGGAAAATTCATGCTGTTCGGCGGTCATGCGGCATGGCCGCATATGCAAATTGCAGATAAGTTACGGTTTCCGAAGATGCTTGCGTGAGAAGAGGTTTGCATGGAACCGCAGCTGCAGATGGTGAACAGTATTATCGAAACAGGAGCTGTTCCTTGGTTTCGGAGAACGGGCCGTCCTTCAGGCTGGTCTTGCCGTCCCGCACGGTTAGGCAGGTGGCGGTGGATGTGGGCTGCAGGGCGTCACCGCTCTTGAAATGTCCCTGGGCGATCATGTCCTGAGTGAATTTGCCGTAGGCTTGGAAGGTTTCCGGGTCGTGGTTGCCGGTTTCCTCGTTGTAGATCAGTGCCATGAATTGCATTTGGGTTTCTCCTTGGTTCGCGTGTGAATGAGCATCGTGTTCCTTGCGAATGACGATCGCATACAACTGTCGTACGGGTGCGGCCGATTTCGACAATTCTGCGGAAAAAGTTCCCAAAATATCCAGAGGTGCCCCCGGATCGGGTGAAACCCGCGTTTCAGGCCCCGCGACGGGTGCGACGTTTCCGACCACCCTTGCCACTGCCACGCTGCGGCTTGGCGGTGAGATTGACCTTGGTTCGGGCGGCGCGCTGGGCACGCAATCCTGCTTCGGCGTCGTCACTGTCCTGCCACGGGGAACCGTCGAGATCGGCGCCCATGGATTCCAGCTGTTTGGTTTCCAGCAGTTTGATCTCATCACGCAGATTGGCGGCTTCCTCGAATTCCAGATCAGCCGCAGCATTGTGCATGCGTTGTTCCAGTTCGGCGATATAGGTCTGCAGGTCCTTGCCAACGAGATGTGATGTCTCGTCATCCTCGATTTCTACCGTCACACGGTCACGTTCGAAGACGCTGCGCAGGATGTCGGAGATATTCGAGCGGATCGATTCCGGGGTGATTCCGTTTTCGGCGTTGTAGGCCTGCTGTTTTTCCCGGCGTCGTGCCGTTTCGTCGAGGGCTGCGGTCAGGCTCTTGGTCATGGTGTCGGCATAGAGGATGACCCGTCCATCGACGTTTCGCGCAGCGCGGCCGATGGTCTGGACCAGCGATGTCTTGGAGCGCAGATAACCCTCCTTGTCGGCATCCAGAATGGCCACGAGGGCGCATTCGGGAATGTCCAGTCCCTCACGCAGCAGATTGATGCCGATCAGAATATCAAAGGTGCCCAGCCGCAGATCACGCAGAATCTCGATGCGTTCCAGAGTCTCGATATCCGAATGCATGTAACGGACCTTCAGGCCCTGTTCGTGCATGTACTCGGTGAGATCCTCGGACATGCGCTTGGTCAGGGTGGTGACCAGAATGCGATTGCCCTTTGCAACGACCTCCTTGCACTCGGCGATCAGATCATCGACCTGGGTTCCGACAGGGCGGACAATGCAGACCGGGTCTATCAGTCCGGTGGGGCGCACGACCTGTTCGGCAAAGACACCGCCGGTCTGTTCCATTTCCCAATCCCCCGGAGTGGCGGAGACATACACCGTCTGGGGCCGCATGGCGTACCATTCCTCGAATTTGAGGGGACGGTTGTCGACGCAGGAGGGCAGCCGGAAGCCGAACTCCGCCAGAGTGCCCTTGCGGGAAAGATCGCCACGGAACATGCCGCCGACCTGCGGCACGGCGATGTGCGATTCATCGACAAACAGCAACGCATCCTGGGGCAGGTATTCGAACAATGTCGGGGGCGGTTCGCCGGGAGTGCGTCCGGTGAGGTGGCGCGAATAATTCTCGATGCCCGGACAGACGCCGGTGGCCGCGATCATTTCCAGATCAAAGGTCGTGCGCTGTTCGATCCGTTGCGCTTCGAGCAGCCGTCCCTCGCTGTGTAGCACCTTCAATTGGCTGTCGAGCTCGGCCTTGATGGTCTTGAGCGCCTGCTGCAGGGAGGGTTTGGGCGTGATGTGATGGGAATTGGCGAAGATCTTGACCCGGTCCAGATCATCCATGCTCGCGCCGGTCAGCGGGTCGAATTCCTTGATGGATTCGATCTCGTCACCAAACAGCGACAGGCGCCAAGCGCGGTCTTCCAGATGGGCCGGGAAGATTTCGATGGTGTCGCCACGGGCGCGCAGCATGCCGCGGTAGAAATTCGCATCGTTGCGCCGGTATTGCAATTCGGTCAGGTCCCGCAGAATCTGTGTGCGATCCACGCGATCCCCGACTTCGTAGGTCTTGGTCATCTTCAGATAGGATTCCGCATCCCCGATACCGTAGATGCAGGAAACCGAGGCGACGATGATCACATCGCGTCGTTCGAAGAGGACACGCGTGGCCGAATGGCGCATGCGGTCGATCTGTTCGTTGATCGAGGATTCCTTCTCGATATAGGTGTCCGAGCGCGGGACATAGGCTTCGGGCTGGTAGTAGTCGTAATAGGAAACGAAATACTCCACGGCATTGTTCGGGAAGAAATTTTTCATCTCCCCGTAAAGCTGCGCGGCCAGAGTCTTGTTGGGTGCCAAAATCAGGGTTGGACGACCTGTTCGCTCGATCACATGGGCCATGGTGAAGGTCTTGCCGGACCCGGTCACGCCCAGCAGAACCTGATCCGTTTCACCCCGGTCGAGACCATCGATCAGGTCTTCAATGGCCTGAGGCTGATCGCCCGCTGGCGTATAATCGGAGACCAGCTCGAAATTTGCGCGCGCATGACCCGCCGGGTGATCGTCTGTGAAGACGGGACGCGGCAGTTCCTGTGCCATTGGCAGGTACTTCGCCTGAATTTCCGTAAGCTCGGCCATGGGCCTTTATATAGGTTGTGCGCGGGCGGAAAAACCAGTGTGGAACGCACAATCCGGGTTGACCTGAATCAATGCAGGCTCCGTGTCGGAAATTAGTTTCGGCGGCATTACAGAAGGAGACCTGTCATGCCTGTTGAAAACCTGATTATTTTGGGAATTGTCGTTGTCGGAATGGTGTCATTCACGGTGGTAACGGGCTGGTTGACCGCGGAAAGCGGTGCTGCCCGCAAGCGTGAGGCGAAAACGCCCCTTATCGAATGAAATCTGTGGGTGGATTTCGTCCGCAAGTGTTGCGCGGCGACCGGCCCGGGACTACGTTCGCACCTGCAATATAACCTCACAGCGGGTGCAGTCCCATGGCTCTTCTTGCCGAACGTCTCAACAGCATCAAGCCGTCGCCGACGATTGCGATCAACACTCTGTCCCAGGAGCTGAAAGCCGAGGGGCGGGATGTGATCGGCCTGGCGGCCGGTGAACCAGATTTCGATACGCCGCAGAATATCAAGGATGCGGCGGCGCGCGCGATGGCTGAAGGGAAGACCAAATATGTCGCACCGGCGGGTATTCCCGAGCTGCGCGAGGCGATCTGCGACAAGCTGAAGACCGACAACGAGCTGGACTACACGGCGGCGCAGATTCATGTGGGCTGTGGCGGCAAGCAGACGATCTACAACGCACTCTTCGCGACGATAAATCCGGGCGACGAGGTGATCGTTGCGGCACCCTATTGGGTGTCCTACACCGATATCACCCTGCTCTGCGAAGGTCGGCCGGTGATGGTCGAGACCAAGCAGGAATCCGGCTTCAAGCTCACGCCTGAGCAGCTTGAAGCTGCGATCACGCCGAAGACGAAATGGCTGATGATGAACTCGCCCTGCAACCCGTCAGGTGCGGCTTATACGGCGGACGAGTTGCGGGCTCTTGGTGAGGTTCTGTTGCGTCACCCCCATGTCTGGATCATGCCTGACGATATGTACGAGAAGATCGTTTATGACGATTTCGAATTCTCGACGATCGCCCAGGTGGTCCCGGAACTCTATGACCGCACGCTCACCCTGAACGGCATGTCCAAGGCCTATTGCATGACCGGCTGGCGTGTCGGCTATGCGGCCGGTCCGCTGGAACTGATCAAGGCGATGAACATGATCTCGTCCCAGTCGACAACCTCGACCTCGACGATTTCCCAATGGGCCGCGCTGGAAGCGCTGCGTGGACCCCAGGAGTTCATCACTGAGCACAACGTGATCTTCAAGCAGCGCCGCGATCTGGTGGTTTCGATGCTCAATCAGGCAGAGGGCATTACCTGTGCGACCCCGGAAGGCGCGTTCTATGTCTATCCGTCTGTCGCGGGAATGATCGGCAAGAAGACCCCTGATGGGGACATTCTGGGGTCCGATGAGGATGTCGCGCGTTATCTGCTGGGCAGCGAAGGCGTTGCGGTGGTGCATGGTGAGGCCTTTGGCCTTTCACCCCATTTCCGGGTGTCCTATGCGACAGCGACCGAGGTGCTGGAAGAGGCCTGCACCCGGATCCAGCGCGCTGCGGCTGCTCTGAGCTAGGCTGGTTCGTTCCGCCGGGGCGGCGGCTAAACGCAAACGTCATTTGCCCGGCAGGTGATGTCGGGATTAGGTCTGGCAACGGTTTTTTCGGTCGGAGATTGCCTTGACGGTGCCCACACGTTCTTTGGTCATCATCGCTTTCTGCGCTGTGGCGACGATGTCGTTGTGGTTTTCCGCATCGGCTGTTGTGCCGGCGCTGCGTCAGAGCGTGGACCTGCCCCCCTTGATTGCCGCGCTGTTCAGCAGTGCGGTACAGGCCGGGTTCGTTGTCGGAACTCTGATCAGCGCGTTGCTCAATCTGGCAGACCGGATTGAGCCACGCCGGTTCTTTCTCGCATCGGCGTTGCTGGCCGCGGGCGCGAATATTCTGATCCTCGCATTCGACCAGGCCTCTTATTCGGTAATCGCATTGCGGTTCGTGACCGGCGTCTGCATGGCCGGGATTTATCCGGTTGGAATGAAACTGGCGGCAAGTTGGGCCCGGGGTGATATGAGCCTGATGATCGGGGCGCTGGTGGGGGCGCTGGCGCTGGGATCTGCCAGTCCGCATCTGTTCAATGCACTGGGCGGAATTGACTGGGTCTTCACACTGGTTGCGTCGTCGCTGTCGGCAACGGTCGCCGCGTTCGCGATCCTGCTTGTCGTGGTGGGTCCGAACACGCCCCCCACACCGCCCTTTCGGATCGATGCGGCCTTCCGTGGTTGGACCCAGCGCGGGCTGCGCCTCGCGAATATTGGGTATCTCGGTCATATGTGGGAGCTCTACGCCATGTGGGCGTGGATCGGGGTGTTTCTGGTTGCCAGTTTTCGCGCCACGCTGGGGTCGAGTGCGGATGCGGATACGCTGGCGGCCCTGGCCACTTTCGTGGTGATGGGATCGGGCGCGCTGGGCTGTGTTGCAGGGGGGTACTGGCGGATCGATATGGTCGCACGACGATCACCATCTTGGCGATGGCGCTCAGCGGCAGCTGTGCCCTGATCGCGGGGTTTCTGTTCGGCGGTGCGATCTGGCCCCTGTTTGCGCTCTGCGTGGTCTGGGGTGTGTCCGTGGTTGCGAATTCACCGCAGTTTTCTGCGAGTACGGCAGAGCTGTCCGAGCCCGGATATGTCGGCACCATGCTGACGGTCCAGACGAGTATGGGGTTCCTGCTCACGCTGGTGACGATCCATCTGATCCCGGTTGTGGTCGATCTGGTCGGATGGAAGTTCGCATTTGTGATCCTGGTCCCGGGGCCGGTTATCGGCATTGTTGCGATGTGGCGTTTGCGGAACAGCCCGGACGCGGCGCGTCTGGCCGGTGGCCGTGGTTAGTGGAAATCATTGAAAAAATGATCGCGTGCAGACCTGTATTTTCAGCCTGACGCACTATATCTAGAATAATTCTAAAAAAGAGATTTCACGATGGCTACACCCGCACAACCGGTAGGCATGCCGATCAATATTGGTATCCCCGAAGATCAACGTCAGGACATCGCCGATGGTTTGTCGCGCCTGCTCGCAGACACCTACACGCTGTATCTGAAGACCCATAACTATCACTGGAACGTTACGGGGCCGATGTTCAACACCCTGCATTTGATGTTCGAGACCCAGTACAACGAGATGGCGCTGGCGGTCGATGAGATCGCGGAACGCATTCGTGCGCTGGGTTTTGCCGCGCCGGGCAGTTACGCCTCCTATGCCGAATTGTCTTCGATCCCGGAGGCCACCGATGTTCCGGTTGTCGAGGATATGATCCGACAACTTGCCGAAGGGCAGGAGACGGTCGTGCGCACTGCGCGGGAAGTTTTTCCGGCCGCCGAGGCGGGCAGTGACGAAGCGACAGCGGATTTGCTGACCCAGCGTATGCATTTGCATGAGAAGAATGCGTGGATGCTGCGCAGCATGATTGGCTGACGCGTTCTGACCAGAATGGGCGGACGGTATGGAATGATCTTCCATCCGTTGCGCCGCTGGTTGTGAGGCCTATATTGCTTCCCACAACCGAAACGATCCCAGAAGAGAGATGAGATGGCCGACCTCGACCAAGCGACCCAGACCGAACTCGAAGCCGCAGCGTTTCGCACGCTGGTTCAGCATCTGCGCGATAATCCCGATGTGCAGAATATCGACCTGATGAATCTGGCGAATTTCTGTCGGAACTGTCTCTCGAAATGGTATCGCGCCGCCGCCGAAGAGAAAGGCGTGGAACTCGATTACGAGGAGGCCCGGGAGCTGGTCTACGGGATGCCCTATAGTGAGTGGAAGTCAAAACATCAGACCGAAGCAACGCCCGAGCAGCTGGCAAAGATGCAGGAAAAGCAGGGCCACTAAGCACTGCGATGGGTGACCAATCGCGTCCCGACCCGGACATCCGGTTCGAACAGGAAGATCTGACCCATCCTGATTCCGTCTGGTGCCTCGATCAGTATTTCGCGGAAATCAATCAGCGCTTCGTGACCGGCTTTGATCGGAATAAAGGTGACACATCTACGGATGGTGGTTTTGCACCGCCGACGGGTGCCTTTCTGGTGGCGCGGTTGGCCGGCAAGGCTGTCGGCTGCGGTGGCGTGGCCTATCGGGATGGGGGCTTTGCGGAAATCAAGCGGATGTGGGTGTCGGACACCGCACGTGGCCAAGGCCTGGGGTACCGTTTGCTGCTGGAACTGGAAGGGATCGCACACCGGGCCGGGTACAATCTCCTGCGTCTCGATTCCAATCACGCGCTGACCGAGGCGCACCGACTCTATCGGCGTTGCGGATATCGCGAGTTCGCGCGCTACAACGACAATCCCTATGCCGAGTTGTGGTTCGAAAAAAATCTGACTTAATGCGGCTGTTCTGCACGTCGGCTTTGCCTTTCCACAGGCGGTTGAGTTAAACGCTGATCGCGCTGCATGTCCTTGCGGCACTTAACGTATTCTGGAGAGAGTTTCATGGCAGACACCGGCGAAATCGGGGCAGAGCGCCTGCGCAGCTTTATCGAACGTGTGGAGCGTCTGGAAGAAGACCGCTCCAACCTGAACGCGGATATCCGCGAGGTGTATTCGGAAGCCAAATCGGCCGGCTATGATGCCAGGACCATGCGTCAGATTGTGCGTTTGCGGAAACTGGAGCCCAATGAGCGCCAGGAGCAGGAGCATTTGCTGGAAGTCTATCGGAACGCCGTCGGCATCTAGCCGGCGCGCCGGTCTAGGCCGGAAAAACGAGCGCCGGTGTGTTCGGACGCATTTCGAGCGACGCCATCATGTCCGGCTCATCGATGCCGTGGGGCAGTCCGATCGTCCAGACTCGAAAATGGGTCAGGTCATAGGATCCAAAGGATGTGATCATGGCCACATCCGCCGCATCCCGGCCGCGCACCATCTGAATGCGGCCGATCCGGGGCGTGTTGTGGCGCGCATCAAAGGCGTGCCAGCGCCCGTCCAGAAAGACCTCGAACCAGGCGCAGAAATCGGTGGGACCGGTTTCCTCGGCACCGATATCGGAGATGTATCCGCTGACATAGCGTGCAGGAATGTTCATCGCGCGGCACAGGGTGATCGCGAGATGCGCGAAATCCCGGCACACGCCCGTTTTTTCGAGATGTACCTGATGGGCGGTCTTGGTGGGGCGTCCGAACTTGTAGTCGAAGGTCGTTTGTTCGTGGACATAGTCGCAAATGGCCTGAACCTGTTGCCATCCCGGCGTGTAGAAGCCGAAATTCTCCCATGCGAAATCACCCATCTCGTCTGACTCGCAGTAGCGGCTGGGAGCCAGGAACTGCAATGTCTCGGCGGGCAGGTCCTGAATCGTCGCCAGACGCGCATCGGAGACGACAGGGTCAGGGCGGCTGTCGACCTCTGTGATGCAATCCGACCACAGGGAGAACTCGCCCTTGGGCGCAACGATCCGCGAGAACTGGTTTCCGAAGGTGTCGGAATAGGTCTCGATCGGAACCGCTGGCTCGGTCCGGATCTGGGATGAGCCAAACAGCACACCGTCGAAATCAGGGTGTGGCGAAAGAGCCAGCAACATGGGGAGAAGGGCGTGGCTTTCGATCGTGATCTCGAAGCCAAATCTGATGTGTGCGGTATCCAAGACGGCTGGTTACCACGAAATGGAACAAATGCATTCGCTATGTTTTTGCAAATGACGATTTGGCGTGGATTTATTCCGCCGCTTTGGCGTTCTCTGCATTCGGATCACGGAAGGCGCGCAGCAGGGCAGCCTCTTCATCCCTGACCTTTTCGATGTGCTGATCCTTCACGTGACCATAGCCCCGGATATGTTCGGGGATGGCGGCGATGGCAACCGCGATCTCGTGATTTTGGGAGGTCAGACCGCTGACCAGTTCGTCCACGGTCTTCTCATAATCGGCAATCAGCTGGCGTTCCTGCCTGCGTTCGGCCGAATACCCAAAAATATCCAGCTTGGTGCCGCGCAGGAATTTGAATCCGGCGAGAACGCGAAAGGCCGTCATCATCCAAGGACCGAATTCCTGTTTCAGCAGTTCGCCGCTGTCCGGATCGCGCCGGGCGAACAGCGGCGGTGCCAGATGGAATTTGAGCTTGTAGTCCCCTTCGAACTGATCGCGGACACGGCGCAGAAAGTCGCCATCGGTGTAGAGACGGGCGACCTCATATTCGTCCTTGAAGGCGAGCAGTTTGAAATAGTAGCGGGCGACAGATTCTGCGAGACCGGTGTTGCCCTTTGCGCGATCCCCCTCGGCCTTCTGCACCTTCACAACCATATCCTTGTAGCGGCGGGCATAGGCCTCGTTCTGATAGGCGGTGAGGAAGGCGATACGGCGGCTGACCACATCTTCGAGAGACGTGGCGATGTCAGGCTGTTTCAGGCGCATCGGTGTCACCGGTTCGGCCGCCCGGGCGACCCGGGTTTCATCGACAGCGGCGCGGCGTCCCCACAGGAAGGCTTCCTTGTTGAAGTCCACCGCGACCCCATTGAGCTCGATGGCCTGCATCAGGGCTTCGCCCGATACCGGCACCAGACCCTTCTGCCAGGCATAGCCGAGCATGAAGAGATTGGTCGCGATGGAATCGCCCATCAGGGCGGTGGCGTAGCGTGTGCCCTCGATGAAGTCCGCGCCGGATTCACCCACGGCCACGCGAATGGTCTGGGACAGCTCCTGAGCGTTCAGCATGAAATCGGGGTTCTGCGTGAAATCCCCGGTGATGGTTTCATGGCTGTTGATGACCGCATGGGTTTCGCCCGACTGCATCTTGGCGACGGCATCGGTGCTTGCGGCGACGACGAGATCACAGCCGAGAACTAGATTGGCGCTGCCAGCCGCGATGCGGACCGCGTGCAAATCTTCGGGGGCGGCTCCGATGCGGATATGGCTGATCACCGCACCGCCTTTCTGGGCCAGCCCGGCCATGTCGAGAATGGAGACACCCTTGTTCTCAATATGCGCAGCCATGCCGAGCAGAGCGCCGATCGTGACAACGCCGGTGCCACCGACGCCGGTGACCAGAATGCCATAGGGCTCCGTGAGTGATGGCAATGTGGGTTCTGGAAGCGGGATATCATCGAAGGCACTGTCGGCACCCACGGGGGCCGAGGTGTCGGGTTTGCGCAAACCCCCGCCTTCGACGGTCACGAAGCTGGGGCAGAAGCCGTTCACACAGGAATAATCCTTGTTGCAGCTCGACTGGTCGATGGATCGCTTGCGGCCGAATTCGGTCTCGACGGGCACCACGGACAGGCAGTTGGATTTGACCGAGCAATCGCCGCAGCCTTCGCAGACCTGTTCATTGATCATGACCCGCTTGGCCGGGTCCGGGAAGGTGCCGCGCTTCCGGCGGCGACGTTTCTCTGCCGCGCAGGTCTGGTCGTAGACCAGGACGGACACGCCGGGATAGTCGCGCAGGTCCTTCTGGACGCTGTCTAGTTCGTCGCGGTGATGGACCGTGACGCCATGCGCGAAGGGCGCGGCTGTCGGGTACTTGTCGGGTTCGTCGGTGACGACGACGATCTTCTGTACCCCCTCGGCCTCGACCTGGCGGGTGATCGCCGGAACGGTGAGGGGGCCGTCATGGCCCTGACCGCCGGTCATGGCCACCGCATCGTTGAATAGGATCTTGTAGGTCATGTTCTCGCCGGACGCGACGGCCTGACGGATCGCCATGTAGCCCGAATGGTAATAGGTGCCGTCGCCCAGATTGACGAAGACATGGTCGTCCTCCACGAAGGGAGCCTGACCGACCCAGGACACGCCTTCACCGCCCATATGGGTGAAGGTCTCGGTGTTGCGGTCCATCCACAGGGACATGAAGTGACAGCCGATCCCGCCCAGAGCACGACTGCCTTCGGGCACTTTGGTCGATGTGTTGTGGGGACAGCCGGAACAGAAATAGGGGATACGTTTGACCGAAGGCGGTTGCTGGGCAAGGGAGGCTTCCTTGCGTTCCAGATAATCCATGCGTTCGGAGATGGGCTCGGACTTGTGCCAGCGCGACAGGCGTTTGGCGATTGCGCGCGCGATCTGCCCCGGGGTCAGTTCGCCCGAGGACGGCAGGATCCAGTCGCCGCTTTCATCGAACTTCCCGATCACATTCGGTCGCACATTGTCGCGCAGATCGTAGAGCTGGGTGCGCAGCTGGTCTTCGATCAGCGGGCGCTTTTCCTCGACCACGAGGATTTCCTCCAGCCCTTCGGCAAAGGCACGCATGCCCTCGCGTTCCAGCGGCCAGGTCATGGCGACCTTATAGATGCTAATGCCGATGTCGCGGGCTTGGTCTTCGGAGATGCCGAGATCATCCAGCGCCTGACGCACATCGAGATAGCTCTTGCCTGCGGTGACAATGCCCAGACGTCGTTTCGGGCTGTCGATCATCACCTTGTCGAGCTTGTTGGCGCGGGCAAAGGCGAGGGTAGCGTTCAGCTTGTATTTGTGGTGCCGCTCTTCCTGGGCGAGAAACTCATCGGGCCAGCGGATATTGAGGCCCCCCAAGGGCATCTCGAAATCCGTCGGCGTGACGATGTTGATACGGTGGGGGTCCACATGCACCGAGGCCGAACTGTCGACAGTTTCGGCCACGGTCTTGAAGGAGACCCAGCAGCCCGAATAACGTGACATGGCCCATCCGTAGAGCCCGAGATCGAGAAACTCCTGCACGCCCGCCGGGTTGAGCACCGGGATCATCGCATCGACAAACGCGTATTCGGACTGATGTGCCGTGGTCGAGGATTTGCAGGTGTGGTCGTCGCCGGCGAGCAGCAACACGCCGCCATGGGGTGATGATCCGGCGAGATTGCCATGCTTGAGCACATCGCCGGACCGGTCGACCCCGGGGCCTTTGGCGTACCACATGGAAAACACGCCACCATGTCTGGCGCCTTCCGAGAGATTGATCTGCTGGGTACCCCAGACCGCGGTTGCCGCCAGGTCCTCGTTCACGCCGGCCCGGAACACGATGTTGTTGCGCTCCAGAAAAAGCCTGGCCCGTTCCATCTGCTGATCGAGCGCGCCCAGAGGCGAGCCACGATAACCGGTGACATAGGCCGCCGTGTTCAGGCCGGCGGCCGCATCGCGCTGGCGCTGCATCATCGGCAGGCGGACCAGGGCCTGGGTTCCGTTCACGAACACGCGCCCGGATTCGAGCGCGTATTTGTCATCAAGGCTGACCGTGTTCAGACGGCTGGCAGTCTCGGCCATGCTATTCTCTCCCGTTGGAACATGCTGGATAGCGTTCCACAGATGGAAATCTAAGCACCACAGGGGTGGCTGTCCATTGTGTGAGACCTATCGGCGTGTTGACGAAACAAAACTTCACGCAAAACGCCGTGGCTTGAAAAATCGTTCCCCGGAGACACAGGTCGTTTTTCGATCATGTCCGGTGTGTGCGCGTGCAATTCGTGACCTTCTGGCCTATATCAGGGTTTCCGCAAACGACGAATCGCGAGTCCCCCCATGACCGTATTGGTGACCGGAGCAGCAGGCTTTATTGGCATGACCGTCAGCCTGGCGCTGATGGCGCGGGGTGAAACCGTGGTCGGTATCGACAACGTGAACGACTATTACGATGTCAGGCTCAAGGAAGCCCGGCTCGCGCGGTTGATGGAACATGACAATTTCAGCTTCGTGCGCGGCGATATCGTCGATGCGGCCGCGCTTGCACAGGCCGCAAAAGGTGTCGACCGGATAGTGCATCTCGCCGCCCAGGCTGGTGTGCGTTACAGCCTGAAAAATCCGGGCGCCTATATTCAGGCCAATATTGTGGGCCATTTGAACGTGATCGAACTGCGCCCGCGCGATGGGGGAAGACCTCCAGCATCTGGTCTATGCCAGTTCCTCATCGGTCTATGGCGGCAACACGAAGCTGCCCTTCTCGGTGGATGATCAGGTCGACACGCCGATTTCGCTCTACGCGGCGACGAAGAAGTCGGACGAGCTGATGAGTTATTCCTATTCGTCGACCTACGGCATTCCGCAAACCGGCCTGCGTTTCTTCACGGTCTATGGTCCGTGGGGCCGACCGGACATGTCCCTGTACATCTTCACCAGCAAGATTCTCGCGGGCGAGCCGATCCCGGTTTTCAATCACGGCAAGATGCAACGCGACTTCACCTATGTGGACGATATCGTTGCCGGGGTGCTGGCTGCGCTCGACAATCCCCCGCCGCGCGGGGGTGAAGCGGTCCCCCACCGGGTCTACAATCTGGGCAACAACAATTCCGAACCCCTGATGCGGTTCATCGGCCTGATCGAGGAGGCACTCGGCGTGAAGGCCGAGATCGATTTCCAGCCGATGCAGACAGGGGATGTCCCCGCGACCTATGCGGATATCGAAGCCAGCAAGCGTGACCTTGGGTTTGAGCCCCGCGTGACGATTGATGTGGGCATACCACGATTTGTGGAGTGGTACCGCTCCTTCCACGCCTAGACGCGTTTGCGCCCGTAGAGCGCTTCGAGCCGTTCCCCGTAGATTTTGCGGATCTCGTGCCGCCGGATCTTCAGGGACGGGGTCATCAGCCCGTTGTCGGTCGTGAACCCTTCGGCGGCGATCGAGGAACCGGCGCACCTGCTCGATGGGTGAGAGCCGCGCATTGGCGCGATCGAGTGCCTCACGCAGGCGTTCGTGGAAACGCTCGGAATCCGAAAGCTCTGCAAGCCTGGCATCGCGGCCGTTCTCGCGGGCCCAGTTCGCCACGAAGCCTTCGTCGGGGACCAGAACGGCGACCAGATGCGGGCGTTTGTCGCCATAGACCATGGCCTGTGTGATCTCCGGCTCGAAGACCAGTGCGCCTTCGACCCGCTGGGGCGAAACATTGTCACCGCCGGAGTTGACGATGATGTCTTTCTTGCGATCGGTGATCCTGATGTAGCCGTCTTCGTCCAGCTCGCCGATATCGCCGGTATGCACCCAGCCAGTCTGCGCAGGGCCTCGGCGGTCAGCTCCGGCGCGTTCCAGTATCCCTGCATGGTCAGTTCGCCGCGGACCAGGATTTCGCCATCCCCGGCGATCTTCACATCGACCCCGGGGAAGGCCGGGCCGACCGTGTCGATTTTGATCTTGTGGGGCAGGTTGGCGCTCACCACGGGCGCGGTTTCCGTCTGGCCGTAGCCCTGCAGAAGCCGCACGCCGAGTGCGAGGAAGAAGACGCCGATATCGTAGTTCAGCGGCGCCCCGCCGGAGACAAAGGCCTTGAGCCGACCGCCGAACCGGTCTGCGACCTTGCCGCGCACGAGCTTCTCGAGAATCCGGTCCTGGATTTTCTCCATCGAGGAACAGACCATGCCGAACCGTGTTCGTAGCGCTTGATGCCGAGCGTGACGGCTCTTCTTGAACAGTTTTTCCGACAGCCCGCCCTGACGCTCCACGCCTGCGACGATGCGCTGATGCATGGATCTCATAGAGCCGCGGCACGGCGGTCATGATGGTCGGATGGCGTCTCAGCCATATTGCGCCGAGAGCTTGTCGACGCCTTCGGCGTAGTAAATTTCGGCGCCAATGGTCAGGGGAAATGCAGGCCGGCCGTGTGTTCGTAGGAATGGCTGAGCGGCAGAAAGGACAGGAAGGACTCGGCATCGATGTCCAGCAGTTTGCGCGTCATTGAACAGGTGATAGGCGCCCATGCAATTACACAGGATGGCGCCGTGGCTGAGCATCACGCCCTTTCGGTGCGCCACCGGTGCCCGAGGTGTAGATCAGGCAGGACGTGTCGGTGCGCGCGATCTGTGCCAGCCCGGCTTCGATATCGTCGTCCAGCGCGTCGCCGGCGCGCATCATGATCGCGCCAGTTGACGATCGTGACATCGTTGCTCTGTCCGCCGGCGCCCTCGACCGTCAAGACGGTCTTGATCGTCCCCGTCGTTCGGATGGCGGGAAGGAGCCGCTCGGCGAGTTTCTCGGATGACACGATCGCAACTTTCGGGTCGCAATCTCGTGATCAGATGGATGTGATCATCGACGGTGTTGGTCGTGTAGGCGGGAACCGTGATCGCACCGGCCGACATGATCGCGAGATCGGCGATTCCCCATTCGGGGCGATTTTCCGACACCAGCAGCACACGGTCGCCGTGCTGCACGCCGGCGGCGCGCAGACCGCGCGCCAGCTCGTGACCTCGTCGCGCGCTTGGCCCAGCTGGTCGCCTGCCAGGAGTCATAGTGTTTGGCCCAGAACAGTGGTGCGTCACCGATTCGGCGGCTTTGTCGAAGAAGACCTGTGGCAGGTTTTCCCAGTTGTCGTAGCGTGTTGCGTAGTCCATTGGTGTGCGTCTCGTCCCGGAGCCTTCCCGGTGTTGAGCCGAAGCACGCAATTTCGCGTGATTCGTCGCACCGGTGGTTGTTGTCCCTCTATATGGACCTTATCTGAAGGCGTGTTTCAAGGAGCTGTTCATATGCCAAAAACCGCAACCACCCGCCAGCGCAAGGGAAGCCCGGCCCGCGATAAACTGGGCCCGCTGCCCGAATGGGATTTGTCCGACCTCTATCCGTCCTCGGATGGTCCGGAAATCACCAGAGATATTGCGGCTTCGGGCAAGGCGGCCCAGAAATTCGCCAAGCGCTATCAGGGCAAACTGTCGGATATCGATGGCGATACGCTGGCCAAGGCGATCGCGGATTATGAGAAGATCGACGAGGTGCTCTCCCGGGTTATGAGCTACGCCTCGCTTCTCTATGCGGCAGATATGATGGACCCGGAAAATGGTCGCTTCTATCAGTCGATGCAGGAAACAGTGACCGGGATATCCTCCCATGTGCTGTTTTTTGCGCTGGAGCTCAACCGTATCCCCGAGCGCATCTTGAGCAAGAAACTGAAGGCGTCCGCAAAGCTGCGGCGCTACGAGCCCTGGCTGCGCGACTCGCGGGCTTACCGGCCCTATCAGCTTGGACGATCAGCTCGAGAAACTTGCTGCACGAAAAGCGGGTTGCCGGACGCTCTGCCTGGAATCGTCTCTTCGATGAGACGATGGCCGAACTGACGTTTGAGGTGGATCTTCCGCAAGGGCAAGAAGAACTGCTCAGCAGCGCCGAAGCCCTTAATTTGTTGTCCGATGGTGATGGTGCGGTTCGCAAGGCGGCGGCCAAGGCATCTGGGCAAGGGGCTGGGTGACAATGTGCGGATCTTCTCGCTGATCACCAACACTCTGGCCAAGGACAAGGAGATCGAGGACAAGTGGCGTGGATTTGCGCGTCCGGTATCCAGTCGAAATCTTGTCGAACTATGTCGAAGACGAGGTGGTCGACGCCCTGTCGCAATCGGTTCGCGATGCCTTTCCGGATCTGTCGCACCGTTATTACAAGCTGAAGGCCAAGTGGTTCGGCGTGCGCAAGCTTGACTACTGGGATCGGAACGCGCCGTCTGCCCGATGACGATGACAGCGTGATCCGCTGGGATGATGCCGTCGATAAGGTGCTCGATGCCTATGGACGCTTTTCGCCGGGCCTGGTGAGGGTTGCGCAGGATTTCTTCGACAACAACTGGATCGACACGCCGGTGCGGCCGGGCAAATCGCCGGGCGCTTTGCCCACCCGACTGTACCAAGCGCGCATCCCTATCTGCTGCTGAACTATCAGGGCAAGACGCGGGACGTGATGACCCTGGCCCATGAACTTGGGCCATGGCGTTCATCAGGTTCTGGCTGGCGGGCAGGGGCATCTGATGTCCGACACGCCGCTGACGTTGGCCGAAACGGCTTCCGTGTTCGGCGAGATGCTGACTTTCCGAAAATTGCTGGCGGAAGCCGACAATCCGAAGCTGCGCAAGACCATGCTCGCATCGAAGAGTTGAGGACATGCTGAACACTGTCGTGCGTCAGATCGCGTTCTATGAATTCGAGCGCCGGGTCCATGACAAGCGCTCGGGAAGGTGAACTGCTCACCGAGGAAATCTGCGATATCTGGATGGACATCCAGAAGGAGAGCCTCGGGCCCGCGATCCGGTTTGAGGACGAATACAAGTACTTCTGGACCTATATCCCGCACTTCATTCACTCGCCCTTCTATGTCTACGCCTATGCGTTCGGCGATTGTCTGGTGAACTCGTTGTATGCGGTCTACGAGAACGCCTCCGAGGGTTTTGCGGACCGCTATCTCGACATGCTGCGCGCCGGCGGTACCCTTGCGCCACAAGGAGCTGTTGGCACCGTTCGGGCTCGACGCATCCGATCCGGCCTTCTGGCAGAAGGGGCTCAGCGTCATCTCCGGTCTTGATCGACGAGCTTGAGGCGCTCGACGACTAGATGAGCGATGATGAGCGTTCTACTGTTCGCGGCCGGGTGGGCCGTTACGGCCGGGTCGGGTTCGCCGTCGGTGGCGCGGCGTACGGATGGCGGGGAACCGGTATCTTGGGCCGCGAGCGGACCACGAGACGCAATGCCGCGGACCTGAAGCTCGCACTGGGTGGTCTCTAAGGGCCGCTCATGAAGGCGGCTCAGATTCTGGCGACCATCCCGATGCCCTGCCCGCGGACTATGCCCGTGAATTGGCAGAACTGCAGGCCAATGCGCCGCCAATGGGGTGGGCGTTTGTGCGCCGCCGGATGGCGGCAGAACTGGGACCGACTGGCAGAGTCAAGTTCCGCGAATTTCCCGCGCGAAGCCTCCGTGCGGCCTCACTCGGCCAAGTTCATGCGGCCACAGACATAGACGGCCGCGAAGGTTGCGAGCAAACTGCAGTATCCGGATATGGCCTCGTCGTGTCAGCGGACCTTAACCAGCTCAAACTCGCATTCTCGGTCTATCGCCGGTACGACCCGGCGATTGACCCATCGCAGATTCATGCCGAGCTGGCCGAGCGCCTGACCGAAGAACTCGACTATCTCCGCGAGGCGCGCACTACGCGGCTCTATGGGGCCATGCTCGCCGACGAAACCGGATGTTCATGTGCCCGAAGTGATTGAGGATCTCTCGGCCCCTCGCCTGCTGACGACCACCTGGCTCGAAGGCCGGCCGATGGCGCAGTTTGCCGAGGAGGCGGGTACGACCCAGCGTGAAGCCGCCGCTCTGAACATGTTTCGGGCCTGGTATGTGCCGTTCTATGGCTATGGCGTGATCCACGGTGACCCGCATCTGGGCAACTATTCCGTCAATGCGGATGCTTCGATCAACCTCTACGATTTCGGCTGTATCCGGGTATTTCCCCGCGTATTTCGTCGAAGGTGTGGTCGAGCTATATCACGCGCTACGCACCGATGACCGGGATCGGGCGGCACATGCCTATCAGCGCTGGGGCTTCGACGACATTTCGAACGAACTGCTGGACACGTTGAACATCTGGGCGGGGTTTCTCTACAAGCCGCTGCTGGAAGACCGGGTGCAGCGGATTCAGGAATCGGAGTCGGGCACCTATGGCGCGACCGTCGCCGGCAAGGTGCATGAAGAGCTTCGCAGAATTGGTGGCGTCACCCCGCCGCGTGAATTTGTCCTGATGGACCGGGCAGCCATCGGGCTCGGATCGGTGTTCCTGCGCTTGCGCGCGGAACTGAACTGGCACCGGATATTTCATGACCTGATCGATGAATATGATCTGGATGGTCTGACGAAACGGCAAAGCGGTGCGCTGACCGCACAAGGTCTGGAGTTGCCCTAATCGGGCGTGCTCGCGCGATCGAAAAAGTTCTGAAGTTCCCTGGTGTCCACTACGTCGAGTCAGGCCAGCGCCGGGCCGATCTCGATGAAGTATCTGTAGTGAATGTCGGTCTGCCGACCTGTCTCGCTCATGGCTTTCCAGGGCGGCATGATGATTTTCGTGTCGAGGGACGGAGCTACAACGATTGCGCCTTGCGCGCGGTGGGCCAGCGCATAATCAAAGACCTCGCGGGTTATGTCCTGAATTGAATAAAGTTCGGAGTTGGTGATTCCGGACGGATCGGTCGTGCTGTGAAACGCCAGCAGATTTCGATAATCAACTGCTGGTTCTGCGTGTTTCGCAATCGTGCGAACCGCATGCTCGATTTGCGCATGTGTGACATCACGGAAGAAATGGAAGGCCAGCAGTCTGGCCTTGCGATCAACGAGTTGATGTACAGGCATGTTCCCGATCCGGACTGACGGAAACCAATATCAGGGAAATTGCATATTAAAACAACTATGGAGTGTGTGGGCGCAGTTCTTATCCCGCCGTATCGGCTGTTGCCTGTCGCACGCGCCAGAATTGGGCTATTCGGCCGGGCGTGCCCGCCAGCCCGCGATACTCGCAATGAAGGCCGCGAACTGTGTGAAGAAAATGACCCCGGCAAGCGGCAAGATGGGTCGTGTGTGGCAGGAGGGCGACAATCGACGGTCGCGATGGCTGCCGTTCCGTATTGCACCAGTCCGTTCAGTGCTGCCGCGGTGCCTGCATAGTCGGGTCGAACGCTGACGCCGGCCGCCATGACGCTGGGAAATGCCATGGCCAGTCCGATGTTGAAGAGGAAATATGGGCGCGATGGCCGCGACCGGGGTGAACACACCCATCAGGGGTAGCGCCAGATAGACTGCCGCACCCAGCAATCCGACCGTGGTGCCGAGGATGATCATGCGGTTGACGCCCAGCTTTCCGGTCAGCCAGATCGCACTGCCGTAGCCGCAGAACGCGCCGGAGGTGGCCAGCAGCATCATGTAGCCGAAGGTGTCCGGTGCGCAACGCCGTAGCTGTCGATCAGGACGACGGGCACCCCGGCAAAGAACGCGAAGGCGCCTGCGGCGATGAACCCGATGTTCAGGTTGTAGGACACGAAGGACCGCTCGCGCAGCAGCACGCGATAGCCCAGCGCCATGGTGCGGATGCTGGTGATCAGATCGCCTCCCTGAACCACATTGGTTTCCGCCATCCGTGCCCAGCAGTAGACAAACAGCACTGTGCCCAGGATGGCAAGAAACAGGAACGAGGCCTGCCAGCCGAAATGGGTGTGGAGATATCCACCAATGGCCGGTGCCGTGGCGGGAGCAAAGACCATCACAGTCGAGATGATGGCGAGCGCCCGTGCTGCGTTTTTGCGGTCATAGAGGTCGCGCACGATCGAGCGCACCATCACCATGGATCCGGCAGCGCCGATGCCCTGCAGGATGCGCGCCAGCAGCAGCATGGTCATGGACGGTGCGAAGGCGCAGAGCAGGCTGGCGACCACATAGATCGCCAGGCCACAGAGCAGGGTCGGTCGGCGTCCAAACCGATCGGATACGCTGCCATAGAGAAACTGTGCCAGCGCATAGGCAACCAGAAACGCGATCAGGGTGGTCTGTACCGTGAAAATGGGTACGCCGAAGGCCACGCCGATATCCGGAATCGACGGCAGGAACAGATTGTAGGCAATCGCACTGCCAGAAATCAGGGCGGTCAGCAGCGGAATTCTGGGTGGCTTGCGGAGAATGTTGTAAATCCGATGGAGAATTGGACAGGACAAACGGTGCTGTGGTCAGTCTATCACGCACGGAAACGCAGTTCGCCATCTCGGCGAGAGCCTGTCTATCCCCGCGGGCCGGTGCAGATCCCTGCTACTGAGCGGGGGGCGGTTTCCCATGCAGGCGGGCCAGGTTCTTGCGGGCGTTGGTGTTGCCGTTGCGTGCACTTTCCTCATACCAGTAGAGCGCGATATCGAGGTCGCGGTTCGTGCCGCGTCCGGTTTCGTAGAGTCGGCCGAGATTGTTCTGGGCGCGCGCTTCCCCCTGTTCTGCGGCGCGCAGGAACCAGAAGAATGCCGCTTCGAGGTTCTGTTCTGCGCCGTTGCCGCTTTCCAGTCCATGACCGAGGAACAATTGTGCTCCGGCATGGCCACGTTCTGCAGCGCGCCGATACCAGTCCATGGCGCGGGTATCATCCTTCGGTACTCCCTGGCCGAATGTGTGCATCACCCCGAGCCCGAATTGTGCCTTCGGGTCTCCAAACTGGGCCAGAACGTCCCATTCCAGCAATGCTGTTTCATAGTCAGCCCGATTGTAAGCGGACAAGCCCCGCTCATAATCCTCGGCGATGGCTGCGGGTGCGGCCAGAACCATGAGCGCCAGAGCAATCAGGCCGGGGGTCAGCAGGTGGAGTCGAAGTTGGTGCATTCAGAAGCCCCAGATTTGGCAGTTTTTCTTTCTACGCGTGTTGCGCATGTCGGATCAGCTCCTGTCATGCACAAAGCGGCCGGTTCCCACTTAAGGACGAGCTTTCTGCCGGGTTGCCCTGTCGTGCATCGCGCGGCATATTCGCCTGCGCGTGAACAATACGCACTGCCGGCCATATTCGGGGGCACAGGCCGGGTCCCGACGAGTTCGACTGAACCGAGGTTCCTCACGTTATGAAGATCGCGATTGCCAAAGAACGGCGCCCGCATGAGCGGCGCGTCGCGGCGACGCCGGACACGATCAGGCGCTACCTGCAATGGGGTTTCGATGTGGCCGTGGAAAACGGGGCGGGTGAAGCCGCTTCGATTTCCGACGATGCCTATCGCGATGCCGGAGCAACGGTTGCCGCCTCTCGTGCCGAGGTGTTCGCCAATGCCGACATCGTCCTCAAGGTCCAGCGTCCGCTGGCACAGGACACAGGCGATGATGGATTGTCCGATATTCCCGAAGGCACATATCTGATCGCGCTGCACAACCCCTATGGGGACCGCGATGGTGTGGATGCCTATGCCAAGCACAACATCGTGGCGTTCTCGATGGAAATGCTGCCGCGTATCAGTCGGGCGCAGTCCATGGATGTGCTGAGTTCCCAGTCGAACCTGACGGGCTACAAGGCGGTGATCGATGGCGCGGCGAATTATGGCAAGGCCATGCCGATGCTGATGACCGCGGCGGGCCGGATCAATCCAGCCAAGGTCTTTGTCATGGGCGCGGGTGTTGCCGGATTGCAGGCGATCGCCACGGCACGTCGATTGGGGGCCATCGTCTCCGCGACCGATGTGCGCGCGGCGTCGCGCGAAGAGGTTCAGAGTCTCGGCGCGTCCTTCATCATGGTTGAAACCGATGAAGGCGAGACCGGCCAGACAGCTGGCGGTTACGCCAAGGAAATGTCCGAGGATTACAAACGTCGTCAGGCCGAACTGATCGCCGATCACATCAAGGATCAGGACATCGTCATCACAACAGCGCTGATTCCGGGGCGTCCGGCACCAATTCTGGTGAATGACGACATGATCGCGTCGATGAAACCCGGCGCGGTGATCGTTGATATCGCAGCCGAGCAGGGCGGCAATGTCAGCCAGACCCGGCCCGGTGAAATTCATGTCACCGGCAATGGCGTCAAGATTCTTGCCGAGTACAACCTGCCGTCACGGTTGGCGACAGATTCGTCGGCTTTGTATGCACGAAATCTGATGAACTTCGTCGAGCTGCTGGTCAACACCGAGGACAAGAAACTCGAGATCGACTGGGAGGACGAAATCATTGTCGGCACATGCCTGACGCGCGATGGCAAGGTTGTTCACACCGCCTTGCTGCCGGAAGAAGAGAAGGCACCGGAGCTGGCTCCCTCTGAAGATGCGGCTGCTGACGACAGCGCATCGGACACCGAATCAACCGAGAAGGGAGCCTGATCCATGGATCCTTCGACACTCGCCGACAATGCTGCGCGCCTGGCCACTGAGGCCGCAGCCCTGGCGGAAAAAACCGCCGGACTCGCTCAGGACGCCACACAGGTCGCATTGACTCAGACCGCGGGTGCGGGAGACCCCTTTGTCTTCCTGTTCACGGTTTTCGTGCTGGCCTGCTTCATAGGCTACTACGTGGTCTGGAGCGTGACGCCTGCCCTGCATTCGCCGCTGATGGCGGTTACCAACGCGATTTCGTCGGTGATCATCGTCGGCGCCCTGATCGCGGCAGGACCGGGTGACTGGAACCTTTCGAAGATTTTCGGGTTTATCGCCGTCATCCTGGCGTCGGTGAATATTTTTGGCGGATTCATCGTGACGCAACGGATGCTCGCGATGTACCGCGCAAAGAAGTAGGGCGATCGATATGTCAGCATCACTCACTGCATTTGCGTATCTGGTCGCCAGCGTCTGCTTCATCATGGCGCTGCGTGGACTGAGTTCGCCGAAAAGCGCCCGTATGGGCAACATCTTCGGCATCGTCGGCATGATCATCGCGATCCTGACCACGGTGGCCCTGCCCAGTGTCACTTCTTTCGACGCGATTGTCATCGGGATCGCCATTGGCGGTGCCATTGGCGCCGTGATCGCCCTGAAGATCGCGATGACCGCTCTGCCGCAGCTGGTGGCCGCTTTCCATTCGCTGGTTGGGCTTGCTGCTGTTCTGGTGGCCGGCGCGGCGTTTTTCTCGCCCGAAGCCTATGGAATCGGCACGGTGGGGCACATCCACACCGGCAGCCTGATCGAAATGTCGATTGGCACTGCCATTGGCGCGATCACCTTCACCGGCTCGATCATCGCCTTCGGCAAGCTGCAGGGTCTGGTCACCGGCAAGCCGCTGGTCTTCAAGGGCCAACACATGATCAATCTCGGACTGGGCATTGCGCTGGTTCTGGTGGTTGTCTGGCTTGCAGCCACGGAGTCATCCACCGCGTTCTGGCTGCTGATCGCGCTGTCCCTGATCATTGGCGTGACGCTGATCCTGCCGATCGGCGGCGCGGATATGCCGGTCGTCGTCTCGATGCTGAATTCCTATTCGGGCTGGGCGGCTGCGGGCATCGGCTTCACTCTGGCCAATCCGGCGCTGATCGTTGTTGGTGCACTGGTCGGCTCTTCGGGCGCCATTCTCAGCTACATCATGTGCAAGGGCATGAACCGGTCCTTCTTCAACGTGATCCTCGGCGGCTTCGGCGGGGAAACCGCCGCACCGGGCATGGACGATCTGGGGGACCGCACGGTGCGACAGGGTTCGGCCGAAGATGCCGCCTTTATCATGGAGCAGGCCAATTCGGTCATCATCATTCCCGGTTACGGCATGGCGGTGGCGCAGGCGCAGCATGCGCTGGCGGAAATGGTCAGTGTGCTCGAAGAAAAGGGCGTCAGGGTGCGTTACGCGATCCATCCGGTCGCCGGTCGCATGCCCGGCCATATGAATGTGCTGCTGGCTGAGGCCAATGTGCCCTATGACGATGTGCTCGAACTCGACGAGATCAACTCGGACTTCGCCTCGACCGATGTGACCTTCGTGATTGGCGCGAACGATGTCACGAACCCGGCGGCCAAGACCGACAAGTCGAGCCCGATCTACGGGATGCCGGTTTTCAATCTTGATGAATCCGGCACGGTGCTCTTCATCAAGCGCTCGCTGGCCTCGGGCTATGCCGGCATCGACAACCCGCTCTTCTACAAGGACAACACGATGATGCTGTTCGATGACGCCAAGAAGATGTGTGAGAATATCGTCAAATCCCTGAAGGGCGGCGGGCACTAACCCGATCACCGGACAGGATGAAACGAAAACGGCCCCGGAAATTTCTGGGGCCGTTTTGCATTCATGTGTTTTCCAAAGAAGGGGAGAGACGGGCTAGAAGCCTTCGCGCTCCTTGCGTTTGCGGGCAAGCTTGCGCTGACGGCGAACGGCCTCGGCGCTTTCGCGCGCACGTTTCTCTGATGGCTTCTCGTAAGAGCGCCGCAGTTTCATCTCACGAAACACGCCTTCGCGTTGCATCTTCTTCTTCAGCGCTTTCAGCGCCTGATCAACATTGTTGTCGCGTACAACAACCTGGACGATGGGAATCACCCCCTTCCGAATGAATTGACACCGGACACCGGGAAAACGGCCGGTTCCGGGCCAGCCTCTTGCGAGGAGGGGTCGTCATACACGCCCGCGACGGTTCTGCCAAGGCGTGCAAACCACGGAATTTCGCGGTCGCGGGGGCGTGAGGAGCGGAGAAATGCCGAAAAATCGACATATTTCCGTCCTTAATGAAGGCTCAGCCTGCACGTCAGTTGAGGTGGTACAACCATTCGCTGTAGCATTGTGACAGCGTGAAACAGAGGAGAACACAGGTGCACAACCTGTCTCGTTGGACTCATTCTTTGAGTGTGGTTGCATTGGTCACGCTGGCGGTACCGGCATGGGCACAAACTGAGTCCGGATCGCTTCAGGTGACGGCGACACCGGTCACTGATTCCTGCGGTCAGGTCGGGGTTGAATACACCGATGAAGCCGGGCTGACCCTTGAAGAGAAAATCCGGCGCATGGATCAGGCCCTGACGCGTTCGTTGAACAAGTTTGACGAGTGTCAGGATGAGGACGAGAAACGGCCCGAAGAGCAGGCCGAAACCGATCCCGAGACCCGGACGGATCAGGCCGCTGCCGAATCCGAAGGTGGTGAAGCCGAAAGCGAGTCTGCGGCACAGGAATCCGAAGCAGAGGCATCCGAAGCAGAAAAATCCGAAAGTCAGGCGAGCAGTCAGGCTGGGGGTACAACCTCCACAGCACCGGGTGATATTTCCGGAGACCAACCCGGGCCGGCACCCCAGCAACAGGCCACGACCACCCCACCGCAGGCGCTGCCGAACTTTACGCCGCCGCCGGCATCGAGCGCGTCAGGCGGGTCGTCTGCCGCCGCGTCGGGGGTTCAGGGAGATGGAGGCGCCGAGCACCTGCCAGCGGGTCCGTCATCGATTGCTTCGGGTGATCTGGCCGGTAATGAACCGGAGCCTGAACCAGCCCAGCAGGCTAGTGTTGGTGGCACGGGAGTCGAGGGCGACGAGGCGCCTGAGCCGCGCGGTGGTGGCACCGAGGATGGTGTTGCCGCCCGTTCGGGTGGCCAGGTGCTGAACAACGGCAAACTGCCGGATGATATCCCGCCGGCAGATAATGATAGTATTCTGGAAGCGCAGATACGTCAGGCTGCGATCAACGAACCGGATCCGGAGTTGAAGAAAAAGCTCTGGAACGAATACCGGAAATATAAGGGCCTCCCTCCGGTCAAGTAGCCGTTGTCGAGAGAAGAGAGATTGCGATGCGTATGCTGATGAAGAAATTGGGTGTCTACACCGTTTGTTTTTGTTTTGCCCTGACCGGCTGCGTCACCAATCAGGGGGGGACAGGCAATGGAACGGGTGCCAGCGCGGGAACGAATGTGGGACCCCAGTTGTCATCGCTGTTCGGCAAGTCGGGTACGGCGGTCGTGGATCCGGCAAAGCCAAAGCTGGATGTCGTTATTCCGGTGTTCGACCCGGGACTTTCCGAAGAGGCCGAGGACTACAAGGAAGAAGGTGTCTGGCCGGAACTGCGCCGTGCCGAGTCCAATCGCTTCGCGGTCAAGCTGAAGGAAGCCATGGAGAAGACCGGCGCGTTTGGCGCTGTCCGGGTGACGCCGGACCAGAACGCCACCGGAGACCTCTATGTGCTGGGGAAAATCGTCGAGTCCAATGGCGAGGATGTCGAGATACTGATCGATGTGGTGGATATCACCGGGGACCAGTGGTTCTTCCGATCCTTTGATCACACGGTGGGCCCGGGCTTTCACAAGAACACACGCAATGAAGGACTTGATCCCTACGATCCGGTTTTCGATGCGGCCGCCAATCGCATTGCGCTGGAACTTGAGGATTATGAGGTTGCAGATATCGAATCGCTCCAGCGCGTGACCGAGTTGCGGTTCGGATCGAATTTTGCCGAAGAAGCCTTTGTCGAGCATCTGGACCTGACCGGGCGCACGGTCGATCTGGTCAGCTTCCCGGCCGAGGATGACCCGATGCTGCGCCGGACCCGCGCGGTTCGCGTGCGCGACCAGCTTTTCGTTGACGGACTGCAGGATCACTACCGTGCGTTCAGCGCCGAGATGCAGACCAGTTACCTGATTTGGCAGGAACAGAGCCTGCTGGAGATCGAAGCTCGGTCTGAGGCCAATAAAAAAGCGGCCGGGCAGGCCGCACTCGGCGTGCTGGCCATTGGCCTGAGCGTTCTGGCAATCATGGCGGGCGCCCGTTCGAATTCGACCGCAGGTTCAACCGCGGCGACGACCGGGGCTGTTGTTGGCGGCGTTGTGGGCGCGAAACTGCTGACCGACAGTTTCCGGACCAGCGAGGAGGCCAAGGTGCATCGTGAAGCGCTTGAGGAGCTGGGGCAGTCCATCGATATCGATCTGGCACCGCGGGTGGTGGCATTCGAGAAAGAGACCGTCGAACTGACAGGCACCGCCGCGGAGCAGTTTGCGCAATGGCGTGAATTCCTGCAGAAAATCTTCGAGCAGGAAAAGACGCCGCAGGTGCAGTTGTAAGTCCGTACCGGTTCCATGCTGCTCGACAAACTTGAAGAGGCAAACCGGGCGACCCAGCGGCGCAGATTGCTTCTTGCTGCCGGTTTTTTCGGGGTTGTCGTATTTCTCGGTCTCTTCCTTCTGGCGGTTTTTGTTCTCCAAACGGACAATGATGCCGCGACACCGGATGAGTCGGTGCTGCGTGCCGACAATTCACCGGTCGCCCGAACGCCGGATGGGGCGGCAAAGCCCGCTGCGAAAGAGGATGACGTCACGCGTCTGCGGCCCGACCGTCCGGCCGCGTCGGCGACACCACCCGCCCGGGTCGAAGATGCGGCAGCGAATGCGGCTGCGCGGGATCAGTTCAAGGTGGCCATTCAGGCCTTTCAAAAGGTTGTTGAACCCGGATTGACCGAGTCCGCATTCGCCGCATGGAATGCCGATGCCCAGACAACGTTGCTGGCCGGACGGGACGAGGCCTTCGAATTTTTCTCCAGAGGACAATATGCGGAGGCGCTGACCCGATTGGAGACCGTGTCGGACCAGGCCAGACAGGAACTGGCGGCGCGCGATGCCGCATTTGAAACCGCACTGGCCGCGGCGCAGAACTTTTACGACGCTGATGATCACGAACAGGCAGCGGACAGGATTGCGCGGGCGCGCCAACTGAATTCCACATCCGAGGATGCGCGAGATCTGGAAGCCCGGGTGGCCAGACTTCCCGAGGTTCTGACCGCCATCGGCAAGGCTGCGGTGGCCCGGATCGAGAATGATCTCGAAGCCGAAGATCGTCATCTGTTCACGGCCTTGTCACTGGATCCGGCGCGTACGGAACTGGCGGAGCGCCAGACACAGATCCGCACACAATTGCAGGAAAGCCGCTTCGCGGCTCAGATCGAGTCCGGATTCAGCAATGTGCTGTCACGCAAACTGGGGGCGGCGCGAACGAATCTGAAGAATGCCCGTGCCATCTATTCGGGGCGCAGTGAAGTTGGTCTTCTGTCCCGGAAGATCGATGCGCTGGACCAGCAGTTGAAGTTCGAGACCTTGATGGCCAAAGCCGGTTCGGCCCGTGCAGCCGATGACTGGGTGGCGGCGGAGGACTTCTATGCTCAGGCGGGTGCTCTGGTTGCGGATGACCCGAAAGTCGTCGGTGACTTTCAACTGGCAGGCGAAGTGAACCGGTTGCGCACGGAACTGGAACGGATTCTCGATGCGCCCGAACGCCTGTCATCACGTTGCGGTGGCCGACAACGCCAAAGGGCTGGTGTCGAAAGCGGGCGACGTCGCCGAACTCAGCCCGTCTTTGGCGGACGCATCACGCAAAGTGGCCCGCCTGATTGATGAATATGGCCGGAAAGTCTCCATCCGGATTCTGTCGGACGGTGTGACGCGCATTTCCGTGCAGGGTGTGGGACAGGTGGGTGTGACCACGGATCGCACGATCCAGCTCCGCCCTGGAAGCTATGTCTTTGAAGGCGCACGCGCGGGTTTTCGCTCAAAACTGATACCGGTTGATATCCTGCCGGGGACCGAGGGTCTGGTCGTGGAAATATATCCCAATGAGCCAGTTTGAAGAGGGTCTGCGGCAGGCCCGCAGAAGTCAGGTTCGTTTCTATATCGGCGGATTGATCGGGCTGGTTCTGATCGGTTTCGCGGTCATCGGGGTGCTGATATCGACCAGTGGCACTGTGGTGGAGATCGCACCGGATGAGGCTGTCCCGGCCGGCCGTGTTGAACTGGTCGAAGGTCTCGGGCTTGTGACCGGCATGACGGTCTACAGCGTGGCCGGTGCGCCGACGGTGTCCATACATTCTGAAGGGTTCCGCGATGTGGTGCGCGCAATTCAGCCCGACGAACTGGGCCGCACGATTACGGTGGTTCTGGAGCCCTTGCCGGGACGGCTCGATGCCGCGACCATTCGTGCATTGCCGGAGACGCGATGGCGCATCGACGGTGATCTCGTGGCCATTGCGACAAGCATTGATCGGGAGATGGAGGCCGGAACATATGCGCTGAGCGTCAACCATCCGCATTTCCAGATCGTCGAGCAAAGCGTTGAACTCGAGCGAGGCAAGACCAATGAATTACGTCTCGATCTTGCTCCTGTAGACGGCCGGATATCCATCAATTCGAAACCGGCTGGCGCCGAAATTCTTCTCGATACCCGCAAGATCGGTGTGACCCCGCTGGAAATGCCGCTGGCGGGTGGGTCTTATCAGTTGCGGGTTGTGGCCCCGGACCGGCAGCCCGTCGAGGAGACCGTGCAGATCACGAACGCGGCGCCCCTGATCGAGCGTCAGTACAATCTGAAACCCGTATCTTCGACATTGAAGATCGTCACCATTCCCTCGGGCGGGCAGCTTCTGGTCGATGGGCGGCGGGTGCCCCAATCCGGTGAAATCGAAGTCACAGCCAATGAGGATCACAACGTCACTTATGTGCGGGATGGCTATTTGCCGAAAAGCCAGACGGTGCGTTTGCGCGCCAATGAACAACGTGAGCTCACCCTCCGTTTGCAGGCGGATTTGGGTCTTGTGAGCATCCGGACCACGCCCGGTGCCGATATTCTTGTCGATGGCAAAAAAGTTGGCACAGGCGAAGCCACCCTGCAGCTGCTGGCGGTTCCGCAAAAGATCGAATTGCGCAAGAGGGGTTACCGGACGATCCGCAAGACCGTCACGCCGTCGAGCAAGCGGCCGCTCGTTATTCGCGAGGAACTGGTGGACGAAACTTCGGCGCGTCTCACGGAATCTCCGCGGAACTACAAGAATTCGGTGGGCATGTCGCTGCGCCTGTTCGAGCCGGGCACTTTCGTCATGGGTGCGCCGCGCAGTCAGAAAGGTCAGAGAGCCAACGAATTTGAAAAGAAGGTTCAGTTGACCAAGGCGTTTTATGCGTCCCGCCATGAAGTGACCAACGGACAGTTTGCTAGGTTCCGAAACGGCCGGAGTGGCCGGGCGAATGAACCGGTCACGGGTGTCTCCTGGATTGATGCAGCGTCATTTGCCAACTGGCTGAGCGTGCGCGAAAAGCTGACGCCGTTCTATCGCATTTCGGGGGGGCGTCTGGTCGCTGGCAGTAAAACCAGTGACGGGTATCGCCTGCTCAGCGAAGCGGAATGGGAGTGGTTGGCACGTCGTGCGGGGCGCTCCAGCCAGTCAATATTTACCTGGGGGAACGGGGATACGGTACCAGCCAAATCGGGGAATATCGCTGATGAATCGGCCAATGGATTGGTGCGGTTTTATGTGCCCCGATACAATGATGGATTCCCGCGCACATCCCCCGTTGGAAGTTTTCCGGCTGAGCCTTCCGGCCTGTTCGACATGACCGGGAATGTCAGTGAATGGGTGCATGACTTCTATTCACTGGACCCGCCGGAAAGGGGACAGACCGAAGTTGATCCCCTAGGCCCGAATTTCGGGGATTCGCATGTGTTCAAGGGGTCGAGCTGGAAGTCGGGGACTCGAACGGAATTGCGCGCTTCCTATCGTGAGGGCCGCTCCAGCGGTCGCGATGATATCGGATTCAGAATCGGGAGGTATCTCCATGGTGCGCAATAGGATCACGGCTGGCCGACCACGATTTCGAAGGGCGATTGTAGTCGCCATGGCGATTGCGGTTGGCGGCGGCCTCATTGGCTTTGCCTATGCCCAGTCCGGAATAAGTCTGAATTCACCAGTGTCCTTCCCGGTGGACATTTAGCGTGTCAGGAAAGCGAGTGGAAACATGATATCTGCAATCAAGAACACCCTCGCGCTGGTCATCTCGATCATCGTCGTTCATCTGTTCTATGTGGGCTATGTCTGGCCGGAATCCTCAGCAGCCATCGAGGCGGCCAGAGCCGCAGGTCAAAGTGCGCCGCGTGATCTGGCCGTGATCATCAAGGACTGGGAGCAGGAAATCTGCATCATCATGATGCTCTGGGGCACCTTCCTGATTCTGGACAAGTGTTTTGCGATCATGAAGGACCGTTACCTCTTCAATGTGGATCTGCTCGAAGGTGCTGCAGAAGGCGCTGATGGCGAGGATGATCTGGCATCCATGCTCGAAGCGCTGGAGAATCTGCCGGCACGCATTCGAACCACGCCGCTGGTGCGGACCCTGTCGGCCAGTTTGCGTCGTTTTCTGATCACCGAGAATGTCCAGAACACATCCGAGACGATTGACGCCAATGTTGAGTCTCTGGCGGTGAAGCAGGAGGCCGAGAATTCGATGGTCCGGTATCTGATCTGGGCCATCCCCGCGATCGGGTTTATCGGGACCGTGCGAGGCATCGGACAGGCATTGTCACAGGCGGATCAGGCTCTGGCCGGTGATATCGCCGGGATGACCGAAAGCCTCGGTGTGGCTTTCAACTCCACCTTTGTGGCCCTGCTGATCAGCATCGTCTTGATGTTCCTGTTGCACCAGCTTCAGCGGTTGCAGGATTCCATGGTGACGGACACTCAGGAATATTGTGAATCCTTCCTGCTCAACCGTATCAGCACACTGGGTCGAAACTGAGACCGCCCCGCAAATCCGAGGGATTCAACCTCGCCTTTCTGGACGTCATGTCCTGTGGGCTGGGCGCGATCATTCTTGTTCTCATGCTGGTCAAACACGATGTTGAGCATGTGTCGGATGAGAGCGAACGTCTGACGGCGGATCTCGAGCGGCTGAAGGAAACGGAAGAGCAACTCAGCGCCAAAGTCGTGAATACCTTGCGTGCGAAAGCGGCAACCACGGGCGAGGTTGAAGCGCTGGAAGCCGAGATTTCCAAGGTCCAACGGGAAATCGATCAGACCCGGGTGGAGATCACGCAACGCGAAAGCAAGGAAAAGGAGCTCGAGGAAACGATCAAGACCATCGAGGTCGAGGATAACACCGATGTGGTCGAGAACCGCCAGGTGGGAGAAGAGAATTATCTCATCGGTCTGAAGGTGGAGGGAAAGCGGATCGGAATTCTGGTCGACAGTTCGGCATCCATGACGGAAGAAAAGCTGATCGACATTATTCGCCGGAAGAACATGGCGCCGAATGCGCGCGCGCAAGGTGCGAAATGGCAACGCACGCGGCGTGTTGTGAACTGGCTGATTGCCCGTGTGCCAGTGACAGTGTCGTGCGCGTTGTTGCCTTCAATGACAAGACCAGGGACCTGAGTGATGCGTCCGGTGTTTCGGGCAGTGACGCCGCCGGGCTGGGCCGGATTGTGGCGGACATGAACGCTCTCATTCCCGGAGGTCCCACCAATCTGGCGGCGGGCCTCAAGGCGATTGCCGCGCACAAACCGACAGATATTTACGTGGTAACGGACGGTCTGCCCACGGCCGGGGATTCCGGGTATCGCAGCCTCAATCCGTTCTCCGGCTGCAGTGCGCTTTGGGGCGGGTCCACCTCGATTTCCGGGGAGTGCCGGGCGCGTCTGTTCCAGCATACGATCAACAATTCGGGACTGACCAAGATTCGTACCAATGTGATTCTGTTGCCGCTTGAGGGTGATCCGGAAGCCGCTGCTTTTTTCTGGCGCTGGACCGCCCTGACCAGTGGTCTGATGATCAGTCCCCGCGGAGACATGGCCTTGAAGCGCAAATCACGCGAATTCGAGATATTCAGCCTCTCCTTCCTCGACATCATTTCATGCGGGTTCGGGGCGGTGGTTCTGCTTGTCCTGATTTCACCCTTTGCCGAATCCGTCCTACCCAATTTCACATCCGAAACCAAGCGCATGCTTGAAGAGGTGCTCGATGCGGAGGCCCGTGTGACGGCATTGGAGAGCGCCCTTGAGCAGGAACTGGAGCTACAGGAAGAGGTGGAGGAACGGCTCACCCGTGAGCAGACCAAAGCGGCCGAGGCGCAGAACGCGTTACGCGCAGCGAACGCCAAAGCAGAAAGTCTGAGCGAAAATCTGGCAGGTCTGCAGCTTGTGGAACGGTCCCTGCGAAATTCGAGCCGGGCGAGCCTCACCCCGAACACATCGCAAACGCGCGATGAGGAGGTTGGCGGCATTCCCGTTGATAGCGACTATGTGGTGTTCATCATCGATACCTCGGGAAGTATGCAGGCCATCTGGAACCGGGTGACGAAGGAAGTCGAAAACGTCATTCGCATCCATCCCCGGATCAAGGGGTTCCAGATTCTCAACGACAACGGAACCCATCTGATCAGCGGCTATAGTGGTCGCTGGATTCCCGACACCAAAGCCCGGCGCGACAGCGTGATCCGGCTGTTTCGAAACTGGAAAAGTGCTTCGAACAGCAGCCCGATCGAAGGGCTGGGAGTGGCACTGAAACGCTATGTGAATCCGAGTCAGAAGGTCTCGATCTATATCTTCGGGGATGACTATACCGGTTCGACCTATGACCCCGTGATCAAGACGCTCCGCACGGCCAACACCAATCGGGTGACCGGCAAGCCGCTGGCCCGGGTCCACGCCATCGGGTTCCTTTCCCCCACCTCGAATGGCCGTTTTGAAACCCTGATGCGGGAAGTCACGCGACAGAACGACGGCACGTTTGTCGCCCTGCCGATCAAATAGGGGCGAACGGGTTTACGCCCGATCGCCTAGCGTCGCACGGAGCGCGGATCGAGAGCGTCCTGCAGGCCGTCCCCCAGAAAGTTGAAGGCCATCACCGTTACGAAGATGACCGTGCCCGGCCAGATGGCCAGCGCCGGTGCGCGGGTGGCGAGTTCCTGGGCATTGGTGAGCATATTGCCCCAACTCGGGATCGGCGGCTGAATGCCGAGACCGAGGAAGCTCAGCACGGATTCCAGCAGGATCACCACCCCGATGGAGAGCGTCGTGGCGACGATGATCGGGGAGACCACATTGGGCAGGATGTGGCGCAACATGATCTTAGCGGAGCTGGCACCCATGGCTTCAGCGGCCCGGACGAACTCCCGGGTACGCACGGACAAGGTTGCGGCGCGCACCAGGCGGGCGACGGTCGTCCAGCCGACAATCGCGATGATGAAAACGATGCGGTAGAGGCTGGCCATCTCGGAATTTGCGATCGCCTCGGGGATACCGAGTTTCGACAGATCGATGGCCGCGAGAACGATCAGCAATGGCAGCAGGGGAAGGGCGATCACCCCGTCGGTGGTGCGCATCAGCACTGTATCCAGCCATCCGCCATGATAGCCAGCAAACAGACCGATAGTGGTGCCGATCACCGCGGCACCGAGTGCGGCCACGAGACCGACGAGCAGGGAAATGCGCCCGCCATAGAGCAGGCGCACAAAGACATCACGACCCGCTTCATCCGTGCCCAGCCAGTGGGTGGAATCCGGTGCGGCATACTGGTTGAACAGATCGACCCGCGTGGCATCCACGCCCAGAAGGAATTCGATCACCGGTGCCAGCAACGCCAGCGAGGTGATGATGATCAGAATGACCGCGCTGACCAACGCCGCGCGACTCCGGCGCAGTCGCAGCCAGAACAGCGGGGGTTCGGACTGTGCCGCGCCGGTCAAGGGTGCAATCGAGCTCATGCTGCCTCCAAAGCGCGAAAGGAAATGCGCGGATCGAGCACGGCGTAGGCGATATCAGCGAGGAAATTGCCGATCAGCACAACGAGTGTGGCCAGCAGCAGCCCCACCAGCGCAAGATTGAAATCATTGCCGAGGATCGAATCATAGATCAGCTTGCCCATGCCCAGATATCCGAACATGGTCTCGGTGATCAGGGCGCCCGAGAAGAGCGAGCCGAAGTCCAGCGCTATGATGGTGGTCAGGGGCAACATGGCATTGCGCAATCCATGCCCGAACACGGTACGGGCCGGTCCAAGACCCTTGGCGCGCGCGGTGCGGATGTAATCCTGTCGCAGGACTTCGATCATCGCCGACCGCGCGAACCGCGTGTAGCCAGCCAGACTTGCGATGGTCAGGGTTGCAACGGGCAGCACCAGAAATTCCAGCCGCGCGAACAGGCAGGCATCCGGCGCGCCCATGCCACCGGCCGGAAGCCAGCCAAGCGTGACGGCAAATAACAGGATGAAAATCAGTGCCAGCCAGAATGGGGGCACCGATATGCCGGCAAAACAGAATAGATTGATGGCCCCGTCCACAGGGGATTGCGGTCGTGTGGCTGCGATCACACCCAACGGAATGGCAATGGCAATGGCCGCCAGCGAACTCAGCCCCAGCAGGATAACGGTGTTCCCCAGCCGTGGCAGCAGGATATCCAGGACCGGGCGATTATAGGTGCGGGAAAATCCGAGATCGCCGGACAACGCAACGCCCAGCCAGTTTCTGTAGCGTTCCCAGAGTGGCAGATCGAGGCCGTGAAGGCGCTTCAGACGCTCACCATCGGCGGGTGTCAGCTCCGGATTGGATGCAATCATGATGTCGATGGGGTCGCCGGGCATCAGCCCGATCAGCATGAAGACCACAAAGGACATGACCGCCAGGACGATGGTCATGCCCAGAACGCGACGGGTCAGGAATGCAAGCACGGATGCCTCACTCCGCTGTCCAGTTTTCAACCCATAAGGTACTTGGATACTGGTGCCCGGTCGGTGTCACGCCCTTGAGCCATTTGGGCATGATGAACGCATTGGCCCGGAAATAGAGCGGCAGAACTGGCAAATCCTGGGCATAGGTCTGCTGGATGGTGGTCCAGTGGCGTGTCTGATCCTCTTCGCTGCATCCGACTTCGACCCTGTCGATCGCCGTATCCATCACGTCACTGCGGTATCCGGTGTAATTCTGTCCGGACCAGCCGTTTCCGACGGTCGGGATCATCGAGGAGTGAAGCGTCGTGCGCGGCACGTTGCGGGGGCTGGAGAACCAGGCAAACATTGCCATTCCGGTGAATTGGCGCTGCCGGATCGTCTGTCCGAACAGCACGCGCGCTGGTTGGTTGCGAATGCGCAGGTCAATGCCGATTTCACGCAGATTGGACTGAATGACCTGCTCCACCAGTTCGCGGACCCGATTGCCGGCGGTGGTCATGATTTCCAACAGCAACGGTTCGCCGGCCGCGTTGTGGCGAATGCCCTTGCGGATGTCGGTCCAGCCGGCTTCATCGAGCAGGGTGGCTGCCAGCGCGGGGTCGAAGGGATATTTGCGGACATCGTCCACATGATACTGGTCGAGCGGGTGGACCGAAGTATCGGCAACCGGCTGCTTGCCTTCGAACAGCCGCACGCTGATCGAATTGCGGTCGATGGCGTGCAGCATGGCCTGGCGGACCCGGATGTCTTCGAGCACCGGGTTGTCGAGGCGCAGATCGATATGTTCGTAGAACAGGCCCGGCTTGAATACGACGTTGAAGCGTTCGCCGTGGCGTTTCTCGAAGGTCAGAGCCTGATCGAGCGATATCCCGTCTTCGCCGGCAATGTAGTCGATTTCGCCGGAGAGCAGGTTGGCTTCCAGCGCGGCAGTGTTTTCGACGGTCCGGATGGTGATTTTCCTGAAGAAGGGTGCTGTCCCCCACCAGGTTGGGTTGGGCTCCAGCACGACGGTGGCGCCGGGTTCAACATGGGTGATGCGATAGGGGCCGAAATACAGCCCGGGCTGCGTCGGGTCCGTGTCATAGGCATTGCGGGAGCGGTAGACGGACGGATCGCTGGCCGCATCGGCTTCCAGATGGGCCGGGACGACTTCGAAGTCGTTGATCGCCGCCACATCGCAGGTTCGCTTGTTCCAGAAGATCGTGAAGTTGTGCGCGTCCTGCGCTTCGATCTTCTCCATCCGCCGATAGAGTTCCTGATTGTTGACGCCGGATGTCTCTTCGCGTCCAATGGCCCAGGTGAACTGCACGTCCTTTGTGGTGATCGGCGTGCCGTCGCCCCAGGTTGCGCCGTCGCGGATCGTATAGTCCACTGCGAACCCGTCTTTGCCATCCGGGGTTGTCCAGTCGCGGATGGTACCGGCTTCGCGGGTCGGCACGGTGGTGCAGAGCTGGCAGATCAGCTGCCATTCGGCGTCATAAACCGTGAACGGACGCCGGGTCATCCCGTGGATCAGAGACAGGGCGACATGGCTGGCGATGTTGGGGTGGAAGCCCTGGGGAAACTGGCTGATCCCGATGACCAACTCGTCTTTCTGGGCTTGAACCGCGCCGGTCGAAAGGACCGTGGCGAGCGCGGCGGGTGGCGATCATCCCTCGGATTGTCACGGTGTTACTCCCTCACATCATGCGGGATGATTGTAGGACATTGGAGTGTGGCGCTGTCGAGACCCTGCCAGTCACGAATGCGCGGGCCACTATTTCACGACGCCATGGGCGTCCATGTGTCCGGACTACTGAGGTATTCTTCCACGCTGTCCAGTTGTTCGGCGCTGAAGGCACTGTTTTCCCGCGCGGCGTCCAGAACATCCCACCATGTGGCGAGTGCGTGCAGCCCCACGCCCAGCTTCTCCATATTGTCCCACGCTTCCATGAAGATGCCGTAGTTGAACACGACATAAGTGTGCTCGACCGTGGCACTGGCTTCACGCAGCGCGTCAATGAAACGAACCTTGCTGCCACCATCGGTGGTCAGATCCTCCACCAGCAGAACACGGGCATTGTCTTCCAGGGCGCCCTCGATTTGGGCCATGCGACCAAAGCCCTTGGGCTCCTTGCGGACATAGACCATAGGCTTTCCAAGCGCGACGGCGACGAAAGCGGCGTAGGGAATGCCGGCGGTTTCGCCGCCGGCAATGACGTCGATATTGTCCCGCCCGATTTCCCGATCGATCAATGCGACAGCGTGAGCGGTCATGGCTTCGCGCGCTTTGGGAAAGGCAATTACCCGACGACAGTCGATATAGCTTGGGCTGACCCGCCCTGAGGTGAAGGTGTAGGGGTCTTCCGGCTTGAAGTTGACGGCGCCGATATCGAGCAGATGGCGCGCGGTGTCAGCGGCGGCCTGGCGCGCTTCATCGGATGTGTGTTGGGCTTTATCGGGACGTGCCATCGGGGCCTCGGATTGTTCTGTTAAGCGCAGTGAATTTGAGAACCCGAAAACTAGCGTTGTGTCCGGAGTCGCTGATACGGGTCGGACTAGTGGCGGTATTTCGAAGGGCTTTCGGCGGTGATATCGAGTGCCGCGTCTGCCGATTCCGCTATCGTGCTGTCTCCAGGATCAGGTTCCGACCCGGCTGGGAGGTTCCAGTCCGCATTGTTGAGGACGGTCACAATCCCATGGGAGAATTGCGCCAGCTGTTCATCGGTCAGCGGGATGTTGATGGACGTCGCTCCGTCCGTGATCTGGAGAATGTGCCGTCCCTTGCCCTGATCGACGACCCGCAACCGTTTGACCAGATGCGAGAGAATGGGAATGGGGGCAGGATTTGGCTTTGCAGATGTGCCGCTGCTGCTGCCTCTTGCGCCAGAGATTGTAGATTCGGCCTTCTCGTTCTCCCGGGCGCGAAATGCCGCGACTTCGGACGGGGGTCGGCGCGGGTGCCGGGCCGGTTGTGTCCGGGATTTGTGGCTGCACAAGATGTCCAGCCTTGCTTAGAACCTTTTCCAGACCAGGGACAAGTCGTTTGACGAGACGGCGGGTCAGGCCAAAGACCTCCTCCTGATCGTTCTCGTCCGTGACTATAATCAGAATGCGGTCTTCAACTTGTGAATAACGGAGCTGGAATTTTTGTGCGTTCATTATGTCGAGGCCATGAGACGTGGCATAATTGCAAGACCGCTCGCGCAAGTCGAGGTCGCGATCGGAATTAGACCATCGGCCGCAGGTTGCCGGAACGACAGATGATGCATCACGCGTTCACCGTATTCTTTCTTTCGCTCTTCTTGTTGTGGGGCGGCGCTGCTGCTGCGCAGCAATCGGCAAAAAGCTGGGAAGGGAGCATCTCCGCACGCACGCTGAATGTGCGGGCCGGTCCGGCGAAAAATCAGAGCATTGTCGCCAAGGTGAAGCGCGGCGACCGGGTGCAGGCATTCGACGAAGAAGGATCGTGGGTGCATATCCGTGATTTCGATGACAGTGGCAAGACGGGCTGGGTCAGTCGGTCCTTTGTCCGATTGCCAAAAGACTTCATGGCGCCGGCCTTTGGGGATGTGGAGAACGCGTTCCTCGAATGGGCCTCGGCGCGCGGGGATCTGTCTGTTGTTTCGATCGAGTCAGACAACCGATTGTCACTGGTACTTGAATCGGCGGAAGGAAAAGCCCGGGCAATGGCCATTGCCCGCGAGGTGGCGTGTGCCTACCGCAACCGGCTGTCGATTAAGGATCGCGTCGTGGCGACCGTCTGGCCGGAGGCCGGACCTGGTAATGGTTGGACCGCACAGGTCAACTGCCCTTAGTCAGGCAACGCCATTTGTCCGTTGCTCAGGGTGAGCGTGCGATCGGCGATGGGCTGCACGAAACCCGAGTTTTGCTCTGCAATCACGACAGCTGCGCCTTTTTCGGTCAAAGCTTTCAGACTTTCCGCAACGTCCCGGGCGATACGCGGTGACAAGCCCAGCGAAGGTTCGTCGAGCAGGAAGATGCGCGGTCGGGCCATGAGGGCACGACCAATGGCGAGCATCTGTTGCTGGCCTCCTGACAACTGCCAGGCCCGGTCCGATGGCCGGTCGGCGAGGGGTGGGAAGAGCGCGTACACCTCGTCGATGGACAGGCGTCGTTCTGCGCGTCCGCGGATGCCGCCCACAAGCAGGTTTTCCTCGACAGTCATGCCAGGGAAAACTCGGCGTCCTTCCGGAACGAGTGCCAGTCCGGCGCGAATGCGGTCCTCGGTCGCCAGGTGATTGATGTTGTCACCCTGAAAGAAAATATCGCCCTTGGAAGATGCCAGACCAATGATCGCGCGCAGCAGGCTTGATTTGCCAGCGCCATTGGTGCCGATCAGCGCGGTGATCTCGCCGGATCGTGCTGTGAAAGTGACGTCCCGAAGGGCTGTCACGGCACCATGGCTGACCGTCAGTGACTCGACGTGGAGGGAAGGCTGGCTCACAGCGTGGTCACTCCGAAATAGGCATCCTGAACGCGTGGATCGGCGAGGACATCTTCCGGTGTCCCGTCGGCAATGATCCGGCCCGATTCCATGCAGACCATTCGTGTGACGAGTGGCTTCAGAAACGCGACATTGTGGTCGATCAACAGGATGGCCAGACCGTTCTCTGCGAGAGTTCTGCATAGCGCGCTAATCTCTCCCTGTTCTTCGGGGGAAAGCCCGGCGCCGGGTTCGTCCAGCACCAGCGCGCCCGGTTCGGCGGCGACAGCGCGACAGACCTCAACCCGGCGACGAATGCCATGGGCGATCGTGCCGCAGGGCATATCTGCGACGGCCAGCAGATTGAAATTGCGCAGAACCGCATCGGTGTTGGCCGCGGGACGATCCGCCTGGGCGATTCTGATAATGTCCCGAACAGAGAGGTCTGCGGGAAGTTGTGGGGTCTGGAAGGTCCGGGTCAGTCCCAGCTGAGCGATCTGGTATTCAGGCGCATGGGTGATGTCGTGACCAGCCAGAGTCACGGTTCCCGCGTCGCTGGTGGCTGATCCGGTGAGAATATTGGCCAGGGTTGTCTTCCCGGCTCCGTTGGGACCAATGACACCCACGATTTCGCCGGGCTGGATGCGCAAATTGACGTCATCCAGAGCCCGCACACCGCCATAGCGTTTCGATAGATGGGTCGCTATCAGTTCGCTGCCACCAATATCGGCGGGTTCACTTTTTTCATCGGTCGCGGTTCCCGCAGAAGGTTTGGGACTGGATTTGCCAAACCGCAGCAGCCCTTCAATTCCGTTGGGCGCGAAGACCACTGTCGCAAGCAATAGCACGCCGACGGCAACAAGATAGTATTCCTGCAGGCCGCGAAACCATTCCGGCAAATGGGTGAGAAGCAATGCACCGATAACGGCACCTGGAATTCCGAAGCGACCGCCAACGACCGTCATGGTCAGACAGGTGATCATGACGCCGAAGCTCAGTGTTTCGGGCGATACGACACGGTTGGTGTGAACGAACAACGCACCGGCCGCGCCACCAAAAGCTGCGCTGAGCAGAAAGGCACGAAACCGCAGCATGCTGCGGTCGATCCCGAAGGCCGCTGTTGCCAGTGGTGTCTCTCGCATCACGGTAAATGCCGCTTTGCGTGCGGTATTGATTTGCCAGTAGGAGACCAGCATGGCCAGGCCCGCGATGATCCAGACGAATGACAATAGCGGCAGACCGCGCGCGAGTTGCCAGCCCAGAATCCTGACCGGCGGTACACCGGACAATCCGTTGGCGCCGCCGGTCACAGGTTCCCAGTTGATGGCGATCAGCAGCAACAACTGGCTGAGGGCAAGGGTGGCCAAGGCAAAGTAATGGGATTGCAGGCGCAGCACCGGGATGGAAACCAGCACAGCGATGGTGACTGCTGCCGCTACGGAGAGCGGGAACGTCACCAGAAATTCGGCACCATACTGGCTGCCCAGAATGCCGCTTGTATAGGCGCCAAGCCCGAAGAACGCGCCCTGGGCAAGGCTGAGAGCCCCCGCATGGCCGAATATGAACTGATAGCCGAGCACCAGAACCACATAGATTCCGGACAAGGTCAGGAGACGCTGATCATAGGATGACGCAAAGAACAGGGCGTAGATTGCCAGCCCGCCGCCACCGAAAATCATAAGGCTGTTGCGCGGGTTCATGCACGCACCTGTTGCGGTTCGCCGAGCAGCCCCTGGGGACGCAGGAACAACACCACAAGAACGATGACGTAGAGCAGGCCCTCAGCCAGGGGCTGGGATGATATGGCGGCAACACCGACTTCGAATACGGCGATCAGCAGGGCCCCGAGCGCGGCGCCCCGCAGACTGCCCCAGCCACCGATGACGACAGCAATATAGGCTTTCAGGATCAGGGGCGCGCCATCGGCCGGGCTGATGAAGAACTGGTGGGCCAGTAACAACCCGGCCGCGCCGGCGAATGCGGTGCCGAGTGCGAAGCTCAACAGCGTGATCCGGGTCAGTCGAATGCCGATGGCGCGCGCCATTTCCGGGTCCTGCGAACATGCACGGAACTGTCGTCCCAATTGCGTGCGTTGCAGCACGATGGCCAGGCCGCCGATCAGAACACAGGCTGTGGCGATGATGACCAGAGATTGACGACTGATGCTCACGCCGATCAGGTCGATCGTGCCCACCCCGATCAGCGGCGGGGCGGTTCGCGGTGCGGCGCCGAAAGTGGCGTTGAGGCCATTGGCGACAATCATGCCGACCGCGATGGTCGTGACGAACACCGAGACTGGCGGACGGTTGCGGATCGGCAGATAGGCCAGCGCACCGATGGCAAGGCCGAGGACCGCGGTGACGACAACGACACCGGGTAGCAGGATCAGGCCGGGAATTCTGAGATCGGGGGGCAGAAAGAAGGTAAGCGCCACGGCGGTGAACCCGCCGGCCACAACGCTTTCGCCGTGGGCGAAATTGACGGCGGTGGTCGCGTTGAGAACAAGAACAAACCCCAGTGCCACCAGCGCATAGGCCGCGCCGAGAGGAAAGGGCATTCAGAAGGAGCTGCGCTGCGAGCATGGGAGCGAGACTGCTGAGGTTCGCCCTAGAGCGTCCCGGTCAGGTTCTCGTATCGTTTGACGATCTGTGGCACCCGGTCTTCAGCGCCATAGCAAATGATCACGGCCGAATGGGCCATATTGCCCTTGCCGTCTGATCTGTAGTTCATGGCCAGGCCTGCATGGGATGCGGTCTGCAAATGAGTGCGGACCTCATCAGCGGTTTTCGCTCCGGCTGCGAGAGCGGCGAGTATCATCTTCGCGCCGTCATATTGGCCCAGCGCGAATGCGTCGGGTTCCCGATCGAATGACCGACGATAGGCGTCCACGAATTCGCGCATTTCCTCGCTGTCATCCGACACCGGTGAAGAACCGGATTCGGCACACACGCCGTTGAGTTCCGCGGGTTCCAGCAAGGCCGCGGTTTCGGGCTGGTGCATGGCCGAGCCGGCGATGATCGGAATATCAAGGCCGAGCGCCCGCGCATGCCGGATGATCAGCGCGGTCGGGCCGGAATGGAGATGCAGCAACAGTGCATCTGCGCCCGAACGCTGCACCTTCAGCAGGACGGGCAACATGTCCTTGACCGAGATGTCCAGAGCTTCCTGAAGCACCGGCGACGCGCCAATTGCGGTGAGGTTTCGTTCCAGCTCGGCGCGCCCACTTTGCCCGTAGGCAGTGGTCTGGGAAATGATCGCGGGACGTTTGACACCACGTTCCTCAACGGCATAGCGCGCCTGTGCTGTCTTCACCACGGCATCACCCGGGAAAAAACCGATAGACATTTGCACTGCCAAGTTCGGTGATCTTGGCCGTGCCGGAAACCGTTATCAGAGGGATGCCGAATTCATCTGCGATGGGCAAAAGCGCAAGCATCTGGGTGCCCAGCATGGGGCTACAACTGCGACCACACCTGCGGCGTCGACGGCGCGTTCGAACGCGTTGACAGCGATTTCGGGGGATGTGGCGGTATCGACGACACTGAATGCGATATCACTGCCGACGAGGGCTAGCTCTGCACCATTTTTCTGACTGGTTCCTTCCAGCGACAGGAACCCCGTGATGGGCACGAGGACGGGGACACGTAATGGCTCAGCCTGCGCGCCGACTGTCGATAGCAAGCCAACAGCGGTGGCAATCGCAATGAATTGGCGCAAAAAGCTGGACATCGGATACTCCCGATAATTGGCCGGAACTGCAGTGGCGGTGGAGCGTCTTCGAAAAGACCGCCGCAACAACTCCCTCCGCCGGCATGACCCGGATCAGGTTGGTGGGTGTTCTCTCAGCCCCGTTCTGCGTGGTCAGGCAGGGGCACCCCAGAGTTGCGGATGAAACGGACGATGAAAGATGATGAACTGTGAGTCAAGACGATCGTCAGTTTGCTTTCTGCCCCTTCAGATATCGTGTTCCGTCAAATGCCGAGAAATGCTCGCCGAGCAGCGGATGGGCAATCTGCGCCGGGTCCGGCTCGACCATCAGATTGCGCTCCGCCACATAAGTCGTGTGCAACGCGTCATGGACCAGCACGTGATACCAGGGCGCGTCCTTGGGTGGCCGCGAGCGTGGCCACCTGCGTCATACCATTCCTCCGCTGCCCGCGTATAGTCCGGGTCGACATCGAACACCGCGCCGCGATAGCCGAACAGCGTGGTGCCGGACCATCTGGCCGACATGGGAAATTTGGCAGCGCGGAGGATGCACTCATGGCGGGCGTCCTTATGCTGCCGGACGTGGTGGCGGGGCGGCGCTGGGCGTCCCGGTCCACACAGGCGTAGACCGCCTCGGCCGCTGGCAACCAGATTCGCCTTCGCTCGTCATGCACCTCGGCGGCGGCGAAGTAGATGCGCCGCCCGGCCCGCACGAGTCTTGGCCGTGCAGATGATCAGTTGGTCGTGCCCTTCGCCCGGCCCACGAAGTTGACGTGGTCAGGGACACCGTGACGTTCCCCCGGCGCTTTTCGGGGTCGGGCTCGATAGACGCCGCAGAAGCCGGTTGCCGCATCGATCAGGCTCGCCGTGACGCCGCCATGCAGGCCGCCCTGGCGGTTCTTGTGACGCTCGTCCTGGAGGTCGACGGCGAAATCCGCGCGAAGCCCTCGCGCCAGTCCACCAGTCGGAAACCGAGATACGCCGTTGAGGCCCTCGGTCAGGTCACTGTGGCTTCGAAGTCTGCTCATGGCTCAGGAAAATCTCTGCGTGGTCCTGGTTATGCGGGTATTGGGTATGCGGCTGTGGGGTGCTGATATGCCCGATCAATCGGCGCAGGCGGGGCAATTCCCGTACGCTGCGCCGGGCGCGCTACACTGAGATCGCCAATTGTTGTCAGGAGTGTCGGACATGTGAACGATACCGTTGAATCAATCGCCAATGGCGGACGTCGCCTGCGGCACTGGCGATCGAAGCGAACTCGAAGGCTCGCGGATCCGTCAAGGTCGCGGAAAGCAACATCGGCCGCGACGACGTGATCCCGCTCTGGTTCGGTGAGCCGGACCTGCCGACGCCCGGACTACATCAAGCAGGCGGCGCAGTGCAGGCATTGGCTCGAGGACGATCATGTCTTCTATGCGCAGAACCGCGGCATTCCGCCCCTGCGCGAGACCATTGCGGCCTATTCGACGCAAGCTGATCGGGCCGGCGATTGATCGGTGTCGACCGGATCACCGCGACCGTGCCTCCGGGATGGCGGCGATCATGCTCGTCCTCCCAGGTCGCTGGTCGATGCACTGGCGACAATGTTCGTGGTCGTCGGGCCGCTCTGGCCGAATCGTGCACGGGCACCGTGTGCAGTCATGGGCGGGGAGGCCCGCTCGGCTCCCCTGAAACCGCGCTGACGAACGGCGGCCAGTGGCATCTCGACCTCGACTGACGTCGCCGCAACGCAGTGCGACGAGCGCACCCGCGCCGTGTTCTGTCAATTCGCCGGGCAATCCCGACCGGCTGGGTCATGGAGCAGTGACCAGCAGCGCGAGTTGCTGGCGTTCTGCGCCGCGAGCGCGGGCGTCTACCTGGTCTCCGACGAGGTCTATGTCCGGCTGATCTACGACCGGCCGCGCGCGCCGTCCTTTCTGGATATCGCCGAGCACCTGAGGACCGCGTGATCGTCGTCAACAGCTTCTCGAAGTCCTGGTCGATGACCGGCTGGCGGCTCGGCTGGCTGACCCATCCGGCCGGACCTCGGGCCGGATTTTCTCCAAGCTCAACGAGTTCAACATCGCCTCGCCCACCACCTTTGTGCAGCATGCCGGCGTGGCCGCGATGCGCGACGGCGAGCCCTTCAGTGCGCGAGATGGTCGACCGCTACCGCCGCAACCGGGACCTCGTGTTCCAGCGCCTGGCCGCGCATGCCGCGGGTGACCCTCGCCGCGCCCGGAGGGCGCGTTTTATGCCTTCTTCGCCGTGGACGGGCATGACGGACAGCGTCGCCTATGCGCGCACAGCTGATCGCCGAGACCGGCGTGGGCATGGCGCCCGGCCGCGCCTTCGGCGAGGCCGGCGAGGGCTGGCTGCGGCTGTGCTTCGCGGCCGAGGCCTCGACGTCCTGTCGGCATGGCGCTGGACCGCCTCGAGCCGGCGCTGCTCGTAGTTTGGCGCGGGTCGAGGGAGAGGCGTCGATGAAGGTGGTGATCACCGGCGGCACCGGGAATGCTGGGCCGGCAGGCTGGCGCTCCGGATCCTGGCCGCCGCCCGAGCTGTGCAGGCCCGGACGGCAGGCCGAGACGGCGATGTCGACAAGCTGGTTCTGTTCGACGCGTTCGATCCCGTCGAGCCGCCGCCCGACGATCCCGCGCGTCGAAGTCGTCACCGGGGATATCTGCGATCCGGGCCACCGTCGACGCGCTGATCGATGGCGCGACGGATTCGGTCTTCCATTTCGCGGCCGTCGTCAGCGGCGGCGCGGAGGCCGATTTCGACCTCGGCTATGCGGTCAATCTCGACGGCGGGCGCAACGTGCTCGAGGCGTGCACGGCACGTACCGGGCGTTGCCCCAAGATCGTTTTCACCAGTTCGCTGGCGGTCTATGGCGGCGAGCGGCTCGGTCGATGATTCCACCGCCCTGACCCCCCAGACCTCCTACGGCACCCAGAAGGCCATCGGCGAGCTGCTGGTCAACGACTACACCCGCAAGGGGTTTCGTCGACGGCCGGACCCTGCGCCTGCCGACCATCGTGGTGCGCCCGGGCAAGCCCAATGCGGCGGCGTCGGGCTTTCGCCAGTTCGATCCTCCGCGAGCCCCTCCAGGGCGACGACGGTGAGCAACCCCGTGACGCCCGGAAACCCGGATGCTGATCCTGTCCCCGCCAGCGCGCCGTGCAGGCCTTCGTCGACGTCCACAATGCGGATGGCGCGGCCCTCGGCCCCAACCGGGCCGTGATGATGAACGGCATTGTCCCCGACCATCGCGAGACATGCTCGACGCGTTTGCGCCGCTATCGCGGGCGACGCGGTCGCGGACCGGGTGCGTTCGGATGCGCCCGACGCGCTGGTGCAGGCCATCGTCGATGCCTGGGCCTGGTTCTGCCGACGGCGCCCGGGCCCGCGCCCTGCGGCATGGAGCCCGACGCCTCGGTCTCGGAGATCATCGAAAACTTCATCGCCGGCGCGTTGGGTGGCAAGTTCGCCGGCTAGGTCGGTTTTTTAGATCCTCGTGCCGAGCTTGTCGAAGTACAAGGCGGCGGCCCTCTCCGTCGACAAGCTCCGGATGAGGGCCGATAACCAGTCTAGGCGTCGAATTCGAGCAGGGCCGTGATCGGCACGTCCAGATGGTCGCGCCCGCCGAGACCCGGCGAGCTCGATGATGAAGGCGGCGGCGCGGACGTCGGCCCCCGCCTGGCGCCGCAACAGGTGCAGCGCGCCACCCGCGGTGCCCCCCGGTTGCCAGCAGGTCATCGAGGATGACGACCTTCTGGCCGGGGGCTTGATGGCGTCCGCCTGCAGCTCGACCGTGTCGGAGCCGTATTCCAGGTCGTAGGTGTAGCGACGATCGTCTCGCCGGGCAGCTTGCCCGTGCTTGCGCAGCCATCGCGAAACCGCAGCCCAGCTGCAAGGCCAGCGGGGCTGCCGACCAGGAACCCCCGGCTTTCGATGCCCGCCATGCATATCGGGCTCGTGCTGGCGTATGGCGACCGCGAGCAGGTCCACCGTGTGGCGCCAGGCCTGCGCATGCGCCAGCAGGGTCGAGATGTCGTAGAACAGGATTCCCGGTTTCGGGAAGATCCGGGATCGTGCGAATGTGCTCGGCGATGTCCATGTTCAGCCGTTCCGCGCTGGCGGAGTTCGTGCCGCGATCGATGGGCGTAAAATCGCGCCGGATGCTAACCGGCGTCGCGGCGTTGTCACAATCGGCCGGCTGAGGACAGCCACATCACACACGGCGAAGATTGAATCGTTCGATTCGCGCTTGTACAGGAACCATGAAACGCTTGTTTCATAGCATCGAGGGGACGACTCAACTGTTGCAGAGTCTCAACAGGGTCAAAAGAACGGGGAGCCGACGCCGTGGACTCGGGACCACGACCACATTTCCTGACGGCCTGTGAGACAGATTCTGGCTCGGATCTGCAGCAGGTCTATCCCAGGCTCAGCCCGCAGTTGCGCCGCGCCGCGCACTTCCTGATCGACCGGCCCGGACGAGATCGCCTTCACCTCCATGCGCCAGCTGGCCGACCGCGCCGGCGTGCAGCCCGCGACCATGGTGCGCCTGGCGCAGGCGCATCGGCTTTGACGGTTATGAAGTCCCTGCGCGAGCCCTTCCGCGACGCCCTGCGCCGAGCAGCCCGCGGGGTTCGGGCAGCGCGCCCGCAACCTCCTGGCCCGCACCGGCCGCCGCCGTGAGTGGCCGGGCGCTGGCCCAACTTGGCCACCGAAATGGTCGCCGCCGACCGGGACAATTCATCGCCCTCAGCCTGGAGGCGATCGGCTCGGACGAACTGGCCGACTGCCGCCAAGGCTCTCGCAGGATGCCCGCCGGCGCATCTATCTCGTCGGCCAGCGCAGCCTGTTCCCCGCCGCCTTCTATGTGCACTACGCCTGCTCCATGTTCCGGGAGGATCATGGTCCTGCTCGACGGCAGCGGCGGCACCTTCGCCGATCGGGCTGCGCGGCATTTCACCCGAAGAAGACGCGATCCTGGTCTTCTCCTTCGAGCCCTATTCGCGCGGCGACCATCGAGGCCGCCCGAGTATCGCGGCCGCCCGCGGCGCGACGGTCGTCGCCGTGACGGACAGCCTGGTCTCGCCGCTGGCTCGTCCCTGACCCGGCACCTGCTGCTGGTCGGCACGGACACGTCCGGCGCTGTTCCAGCTCGGTCGTCCCGGTCCATCACGCATCGCCCAGGTGCTGGTTGCGCAGATCCTCGCCCAGGGCGGCCAGGCGGCGCTCAGCCAGCGTCGACCGAAAGCGAGGACTTCAGCTCGAAGGCCTTCGGTGCCTATTGGACCGAGGCCGATCGGAGTGCACACGGTCGCCTTTTTGTCGGACACGGATCGACGGCGGGATATGACGATGCCCGTGCGCTTGCCGCTTTGAAGGACGCTGGCGCCGTTCGATCGGACCCGACGGAACAGCGGCGGCTCCTGATATGGGCAAGTCCGTGGCCGATTCCCCGTGCGCGCGGACTCTGACCTCGCGCGCCACAGACGCGGAAGTGCTGCACCGTCACGCCCACAGTCGAGCTGCCGGTCGCGGCATGGCGGGCGACGGCCCCTATGTCATCGACACGGGACCGGCAAGCGCTATCTGGACGCCTCGTGGCGGCGCGGCGGTGTCCGGCCTTGGGTCACAGCGATCAGCGATGTGATCAGCAGCGGTCCAGGCGCCAGAGTCGGCACAGATGCCCTTCGCCCATACCGCCTTCTTCACCAATGAGCCCATGGAAGCCGCTCGCCGACGCTGATGGTCGCCGGTGCGCCGGACGGGCCTGGACCGGGTCTACTTCACGTCCGGCGGCTCCGAGGCCGTCGAGGCCGCGCTGAAGATGGCGCGTCAGTTTTTCGTGGAGATCGGAGAGCCTGACCGTTCGGTCTTTATCGCCAGGCGCCAGTCCTATCATGGCAATACCCTTGGCGCTCTGGCTGTGGGTGGCAATGAATGGCGTCGGGCATCCTTCCGCGACATCATGGCCGAGTCCCGTCATGTTTCGCCTTGCTATGCCTATCTCGAGAAATTGGAGGGCGAGTCCGACGATGCCTTCGGGACACGGCTTGCTGAGGAACTGGATGCGGAAATTCAGGCCGCCGGACCGGAGCGTGTGATCGGTTTTGTGACCGAAACGGTGGTGGGTGCCACATCAGGTGGTGTGGAGCCCGTCGCGGGGTATTTTCAAAAAATCCGGGAGGTCTGTGACCGATACGGGGTGTTGCTGATCCTCGACGAAATCATGTGTGGTCTGGGCCGTATCGGCACACTTTATGCCTTCGAGCAGGATGGTGTGGTGCCCGATATCGTGACTGTTGCGAAGGGGCTCGTAGCCGGGTATCAGCCCATCGGCGCGGTTCTGATGGCCGAGAAGATTTTCCGAGCCTTTTATGACGGTTCGGGTTTTTTTCAGCATGGACACACCTTCATCGGTCACGCGACGGCCTGCGCGGCGGGCCTCGTGGTATAGCAAAAGCTGCAATCTGCGGAAACTCAGGCCCGGGTCCGCGAACTGGGGACATTGCTCGATGCCGGTCTGCAGGATCGCTTCGGCAATCACCCCCATGTGGGTGAGATGCGCGGCCGGACCTTCTTTCGTGGGATCGAACTGGTCGAGGACCGATCCACCAAGAAACCCTTCGACCCTGGTTTGAAGCTGCATGCACGGATCAAGTCCGAAGCCATGGCCGCGGTGCCGACTGGCGGGTTCTTCCGCAGTGTTCCCAGCCTCGATTCACCGGACCTGCAGCATCACATCGTGCTGTATTCGAACGGCGGCGCCGCGGGTAAGCATGGTTCGACCCTGCACGAATTCTCCGGCCTGTCGGCGACGACCATCATGCTGCGCCCCGAGAGCCTCGGGACGGTCGAGGTCGGCTCCGCAAACCCGCGCGATGCCCCGCTGATCAAGAGCCGTTATCTTGAGGCTGAACATGACCGCGTGGCGCTGATGCGCGGCGTGCGCGCGGTACGGAAGATCATGCGCCAGCCCGCCCTCGAGCCGTTCGTGGGTGACGCAATCGAACCGGGAGCGGACGTGGTCACCGACGACGACATGATCGAGTATCTCCGCAATTTTGGGAACACGGGGTTTCATCCAACGAGCACCTGCTGTAGGGGGGTGGACGAGACGGCCGTGGTCGACCCGCGGCTGCGTCTTCACGGTTTCGAGGGGCTGCGTGTGGTGGATGCCTCAGTGATGCCATCGATCACCTCGGGCAACACGAACGCGCCCACCATCATGATCGCGGAAAAGGCCGCCGACATGATCCGGGAGGATGCACGCATCTCCTGAATGTCTTTGTCGTTGGAGCGATTGCAAAGCCGCGCCCGGCGTTGTATGAAACCCGCCGTCGGGAAGTAGCTCAGCCTGGTAGAGCACTACGTTCGGGACGTAGGGGCCGGAGGTTCAAATCCTCTCTTCCCGACCAGAATTTTCCTTATCCCTAAATCGAGATGGTGCGCGGTGCCGTGGCGTTGTGTGGGCGTCCGTATTCGGCCAGTTCTTCCCACTCGTTGTTGGAATCACAGCGACTTTCCGTGGGTGAACGAGTTGGCTACGGCGGCGTCAGGAAGCCGTGAATTTTGATAAGAGGTTAGGCGATTCTAGTGGTCGTTTAACAGGTTAGAAAACAGTCCAGCCTCCCTGCTTGTACCACTCCTGTGCCACAGGAGATGGATTTGGCATCAATAATGAAACGTAACGGGCGATATACGGCCCGTATTCGGCGTCAGGGTACGCCGTTGCAGACCAAGACCTTTGATCACCTGTCCGACGCTCGTCGTTGGGCTGCAGAGACGGAACGACAGATCGACCTTGGCCACTTAATTACAAATGACTGCACCGTCGGGCAGTTGCTCGAACGCTATGGTCGAAAGGTAACGCCAACCAAGCGTGGCTTTTATGTTGAGAAGTACATTGTCTCCCGGCTTAGACGCACATGGTTGTCTAATATCTGGTTGTCGAAACTGAACTCTGGCCATCTGGCCCGGTACCGCGATGAGCGGCTCAAAGAGGTTGGTGCATCCGCCTGTAACCGAGACCTCTCGATCATCAGCCACGCCATCCGCATTGCGACGTCGGAGTGGGGCTTCAATTTGCCCGGTAACTCCGCACTTAACCTCCGGAAACCGACACAGCCAAAGGGTCGAACCCGAAGACTGGAGGGCGATGAAGAGGCACGGCTGATGGTGTCGTGTCAGGCCTCATCGAACCCTTACCTTCAGCCGCTGGTTGTCCTCGCCATTGAGACGGCGATGCGCAGAGGTGAGTTACTCGGTCTTCGCTGGGAGCATGTCCAGCTCGACAAAAGCTACGTCATCTGCCCATGACCAAGAATGGTGACAGCAGGGATGTCCCGTTGTCGCCATTGGCACGACAAACCATCGAGGCGCTGCCAAGGAGCCTGACTGGTGTCGTCATACCGGTCCACCCCGAGGCACTAAAGGGCCTTTGGAACAGAGCAACCCGAAGGGCAGACATCATGGACCTTCGGTTCCATGACCTCAGACATGAAGCGACAACACGGTTCTTCGAGAAGGGTCTCGGCGTAATGGAGGTGGCAGCAATCACCGGTCACAAGGATCTCAGAATGCTGCAGCGGTACGTCCAGTTGCGACCCCAGGACCTTGCCCGGAAGTTAGCCTGACCGCGTCACACTCATGCCCGATTCCGTCTTTAGATTTAGACGCTAAACGACAATGACCCTGCCACCGGGGCCGCAGATGCGGGTGGGTGGATGCGGATTAGACGGTGAGTGCCGCAGTCGAAAAACCCCCGTCACAATATGGCGGTTTTCTCCTTTAGCCGCGCGATTTGACAGCTAATTCAGGCTCCCGCGAGGCATCGTCTCCGGGGGCCTTTCCTTTTGGACGGTGCCAATCACGTCCAGGTAATGGGCGATCTGTCGGTCGATTTCATCAGGATCGAGGTTGCGAACCTCCACTCGTCTGGCAGGTTCTAGGTTCTGCAGTCGCCCCAGAGTTGCCAATGCATTGTGAGCCACGGCAAGGCTCCCCGAGGCGACCGACATCCTGTAAAGGCCGATCAGTTCCTCGACCACATCGAAGTTCTTCAGTCGCCCTCAGGACGGCGTCACGGTGGGTCTGGACGATGTTCTGCACCTCAGGGACCTTCAGCAGATCACAGGCCCGTCTTGGCGGCGCTGGTGTGGCTGTATCCGGCCTGTATCGCAGCAGCCCGACCGTTGCCGCCACACGCGACGTAGGCGTGGGCAAACCGGGTTTGTTTTTCGTTGAGTGGCATCGACAATCTCCCTGATCGTTGAAGGGATATTGTCTGTCATGCAGGGTAGTTTCCCCAGCCAATATCACTCCTTTTTATCAACCCAATAACCATCCACTTTTCTTCTATTTGCTCCCGGTCCATCATAAGTAGTGCGGGGAGGGGGGCTAGGTTCTTCATTCTGATCTTTTACTTCAACCAAATATCCATTTACTTTTTTAAATTTTTTTATCTTCATTAGAAATTTTAGGTTCAGTTTTTTCTGGAGAATTAATGCTTTCGGATTCTTGCATCAGAGCAAATTCGGACCGCAAGTCCAAGAGCCGACGTATCCTCTGTTTTGGATAAATGGATTCAGCCTTCTCTTTATTACCTTCAGCTATTTCGTTTGCTCTTAAACTCGCAACACCATCAACAAAACCCTCTTCCAATTCATCAGCCACTATCTGATATAATTGGTCTTCAGCGAGACGTTCGGAAAGTTTCTCTATTGATTTAAGAATTTTTCGGTCACGTCTGTTCATCATCAAACCCTAAATAAAGAAAGCCATGTCAGCGAAGCGCCTCGACCTGACGCTGCATCGTCGGGGTCACCGACAATTCCCGCTTCTGGTCTGAGGCCATCTTCTGGGCTGTTGCACGAGAGACCCAGCAACCAACCAGATGCGTTGTCTTGGTGATCAGGTCTGCCATGTCACGACGCGACCTCACTCTTGAATAAGGCTGGGGCAGCTTCACACCGTTCGTATCGACAAAGGCACGGGCGGTCGATGACTTAATCCCGAATTTGTTGCATTTAAATTCCCCGGTATTCGCTTCTTACTACTATTCTTTTTTTCACCCATAATGTGAATTTCCCAAGGAATATCCAGTTGAAAATAGTAACAAACAGAACAACAGCGATCATAATAAAACACTCCAAACAGCTGCCCAAATGGCGATGGGCTTGGAGCTGCAAACGTAAATGCGAACATTATTGTAATAATAGCTATTGCTATGATGCCGATCACAGAAATTAGGCGGCTTATTCGGAATAAAAACTCTTTCATTCTTTCTATACTCCTCTGGGTATCAACATCCCTTGTAGTTTCGCGCCAGACACTCTCGCGAAAGTCGCTGCGCCTCCGCGATCTGTTCACGGGTCATCAGCTTGGCAACGATGTCTTTGTTGTTCTTGGCTTTCTCAATTCCCTGCGCTGCCGACAAGTTCCACCACATGTAGGCGGCAACAAGGTCTTCGGGGACTCCCCGGCCATTAGCGTACATAATCCCAAGGTTGGTCTGGGCTTTGGCATCGCCCTGCTCGGCGGCCAGTCGATACCAACGGACAGCCTCGGTGTCGTCTTCGGGGACACCCCGGCCATTGGAGTACATGAAACCGAGATTGTACTGGGCATCGGCATCGCCCTGCTCGGCGGCCAGTCGATACCAACGGACAGCCTCGGTGTCGTCTTCGGGGACACCCTGGCCATCATCGTACTTTAAACCGAGGTTGAACTGGGCTGAGGCATCGCCCTGCTCGGCGGCCAGTCGATACCAACGGACAGCCTCGGTGTCGTCTTCGGGGACACCCTGGCCATCATCGTACTTTAAACCGAGGTTGAACTGGGCTGAGGCATGGCCCTGCTCGGCGGCCAGTCGATACCAACGGACAGCCTCGGTGTCGTCTTCGGGGACACCCCGGCCATTGGAGTACATGAAACCGAGATTGTACTGGGCTGAGGCAAGGCCCTGTTCAGCTAACGGTCGCCACTTCGCGCAAGGCCGCGGCGTAGTTACCTCGGTTATATGCGTCGACGCCCTTCTGAAAATCCTGTGCTGTCGCTGGAGGAGCGATGGCGGCGAGTGACAAACGCGATGGCTATGAAGATGGGGCGTAGTGGGTTCATGACGTTAGCCTAGCTTACCCAAATCCACTTCTGAAACACCTTTCCCCATCGTAAAATTGGGGGATAGAAGGAGCATCGGCATGGCAATTCAGATAAGTACGAACGACATCGACAAGGACGGGTTCTTCACCACCACATTCACCGGGGACGACACAGGACAACGACTGAAGGGTCGGATCAGCTGTCCGCGGCAGGGTCGGCCGGTTGTCGATTACTTTTACGTGTCGGTAACCGACCCCGGGGTAGCGACAACCACGACGGACTTCATCAGGGACCGTGATGGGGTGGTGGTTTACCTGAGTGGAGATGTCTTCAGACGGTTCTTCCACCAGATGACGTCGGCAATCAGCGGGTCCTCGGACAGCTTCGAGGACTTCATCTGTGGTGTCGTTGCCGACAAATCATTGCCGAAGCAGACACGGGTCGACTTCGTATCGAAGCAGTGGTTTTGGGCCTCTCAATAACAGCATCATGTCGTTCTGATATCAAAGGGTTGCCGTTATACTTGATCGACGGGGCGGAGTTGTATGGCGTCCATCTACTTGTTGAGTTTGCTGAGGCCTAGAATGCATAAGAAACAAACGCCTCCTGCTATTACGAACTTAACGCCAGACAACGGTTCGGTTTTCCATCCCGAAAAACGAGTGCTGCAACAAAACTAAAAAATCCCACAATCACCAAAATCCATTCCATGTTTGTTCTCCTTGGCTGCGGGGCGTTGCTTTAAGCGTTAGGCATAGTACTTAGGTTGGAAGAGGTTTTTATGGCAACACGAAAACCCAAAATGGTCACGTGATGAACTCATCCTGACACTCGATTTTTATCTTCGATACAGACCCCTCCATCCCGGGCAAGGGTTCAACGCAGGTATCTGAACTCAGTGACTTTCTTAATCGTCTTCAATTGAAGCTGGGCGGAGAAACTGGCGATAAGTTCCGTAACCCCAATGGCGTCTACATGAAGCTGATGAACTTTCGTCGGTTCGATCCTACGTACGAAGGCAAGGGCTTGGAGAGGGGCGGCAAGGACGAGGAGGTCGTTTGGAACCTCTACTCATCTAACCCCGATCACCTTCATGAACTCGCACGGGGCATCAAATCTCTTGTTGTGTCTGAAGCCCCCCGTCCCTCCCGCTGAGATCATAGGAGAGGGACGAAGAGGAGGGAGAGGAAGGCCAGATACTGACCAGAACCCATCGATACAGGGAACGAAACACGAAACTCGTAGCGCGAAAGAAGCAGCGCGTTCTGCAGGAGAAGGGAACTTTATCCTGCGAGGTATGCGGATTTGATTTCTCGTCGGCATACGGGGAACGAGGTGACGGCTTTATCGAGTGCCACCACACCAAGCCTGGTTTCGGAGCTAAGGGATGGCGAGACAACCAAGATAAATGAGTTGGCCTTGGTCTGTGCCAACTGCCACCGAATGATTCACCGGCGCAAACCTTGGCTATCTGTTGAGGAACTTTCAGGCCTCTTATCTGATTGAACATCGATAGCAGCCTCGCAGTTTTCGTACTCAAAAACCTCTTGGGAAAGTCACGAATCGGCCTGATCATCTGGGTAAGCAGAAATCTGCGACACCCCGGACAGGACCAAGCTATGGGACCCGACCCCAATTCCGAATACACCGATGACACCCAACTCGCCGACTGCGAGGTACCACCGACGACGTCGGACCAAGATCAACCATCAAAATGGACGGCTCACTACGGCATAAACCCGTACAGCGACGACTGGTCTGTACCGCTATCGTTTGCTCTGTCGAGCCAACATCCTGAGCATGTCGTTCTGATCAACAGGCTGTGTCACCAGTATCTGCCGGAGTACCTGCCGGAGAGGCGCGAGTATCGGGAGTTCGGAGCGTATCCACGCCGGGAACTCCGCATCATTATCCTACACCTGTATCTGATGTGGTGCCGCGACGAACGATTGTTCACGGCAATCCCGATGGGTAACGATACGGCCTACTGGGCTGAAGAAGTACCGATTCATGGACGGGCAGTACCCGAAGATTGTCCGCAACCTTGCCGACAAAGGGCTAGTCGATCTTGTGCCCGGCTACAGTGCCGAGAACTCAGACGGAAAACGTGAGGGTCGTTACACCCGCATACGACCTACCGACAAACTCAGACAGTTATTCCTGACGGCCCGACCATTCGAGCAGACCATCCGTCGTGATCGGCAGGAGACCATCATCATCAACAACCGGGATGGTGAACGGCAGACCTACAAAGACACAGCCAAGATCATCAAGGCGCGTAAGGCTGTTGATGCTGTGAACGATGTCCTTGCACTCCACCATGTCGGCCTGATGAATCAGACTGCAGACGCGGTCTATCAAAGGTACTGGGTTAAGGAGCGATCCCGGTTCGAGACGCGGTGTGTCTCGACGACACAGGCGAACAAGTTCATGGCCCGGGTGTTCAACAATCGACAGCTGACACTGGGCGGCAGGTACTACGGCCATTGGCCGGGCCAGATCGAGCGTGAACTTCGCCCCTACATCGGCATCGACGGCTCTTACACAGTCGAATGGGACTACAGCTCCCTACATCCCGCATTGCTCTACGCCCAGATCGGGCTGGAGATCAGGGATGATCCCTACATCATCGAGACTGGTGTTGTCGGTCTCCGTGCCAAAGACCAACAGGTGGTCGGGTGGGACAGGACAGCATCAAAGCTAACCCTACTGGCAGCCATCAACGCTGCTGACCGGGATGGTGCCGTCCTCGGTGCAAAATCAAAGATCAGGAAAGACACCGGCATCAACTATGCCGCGGAAGACATCGCCGACTGTCTTGATCTGCTGCTGATCCGTAATGGGCCAATCCGACACCTGATCCATCAGGACAAGGGTATCAGCCTACAGGCACAGGATTCCCGTCTTGCTGAGATGGTGATGGGGGTGTTCACACAACTGATGAAGCCAATCATCCCGGTCCATGACAGCTTCATCGTGAAGGTCGAAGACGAGGGTCTGCTGCTCGATACGATGGAGACGGCCTACCAATCCATTGTTCGGATGGCTCCCCTACAAGATGGATGACGATAAATCATTGTTACCCCGTGGGATGCGTCAGATCATTGCCCAACACGGAATCAGGCCGGGGACAGTCATCAAATACGAAGGTAAGGAATTTACCCCAACGGGCTGGTACCGGGGACGAGTAGACCGATTCTTTGAGCAGCAGCTGGAATACGGGAAGCCAGATTACAGAGTAGAAAGAAGAAGACAGAAAGAAGAAAACACAGAAGAGACTCACCACTGCACTACTAGGAGAGAATACCCGCAAAGCACTGGAAATGCTGGATAAACAGACAAAATTATAGCCCTGCAGAGGTCTGATCTGTCTTCTGACACCTTCCCTGCGGCTGTCCACCAGAGCCTCTGTACAGGCCTCCTAGCCTCACCCAAGAGGGTTCTGTCGCTCAAGGACGCAGGGCAGTCCATCGAGGTCAACTCTGGTTACTCTGGCCTAAAATTTATCCGGGCCGTCTTCCAATATATATTCGGCAGGGGGTCGATTTTTGTCCCCCGGGGTGGGGCTTGTCGTGCCGTCCAGAGATGGAACCGTGTCACAGCGACAATTTTCTCCTGACCCTAAAACCCTTGTTCCAATCCTGTTCCACTGACTAGTCGATTCACATCGGATTCAGGTGGGCGTATAATACGGGGATCAACATCAACCAAGGATGTGGAACAAGCAGAATACCGAAGATACTCAGGCTTTTCGGCCCGCCGTTGTATGAAACCCGCCGTCGGGAAGTAGCTCAGCCTGGTAGAGCACTACGTTCGGGACGTAGGGGCCGGAGGTTCAAATCCTCTCTTCCCGACCAGAATTTTCCTTATCCCTAAATCGAGATGGCGCGCGGTGCCGTGGCGTTGTGTGGGCGTCCGTATTCAACCAGATCCATCCGGGCATCGGCGGCATCCAGCAACTCTTCGCAGGTAAAGCTGATATCTGCCGCTGCGTCTTCCAGCGGTGCCAGGTCGCGGAGGTCTTCATCCTCGATGCGATTGCGGGCCCGATCGGCAGTGGCCCGACGCTGTAGGTTGGCAATGTCCCGCAGATAGGTTTCCAGCGCCGCGATCCGGGAGCAGATCAGCCGATGCTGCACTTCATTTTCGATAGGCGGTGTCGACATGGCGGGAAGTTATTGCGAAAATCGCAACATCGCCAAACTGACACTGCCGGTCCACGATGTGCAGGGGCTTCAGGCGTTGAGCAGCACGTTGAGCAATGCGGACTGGCCATTGGCGATGGCGGCGAAGGCCTCTTCAAGCATGCCCGGCAGTTCTGCCGGGGTTTCGACTGTGGCGCCGAACGCCCCAAAAGGCTTGGCGAGCTCTGCATAGTCGAACTCGGTGATCGGGTGACCGAGCCAGAGGTCGTTTTTGGCAGCGACCCCGTCGGGGAAATAGCCTTCCTGATCCTTTCGCATGGCGTTGTAGCCATGGTTGTTAAACACAACGGTGAGGGTCGCGAGGTTGTTGGTGCGTGCAAAGGCCAAAGCCTGAATCGCCGGATTGTAGAGGAAGGTGCCATCGCCGAGCGTGGTGACAACCGCGCGGTCCGGGACGGCAAGTTTGGCACCCAGTGCCACGCCCATGGCCTGACCCAGGCCGCCATGCACCCGGAAATAGCTCATCGGTCCATCGCTGTGCAGATGGCGCACGATGGCCGGCCGATGGGTGATGGTCTCATCCACAAATACCGTGCCTTCCGGTGCGACGCGAGACAGGGTGGCGGCGAGCAAGGCGGGCGAGATCGTGTCGTCGGTTTCCGCGTCCGTCACGATCTGACGCGCTTCGGCCGCGCGATCGACGGTGGTGTCTTCCCATCGTGCCCGCCGGCGAGTGATGGCTGTCTCGTCAATTTTCGCCTGCCTGAGCGCGTCGACCAGCAGGGCAAGATTCGCCGCGACATCTCCCTCGAGAAAACACTCGGCCGAACTGGGCTGGTAGACCACATGGTCGCGGAAGGGCGTGTCATCGATGCTGACGATACGCGCGTTCTTGGGGACGTTGGCCAGCGGGTACCAGGGCTGGCGGGAGGCGATCATCAGAATGAGATCGGCTTCGTCGATGACCGGGGGGCGACCTGCACCGAGATAAAGGGGGTGGTCCTTGGGGAAATTGGCATAGGGGGCGAACCGGCCCTCGGCCACTGGTATGGCGAGCGTCTCGGCCAGTGCGATCAGGGCGTTGTAGCCTTCGGCGGTGCGACCGGACTCCTCGGTGATGATGGCTGGACATTCCGCGGCGAGCAGCATGTCGGTGACCTTTGCGATATCAGCCGGCGTGGCGGTGACCACAGGCGCTGCCGGCGGGTTGCGGCGTTCGCTGGGGGGTGTCCAGGGCTGCATCATGACTTCGATCGGTACCGACAGATATGTAGGTGCGCGCGGCGTGCGTTGGGACAATTCACCGGCGGTCACGATCTGCTGATACATGTTCGAGATGCTGCCGGTCTGATGGGCCCATTTGACCAGCGGTTCGATGAGACGAGTGGGGCTGCCGACCTGATTGAGGATTGCCTGCCACTGAAAGCCAGGGTCGATGTCCGGGTCGTCACCGAAACTCACGGATTCACCGGAGAGAATCAGCATGGGGATCGCGCCACGCAGAGCGCCTTCGATGCCCAGTGAGCCCTGCAGCAGCCCGACGCCGGTGTGCAGCATGACGGCCTGCATCCGACCGGTGAGTGAGGTGTAGCCGATGGCCAGGTCGACGGCGAGGGTCTCATGGGCGCAGGTGAGATAGGTGGGGCCGGACTCATTGGTCAATTGCTGCTGGGCCATGGCTTCCCAGAACGGGCCCCATTCGGAGCCCGGTGAGGCCATCACATAGTCGATGCCGAGACTGCGAAAGGCCTGCAGGATTGCGTCGCCGCCGTCTGTCGAATTTCTCATGTCATCGTGCCCCGAACCGCAAATATGTGTTTGCGTGCCCATCGTGCGACAACGGGTTGCTGCTGGCAATGTTCCGGTCAGCCGCGCCCGGCCCAGATGATCAGGTGGAGACTTTCCACCTCGGCGAGGGGGAACAACAATTCACGTTGCGGGTTGAACTGTTCGAGCACCAGCATATCCGCGCTTTGACGCAGGAACCGTTTGACCAGCGCGCGGGGAGCTTCCCCGTCTGCTTCGGGGCGGATCTGCACCACCACGAATGTGTCGTCGCCCGGCGTGATGGCGCTCCCCGGGTGGACATGCAGCGTCTCTCCCAGAAAATACCGCGGTACCATCGAAGTGTCGGCAAAATAGACCGCATAGGCGCTGGTGACCCCCTGAAGGGAGGGTGGGCGCTCGATGTAGTCATGCACCTGACCGTTCTATCAGGAACATACCGTCTGACCCGGCAACGACGGTGCCCATTACGGGAAGGTCGCGCATCCCGGCCAGAAGTATCATCGGAACAGATTTCATCCGTTCAGGATTCCCCGGCGCGCCGGAAGGCAGCAAGTGCGAAGGAACCCCGCATGCCGCCGATCGCCAGAATGATCGCCAGTATGTGGATCGCGGCCTGAGGGTCAAACCCGTGGACCCGGGTGATCACGATCAGCGTGTCGAGGGTGAGCAAGATGAGCATAGTCACGATGGCGGCGCGGGACCTGCGCCAGGCATAGGTGGCCAGCGCGCCGTAAAAGAACGCGATGAAGAGCTGAATCATCGCGGGCCAGAGAGCATCGCCGCTGATCACATTCTGTTCCGGAATGATCAGCATGATGACAAAGGCACCGAGCACGAAATGCACAGCCACCATAATCCAGCCGGCCACGCCACCATTCTGCATGGCCCGTTCGGCTGCCGCGAAGCTGTCGACCCGGGGATAGAAAATACGCTGTGCCAGTGCGGCAAATTTCATAACTAACTCCTGTTCTGCGCATCCAACCATTCGCACCCGCGCGGCGCCAGCCGGAATTCGAAATCATGAATATCTGCACACGAGAAGGAGACCTCCGATGAGTGGCATTTTCTCCAAACCCTCTCCGCCACCCCCACCCCCGCCGCCACCGGTTCCGCGACGAGCTCCTGAACGGAGAGATCTTCTACAGCCTCAATGAAGCCCGGAACGTGATTGAGCAGTGGCGACGGCACTACAACACGAAGCGCCCACACTCAGCCCTCGGATACAGGCCACCGGCACCGGAAAGCATCATGCCTATGGAGGTCAAAAGAATGATGCACTAACATTTAAATCGGACCAGTCAGTGGGGGCAGGTCACATGACACATCCCGGTTTCTGGCCATGGCGGATGGCAGTGTCGAGAAAATTCGTGCCACGGCGCGTTCGGAAATCGCCCGACGGGCGATGGGGGTCATTGAGACCTTTGCGCTGGTCTTCAAGGTTGTCTTCTTTGCGATCGTGCTGGAATGGGGGGTGCGCACGTTTTCGGCCTGGTTGGGTGCGCCGCTTGCCGCTGCGGCCACACTGCCAGGCATGCTGTCCGAGTTGAGCCCGGTCGCGGAACTGATCTGGGCACCGTTGTTGGGATCCTTCTGGGCCAGCGTGGAGATCGTCAAAAAATACATGGGTGTGCGGGATCGTGACAAAGCCCATGAATTCGAATTGCGGAATGGTGGCCCGCTTCAGTCCACACAGGCGTCCATCGAGGCAGCGGGCGGAACGGTTGCCCGAATTCTGCGGGTGTTGCGCCACTAAAGCGACCTGTCCCGTGATTGAGCCATGCATTGGCCCTTGCGATCCCGATCTGTTCGGGGCTCGCAAGGGCCTTTTTTGTTGGCCGTGGCCTTGCAACGTGACCGCGCCACGCCCAACTTGTGGCACTTCACAAAATCCCGTTCCGATGCTGCGGAGAGAGTTTCACCTTCGATGATCGACCTGATTGTCAGCTATTGGCCGCTTGGTACCTCCATCCTGGTGGGCCTTGTCGTGATCGTGCTCGTCGGATCGGTGATCCTGCACAAACGCGATGAAAGCGCCGCGATTGCCTGGGTGGGGCTGATTCTTCTCTCGCCGGTCATGGGTGCGATTGCCTATCTCCTTTTCGGGATCAATCGCATCCGCCGTCGAGCTGCGCGCACGCGGCCTGGTCCGTCAACGCCGTCCGACTGGAATCCCGCACGGACTGCGAGCGGATCGATGATTGCAGATATGCCCGAGGGCGATGACACGGCGCCAGCGCGGTTGCGACGCAGATTGCTCGACAGTCTGACGACCAACCCGATGGTGACGCAAAATACCGTGCAGGTTCTGCACAATGGGGATGAAGCCTATCCGGCCATGCTGGCGGCCGTCGATCAGGCGGAGCATTCGGTTGCATTGACTTCCTACATATTCAGGTCCGACCAGAGCGGTCGTGAATTTGCCGCCGCACTGGCCCGCGCGGTTGAACGCGGGGTCAAGGTGCGGGTGCTGGTGGATGGGGCGGGCCAGATGTATTCGCTGCCGACCACATCACGCATGCTGGCAGGGTTGGACATTCCGTTTGCCCGCTATCTGCACTCGTTCTGGCCCTGGAGGATGCCTTATCTCAATTTGCGCAATCACCGCAAAATGCTGATCGTCGATGGCAAAACTGGATTTACCGGCGGCATTAACATTTCCAGTGCCAATCTGATAACGCGCAACCCGTCGCGGCCTGTTCGCGATATGCATTTTCGACTGGCGGGACCGATCGTGTCCCAACTCATGGAAAAATTCGCCGATGACTGGGCCTTCACCACATCGGAATTGTTGAAAGGGGATACCTGGTTCCCGTCACCGAAAGCCGGCGGTGACGTGGTGGCGCGGGTGATCGCGTCGGGTCCCCATGAATCGATCAATCGCATGCGGTGGATACTACATGCGGCGATCTCGCAGGCGCAGACACGTATCTGCGTGATGACGCCCTATTTGCTGCCCGATGAAATTCTGGTGTCCGCGCTGCGGCTGGCAGCCATCCGCGGGGTGCGGATCGACATCATCATTCCTGCGCGCAGTAATTTGCGGTTTGTGGACTGGGCGGCCCATGCACGTCTCGATGAATTGTTGGTGGATGGGTGTCATGTCTGGTTCGGGCCCGAGCCGTTCAATCATGCCAAGCTGATGCTGGTGGATGATGATTGGGCGCTGGTGGGGTCTTCGAACTGGGACCCCCGGAGCCTGCGACTGAACTTCGAGTTGAACGTGGAATGTCAGAGCCCGATATTGGTACGAGAACTTGATGCCGTGTTTCAGGTAGAAAAATCAGCCTCCCGCGCGGTGTCGCTTGATGAGATGGAGCAGCAGGGCATGCTGGTGCGGCTGCGCAATGGTGTGGCGCGTCTGTTCTCTCCCTATCTCTAGAACGCGAGAATTGCCGTGGCTGACAGCCAAGTCAAAGCCGAAGAACACTGGGCCGGAAAGGGCGATGTGCGCCTGTTCCTGTTTCGAAAATGCCTGTCAGCGCCAGCAGAGAGGCCCCGGCCTGTCCTGTTTCTGGTGCACGGGTCATCCCTGAGCGCGCGAACCGGGTTCGATCTCGACGTGCCTGGTAAGCCCGGCTATTCGATGATGGACTGGTTTGCCCGACAGGGCTTCGATGTCTGGACCATGGACCACGAAAATTATGGGCGTTCGTCGCGAACGGATTCGAATTCGGATATTGCCAGCGGGGCAGATGATCTGGCGGCCGCGCTGCCCATTGTGATGGAGGACACTGGTGCGCGCCGTCTCCATCTGTTTGGGAGTTCGTCGGGTGCATTGCGTGCCGGATTGTTTGCGACCCGTCACCCGGATCGTGTGGCGTCTCTTTCACTTGATGCCTTTGTCTGGACAGGTGTGGGCTCACCGACCCTGGAGAAACGCCGGGACAATCTTGAAGCGTTTCGTCGCGAGCCAACCCGAAATGTCGATCGGGCATTCTTTCACTCGATTTTCAACCGCGACAAGGTCGGTCTGGTGGAGGACGGTGTGGCGGATGCGTTTGCAGATGCCGAACTGCAATATGGCACGACCATGCCGACGGGAACCTATCTCGATATGTGTGCGAATCTGCCGGTGGTTGATCCCGAAGCGCTGACCTGTCCGGTGCTGCTGTTGCGTGGAGAACATGATGGTATCGCGACGGAAGAGGATGTGACGGCATTCTTCCTGAAGCTTGCCACCAGTGACAAACAGCTCGTGGTCCTGCCGGGACAGGCTCATGTGGGAACTCTGGGCGTGAACCGCGCGCGGTTGTTCAGTGTGCTGCTGGAATTTCTGAATCGGCCCGAGCGTATCGACCAGGCTGACGGATTGATCTAGTAGGCGCGCTCGACGCAGAAATCGACAACGTCTTCGAGGGCCTTGCGGTAGTCGTTCTCCGGCAGGTCGGCGAGCGCGGCACGGGCCGTGTCGGCATAGCCGCGGGCCCGGATCAACGTATCGGCAAGACCTTCGCGCACCTTGAGAATTTCCATGGCGCGTTCGAGATCGCCGTCTTGCTGCTCGCAGGATTCGAGGGTCCGTTTCCAGAACGCGTGCTCTTCATCCGTGCCGCGCCGCATGGCCAGAACGACGGGAAGCGTGATCTTTCCCTCCCGGAAGTCATCACCGATGCCTTTGCCGAAGGAATCATCGGTTGCGGCGTAATCGAGATAGTCATCGACCAGCTGGAAGGCGATCCCGAGATTTGCGCCATATTGCTCAAGGGCCGGTGTCGACGCGGTGCTGTGATCCGCGACCAGGGCACCAACCTCGCAGGCCGCTGCGAAGAGAGCGGCTGTCTTGGAGCGGATGACAAAGAGGTAGTCCTCTTCGCTCGTCGCGGTGTCATTGGCCGTGATCAGCTGCGCGACCTCACCTTCGGCGATCACCGCGCTGGCATTGGCGAGAATGTCGAGGACCCGGAGCGATTCACTTTCGACCATCAGGCGGAAGGATCGGCTGAACAGAAAATCGCCAACAAGGACGCTGGCCTGATTGCCCCAGACGGCATTTGCGGTCTCACGACCGCGGCGCAGGTCGGACTCGTCGACAACATCGTCATGCAGCAAGGTCGCGGTGTGAATGAATTCGACGGCCGCGGCCAGACCGATATGCTTGTCACCCTCATAGCCGCAGAGTCGGGCGCTGGCGAGGGTGAGCAGCGGACGCAGGCGTTTGCCGCCAGCAGCCACAAGATGACCTGCCAGTTCGGGGATGAGAGGTACATCCGACTGCATGCGGTCGACGATCAGCTGATTGACCCGTGCCATATCTGCAGCACAGAGCTTGCTCAACTTGTCGAGTGCGTTGGGATCTTTCTGCGTGTCTGATCCAGTGAGGCGGGCGACAACGGCCAAAATCAATCTCCAAAATACAACGATGCCAGATTGAAAGGACCTGGCGAGATTTCGCGGGCAAGCGCGCGGCCAGGAGCATATGATCTTTCAAGGAGGCGTCAAGTAACGCCAAGTTCAACGACGACCCATGCTGAGGTGCCAGATGCGTGATGTGTTGCGCACAAATGACCCTGTCGAGCTGTCTCTTGCAATGGCCTTGCTAAAGGATGCCGCACTTGAACATGTCGTGATGGACGGCAATATTTCGGTTCTCGAGGGTACGATTGGTATCTTCCCCCGCCGCCTGATGGTTCTGGATGACGACTACGGAGCAGCGCGAAGTATCCTAGTGGCAGCAGAAATCTTTGATTCCAAATCAGTTTCAGAAACCTGACTATGACAACGTCACATAGCCAGACGAAGGATTATTTGCTCGGTGGCAGGGTCGAGATCGCCCAGCCGGACGAAGGATACCGGGTTTCGATCGATGCGGTTTTTCTGGCCGCTGCTGTCGCGCCGAAAGCCGGTGCACGGGTGCTCGATGTCGGGTGTGGCGATGGTGGTGCGACGCTTTGTCTCGCGTGGCGTGCGTCGGAGACTCGCATCGATGGTCTCGACCTGCGGCCCGACGCGATTGACAGATTTTCCGACAGTGTGGAACGGAACGGCTGGTCGGATCGGGTTCACGGTTTTGTCCATGATATTGCGGAGGGGCCTCCCGACCGGTTTGACATGGCATGTGACTGGGTCATTTCCAATCCGCCCTATCTTCCTGCCGAGAGGATGGATCACCGTGATCGGGGGGGTGCGCTGAATCCAGGCACGACCGAAACCATGCCGTTGTCTCAATGGATCGCTTTCATGGCCGGATGTCTCAAGGATGGCGGGAATTTTGCGGTTGTGCATCGCGCAGATCGCATCACGGATTTGCTGGCCGCACTGTCGCTGCATGCTGGCGACATCAAGGTGTTTCCCCTCTGGCCCAGAACAGGGGTCTCTGCCAAACGCGTGATTGTCACCGCGCGGAAGGGTGCGCGCGGGCCAGCTGAAATTCTCGGCGGCCTGGTGCTGCACGACGATGATGGGGGATTCACACGCGCCGCGCAGGAGGTTCTGAATGAGGGTCAGGCCCTGATGCCGGATTGAAATTGAGATCGTGACTTGATTGAACGGCCAATAGGCGTGAAGTTCCGCTCATGAACTGGAAACGCCCTTTCTCTCGCAAAAAATCTCCCGTGGTCGCTGTTCTGCGGCTGGATGGGGCCATCGGCGCATCGGCGTCGCGGTTTCGCGGATCGATGCTCAACATGCAATCCCAGGCCGCGCGTATTGAGCGCGCCTTCAAGCTGAAGCGGCTGACAGCCCTCGCTTTGGTGGTGAACTCTCCGGGTGGGTCGCCCGTGCAGTCCGCGCTGATCGCCGGTCGCATTCGCGCGCTCGCCGAAGAGAAGGATGTGCCGGTGCTGGCTTTTGCGGAAGATGTTGCGGCATCCGGTGGGTATTGGCTGGCCTGTGCGGCCGACGAGATTTTCGTGAACGAGGCTTCGATCATCGGTTCGATCGGTGTGGTCTCGTCTGGCTTCGGCTTTCAGGACCTGATTGCACGACATGGCATCGAACGTCGGGTTCATACAGCCGGTGAGAGCAAGGCTATTCTCGACCCGTTCCTGCCCGAAAAGCCCGAAGATGTGGCAAGGCTGAAAGCAGTGCAGGTCGATATTCATGAACAGTTCAAGACTTATGTCGGTGCCCGCCGGGGATCACGTATTAATGCGAGTTCCGAGAAACTGTTTTCCGGTGCATTCTGGACCGGCGCACGCGCGGTGGAACTCGGGCTTGCCGACGGGATGGGTGATATTCGTAGTGTTCTTCGCGAGAAATATGGCGACGAGGTTCGCATGATCCCCATCGATGCGAAAAAATCGATGGTCCGGTCACTTCTGGGGCGAACCAGTATGCGGACTGGCATGGGGTCATCGATGGGTGATGCGCTGAGCGCAATGCCGGAGAAGACGATTACGGCGCTTGAAGAACGGGCTATCTGGGCCCGGTTCGGTCTGTAGAAAGGGAGGATTTGCGATGTTTGGCTTTTCTCTGACGAAGCTGGTTGTGCTTATCGTGGTTGTGGGTCTCGTTCTGGTGTTGTTCCGGTTCATAGGGCAACGCACCGCCGTTCCAACTGCTGCCCGGGCCAAGCCCAAAGTGAAGTCTCCGGACGAGACCAGCGCCTTCGATACGGAGTATGACGCGGAATCGGACACTTTCGTGGTCCGTGACGAGAAGAATCAGGATAAGTAGCTGAATGGCAGGGTTGGATTGCTTGACCCTGCATAGAGGCACTTCTATTTTCCCCGCGTCGATAGGCACCCGGTCACCACGAAAAACAGGCAATGGCGAACTTGAAACCCGATGCAGCTGGCTCGGCGGCGTCGCCGCAGAGTTTTCAGGACCTGATCCTCACCTTGCAGAGGTTCTGGGCGGATCGCGGCTGTGTGATCCTGCAGCCCTATGACATGGAAGTCGGTGCCGGCACGTTCCATCCGGCGACCACGCTGCGCGCATTGGGGCCCGACCCCTGGAAAGCGGCCTATGTCCAGCCGTCCCGGCGTCCGACCGATGGCCGATATGGTGAGAACCCGAACCGGCTGCAGCACTATTACCAGTTTCAGGTGATCCTGAAGCCGTCACCCGAAAACAGCCAGGAGCTCTATCTGGAGAGTTTGGCCGCACTCGGCATTGATGCTCAGGCCCACGACATTCGCTTTGTCGAGGATGACTGGGAAAGTCCCACACTGGGTGCCTGGGGGCTGGGCTGGGAAGTCTGGTGTGACGGCATGGAAGTCAGCCAGTTCACCTATTTTCAGCAGGTGGGCGGATTTGATTGTGATCCTGTTGCGGTGGAACTGACCTACGGTCTGGAGCGCCTGGCCATGTATGTGCAGGGCGTCGAGAACGTCTACGACCTCGATATCAATGGGGCGGGCACCAAATATGGCGATGTATTCCTGCAAGCGGAAAAGGAATTCAGCGCGTTCAATTTTGAACATGCCAATACCGAAGCGCTGTTCCGGCATTTCTCCGATGCGGAGAGTGAATGCCAGTCTCTGATCGGAGCGAAGCTGGCGCTACCGGCCTATGACCAGTGCATCAAGGCCAGTCACACATTCAATTTGCTCGACGCGCGGGGCGTGATTTCGGTGACTGAGCGTCAGGCCTATATTCTGCGTGTGCGCGACCTTGCCAAGGCGTGCTGCGAAACTTGGTTGGCCGCGCGAATCGATGGAGCGACCAATGCCTGAGTTGCTCGTCGAGTATCGTTCAGAGGAAATTCCCGCCCGCATGCAACGCCAGGCTGCCGATGAACTGGCGCGTTTGTTCGAGACAGCGCTAAAAGAGGCCAATCTCGAATTCGAATCGATTTCTTCCTTTGCCACTCCGCGTCGGCTGGTTGTGCAGATTACCGATGTGCCAGTCAGTCAGCCGCCGCGGGAAATTGAACGCAAGGGACCGCGTACGGACGCGCCGGAAAAAGCACTTGCCGGCTTTCTCGGTTCGGTGCCGATCACCATCGATCAGTGCGAAACTCAGGAAGATAAAAAGGGCACTTTCTATGTTGCGCGATGGACTGAGGGCGGTGGCAAATCCCGGGATGTTCTGTCGGAGATCGTGCGTGATGTGACCCTGGGCCTGTCATGGCCGAAATCCATGCGCTGGTCGGCGACGTCTTTTCGCTGGGTTCGTCCATTGCATGGCATTTTGGCCGTGTTCGATGGTGCCCCTCTCGCTGGCTCGATCGATACCGGGGATGGAGAACTCGTCTTCTCTGACACCACATGCGGTCATCGCTTCATGGCCCCGGATGCGTTTTCGGTGTCGGACTTCTCTGATTTTTCGGAGAAGCTGCGGGCCGCGCGCGTTCTTGTTGACGACGCAGAGCGCCAGCAGAACATTCGGGCCCAGATGGCAGACATGTGTGCAGCGAATTCTCTGGAGGTGCCGGAGGATGATGCGCTGTATCGGGAAGTTAGCGGGCTTGTTGAATGGCCAACGGTGTTGCTGGGCAGCATCGATGCGGACTTCATGGAGCTGCCCCGTGAGGTTCTGACCACATCCATGCGCGAGCATCAAAAATACTTCGCCATCAGCGACGGGAATGATGGGCTGGATCCCAAATTTGCTTTTGTTTCGAATGTCGAAACGGAACATCCCGAAGCCATCGTATCGGGAAATGAGCGCGTGCTGCGTGCGCGTTTGTCCGATGCCAAATATTTCTGGGATCTTGATCTGGGAACGCTATTGGAGGACCGGGTGTCGGGGCTTGAAGGCATCGTCTTCCATGCCAAGCTGGGAAGTGTCGGCGAAAAGGTGTCCCGTGTTGTGGAGCTTGCTGGCTGGCTTTCGGAATTTGTCGAGGGTGCATCACGCGATGCGGTTGAGCGTGCAGCCCGGCTGGCGAAGGCGGATTTGGCTACGGGTATGGTCGGAGAGTTCCCCGAACTCCAAGGCGTGATGGGGCGCTACTACGCCGTTGCGCAAAATGAATCGGCCGAGATTGCGGATGCGATCGCACAGCACTATGCGCCGCTGGGACCTGCCGATCAGTGCCCGAAAGCGCCAGTCAGTGCTGTGGTGGCGCTAGCCGACAAGCTCGACACGCTGGTGGGATTCTGGAGCATCGACGAAAAGCCAACAGGCTCCAAGGATCCATTTGCGCTGCGGCGCGCGGCGCTGGGAGTTATTCGGATTCTTCTGGAGAATCGTATTCGTCTGGATTTGCAACAGGTCTTGCAGGAGGCGCGACGAATTCACGGGTGTGCCGATGGCGAACTGGACGGAAATCTTCTGCAGTTCTTCGCGGATCGGCTGAATGCACATCTGCGCGATGAAGGTGTCCAGCATGATCACATCGGAGCTGTGTTTGCGCTGCCCGATGCGAGTGATCTGGTCGGTGTTGTGGATCGTGTGCGGGCGCTGGGACCGTTCCTGACCTCGGATGATGGCGCCAACCTTCTGACGGCGTACCGGCGGTCAGCGAATATTGTCCGTGCTGAGGAAAAGAAGGATTCCAGCACCTATTCCGGTGATGACTACATAAATGACGCCGCCCTGCAGGAGGCTGTTGAAATTGCGTTGATAATGCAGCTCGATGCGGCAGAACCGGCTGTCGCAGAGGCGGTGGCACAAGAAGACTTCGCGGGTTCAATGCAGGTTCTGGCCGAACTGCGCGGGCCGCTCGACGACTTTTTTGATCAGGTCACCGTTAACGTTGATGACTCTGCTACGAGAGCGAATCGCTTACGCTTGCTCGCACGCATCCAAAAGGTAATGAACAATGCTGCAGACTTCTCAAAAATCGAAGGTTGAGAGGACATCTATGTCGCAGAACTCAGTGAAATGGGTTTACGGATTCGGGGCTGACGCCTCTGATGGCAGCGCAGAAATGCGCAATTTGCTGGGTGGCAAGGGAGCCAATCTTGCGGAGATGAGCAATCTGGGACTTCCGGTTCCGCCGGGATTTACGATCTCGACCGAGCTTTGCACCTATTACTATGATCATGACGAAACCTATCCCGAAGATCTGAACGCTCAGGTCGAAGCCGCTCTGGCTGCAGTGGAGCGAGAGGTCGGGACGCGGTTCGGCGATTCTGAAAATCCGTTGCTGGTTTCCGTGCGTTCAGGCGCGCGTGCGTCGATGCCCGGTATGATGGATACCGTTTTAAATTTGGGATTGAACGATACAACGGTAAAGGGGTTGGCTGAAAAATCCGGCGATGCGCGATTTGCTTTCGACAGCTACCGACGCTTTATACAGATGTACAGCGATGTGGTTCTGGGAGTGGACCATTATCTGTTTGAAGAGGTGCTTGAACAGCACAAAAGCGACAGCGGTCTGATTCTTGATACCGACCTAGAAGCTGATGACTGGCAGGAGATCGTCGCGGCCTTCAAGGATATTGTGGAGCGCGAACTTGCGGAGCCGTTTCCGCAGGATCCGCGCGAACAATTGTGGGGGGCCATTGTTGCGGTCTTCGGCTCCTGGATGAATCAGCGTGCGATGACCTATCGCCGCTTGCATGGCATCCCGGCCGCATGGGGCACGGCGGTAAATGTGCAGGCGATGGTGTTCGGGAATATGGGTGATGATTGTGCGACCGGAGTCGCATTCACACGTGATCCATCGACCGGCGAAAACATTTTCTATGGCGAGTATCTGGTCAATGCGCAGGGCGAGGACGTGGTTGCAGGTATCCGCACACCGCAGCACCTGACCTTGGCGGGCAAGGAGCGCAATGGCTCAGACCTTCCGGCCATGGAGGAGGTCATGCCCGTCGTCTTTGGTCAGTTGGCCGAGGTGCGACAAATTCTTGAAGCACATTACAAGGATATGCAGGACATCGAGTTCACGGTGCAGCAGGATAAACTTTACATGCTGCAGACCCGGTCGGGTAAACGCACATCTGCTGCGGCGATCCGGATTGCCGTGGAAATGGTCAAGGAGGGGCTGATCACGGAATCCGATGCGGTCATGCGTGTGGAAGCGGGGCAACTTGATCAATTGCTCCACCCGCGTCTGGATCCGGACGCGCCACGCAATGTTGTCAGTCGCGGATTGCCAGCCTCACCGGGGGCGGCATCGGGAAAAATAGTTCTGAATTCTGATCTGGCCGAAGATCTGGCGCAGAAAGGTGAAGACGTCATCCTTGTGCGTATTGAAACGAGCCCCGAAGATATTCACGGTATGCACGCTGCACGAGGCATTCTGACGACACGTGGGGGGATGACCAGTCATGCCGCTGTCGTGGCGCGTGGCATGGGGCGCCCCTGCGTGGCCGGCGCAGGCGATATTTCCGTTGACTATGAGACTGGTGAAGTTCGGGTGGGCGGACGCACATTGCGTGCTGGTGACCTGCTGACTATCGACGGTGCCACCGGAGAGGTGATCGAAGGTGAAGTTCCGACCATCGAGCCAGCGATGTCAGGTGATTTTTCCACGCTTATGTCTTGGGCGGACTCGATCCGCCGCATGCAGGTGCGCACAAATGCCGAAACGCCTCTGGATGCGCGGACAGCAAGTGATTTCGGGGCGGAGGGAATTGGCTTGTGCCGGACAGAACACATGTTCTTTGATCCGGAACGGATCGTCGCAGTGCGCCGGATGATTCTGGCTGACGATGTGACTGGCCGCCGCGAGGCTCTTGCGGAGTTGTTGCCATTCCAGAGGCAGGACTTTGTGGAGCTTTTCCGGATTATGGGTGGACTCCCTGTCACCATTCGATTGCTTGACCCGCCATTGCATGAATTCCTGCCGAAGTCAGATGAGGAGATCGCCGAGGTCGCCAGGGCGGCCGGACGAGATCCGAAGGCCATGATGGACCGGGCGGTTCAGTTGCATGAATCGAACCCGATGTTGGGTCATCGGGGCTGCCGTCTGGGGATTACCTATCCAGAAATTTACGAAATGCAGGCGCAGGCAATTTTTGAAGCTGCGCTGAAAGTGTTCAAAGAGGATGGAGCCAGAGTGCTGCCGGAGATCATGATTCCGCTGGCGGTGACGAAACGTGAGCTCGATATCCTTAAGGAGAAGATCGATCGGGTGGCCGAGCAGGTTTTTGCCGATATGGGCGAACGGGTCGAATATCAGATCGGGACGATGATCGAGTTGCCGCGTGCCGCATTGCGGGCGCATGAATTGGCAGAAACTGCCGAGTTCTTCAGCTTCGGCACCAATGACCTGACCCAGACAACATTCGGCATCAGCCGTGATGATGCAGCTGGCTTCCTTTCGGATTATGAGCGTCAGGGGATTGTCGAGGTTGACCCGTTTGTTTCGATTGATGTCGATGGGGTTGGTGAACTTGTTTCGATTGCTGTTGAGCGTGGGCGGCGGACCAATCCTAATATAAAGCTCGGTATTTGTGGTGAGCACGGCGGTGATCCGGCGTCGGTGAAATTCTGTGAAACCGCAGGACTGGATTATGTGTCCTGTTCTCCGTATCGGGTGCCCATTGCGCGTCTGGCTGCGGCTCAGGCCGCGGTTGAATCCGGGGATCGCTGATTACACCAGACAAAATGCCAATCTGAATCAGAAAAGCCGCGCCCGGAAGGGCGCGGCTTTTTGTGTTTGTAGTCTTGAGTCTTGGTTGTCGCGCTATTCAGCGGCAACAACGCCGCCGGTGAAGCCAGTTGCCTGTTCGTCACGCTTGGTGAAGAGATTGCGGAAGAAGCCCGCAATGGCAAGGCCGCGCTCCCGCTCGGCCAGACGAAGGATATCCTGTTCGGAAGATGCATTGAAATTGGTGTTCACCGATTTGCTCCTACGCTTCGTTTCAAATTTTATGAAACGGATATAGGGCGGTGTTAGTTCACTATCAATGAACATATCATGCAATTAATGCATATCAGTTATCTAATGTGGATGACATCAGGTTCATATATCATGTATTTGTTCCATTTCGGAACTCTATAGCCTGTTCAGATTCGACGCAGAGGGGCGTCTGCCACTCGAATATCTGCAGAATCGTCCTGCAAGGCATCAATTCGCACCGAAGCAAGGACCAGGTCACCGCTTGCAGAACGAATATCGCCGACCACTTTCTCTCCCGCCATCACCGGATCTCCGGGCTTTACGCCTCGGGATTCGGTTCGAAACGCTCGAAGCCCGCGTTTGACCAATCCGCGATATTTGGTGCGCGCCGTGAGTTCCTGCCCCATGTAGCAGCCTTTGTCCCAGTCGATTCCGTGCAGGTCGTCGATATTGGATTCCAGCAGAATGGATTTTTCGATTTCAAGATCTCGCGATCCATCCGGGACCTGCAATGAAATTCTGAGTTGATCGTAGGTTTGAAACGCCGCTTCGCTGGAATCATGGGCCCTGAGCAGGTCCAGAACCGAATCCGGGCTGCCAGTCAGGCGGCACCCAAGCGCTTTCGTCCGTGGATCTATCGTGGCGATGATGTCATCCAGACGGGTGGTGGCACCTTCCTCGGTGTCGAGACCGAACGCGTCTGTGACTCCTTCACCAAATACCGCGAAGACCACCAGATCGGGGCGCGTTTCCAATGCAACATTGGCCCGCAGTTTGAAGCGCGAAAGGCGTGTGATCAGGTCTGTTTCGCGACCGGCCTCGCAATCGAAGAGCAGATTGTCGCGATTCTGCTGAATAATGAAGTCATGAAGGTATTTGCCTTGTGGTGTTAGCAAAGTGCCATAGGCTGAATGCTGTTCCGTGACTTTATCGATATCCTGAGAGATCAATCCCTGCAGAAATGTCCGTTGATCCGCACCTGAAATTTCGACCAGTGTACGGGGCAACTGCGTGAAGTAGATGGACATGGATGCCTTTCCTGAGCGCGGTCGGTGACCTCTTGACCAACACGGCCAGCTTACAGAAAAATGTCACATGGGATGAAGATTGAATTCCGGCAAGCCTGTTTCTGCGCAATATTTGGTGCGATGCACCGCGTGCACGTATAAGCCTGCAGGTCATGCGAATACTTTTTATCGGTCCCAGTCGAATTGGCGACACGGTTCTGGCATCCGGTGTTTTGAACCACTTGATTGCCACCTACCCGGATGCGCAATTCACGGTTGCCTGTGGCGCGGCCGCTGCACCGCTATATGAGGCAATGCCACAACTCGAGCGGTTGATCGTCATCAACAAGCTGCCTCGTGGCCGACATTGGTGGCGTTTGTGGAAACAGGTTTCGGGCCTGCGTTGGTCGCTGGTGGTTGATGTTAGACGCTCCCTTATTCCATGGACTGTGCTGACTGGGCGGCGCGCGGTGGCACCCTCTTCATCGCGTCGCGATGAACATGCGGTCATTGCCTTTGCGCGAACGCTGGATCTGGCAGAATTACCACCCAGTCCTGAACTGTGGACGAATGCGGCTCATGATGCGGAGGCTCACAAGCTGATCCCGCCTGGTCCGCCGGTTCTCGCCATTGGGCCGACTGCGAACTGGCCGGGGAAAATCTGGCCTGCTGACAGGTTTCTCGAAGCTGCCAATCGGATCACGGCAACCGGCGAGACGTCTTCGGATGCGTTTCTGGCTGGTGCCCGGGTCGCGGTTTTTGGTGCTGCGGGAGAACGTGACATTGCACAGCCGATTCTTGATGCCATTCCGGAAGAACGACGGATCGATCTTGTGGGTCATGTGGGTTTGCCGACAGTAACAGCCTGTATGCGACGTTGTGCGATCTATGTCGGCAATGATTCCGGCCTGATGCATATGGCGGCGGCATCTGGGTTGCCAGCGCTTGGGCTCTTTGGTCCAAGTCGGCCGGAACGATATGCCCCGTGGGGATTGCAAACGGCATGGGTAACGACGCAAAAGTCGTATGAGGAACTTATCGGAGTTCCAAATCTGTACGATCCCAATATCGGATCGCTGATGGAAAGCCTGTCTGTTGACGAGGTGGTTGCTGCAGCCTCCGGGCTATGGCGTCGCACCAACAAGAGCATGTGAAGATGAATGTCGGGAGCAAGTTGTAGTGCGTTTGTTGCAAACAATGGCTGGCGCCGAAGTTGGCGGCGCGGAAGCGTTCTTTGTGCGCCTGGCTGTTGCAATCGAGAAAACCGAGGTAGAGCAACGGGTGGTCATTCGTCGCGATCCGGCGCGCGCGCGGGCTCTTCGCACCGGCGGCGTTGACCCGGTTGAATTGCCCTTCGGTGGACGGATGGATTTCCGCACACGCCCGGCGTTGCAGCGTGAGATTGACCGATATCGTCCCGATATTGTGCTGAGCTGGATGAGCCGGGCCAGCTGGGCAACGCCCGTAGCGCAGAAGCCTCTATCCTACAAGCTGATCGCCCGGCTGGGTGGGTATTACGATCTGAAGTATTACCGGCATTGCAATTACCTGATCGGCAACACTCAGGATATTGTCGATCACATCGTGAAGGCCGGATTTGCGAAAGAGCGCGCGGTCTATCTTCCGAATTTTGTCCATGCGCCGTCGCGCGAAGCCGTATCACGACTGGGCTTCGACACGCCCATTGATGTGCCCTTGCTTCTGGCGATGGGACGGTTGCATGAGAACAAGGGGTTCGACGTTTTGTTGCATGCCATGGTGGAAATGCCCGATCACTGGTTGTGGATTGCAGGAGAAGGTCCCGAGGGCCCCGCATTGTCGCAGCTGGCAAGCGAACTTGGTGTGGCCGATCGGGTCCGGTTTCTCGGATGGCGTGATGATTCTGACGCCCTGATGCAGGCGTGCGACATGTTTGTGTGTTCGTCGCGTCACGAACCATTGGGAAATATCGTGCTCGAGGCCTGGGCTTCAGGAAAGCCCATGGTGGCTGCGGCGGCGGCAGGGCCATCGGGCCTGATTGGTGCAAACGAAGCTGGATTGCTGGTACCTGTTGAGGACCCGAAGGCACTTGCGCAGGGCATTGTCACCCTGTCGAATGATGCTGATCTGGCGGGGGGGCTTGCAGCGGAAGGGCACGCACGGTTCCTGCGTGATTACACAGAGGATGCCGTGGTGGCCAAATATCTCGCCTTCTTTGAAAGCGTGCGCTAGCGATGTGTGGCATTGCCGGACTCATGGCTTTGGGCGGCGTGGAAGCCGACTCCGGCACCCTCGATCGGATGATGACGGCGTTGCAGCACCGCGGACCGGACGGTGAGGGCACCTACGCAGCGCGAAATGTTGCGCTGGGACAAACCCGCCTCGCGATCATTGATCTGGAGACCGGTAATCAACCGCTTTACGAACCCGGCGGCGCTGTACTCGTGGCGAATGGCGAAATCTACAACTATCTTGAGCTGCGCGACGAACTGGGGACCGACGGCTTTGCAACCCGTTCGGATTGCGAGCCGCCCTTGCACCTCTATCGCCGCTATGGCCTCGATTTTGTGGATCACTTGCGGGGTATGTTCGCAATCGCCCTTTATGATCCGATCGAAGGCCAACTGGTATTGGCGCGAGACCCCTTTGGCATCAAGCCGCTCTACTATGCGCAGACCAGTGCGGGGTTTGCGTTTGCATCCGAACCACAGGCTCTGATTACGGGCTGGTCTTGTCTCTCCGCGTGTCAATGCCGGCTCACGGACCGAATTGTTTCAGCTTCAGTTCACCACCGGGACTGAGACCATATTCAAAGGCATCAACCGGGTGCTTCCGGGAGAGTCGGTCGTCATTCGTGATGGCCGGATTGTGGCCCCGCCGGCGACGCACTGTTCTGCCCATCGAAGGAGCGGCATCCTGGTCCGAGGATGAAGCGCTTGAGTTGCTCGATGCCGCGCTGCGCGACAGCGTGGAAGTGCATCAGCGCTCGGATGTTCCATATGGAATGTTCCTGTCCGGTGGTGTGGACAGTTCGGTGCTCCTGTCGTTGATGAAGGATCTCAATGAGCAACCTGTTCACGCCGTTCACGGCAGGTTTTCTGGGAACTTCCGTGAATGACGAACGCAGCCATGGCGCGCGCCGTCGCAGATGCAGCTGGTGCGCAGACGGTCGATATCGCGATCGGCGCGGATGATTTCTGGCGTGACCTGCCGCGCATTGCCGGTGCGATGGATGACCCCACGGCCGACTACGCCATCGTGCCGACATTCCTGCTGGCCGAAGCCGTGCAGCGTGAAGGTCTCAAGGTGGTGCTGACCGGTGAGGGCGGCGATGAGCTGTTTTGCCGGTTACGGTCGTTACCCGCAGCGCGACCCGGCCGTGGTGGCAGGGGGGGACGCAAAATGCGTTCGCGCGGAGTTTTCGATGGTCTCGGTGTGTTGCGTGACACGCCGACGGGCTGGCGGGATGGTTTCACGGCTGTGGAACAGACCGTTAACACCGGGT
>CALSML010000027.1 GCA_943787445.1 uncultured Alphaproteobacteria bacterium
GATCTCGGTGACGAACATGCCGCGGACGGGAAAGATGCTGACCAGATGCTGCTGGGCCAGCCGCTGCAGGGCTTTCCGCGCCCGGGGTGCGGCCAAAGCCGGTCTGCTCACAGAGCTCCCCTTCGGAAATCGCCTGTCCCGGAGCGATCTGCAGGGTCACGATCAGCTCTCGAGGGTCGTATAGGCCTGATCGGTCAGGCTTTGTGCCGGTTTCACGCCCATTGCGGGTCTCCTTGATGCGCCCATACTGAAACACAACTGATATATTAAGTAAATATCTAAATGGTTTTTCCGCGCAAATGCGGACCTTTTTGGTGCGCGCAGGTATGCTCCGGGTCTGTCTGTCAGGAAGGTTTCCAACCATGCCCCAGAACTGTGCCCTGATCGTCGGCGCGCTCGGCGTCACCGGCCGGGCCCTTGTCGAGCATCTCGCGGACGAGCCCGGACTGGGCCGTCGTCGCCCTGTCGCGCCGCGCGCCGGATCTTCCCGAAACCTCGGCGCGACGTTCCTGTCCCTCGACCTGCACGACGCGGACGCCACCAGGGCCGCGCTTGCCGGGAAACACTGGCCGAACATCCTGATATCACGCATGTGTTCTATCACCGCCTACAGTCCCGCAGGCGTCGGATCTTGCGGCCGAAATCCCGGTCAATGTGGGGATGCTCGCGAACCTGATGGACGCCATCGAGCCGGTCGCGGAAACGGCCACCATGCAGCACGTGCAGCTGATGCACGGGGCCAAGTGCTACGGCACCTTTCTGGGCTCCTACCAGCACGCCCGCGCGCGAGGACGGACCCGCGCCCCCTGCCCGTGACCCATTTCTATCACGCCCAGCAGGACTGGCTGGAAACCCGTCAGGACGGGAAAACTTGGACCTGGTCCACATTGCGGCCCCATGGGGTCTGGGGATTTTCGACCGGCAGCGCCATGAACCTGCTGACCGGGATCGCCTGTTATGGTGCGCTGGCCCGGGCCGAGGGCGACACCCTGCACTGGCCGGGCAATACGGGTTTTACGGGCGGCTCTATCAGATGATCGATGTCGACCTGCTCGCCCGGGCCATGGCTTGGGTCGCGACCACGCCCGCGGCGGCCAACAACGCCTTCAACATCACCAATGGCGATCTGTTCCGCTGGGCGCAGGTCTGGCCAAGATCGCCGAATTTTTCGATTTGCAGCCGGGCGAACCCCGCCCCTGAAGATCGTCGCAGACCATGGCCGACAAGGGCCCGCTCTGGGATCAGCTGGTCGCCCAGCACGGGCTGCAGCCCTATGGGCTGGACGAGATCGTCAACTGGGCCTATCTCGACATGGCGCTCGGCAATGACATGGATCAGGTCTCCAGCCTGACCAAGATCGTCAGCACCGGCTGGACCGACCTGTGGAACACCGAAGCCACCATCACCCGCCAGCTGCAAAAGCTGCGGGACAACCGCATCATCCCCTAGGCAGGTTCTCCACTCCGCGTCGTTCCAGCGCAGGCGGGAACCCATAAACACAGAGCATGAACCAGTTTGGCACTGCGGTTATGGATGCCCGCCTGCGCGGGCATGACGAGATGTGGTTCGGCCACCCCCATCGGTCCCGCAAAGGACTCCGTAAACACAGGCGTTGCCCCGACCGGCACCGGCGTTTATGGATGCCCGCCTATCTGTCCCATGGGAGTTCCGGCATGCCCCTCCACATCAACAGCAATTTCGACAGCGGCAACATCATCTGCACCCGCGCCGTCGATCCCGCCGATATCCGTCTGGCGATCCGGAAGGACCACAATTCGGACTTCTTCCAGTGGTTCCATTTTCGTCTGAACGGCGCGAAGGACACACCGGTGACCCTGAAAATCACCAATGCTGGCGCGGCGGCCTATCCCAAGGGGTTTGAAGACTATCAGGCGGTCGCCTCGAGCGATCGGGAGAGCTGGACCCGGGTGCCCACCAGCTACGAGAACGGCATCCTGTCGATTGCCCACACCCCGGCCACGGACAGCGTCTGGTACGCCTATTTCGCTCCTTACACGATGGAACAGCATGCCCGCCTGATCGCCCGGGCCCAGCAGGCCGACAGGGTGTCGCTGGATGTTCTGGGCGAAACCCTGGACGGACAGACCATGGACCTGCTGCGGATCGGTGAACCCGCAGCCGACAAGGCGAACTTCTGGGCGATTGGCCGCCAGCACCCCGGCGAGAGCATGGCCGAATGGTGGATGGAAGGGTTTCTCGATCGCCTGCTCGATCCGGCCGATCGCACGGCGCGGGCCCTGCGCGACCGCGCCGTGTTCCATATCGTGCCCAACATGAACCCGGACGGATCGCGCCGGGGCCATCTGCGGACCAATGCGGCCGGGGCGAACCTCAATCGCGAATGGTCCGAGCCGGCCATGGAGCGCAGCCCGGAAGTGTATCTGGTGCGCGAACGGATGCAGGCGACCGGGGTCGATTTCTGCCTCGACGTGCACGGGGATGAGGCCCTGCCCTACAATTTCCTGGCAGGCATGATGGGCATTCCCTCGCTCAGCGAACGCCAGAAGACCCTGCAACAGGTCTTCTCCGACGCGCTACTCCGGGCCAGCCCTGACTTTCAGACCAAATACGGCTACCCCGATGCCAAGCCGGGCAAGGGCAACATGACCCTGTGCTCGAACTGGGTGGCCGAGGAGTTCGGCTGTCTGGCCCTGACCCTGGAAATGCCCTTCAAGGACAATGCGAACGCGCCGGACGCGACCCATGGCTGGTCCCCGGACCGCACCAAGGCCTTCGGCGCCGCCCATCTGGATGCCATGCTGGCCGTGCTGAACGCCTAGACGAGACTCCCTCTCCTCCCGGGAGGAGAGGGAGATGATGGAATCAGGCCGATATTCGTCAGACCCGCACCGACAAACCCGTCATACCCGGACGTGATCCGGGTATCTCCGGCACAGGCGCAGGAGATTGCCGGTCAAGCCCGGCAATGACGAATAGCCCAGATTGCCGGTCAGGCCCGGCAATGACGAAACAACGGAAAGAGATCGGCTCGTTACGCCATGGACGCGTCGTCGAGAGACCAGATCGAGAAGCCGGGACTTTCTTCCCAGAAGCGGGGCTCCCAGTTGTCGTCCATCCGGTCCATATCGGCGAAATACTCGGTGTTGCCGCCACACGGGTTGCGGAAATACCAGTAGTAGTTGGAGCCGAGAATATGGCGGCCCGGCGCGGTGTCAGGCTCCCAGCCCGCTTCCTTCATGAACTTGCCACCCATCATCACCATATCGAAATTCTCGACCTCGAAGGAGGCGTGATCGAAGGCGTTGCGATCGGCGCGGCTGATCAGGAAGAGATTATGGTGATCGTGTCCGCCGCCACACCGCATGAAATCCCCGCCGGTCTTGGTGCTGTCGGACAGACGAAACCCGAGCCGGTCGAGGTAGAACCCGACGGCTTTCTCCCGGTCCGCCATCTCGATCGCATAGACCACGTGGCCGATGCGGATCGGATTGGCCTGGGCCTTCGGGTCGATGACATCGTTCATCCGGGGCTCGATGGTGTTCACATTGATCGGCATCAGACTGACATCGGTCTCCACCGGCTGCGCAACGGTCAGCCCCAAGCCATTGCCGCTTTCATCGGCAAACAGGAATGTGCCGTCTTCCTCGCGGACCTCGCGATCCGCCGAGACAGCGTCCACCATCGTCTTGAGACCGTCTGCGTCCTGCACGCCCCAGACGGCCGTCCGCAGGGTGGAGCCTGCCGGATCCGGGGTCGCGGGCAGCGTGGAATCACCGGCCGGACGCAGTTCGATGGTCTGGCCGACCCGCGTGCGGAACACGGCATGATCCGGGCCGCTCTCGACCTCTTCCAGACCCCAGTCCCGATAGTAACGCGTGCCAAGATCCATATTCTCGACGCCGTAAATCAGCTTCTCAACCCGTGTGATCGTCATCTGCCAGCTCCTTCAATTCCGTTGTAGCGCCCTCTCCTCCCGAGAGGAGAGGGTTGGGGTGAGGTGGGATCCATGCCGGTTTATCAGCGACATTTGCGCCTGACACCACTACCCACCTCACCTGGCTCGCGATGCTCGCCACCCTCTCCCCCCTGAAGGGCGGAGAGGGTTCAATCTATTTCTCGTCGACAATATCGACGGACAGTTTGCCGATTTTCGAAATCTCGACGTCCAGTTTGTCGCCGCCCTTCATCCAGAGCTGCGGTGTGCGTCCCGCCCCCGAGCCTTCCGGCGATCCGGTGGCGACAATGTCACCGGGCTGCAGCTCGGTCACCTTCGAAAGGTAGGAAATGATGTGGGGAATGTCGAAGATCAGCAGATCGACACCCGCATCCTGCACCACATCGCCGTTCAGGCGGGTGGTGATGTGAAGCTGTGCGGGATCGGGAATCTCGTCCGCCGTGGTCATCACCGGGCCCAGTGGACCGGTGGCGTGGAAGTTCTTTCCGGCCGTCACGGAATGCTTCTGAAAGTCCCGGACACTGCCATCAACCATGATCGTGTAGCCCGCGACATGGTCCAGCGCCTCGGCTTCCGAGACATGGCGCGTGGTCTTGCCAATCACCGCACAGAGCTCCCCCTCGAAGTCGAGGCATTCGGAAACCTTCGGGCAGATCATGTCACCGGTATGGCCGACCAGTGTGCTGTTGGCCTTGAGGAACAGGGAGAGATGTTCAGGCATCTCGAACCCCATCTCCGCCACGTGATCCTTGTAGTTCTTGCCCGCACAGAAAATATGGGTCGGGTCAGGAATGGTGGGCAGATAGGTGAGATCGGTCAGCGCCAGATCGGGTGCCGTATCCTGTGCGGCAATCCCCACGCCCATGAGCTCTCCCGCGGTGATCGCGGCTTTCAGGCTGGTATAGGGGCTGCGCTTGCCCAGATCGACCACGCCGTCGCCGACGACAAGGCCATAGGTCGGGCCGGATTCACCCAGATAGCTGACAAACTGCACGATCAGTGCCTCCCCAAACAATATTGGCCAAAGTCTATCCGGTTGACGGTCGTCGGCCAAGCAAGGCGGATGAGATTGCCGGGTCAGGCCCGGCAATGACGATGTGGAGAGACGGAGGTCAGTGGACGCCCCTCAGATGCCCGCCTTTGCGGGCATGACGATTTGGAGAATTACCGCGCTGTCAGCGCCGGCCAGAGCTGGTCGGCGCCCTGCGCGGCCAGAGCCCGGCCCAGCCGTTCGGCCCAGACCCGTTCCGCCCCGAACTCGGCGCGCCAAGACCACAGGCGCCGGGTCAGATAGTGCAGATGGTGTTCATCGGTGAACCCGATCGCCCCGAAAACCTGATGGGAGATGGCGGCAGCCTTGCCAGCGGCTTCGCCGGTGCGAATCTTGGCGCTGGCTACCGCAAACATCACGTCATCCCCGCGATCGAGCGCCCGGCAGGCGTTCCGGGCAGCCATCTCGGCCGCCGCGGTTTCCCCGGCGAGCACAGCGAGCTGCTGCTGGATCGCCTGAAACTTCCCGATCGGGCGACCGAACTGCACCCGCTCCCCGGCATAGGTGACGCACAGGGCCAACACCTCGGCGATGGCACCGGCCATCTGGCAGGACCGCACCAGCGCCCCGATCATCCCCACATCCCCCGCATGGGCCGTGCCGTCCTCAGACAACGTGATCCCGTCCCGCGGGTCCCGCCCGACATTGCGGTCCGGCGTGATCCCCATCGCTGCGATGTCATGAACCGTGAAACACCCTTCATCCGCGGAAAGAAGAACCTGCACCGCCTGCCGGGCCCAGGGCACTCGCGCGCGATCATCAGCAAGGCTCAGCGGACCTGCGGGCACATCCAGACCGGCTCGGGCGAGCAGCCAGCCCGCGCCGATGGTCTCGGCCAGCGGCACCGGGGCCGCATGACGTCCAGCCGCGGCCAGAATCACGAAAGCGTCTTCCCAGTCTCCGCCGATCCCGTCCTGTTCGGCGGGCACCAGCACCCGATCGAGCCCATTGGCGGCGATCTCGTCCCACAGCGCGGCAGGCCAGGTCCCGGCTTCGGCGGCGTCCATGACGGCTGAATCGAGATGAGCGGCAAACAAACGTTCGGCCGTCTCGGCAATCATGTTGCGGGTGTCGGTCATGGGTGGATCATCCCGTACACTTGGTCGTTCCCGCGAAGGCGGGAACCCATAAACACCGATCTTTGCCCCGGATTGGTCCGGTGGTTAGGGATGCCCGCCTTCGCGGGCATGACGAGCAAAGACGCGTTCGGGTAAGGGGAATAAAAATCCAATATCATCGCAGGCCCAGCCCGCGGGCGATGACGCCGCGCATGATTTCAGTGGTGCCGCCCCGCAGGGAGAAGGATACGCATGCCTGCTGCACATAGGCCAGCGAGGCTTCAAAATCGCTGCCCCCATCCAGGCGCGGCGCTATCCCCAGGATCTGCTGGGCGATCTCCGGGATCGACTGTTCGAAGGTCACCCCGAGATCCTTGACCACGGATGCTTCCAAGGCCGGTTCCTCACCGGCATCGAGCCGGGTTGCGACGGAAATGGACAGCGCCCGCAGGCTCGTAAGATGGGCATAAAGCCGACCAATCGCATCATGGGCACCCGCCGTGGCATCGGATGGCAAGGCGCTGACAAAGCGCACCAGCTCCGCCAGCAGGGCGTAGGCGCTGAGAAACCGGTCCGGGCCGCTGCGCTCGAAGGCCAGCTCCGCGGTGACCTGCCGCCAGCCCTCGCCTTCGGCACCGATCATCATGGCTTCGGGCACAAAGACCTCGTCGAAGGTGACCTCGTTGAATTCCTCATCCCCGAGCAGGTTGCGGATCGGGCGGACCTCCAAACCGGGCAGAGACAGATCGATCAGGAACTGGGTGGTACCATCATGGCGACTTTCCCCGGCATCCCCGGTGCGCAACAGCGCGATCATGTAGTGGGAGTTCTGGGCATAGGTGGACCAGACCTTGCGGCCGGTCACAACCCAGCCGGCTTCGCCCTTCACCTCGGCCCGCACCGCCTTCGAGCGGATCGAGGCCAGATCGGAGCCGGAATCCGGCTCGCTCATGCCAATGCAGAAATAGGTCTCCCCGGCGATGATCCCGGGCAGGCAAAGCGCGCGCTGTTCGTCATTGCCGAAGCGCAGCAACAACGGGCCGCTCTGGCGTTCGGCGATCCAGTGGGCAGCAACCGGCGCACCGGCAGCCAGCAGTTCTTCGATCACCACATAGCGTTCCAGCGCGCTGCGCCCGGGACCCCAGGGTGCGGGCCAAGTCATGCCCAGCCAGCCACGCGCGCCCAGATTGCGGGAGAATTCCCCATCGAAGCCAATCCATGAATGGGCCCGTTTCGAGACGGGATAATCTGCCAGTTCCTCGGCCAGAAAGGCGCGCACCTCGCCGCGCAGCGCCTCGGCCTCGTCCGGCAGATCACAGGGCTCAAAGATCAGTGGTGGCATGGGTCCCCCAGAATACGCCTGCCAGCTTAGCGCGCCCGTCACATGGGGGGGCCATCCCTGCAGAGCACCAATTTTCGTCACCCCCGCGCAGGCGGGGGCCCATAAACGCCGATGCCAGACTCGGCGTCACGACGTGGCGTTTGAAAAGATACCCGGATCAAGTCCGGGTATGACGCAGAATGATGAGGTGTGGGTACTGCCTTCGCGGGACTGACGAATGGAGGGTGCGTTCGGCACCCGGCACCCCTTTTCGTCATGCCCGGAATGATAAGGTGTGGAGGGCCCCCTTCGCGGATATGACGATGACAGAGGAGAACGACGATGAAGGGAAGGCGTGACGGTGAAAGCGCATGGCACCCCCTTCTCACCCCTTGGGCAAACAGAGTACGATGGGGAAAAACATCCAGACGCCGGAGACGCGAGACCCATGAGTGATTTTCTGACCTACGAACAGGACGGCGCCGTCGTCACCCTGACCATGAACCAGCCCGAGGCGCGCAACCCCCTGTCGGGCGAGAGCCAGTACGAATCCTTTCTGGATGCCACGGACCGGATCTCACGGGATGACGACGTCAAATGCGTGATCCTGACCGGTGCGGGTAGCGCCTTCAGTGCGGGTGGCAATGTGAAGGATATGCGCGACCGCAAGGGCCTGTCCGAAGGAGGCCCCTATCAGATCCGCAACAACTACAAGCGGGACATCCACAATATCCCGCTGACCCTCTACAACCTGGAAGTGCCGACCATCGCCGCCGTCAACGGTGCTGCGGTGGGCGCGGGCTGCGACCTGGCCTGCATGTGCGACATCCGGATCGGATCGGAAAAGGCCCGCTTTGCCGAGAGTTTTGCCAAGCTGGGCATCATCTCGGGCGATGGCGGCGCCTATCTGCTGCCCAAGCTGGTCGGAATGTCGAAAGCCGCCGAGATGACCTTCACCGGCGACATGATCGGCGCGGAAGAAGCCCTGGCGATCGGCCTGATCTCGAAAGTGGTGCCCCATGAGAGCCTGATGGACGAAGCCCATATTCTGGCTGGCAAGATCGCCGCCAATCCGGGCCATTCCCTGCGCATGTCCAAGAAACTGCTGCGCGAGGGCATCCATTCCCGCCTCGAAACGGTGCTGGAGATGGCCGCGGCCTTCCAGGCACTGGCCCATCACACCGATGAGCATGACGTGGCGGTGAACGCGCTGATCGCAGCGATGGAAAAGAAGTCCTGACCCCAAAAACCAACGATAAAATTGCAGGAGAAACCTATGCCCCACATCACAACCGATGACGGCGTGAAACTCTGGGTCGAGGAACATGGCAGCGGGACCCCCATCGTCTTCGCCCATGAGTTCGGCGGCGATATCCGCAGCTGGGAGCCCCAGCTGCGCCACTTCGCACGGAACTACCGCACGATCGCCTTCAACGCGCGGGGCTATCCCCCCAGCGACGTGCCCGAGAATGTGGAGATGTACGGCCAGTTCCGGGCGGTGGACGACATTCTCGCCGTGCTCGACGGGCTCAACATCGAGAAGGCCCATATTGTCGGCCTGTCCATGGGCGGCTTCGCAGCGCTGCATTTCGGCTTCCGCCATCCCGACCGGGCCCTGTCCCTGACCGTCGCCGGGGCGGGCTATGGCGCCCACCCCGATGTGCACGAACAGTTCGCCCAGGAAACCAAGGAGGTGGCCGCGCGGATCGAAGCAGACACCATGGCCGAATTCTCGAAGATCTACGCCATCGGCCCGACCCGGGTGCAATACGCCAACAAGGACCCCCGCGGCTGGGAAGCCTTCTCCAAGGAACTCGCCGACCATTCAACCAAGGGCTCGGCAAACACCATGCGCGCCGTTCAGGGCGGACGCCCGTCCCTCTACGATTTCCCGCGGGAGATGCAGGCCCTCAAGGTGCCCACCCTGATCATGAATGGCGACGAGGATGACCCCTGTCTGGATGTGGGGCTGTTCATGAAGCGCAACATCCCGTCATCGGCACTGGTGTCGCTGCCCCGATCCGGTCACCTGATCAATCTGGAGGAGCCGGCCCTGTTCAACCAGCTGCTCGGCGATTTCCTCGCCCGGGTCGATGCCGGCCGCTGGGAGATGCGCGACCCGCGTTCGATGACAACGGATATTCTGTGGACGCCGGATAAGTAGGGCGCCTTCGCCCCTCACCCAATCCCGTAGGGCTTGGCCCAGCCGAGACCTTCCAGCGTACCCGTGCGGGGTTTGTATTCCGCGCCGAGCCAGCCGTCATAGCCGGCTGCTTCGATCATGTCGAAAAGAAACGGGTGGTTCATTTCGCCGTGGTCGGGCTCGTTGCGGCCGGGCACGCCCGCGAACTGGATATAGGCAGATTTCGCCAGATAGGTCTCGATCTTGTCGGAGACAAAACCCTCGGCCATCTGGGTGTGATAGAGGTCGAACTGGACCTTCACATTGTCCCGGGCGATCTCGTCGGCAATGGCATGGCCCATGGCCTGGCCGACGAGGAAATAGCCGGGATTGTCCGTGTGGTTGAGGGGTTCGAGATGCAGGGTGATGCCCCGCTCGGCCGCCCGGTCCGAGGCTTCACGCATATTGGACACAAGGGTGGCCCGGTGGTCCGCCGGGTTGGCGTCTGCGGGCATGGTGCCGGACATGACATGGATGCGGGTACAGCCCAGCGCATCAGCGCTGTCCATCGCAAGGGTCAGATCATCGAGAAACGCCGCTTCTTCCCCCGGGATTGCCGCGCGGCCAAACTTCGTGGCCTCGCTGTCTCCATAGGGGGTGTTGAGCAGGGTGCATTCCACCCCAGCACGGTCGAGTTTGGTCGCCAGGTCATCAAGGTCCTGATCATAGGGGCGCTGAATCTCAACCCCCGTGAAGCCCACATCGGCGGCTGCGGCAATCCGGTCGGGCAGCGGGTGCTCGGTGAACATCATCATCAGGCAGGAAGCGAATTTGGGCATGGGTCAGAACCTTCGTGTGAAACAATGCCCTGTTATCGCGATTTCGGGGGCCGCGGACAAGCCGCGAGGCACGCCTTCGCCGGTTCGCCTCACCAATACCCGTTACCCCCGCGCAGGCGGGGGGTCCATACACGCACGCGGCTATCAGACCAAGCATCGGCGTTTATGGATGCCCGCCTTCGCGGGCATGACCAGATCGTCAGCTAGCAAGCCACCCAACCGTCGGGGGTCTTCAGGCGGTGGGCGATCTCGTTCTGGGGGGTGAGTATGGCTTCGATGAAGCAGCCCTTCTTGGCCGCTTCGATCAGGCGGAGCTGATCCTCCAGCGGGGACTCGGTCTCGAAGGAGATGTCCATGGCGATGCTCTTCGGTGCCGACTTATAAGGGGCGCGGCCCTTCTGCGTGGCCACCCATTCGCAGCGACAGGAAATCTTCGGGTCGGTGATATCCACCCGCAGGCGTTTGGAAAAGGCGCGCATCTGGGTCATCAGGCAGCTGGTCAGCCCGGCGATGAAATAGGCGATGGGCAGTGGCGCCGTGCCATCGCCACCATGAAAGCCATATTCATCCGAGGCCATTTCCCATTCGATCACTTCGGGGACCATCAGGCGCACATCCATTTCGCAGCGCATGCTGCCCACGCCCGTGGCATCGCATTCAAAGGCAACTTCAAAGGATTTCACGTCATCACTGGCCATTGGGGTCTTCCTCGGGAATTGGGTCATGTGGGCTCTCTGGCGGAGCCTCACAGTTGCGGATTGTGCCGCAGGACGGGCCAGCCCCGCAAATGCGGCAATTGAACCGGGCGGGACGAAGAGGTATGCACTCAGGCAGCGAACAAACATCCATCCGGGGAAAATTTCATGTCCAGAGTTCTGATTGTAACCGGCGGAAGCCGCGGACTTGGCGCCGCCACCTGCATCGGCGCCGCCGAACAGGGTTATGAGGCCATCTGCGTCAACTATGTGGGCAACAAGGAGCGCGCCGATCAGGTCGTGGCTGCGTGTGAAGCCGCCGGTGCGAAAGCCATTGCCGTGCAGGCCGATATCACCGAGGAAGCCGATATCGTGCGCATGTTCGAAACGGTCGATGCGGAACTGGGCACCGTGACCCATCTGGTCAACAGCGCCGGGATCGTCGGCCCCTATGCCCGGGTTGATGAACTGGACTGGGACGGGCTGGAAGAGCTCTGGACCCTGAACATCACCGCGACGATGATCTGCTCACGCGAGGCGATCAAGCGCATGTCGACCACCCATGGCGGCAAGGGCGGCGGCATCGTGCATCTGTCCTCGGCGGCCTCCCATCTGGGTGGCGCGGGCGTCAATGTCGCCTATGCGGCTTCCAAGGGCGCGATCGATTCCATGAACTGGGGCATGGCCCAGGAGGTCGCCGCCGAAGGTATCCGCGTGAACGCGGTCAGCCCGGGGGTGATCGACACCGAAATCCAGCCCGAAGGCCGGGTCGAGGCCGTGGGCCCCAACCTGCCCATGAAACGGGTCGGCCAGGCCGAAGAGGTCGCCAATACGATCCTGTTCCTGCTGTCGGATGCGGCTTCGTATATCTCCGGCACCAAGGTCAACGTGTCCGGCGCGCGGTAGGACTGACACCTTCGGTCGTCATGCCCGCGAAGGCGGGCATCCATAGCCACGCTTCCGAACGAGGCAACCGTCTGTGTTTATGGGTTCCCGCCTTCGCGGGAACGACGAGAGGTGTTTAGGATGCGATGCTGTCGAACAGGCCCGTCCAATCCGGATTGTCTTCTTCGATCAGGTGGATCTTCCAGTCACGATTCCATTTCTTGAGCTGTCTCTCGCGGGCGATCGCGAGCGGCGCCGTTTTGTGTTCTTCGAAGTACACAAGCTTATGGGTTTAATGGCGCGACGTGAAACCTGCGACCGCATCCGTGCGGTGTTCATGGAAGCGGCGGACCAAATTGTTCGTCACACCGATATCGAGCGTGCCGTGTTTGCGATTGGTCAAAACGTAGACATAGCCGGTCATGGCAATCCAGCATCGTCAAATACGCAAGAACGAGCAACTTCAATCATCATCGTCATGCCCGCGCAGGCGGGCATCCATAATCACCGTTCCAGACCGGGTGGGTTCCGAGTTTATGGGTTCCCGCCTTCGCGGGAACGACGACCGAAGATTTTGACCTACAAATGCCGGAAGGTGTTTTCCGCCGACTTGTAGGCGTTGAGGCCGAGTTGTTCGCGCAGGTCTTCGGTGCCCTTGAAGACCATGTCGTCAATGGGGATACCGATCCCGTTGGCGACGCGGTCGTTCTTGGAAAAATTGGCGGCAACGGCGCTGGCGCCGGATACGGCAGCAGGGCCGAGGGCCTCGGCCAGAGCAGTACGGGCCTTATCCAGTGCCGCCAGATCCGTGCCGATGATGGCGGCAGCAAATTCCAGCAGCAGATCGCCTGACGGCACGCCGGTGTCGAGTTCCGGGCGCACCAGCGCTTCCGGGTTCACGTTCAGATTGGTTGCTTGTCCACTCTCACGGAGGAACCGGGCATGCCCGGTGGTTCAGTAAAAGCAGTCGTTGATGGCCGACACCCGCCCTGCCACGACTTCCACCTGGGGCCGGGTCAGGCCTTCGTGGTGGTTGTAGTCGAAATTCATGATCTTCGGCAGGAGCACATATTGCGCCTGTTCCAGCTCCACATGGGCGCGGAACTCATCAGGCACGATGGAAAGCGCGCGCATGATATAGGGTTTGAACGGGCCGTAGAGCTCTCTGGCGAGCGCGCCGCCTTCGGGCGGGTTGGGAATGGTCGGCACGAAAGCCTGTTCGGGCACCGCTTCGACCGGCAGCTCCCGTGACGGGGTGCCTGGCTGGGGTTCGGCAAAGGGCCGCAGCGGCACGCCGATGCCACGGGCATAGACGTCCAGATTGACCACAAATGAGACGATCGCCACCAGCTCGGCGAATTTGGGATCGCTCAGCCCGGCATCCCGCGCGCGCTGATAGGTATCCATGTCGAAATCCCTGGGGGATGCGGCCAGACAGCGGATGATCGCCCGGACATCTTCGGGCAGGTCCACATCCGGCAAGGCACCACCGTCTTCGGGGGCCTCCAGCATGCCCGCATCAATGCAGGACTGCCGGGCTTCCGAGATCACCGCGAGGCGTTGGGCGGCCGATCCCCAGATGCCGGCGCGGGCGAAACGCTCGAACTGCGCGGCATGGGCGTCGGCCAGATCGTCGCGCACCGGAAACTCTGAATCACTGTAAAATGACATGGCGAACCCCTCTCCGTACAAACCTAACGGATTCGCGGAAACCCCGGGCCTAAATCTCGATCACGATTTTGCCAAAATGCTCGCCTGCGCGCATATGGGCGAAGGCCGCGGGCAAGTCGTCCAGCCCGAAGCGGGTGTCATCGAGCGCCGGTCTCAGCCCGTTCTGGGCGATCGCGCGCAGCATGGCGTCGAACTGCTCATAACTGCCGCAGGTCACCCCTTCGAGGCGAATCTTGCGGGTGACGACCAGCGGCAGGCGGAACTCGTGATTGGCGCCTGACAGCACGCCGATCAGCGCAATCGCACCGCCCAGACGAACCGCCTTCACCGATTGTTCGAGGGTGCCTGCCCCGCCCACTTCGACCACCAGATCGAGGCCCCGTCCCCCGACCGCATCACGCGCGGCGCGGGCCCATTCGGGGGTCTCTGCGTAATTGATCAGATGATCGGCACCCAGGCTTTTCAGGCGTTCGAGCTTGGCATCGGATGACGAGGTTGCAATGACCTGCGCACCGGCCATTCTGGCAAATTGCAGGGCAAAGACGGACACACCCCCCGACCCCTGGGTCAGCACGACGTCCCCGGGTTTCACCCTGCCCTGGTTAATCACCGCGCTCCATGCGGTCAGCGCAGCACAGGGCAGCGCGGCGGCTTCGGCGTGATCAAGATGGGCCGGTGTGTGGGCCAGGCCGTGTTCGGGCAGAACCCGCATCTCGCAGGCCATGCCATCGAGCAGACCGCCCAGCCCAGAATGCATGGCATGCTCGGTGGGCTCACCGGCCAGCCAGTCCTGAAAGAAATTGGCGACCACGTGATCGCCGGGCTGGAACCGGGTCACCCCGGCACCCACCGCAAGGACTTCGCCGGCCCCGTCCGAGACCGGGATCAGTCCTTCGGTCTTCTGGCGGGATCCATACCCGCCTTCGACCGTCAGCAAATCGCGGTAATTGAGCGTCGCGGCCCGGACGCGGACGAGTACCTCGCCGGGCCCGGGTTCCGGATCGGGGAGCTCGACAACCGAGAGATTGTCGAGCCCCGCCGCGGAAAGAACCGCTGCACGCATGGTGATAGCCTACTCGGCTGCCTGATTGACGTGATGGACCGTCTGCTGCGGGAACGGGATCGAGATGCCATCAGCCTCGAGCTGCTCCTTGAGCTTCTTGGTCAGGTCCCAGCGCACACCCCAGTAATCGGCGGTATTCACCCAGACGCGGACCACGATGTTCACCGAACTGTCGGCCAGCTCGGCCACGGCCACAACCGATTCCGGATCGGTCAGCGCCCGGGATTCCTCGCCGATCACGCGGTTGATGGTGGCCATCGCAGTGTCGATGTTGTCGCCGTAATCGATGCCCATCATCAGATCGACACGACGGGTCGGATTGGCGCTGAAGTTCTTGATCGCCGAGCCCCAGATCTGGCCGTTCGGCATGATGATCTTGACGTTGTCACCGGTCGCGAGTTTGGTCGTGAACAGCCCGACTTCCTTCACGGTCCCGGCCTGACCGCCGATGTCGACGAAATCGCCGATCTTGAACGGACGGAACATCAGCAGCATGACGCCGGCGGCGACATTGCTGAGGGTGCCCTGCAGGGCCAGACCAATGGCCAGGCCGGCGGCACCGAAGACGGCCACAAGACTTGTGGCTTCCACGCCGAACTGCTGCAGCGCGGCGATGATGACAAAGGCGATGATCGCGTAGCGCGTCAGACTTCCGAAGAACCGTACGAGGGTCGCATCCATCTTGCCGCTGCGGCCGAGTGTCCGTTCCAGCGCGCGACGGGCCCAGCCCGCGACCATGAAACCGACAACAATGATGACCAACGCGCCGACCACGTCGATCCCGTAGGTCGCGAGAACCTCGTAGACCTTCTGTAATGTTTCCTGAACCTGTTCCTGATCCATCTGCTTACTCTTTCATAACGTGCACCGGCCTCACTGGACCCGTAACTGTTTCACAAACCTCTCCCAAAGCTCATGTCGGGCAGTCTAGCGACGCCTGCGCGCCAGCCGGATTCCCGCCAAAATCAACCAGATCGGCACCACCACAACGGCCCCGATCAGAACGAACGGAACGGCCTATTCGAGCGCATCCACCAGCACATTGAAGATGCTTTCAACCGTGCCCCCCAGTGCGCCCAGCAACCCTTCCGGATCGATGTTGAACACCGACAACACAATTCCTACGACAAGCGAGAGAATGAAAATCTTGAGAAGTGTCCCACCCAGATTGCGCGGCATGCCGAACCCCACCGGTCGTCGTCAATAACCGGTCGGTTCTATGCGACCTGACGCTTATCGACGATAGTTATTCCGTCATATACGACAGAAAGAAACCGGACGAAAACCACCGATCTAGCTCGCGTAGCTCGGGTCCAGCGCGTCGAGACGGCGCAGATGTCCCGGCCAGTCGAGATTGGAGAAATTGGGATTGCGCTCGAACTGCTTGGCGGTGTGCTCGCAGACCTCGGGAGACGGCATGACGAGACCCTCGATCCCGACCGCCGACATCGCCTGAATCTGGCTCTTGGCGCATTTTTCCAGATAGAAGACCAGGGAAAAGGCCTCAGCCACCGTGCGGCCCGCCGTCAGGAAACCATGATTGCGCAGGATCATGGACTGGGTGGTGCCCAGATCGTTGATCAGGCGTTCGCGCTCGTCGAGATCCAGCGCGATCCCCTCATAGTCATGATAGGAAATCCGGTTGTAAAACCGCATGGAATGCTGGGAAATCGGCAGCAGCCCGCAATCCATCGCCGAGAGGGCCATGCCCGCTTCGGAATGGGTGTGCAGGACACAGGCAAATTCATGGCTATGACCGTGAACGGCACTGTGGATCGTGAACCCGGCCGGGTTGATCTTGTAAGGGCCAGCATTGTTGATCTCGTTGCCGTCCTGATCGACCTTGATCAGGCTGGAAGCCGTAATCTCGCTGAACATCAACCCGTAGGGATTGAGCAGGAAGGTGTCCTCGCCTGGCACCCGCGCAGAGATATGGGTGCGGGTCATATCCGACATGTCATAGAGTTCCACCAACCGATAGGCCGCGGCCAGATTGACCCGCATCTCCCATTCCTCGGCACTCACCTGATCTTGCACACTCGGGTAAAGATCCACGATTTCCGCATTCGCCATGTCGGTCTCCCTGCTTTGTTGCTCAAGCCTCGCGCGTCGGCGCAGCGGCGTCAATCCGTTGTCTCGGCTACCACGTTGTTGCGCATGGCGCCCAGACCTTCAACTTCCGTCTCCACAACGTCACCAACCTGCAAATAGGTCCCGGCACCATGGCCGACACCTGCCGGGGTTCCCGTCGACAGGATATCGCCGGGTTCCAAGGTGATCATCTCGGAGGCAAACTCAATCTGCTCCTCGGGGGAGAACACCATCTCGCCGGTGTTGCCATCCTGTTTGGTTTCGCCATTCACCTTGAGGGTGAGACGCAGATTCATGTGATCGGGCACAAAGGCCCGGGGCACGAAATAGGGCCCCATGGGTGCGAAGGTGTCGTGGCTCTTGCCACCAAACCAGTCGGTCCGCAGGGTCACCCAGTCCTCGCGCATATTCCAGTCCCGCGCGGAGACATCATTGGTGGTCATGAATCCGGCGATGCAGTCCATCGCATTTTCCGCGGCAATCCGCTTCGTGCGGCGTGACACCACCATCGCCAGCTCAACCTCCCAATCCACCTTGGTACTGTCTGACGGCAGAATAATATCGTCATGGGCACCGGACAGGGCGCTCGGTGCCTTGAGAAACGAATAGGGCCGCACACGGGTCTTGTCCCGGTCGAGCATGTCGTCGCGCTCAGCATCGTTCCTGGCCGTGCCAGCATTGAGCATCTCGCGGATATGATCACCGTAATTGGCGGCGGCATAGATCATCTTGCCCGGGGCCGTGATCGGCGGCAGAAAGCGCACCGACGAGATATCGACAGTCACCTCCTCGGGCGCGTCACCTGCTGCGGCGAAGGCCGCCATCTCGCAGAGCGCGTCAAAATTCTGATCCCATTCCGCAAGCAGAAGCTGGATGCTGCTAACACCAAGCAGCGCTGAGCCCCGCCGTCCCTGCCGCCAGGCCCTGTAGAGGGTGTCGACCCGGAAGGCCGCGTCCCCCACCACCAGAACGGCAAATGGCGAACGCCCGTCTTCCACTGTTGCCAGTTTGAAGGCGGTGTCCGCCATTTTGTGCTCTCCATTCCGTGCTCCCGGCGGGGCCGGCACACGGACGATGTGTTGATCCTAGCTGACCGCGAGCGGCGCCAGATGCGTTCAGGTCGCTGGTGACGTCCAGGATGACCGGGCGGGTCTTGGCCGCCTCGAAGGCCTGCTGGATCGCGCCGGGAAGCTCGTTCGGCTTCTCGACCCGGATGCCGACCGCACCCATCTCCTCGGCGATGCGGGCGAAAGTTCACATCGGTGAACTGCCACAATTTGCGGGCCTCATCGGTCTGCTCCCCTCCATAGACCCGGTCGAAAGCCGCGCTTGGACTGGTTGCCCGAGGAGTTGTTGTTGACCAGCGTGACCGTGTTGATCCCCCAGCGGGCCGCCGTCTCGACGTCGCCGATGTGGTACCAGAAGCCCGGCATCACCGGTGAAACAGAAGACCGGACGATCCGGCACGCCGCATTTGGCGCCGAGCGCGGCCGAGAAGGCCCAGCCCAGATGGCCCGCCGAGCGCATATAGCTCTGGTTCGGCGACTTGAGGTCGAGCATCCCGCCCATCCACATGCCGGTATGGCCAGTATCGGCGACCACGATCGCGTCATCGGGCAGATGCTGGCTGAGCTCGTGGCACATCCGCTCCGGGCGCATCGGCTCGGCCTCGGATGTCAGCAGGTCGTTGTACTTGTCCCGCCACTGCTGATCCGCTTCGCCCGCGCGCGCGGCCCAGGCCGAACGACGGCCGGCAGATTCGGCGTTGGTCATCGCCAGCAGGCGCTGGACAGCCACCTTCGCATCGGCCTGAATGCCGGCGACCACCGGATAGTTCCGGCCGATCTCGGTCGGCTCGATGTCGATATGCACCACCTTGGTGCCGATGGTCGGCACGGCCCAGAAATGGGTCACCATGCCGCCGGTGGTGGATCCGATATAGATCACCAGATCGGCTTCGTTGACGATGACGTTGGCGCTTTCGCGCGAATAGGTGCCCACCACGCCGACCGAGAGCGGATGGCTGTCGGCAATCGTGTCCTTGCCGTTCAGCGAGGTCGCGACCGGGATGTTCAGACGTTCGGCCAGCGCCACCACATCGGCCTGGGCACCGGATGCACCGCACGCCGCCACCCGCGACGATCACCGGGCGTTCGGCGGCCTCGATCGCGTCCATCGCGGCCCGCAGGGCGGCTTCGGAGGGCTCGGGGCGATAGGCCGGCAGCTGGCCGAAAGCCTCCTCGATCAGCGGCTCCATATCGGCTTCTTCGGCATCGATCTGCCCTTCATTCCCGCGGAACTGCAAGATGCACAGGGCCCGGGGTGCCGGTCGTGGCCTCCCGGAAGGCCTGCCGGACCATGTCGGGGAAGCGGGACACGTCATCCACGGTCGCGTTGAACTTGGTCACCGGCTCAAAGGCCGGGACATCGTCGACTTCCTGGTACACGTGACGGAACTTCGTCTTCGGGTCGCGTCCGCCGGTCATGGCGATCACCGGTGCCTTTGCCAGCCACGGGTCGCGCAGGCCGGCGGCGAGGTTGAGGGCGCCGATCACCTGCGCCATGCAGATGCCCGGCTTGCCGGTCGCGCGCGCATAGCCATCGGCCATATAGGCTGCGGTGGCCTCGGAATGCACGTGCAAGCCGCTTGATCTCGGTGCGCTTCTCGAGTTCCACCATCGTCGTGCGCAGCACGGCGGGCACGTGGAAGATGTGGGTGACCCCGTAGCCTTTCAGCATATCGGCCATCACCTGCGCGCCGGTCATTTTCGCCATTCTGGTATTCCCCTCTGAATGGATGTTCATCCAGCCCGTTGCTCAGGGCCGTTCATGTCTCAGATGTTGTCCAATCAGTGTCATAGCCGTTCAGCCTGGTCCCAGACAATGTTCTGCCGCGCCCAAGTGTTCCGCCTCGCCCGCAACCCTGTGTTGCCCTAGGCAACAAAGCAAAAGAGGGAGACGCGATGTTGTGACACCTGTGTCTCCCTCTCCGCATTTTGTTTGTTCCGTCGCGCTACGCGGAGCTCGCAGCCCGGTCACGCCACAGAAGCAGAAGCAACACGACGGTCAGCGCCGCGCCAATAGCATACAGCTCATACAGAAGCGCGCTTTCCGTCCCGAAGATCAGCGAAATGATGGCGCCGGTGGGCAACAGCAGACAGGCCGCAACCAACCCTGCAATCGGCCGGATGATGCGCCCATTGCCAAAGCCTTCCAGGAAGATGGCCCACGCGGCCACACCAAAGATACAGGCCACGGCCGTGATCGTGATTTCCATGGTCGTCCCGTCGAGCAACAGCGGTGTGTAGACGAACAGGAACGGCATGATCAGGATCGTGGACGCCATCTTGAATGCCTGGTTACCGGTCGCAACAGGATCCGATTGCGCGATCGAACTGGCCGCGAAGGCTGCCAACGCAACAGGCGGTGTCACTGCACTCACAACCGCCACCCAATAGCTGATCATATGTGCTGCCAGAGCGGGCACACCCAGATCAACCAGCGCGCCGACCGAGAAGATCGCGAGCAGCACATAGCTGGCCACAATGGGCAGACCCATGCCGATGATATAACCGGCGATGATGATCAGAACGATCGTGATCGGCAGGATGCCGCCACTGGCCGAGATAAGAACACCACCGATGGTACTTGGCAGATCGGTCTTGGTCGCCGCAGACAGCAGGATGCCCAGCACACCGGCGATACAACTCACCACCAATGTGTTGCGCGCACCGGCCTCAAGCGAGACCCAGATGGTACGCCCCATCTCGATCAGAACATCGCGCAGCCCGGTCATGGGTTTTGCGTTCTCATCGACAGCAATCATGTTCTGGTTGGATTCCACCAGCGCGGCAGCCGCGGCCGCCTCTTCATCCCGACCGTAGATCATAATTTCGGCGATCTTCAGAACGATGAACGAGAATACAACCCAATAGGCCGCATCACCGAAGCCGATGCCCACATAGTCCTCAACAAACCATGAGAACGGAGCGCCAATCTTCATGCCGAAGAAATAAACAAGGACGCCAACGACAATCGAGATCACCAGAAACGGTTTCCATGAGGTCTTCGACTTGGCCGTCGGAATCGACACCAGCAAATCGATCAGTTTGAGCATCATGATCAGCAGGATCGTTTTTGCTGCCGCCAGGAAAGGCGAATCGCCGATCAGCAGGAAGAACACCATCGCCGGGATCGGCAGCAGCAAATGCAGCCGTGGAATGATGTCGGCCCACCGGGGCAGCTCCTCGATTGGCACGCCGTGCAGACGGTCCTTCACCGCACGGAAATAAACGATAAGGCCCACCGAGAGATAGTAGAGAACCGCCGGAATAACCGCGATCTTAACAATGTCAAAATAGGGCGTTTCAGTTAGCTCGGCGAGCAGGAAGGCACCTGCACCCATGATCGGCGGCATATAGGCACCGCCGGTTGACGCAGCCGCCTCGACACCACCGGCGAAAGCCGGGCGATAGCCAACACGCTTCATTAGGGGAATGGTCAGGGTTCCCGTGGTCATCACATTGGCCACGCCACTGCCCGAGATCATGCCAAACAGGCCCGAACTAATAACCGCGGCCAGGCCCGGTCCACCGGTGCGTGCACCGGTCATGCGATAGGCCGTGTTGATGATGACGGCGCCAAGGCCTGTCTTCTCCAGAAAGGCCCCTAGAATGACGAAGATGACAATAAAGGTCGCAAATACATTTGTAATAAGACCGAACATACCCTCCGTCGAGGCTATCAGGAAGTCCATTACCTCCTCAGCCGGGAATCCCGGATGGTTCAAGATGCCAGGCATCGCCTGACCGATATCTTCAAACGCATAGATGAAGAACAGGAACCCAATCAGCGGAATCAAAGGGCCAACAATCCGTCGCGCAATCTCGAAGCTAACTGACACCATCATGACAGCATAGATAAATAGAAGCGCCGGAATCGGACGGCCTGAGGCAATCCGAAGATCCTGAACATGCTCCACCCACCAGAGGACCGAGATGATGATGCAGGCGATAAAGAGAAAGTCAGAAATCGAAAAGCCATCACCAATCTTTTTGCGAAGGCCTTCAAAGAAATAAAGGGCAATACCAAGCGCCGCGCCTATAAACCCGACCATGCGAACAGTATCGTCGAAATACTGATCCCATCTTTTCGGGGAATCAGAGACCTGCCAGTGAATCCAGATGGCGATTGCTGCACCGAGCATTGCCAAATTGGTAATGCTGAACAATTCATCGAGCCAAATGATACGTTCCCGAATGGACGAATGACGGTTCTTGAAGGCGAGCAGCGACATGACGCCGGTACCGAGTATAAATGTGCCCCGAAAGACTTCTTCAACTGGCGGCCCAAAGAACGAGATGTGAATAAAGAAATAGGCATATATGACGGCAATAAGAGAAAAGGCCGGACGGATAATTCCTGCCAGACCACGCGGCGGCGTCATCTCGTCAGCGATAATTCCTATCTTGGTTAATACTGAAAGTGTGGTGATCGCCATAGCCGATGTTTCCCTAAGAGCAGTCTTGCCTGCATTTACGCTATATAATCGAACTAGGGCGTGAAGTAAGGTTACCTACTTCACGCCCTGCCGTACTCAAGAGATAGGGTGGTTGGAAATTACCAACTAGTATCCCGCAACCGGAACACCATCGATACTGGAACCTCGAGACTTCCAATATTTGGCAGCCGCCGGATGCAAAGGAATACCGAGTGCCTTGAGATTGGCGAAGTTGCCATTCAACGTCTTCCAGTAGCCAGCAACTGCTGCAAGCTTCTTTAGGTTTTCTGGATCAGCTGTAGTTTCCAGCATCGCAGTAATGGCTCCGTCCGACATGGACTTATTGGCGAGCCAATACACGTCATATGCGATCGACTTTGCCGGCTCGGTCATACCCTTTACGTCAGCCTGCACCGGAATAGTAACTGCCGCGTAAAACGGGCTTTTCTTGATAACGGCGGCCTGCTCAGAATCTGATAAGGAGATATAACGAACGGGCTTAGAAATCGAAAGCTGGGTCAGAGCCGGGATCAGGAACGGTGCACCGGCAGAGCAGAACACGTCGATCTGACGATCGCCGAGCGCACGGGCGGAGTCACTGAAACCAAGATTGCGGGTATCGATTTGATCAATGATGCCAGCACCTGCCATGATATTTTTACAGTTCACGTTACTACCTGAACCCTTGTTCAGGAGGTTAACGATTTTGCCCTTCATGTCCGAGTAGGACTTAATCGGGCTGTCAGCGAGAACCGCAACAATCTGGGTTTGCTTGCGCACATTAGCGATGATGCGAAAATTCTTAAGTGCGCCATCTTCTTTGAAAAGGCCAACACCGTTCCAAGCCTGGTAAACCTGACCAACGTGACCCCATGCGGTGTCAAACTTTCCATAGGCGGTTCGGCGAACATTGTCGACCGAGCCATTTGAGGGCGAATAATTAAACTTAAACTTATCCCCAATTTCGGCGTTCAGCAGCTGTGCGCCAGCGCTGACCGAAGGATGCCAGCCGCCACCTGCGGGGCCGCCACCGATACGATACTGTTCGGCTGCCTGTGCGGAAGTCGCAAGAACGACAACGCTGACTGCAGCCACAAGGGTGCTTTTAAAACTCATTTGGGGTTCCTCCCGTTGAATAGGACCCGGTTGGGTCCAAAAAACCGATCTGGTTGCTGCACCCATGTCTCAGGTGCAGTTCCGAAATTCGTTCTGTGCAAAACGATGGCAGCGACGCCCGCGGAGATCAAGTGAATTTGTCCTGACAAATTCCAAAATTGTGAATTTTTTCATTTGCAATCTGCGCGCGAGATCGTTGTAAATGATCTACCACTCCCGATAGTGTCGGCACCAGAACAGAATCGTTGCGGGGGAAATCTATGACCGAAATCATTCGAGAGAGAATCACGGCACCGGACGCATGGGTCGGGCCCAATATCCAGAAGGATAATCGCTGGCTCCACACGCTGACCGCTGATGAAATTGCTGAAATCGATACAGCATTGCAGGCGGTCAAATCTGCCCGTCTCGAAATTCCGTTCGGTGCAGATGCCTTCCCCATTCCGACCTTCAAGGCACGGCTCGACGAACTGATTTCCCGGGTCACCGACGGATTGGGCGTGATCCTGATCCGTGGCATTCCCCGGGAACGCTACACAAATAATGAATGCGGACTCATCTACTGGGGCCTCGGAGTACATATGGGACGCCCGGTTTCGCAGAATTCACGTGGCCATCTGCTCGGCAATGTGACCGATGAGGGCAAGACCCTAGATGACCCGGATGCCCGCGGGTATCAGACCAAGAACCGCCTGGATTTCCACTGCGACCAGTTGCCGGTCGATCTGCTGGGGCTGTTCTGCCTGCGAACCGCCAAGTCCGGTGGCACCAGCTATCTGGTGAGCGCCCCGGCCGTGCACAATGTGCTGCTCGACGAACGGCCGGATCTTCTCGATGTCCTCTATGCCCCCTTTCATGTTGACTGGCGGGGCGATCACCCTGATGGCGAACAGCCCTGGTACGACGTACCCATGCTGACCGCACATGACGGACGGATTGCTGCCCGGGTCACCAATCGCTCCTTCATGGAATCGGTGTCCCGCTACGGCGAGGAACTGACCCTGAGCGAGGCCCAGCGTGAAGCTCTGGATGTGTTTCAGGAAATCTCGAACCGCGAGGAATTGCGCCTGAAGATGGATTTTCAGGAAGGCGACATGCAGTTCATCAACAACCATTCGATCCTGCATGCTCGTCAGGCCTATGAAGATCATGACGAACCGGATCGCAAACGGCGGCTGCTGCGCATGTGGATCGGGGTGACCGATCATCGCCGTCGCCAGCTCGCACCGATTCTTGCCGAACGGTATCGGTATGTAGAGACAGGCGGAATTCCCAAGACCCGGGAAGCCGCCTGACCCAACTTATATCGACCGCCCATGAAAAAGCCCCTCTTCAATCCGAAGAGGGGCTTATCCGAATCCGAGTCGGTCAGGTCAGAACAGTTCCCGGATCACCATCGTCATAATCGGCCCGGGACGAACGGGGAATATCCATCGACCGGCGATGATCGGATGCGGCGGTCTCCGCCCCGCTGATCCGCGAAGACGCGCCCGGAAAGGCAACAACAACAGTGCCCGGGTTCCCATCCTTGTCATACTGCAATGACGGGGTGGCCGGAGCGCTCCACACGGTTTCGATGGTGCGAAGATCGGGCCGTGCTGCTTTAAGTATCTGGTTCATCGGATTGGCACCTTTCGCCTGCTGAAGTTTCACTGCCGTTGATCGTATGATCCAACGACAGAGAAACCCTAGCGGGAGAAAGACTCGAACCGCAAATTAAACTATATATTTCAATTGTTTAGGTGTAAACGCCTTTACCGATATGTGCGCCGGACGTGTAAAGCCTGAAAATCGTTCAGCCGCCATTCTGCATCGCTTTCAGGGTGGCCTCGCGCTGACGCACCCCGTCCGGACCGAAGAGAAACACCAGCAATGCGTAGCGCGTGCCACGGGTCACCGGGCTCGCCTCATGCAGATGGGAGCAGGAAAACACGATCGCGCCCCCCAGCGGCGGCGCGTAGAGATCGTTCCCGTATTCGGGAAACCGCAAGGCACCGCCATCATAGTCATCGGGATTGAGGTTCACGGTGACCGCGAATCGCATATGGGCCGATGTCGGTGTCGTGTTGTCGCGATGTACCGCGAAGTGCCCCTTTTCCTCGCCGGCATAACGGGCCACGTTGAAGGGCTCGCGGGCCGTCACTTCGAAATTGAACGCCTTCCAGATTTCCAGATTGACCCGACGCGCAAAAGCGTCGTCGAGACGCCGGTTGATCGCCGCATCCACCACATCATGGTCATGGCGGATTTTGTGCTCGGGAAAGACTTCCTGCACATCCACCCCGTCCTTGTTGTAATTCACGGTCGAGGGAACATTGCCCTGTTCCTCGTGCAGCTGAATCAGCTCGGTACAGAATGCGGGCGAGAGCACATGGGGCACGATCAGCACCGGTGCCGTTTCCTGAATCAGACGCGGGGCCTCGGCCGGAGGTCGCGCACGGGCCTGTTCCACAAAATGCCAGATCGCCTCGGCTCCGTTGCGGCGCAGCCCGGTCAGGCGCAGATTCGGATCGTATCGCAGCGCAATGACACGCCCATCCGCCCGCAGGCCACAAGCGGCCAGGGTGGTCAGGCCTGGGTCACGAACCACATGGAATGGCGCGGCCAGCTCCGGCAAGGTCCGGGCCGGCGCCGCATCCACGACAATGAAGACATGGGCGGGCAATGCCGTGAGTTCATCGGTGACGGCCGCAAGGCTCGCGGCCTCCGCCTGCAAGATGGCCAGATCGGGATAGAACAGGACCAGCGGCATGCCGCCCCGCACCGTGGTGTAGAGATTGACGGGCTTGCCGTCCCCGTCCGGCAGAACAAAGTCGGGCGCCCGGTCGCCGGGGCCAATCGGATCATCAAAATTGTAGGTCACGCGGTGGTCAATCCTCTGAGCGGGCTGCGCGGATCACGAACAATTCGGTCCGTTCATGTTTTGAATTCGATCTCGATGGCAACGATATCGACATCGCCAATATTGATCGCGTTGTGCTCGACCGGTGCCTTCACGTGAGACGATGTGCCCGGAACATAGTCGAGCTCCTTCGTCTCGCCACCGGGAAACTCAAACCGCAATCTGCCTTCCGACAACTGGATCGGCATGTAGTCCCGGTCATGCAGGTGCCAGCCCGTCTGCTCGCCGGGCTTGAAGACCCAGTGGGTCACGATCATGGAATCGTCTTCCAGCAGCACCCGATGGGTGGCGATGTCCCGTTCGCCCGCAACCTCGGCGGTCTTCTCCATCAGCTTTGTCGACATGGCGGTCTCCCCTTGGTGGTGGCGGCGCGATTGTCAGAGGGTTCGTGCCATCCAGTCAATCATCATAGTGCGATATCTGAAGCCATAGTTGTGACAGCAGTGCACACCGTTCTCTTCGATGACCAGTTCGGCCCGTTCGCCGATGGCTTCGGCGATGCGTTCGGCCTGAGTGTAGTGAAAGATACCGTCTCGTTTGCCGTGCACGATCAGGGTCGGACAGACGACCTTGTCGATACAGTCCGCCAGACTTGCCGGACCCATCCGGGCGCGGGCGTCCCCCATGGACGCGCTGCCCGTTGCCCAAAGAAACCCGTCGAGAATGGTCTTCGGCATGGTGTCCCAATCTCCCAGATCAAAGGCCCCGCCGAATACCGCGAGTGCCTTGATACGCGGTTCAAGTGCCGCCGCACGCGGAATGTAATAGCCGCCCAGACTGCGCCCCAGAATGCCGATGCGATCACTGTCGATCTCCGGCCGCGCGGCGATCGCCGCAAAGACGGTCAGGACGGAATCCTCATAGCCTTCGGCCAGTTTTTCATGGTCATGCACCTCGCCCTGCCCCGGCCCATCGAAAGCAAAGCTGGCAAGGCCGCGCCGCGCGCACATCTCCGACAGGGTGATGAAATCTTCCTTGGTGGAATCCAGCCCCGGCACGAGGATCACACAGGCACAGGGCCTCTCGCCGTGAAGCGGCAGCCGCAGATATCCCGGCAGGGTGACGCAGTTGTGGTCGATCTCCACCCGTTCGGCGGGCGGCACCAGATGAGGGGCGGCATCCCGGAAGGCGGCTTCCTTGCGGCGCTGCAGATCGCGCTTCACCGCCGGCATGTGACTGGCCACCACCTGCCCCACATGGAAACACAGACTGGCGCGCACAAAGGCCTCACCCGCCGTGACGGCGCCGCCATCGGCCAGTCGCTGCCGGGCCAGCGCCAAGTAGCTTTCCCCCACGGCTTCCCAGGCACCCGGCCAGTCATCCCAGCTTGTCACCTGGGGACGCACGGTGTGCACGTCATTGATATCCATCCCGTCGGCCACCAGCCGCGGAATCCAGTATTCGAAGACCTCGCTGTCGAAGGCCTTGCGTGCATCGGAACCGGTCATCAGACACCCTCATGCAGACACGACCGGAAGTGGTCGCGGAAGGAAGAGTATAATCTATCGGGGAAAATGGTGCCCGGGGGCGGATTCGAACCACCGACACCGCGATTTTCAGTCGCGTGCTCTACCAACTGAGCTACCCGGGCACATGGGCAGTTGGAAGGCGCGGATATACGTAAATTCAGACGCCCTGTCCAGCGCCCGCGCCGGAATTCGACCTATTCGTCTTCCGCTTCACTCAACCCGCCCTCATAGACGGTCGGCGCTTCATCGGTGGGAATGCGATAATTGCCCTCAAGCCAGCGGGACAAATCAACATTCGCACAGCGTTCCGAACAGAAGGGACGATGTTTTTCATGCACAGGCTTGGCGCAGATCGGACAGGGTTTTCTCATGGCGTCTTGCGTGTTTCGTCTTTTGTATTTTTGTCTGCTACGAGCCCGAACCTAGCATGACCTCGAATCGGTCGGGGCGGCGGTCCGGGTCGCGCTGAAGCACCAGCTGACCCACATGCCGGCTCGCGTCATCCAGTGCGGGTTGCAGTGGCCCTTCAAGCAGGTCGGCGACCCCGGGCGCCACAGCGAGGCGATACCCCCCTGCCGGTGTCGTGGCGGCGGTCCGGATGACCTGGCGCAGTGCCTCCAGGGCGACAGCCTCCGGCGCCGGAGCGGGTGTCACATAGCCCCCCTGCAGCCGCTCGCCGAGCGAGGGCCCGATTCGGGTCCGCGTGACTTCGATCAGACCGAGATTGGTCATCCCCAGCACATGGCACGCGCCCGGATCACCTTTCAGGGTTTCGCGCAGACGCACCAGCACCCGGTTGCGGTCATCCCCCGATCCCATTTTCAGGGCATCGATCACAATAGCCCCGGCGATGTTGCGCAAGCGCAGTTGCCGGGCAATGGCGGGCATGGCCTTGGAATTCACATCACGGGGTCCGCGCCCGGCCTTGCCGATATCGGAGGCCGAGTTGATGTCGATGACGCAAAGCGCCTCGGTCTGATCGAAGACGAGTTCTGCCCCGCCCGGGATTGCAACCCGACGTTCCAGCGCGGCCTCGATGGCATCCTCGACGCCATGTTCGGCAAACAGCCCCAGACGTTCACGGGTGATCCGTTCAAAGAGCTCGCGGCGGTTGGCCTTGCACCAGTCGCGCGCCTGATTCTCGGTCGTGGCATCACTGCACACCACCGCCGTGACCCGATCCCCGGCATAACGCGCGAGAATATAGGACACCGGATCGAGGGGCGCGATCAGGACAGCCGGGATGTCCGGCGCAGTGACACTGTCATCGGGGGCAATCCGCACGACCCGCGGGCCTTTTTCGGCGAACCCATCGGCCACGACACGCACGTCGATCTGCGCACCTTCATGGAGCATTTCGGCGATCCGGGCGCGCCGGGCACCCCGTTCGTTAGGGATCGAGGCATCGCGCGCGCGCATGAAGGCATCGGCACCGATCCCGATATCAACGAAGGCGCCATTGATTCCCGGGTCGACACGACGGACCCGACCGCGATAGGTCGCGCCGATCAGGCTGGGGCTGGTGATCCGGTGATGGACCACATCCCAGACATCGCCGTTGCGGATCAGCGCGCCCCGAACCTCGCCCGGACTGGCTTCGATAAGGATCGCGGATCCGCTCATGTTTCAAACCTGTATCCGAGGCCTTCGAGCATCTGACGGGTCATCGCCAGATCCAGACCGACCACATTTGTATAGGACCCGCTGATTGCAGGGATGAATGCGGCGGCATGACCCTGAATGGCATATCCACCTGCCTTCCCGTCCCATTCCTCTGTATCGAGATAGCGGGCAATTTCAGCCTCGCTCAGACGCTTGAACCGCACGAGCGTTGTGGAAAAACGATGGGATGAACGACCATCCGGTGCGATCACGGATATGCCACCAAGCACCCGATGTCGCCGGCCCGAGAGCATCTGCAAAAACCGACGCGCCGCGTCCCGGCTTTCGGGTTTTCCGATGGCGCGACGGCCCAGCGCTACCACCGTATCGGCAGCGAGGATGAAGGCATCGCTCTGCTGCGCGGCCACAGCCTGTGCTTTCTCCGAAGCGAGCCGCTGGGCAAGCCGGGCCGGCACCTCGCCGCGCTGGGGAGTTTCATCGATATCGGCCGGCATCACGTCAGCAGGCACAACGCCGATCTGGGACAGCAGATCACGTCGGCGCGGCGATGCCGAAGCCAGAACAAGGCGCGCGTTCAACGCAGCCCTCCATGGATGCAGGATTGATGGGTCACGCCCAGCGGGCGCTGGCACGGGGCCATTCCGCGCCGGTCCACGTCGCTACTTGAAGCGGAACGTGATGCGTCCCTTGAACAGGTCGTAAGGCGTCATCTCGACATTGACCTTGTCGCCAGCCAGGACGCGGATGCGATGCTTGCGCATCTTACCGGCCGTGTGCGCAAGGACTTCGTGGCCGTTGTCGAGCTCAACGCGGAACATCGCATTGGGCAGGATTTCGGTCACGGTGCCGGAGAATTCGAGGAGGTCTTCTTTCGCCATACACTTCGTCGCGTTGTTGTTTTCAGATGCCCAACATTGTGGGTTGGCGCAAGCAACCCGAAAACCCGGCTAAACTCAAGCGTTTTCGCGCCGGATCGACGATAAACGCAGATCAGGCATGTCGCTCGGGAGAGGGAAAACGTGTCCGTATTCGCTCAAAAAGCAGGTCCCGGGTGTCCCGATAGGCCTGCAGACGCACCTCCCGGCTGCCCGACACATCGCCGGGATGATGGATCGGCCAGTACTCCACCTCGCAGGCCAGACTGCGGGTAAATTCCAGCGCGCGGTGTTGTGCCCGGGGCGTGAAGGTGACGATCAGGTCCACCGACATGTCGCGCAGATCCGCGAAGCTCTTGGGATTGTGGCGCGCAATATCCAGCCCGATCTCCTGCATTACCGCGATGGCAAACCCGTCGACCTCGTTGCCGTCGGGTTGCACTCCCACGCTGTCGGCATAAACCCGGTGGCCCACCAGATGCTTCAGGATGGCCTCGGCCATGGGGGAGCGAATGGTATTGCGATCACACGCAAACAGGACACTGCCCGGCAACGCCCCCATCTCAGGCCCGGATATGCAGCGCGCAGATCAGCGTGAACAACCGGCGCGACGTGCCATGATCGATCTCGATCCGGCCAGCAAGCAAATCGCGCAATTTGTCCGAGCCCTCATTGTGCAGCCCGCGACGTCCCATATCGATGGCCTCGATCTGAGCCGGAGATGCCGAGCGAATGGCCTCGTAATAGCTTTCGCAGATGGTGAAGTAGTCCTTGATCGTCTTGCGGAACGGGGTGAGCGGCAGGGGCAGCGAACCGATCGCCGCGCCGCTCCGATCGAAAATATCGAAGACAAGCTGGCGCCCCTGCACCCGCAATATCAGATCATAGGGGCCGGTCTGGACATTTCCGAAATGGGTCGCGTCGGGCTGAAAGCTGTTCTCGTCGGTCAGGTCGTAGATGGCGACCTGCAGTTCGCGCTCCACATCCGGGTGATATCGAACGACCCCGGGGTTGTCGATTTCGACCCGGGCGATCCAGGCGTCAGGTTTGCTCATCATCGGCCCCGGCAACGCGGATCCCGACCGCCCGGGCATGTGCTTCGAGACCTTCGGCACGGGCCAGCGTCATGACCGGCGCCGCCAGTTTCGCAAAGCTCTCGGCCGTGGCCGAAAACATCGAGGTGCGTTTCATGAAGTCGAGAACGCCAAGCCCCGAGGAAAACCGCGCCGTGCGCGATGTCGGCAGAACATGATTGGGACCCGCCAGATAATCGCCCAGAACTTCAGGTGCATAGGGCCCCAGGAACATGGCACCGGCATTGCGGATGCGTATCGGCCAGGGCTTCGGCACCCGGTGTCACCAGTTCGAGATGCTCCGGCGCAATCCGGTCGATCAGCGGCAATGCAGATTCCATATCGGCAACAACGATCAGCGTGCCGTATTTCTCCCAGCTCTCGCGGGCGATCTCGTGGCGCGGCAATTCGGGGAGCTGACGCGCCACCGCCGCAGTCACAGCATCGGCAAATCCCGCATCATCAGTGATCAGGATCGACTGGGCGACACGGTCATGTTCGGCCTGGCTCAGCAGATCAGCGGCGATCCATTCCGGGTCCGCACCGGCTTCCGAGACGACCAGAATTTCGGACGGTCCGGCGATCATGTCGATGCCCACCACACCAAACACCTGACGCTTGGCTTCGGCCACATAGGCATTACCAGGACCGACAATCTTATCGACCGGCGCAATCGTTTCAGTCCCATGAGCCAGCGCGGCCACGGCCTGTGCACCGCCCACCCGATAGACCTCGTCCACCCCCGCGATATCGGCAGCGGCCAGCACCAGCGGGTTGAGCACACCATCCGGCGAAGGCACCACCATCACCAGACGTTCCACCCCGGCCACCCGGGCCGGAACCGCGTTCATCAGCACCGAAGACGGATAGGCCGCCGTGCCACCGGGCACATAGAGCCCCGCCGCAGAAACCGCGTGCCAGACACTGCCCAGACGCACACCGGTGTCGTCGACATAGTCAAAGCCTTCGGGCTTCTGGCGTTCGTGATAGGCGATGATGCGCGTGCGTGCCGTTTCCAGTGCGGCAATGGCCTCGGCACTGCAGGACTCGCGTGCGGCAGAAATCTCGGCAGCACTCACCCGCAGGCTGTCAGCCGTCAGATCCAGACGATCATATTTCGCGGTCAGTTCAATCAGGGCGGCATCGCCCTCGTCTTTCACCCGCGCCACGATCCGCGCGACGTCATCGCGCACATCGACAGCCGCCTCCCGCCGCTCGGACAGAAACGCTTCGAATGACTGGCTGAAACCGTCCCGGGTGGCTTCGAGCCTAAGCGGCATCGCGTCCACCTTCGGTGGCCTCGCGAATGCGGTCGATCCAGCCGGTCAGCGTGGTCGCACGGGTCTTCAGCGCCGCCCGGTTCACCACCAGGCGTGAGCTGATCTCGGCGATGGTTTCGATTTCGACCAGCCCGTTGGCCTTAAGGGTGCCTCCGGTCGAGACGAGATCGACAATGCGACGGCACAGGCCAAGGGTCGGTGCCAGCTCCATCGCACCGTTCAGCTTGATGCATTCGGCCTGCACGCCCCGGCGCGCAAAATGACGCTGGGTCAGGTTGGGATATTTGGTGGCGACGCGGACATGGCTCCAGCGTGCCGGATTGTCGACGGCGACCACGGATTGGGGTGCGGCGACCGACAGGCGGCACTTGCCGATATCCAGATCGAGCGGGGCGTAGAGTTCGGGATAGTCGAATTCCATGATCACATCGCTGCCGGCCACACCGAAATGCGCCGCCCCGAAGGCCACGAAGGTGGCAACGTCAAACGCCCGCACCCGGATGATTTCAATCCCCGGATCGCTCGTGTCAAACCGCAGTTTGCGGGTTGCCGGGTCACTGAACTCGGGCTCAGGCTCGATACCCGCGCGCGCGAGAAGCGGCAAGGCCTCACCGAGGATGCGGCCCTTTGGCAGGGCAAGAATCAGTTTGTCCGTCTTCTTCGACACAATTCACCTTCCACGCGAACCCGCGGAACAGCCACGAAACCGGCGTTTTTACCGGGTTCGAACAATGGACGAGGTCAATCGTCCGCGTGCTGGGGCCGCCACTGCGTCGGCCAGGGTTCGCCGAAGTCCTCTAAATGGCACAGGAGTCCGGTAGTTTCCAGCCGAATTCCGGTCTCGCCGGAGAAGGTGAGTTCGATGGTCGGCCCTTCACGGTCGGGTTCGGAGGTGCAGGTGATAGCCAGAAGGTTGAGAAAGGCCCCACGGTCACGAAAATCGATCCCTCGCTGCCGCACTGCCACCACATTGGAAAATGTCACGCCGGCATTGATCCGCATGGCGGGGACCGATGTCGCCGCATCCGGCGCAGCTTCCCAGCAAAAGCGATTGGCCACAAAGACGAACTGCCCAGTGCCGGTCTCGAAACCGATATCTCCAATCGGGACAATCGCATCCTGCAATGCACTGGAAATGACCGCGAGATCCTCCGCGCCCATCGCTTTCAATTTGCGCAGAGGTACCCGATCGCTCATTCCATATCCTCGACACGTTCGATATCGGCGCCAACCAGCCGCAGCTTCTCTTCCAGCCGCTCGTATCCGCGATCCAGATGATAGATGCGGCGCACCTCGGTCACACCGCCGGCGGCCAGCCCGGCAATCACCAGCGAAGCGCTGGCGCGCAAATCCGATGCCATGACCGGCGCACCTTCCAGCCGCTCGACCCCGCGCACCAGTGCCGAGCGACCCTGCAGGGTGATATTGGCTCCCATGCGGTGCAGTTCGGGAACATGCATGAAGCGGTTTTCGAAGATGGTTTCGGTGATCACCGACGCCCCATCGGCCACGGTCATCATGGCCAGAAACTGCGCCTGCAGATCGGTGGGAAATCCCGGATAGGGATCGGTCTCCACATCCACCGCCGTCAAATTCGCGCCGTTGCGGCTGACCATCAGGCCCCCGCTGGAGGATTCCTCGACGGAGGTCCCGGTCCGCCGCAACGGTGCCATCGCAGCATCGATATGGGACAGCCGGGCACCCTCCAGAGTCACCGATCCACCGGTGATGGCAACCGCCATTGCATAAGTGCCCGCCTCGATCCGGTCGGGCATGATTTCGTGCCGCGCACCGTGTAGACGGTCCACACCCTCAATAACCAGCGTGTCGGTCCCCACGCCCTCGATCATGGCCCCCATCGCGATCAGACATTCCGCCAGATCGGTGATCTCGGGCTCCCGGGCCGCATTCTCCAGAGTTGTCACGCCGGTCGCCAGACTAGCGGCAAGCAGCAGATTTTCCGTGGCCCCCACCGAGACCTTGGGAAAGGCAAATCGCGCCCCGCGCAACCCGCCGGGTGAGGATGCGCGGATATAACCGGACTCGACCTCGATCTCAGCGCCCAGCGCCTCCAGACCAGCGAGGTGTATATCCACCGGGCGTGTGCCGATGGCGCAGCCGCCGGGCAGCGAGACGGTCGCCACGCCTTCGCGCGCGACCAGCGGGCCAAGCACCAGCACCGAAGCACGCATGCGGCGCACCAGATCATAGGGTGCGGTCGTGCTCGTGATGTCCCGCGCGGTCAGGGACATCACCCGACCCGTATGGCCTCCTTCGTTGTTCTGTCCTTCCAGCGAAACCTGCGCCCCATGCTGGCCCAGCAGATTCGCCATGGTCGTGATGTCGGCGAGATGAGGCACATTGGACAGGATGAGCGGTTCATCGGTCAGCAGACAGGCCGCCATCAGCGGCAGGGCGGCGTTCTTCGCTCCGCCGATGCGGATGGTGCCGTTGAGTTGCTGGCCGCCGCGAATTCTAATCTTGTCCATGGGTCATCTGCGATTGCTGGGGTGACTGACACGCGCCCGCTCTAGGGGCTGAATGCGGCAAATAAATGTCGTTCCACGCGAGACCCGGTTCAGAGTTTGGGAACCGTGATGCCGCGCTGCTGCATGTATTTCCCCTTGCGATCGGCATAGGAGACCTCCGGCGGAGCCTCCCCTTTGAGGAACAGGAACTGACAGGCCCCCTCATTGGCATAGATACGCGCGGGCAAGGGCGTGGTGTTGGAAAACTCCAGAGTCACATGGCCTTCCCATTCGGGTTCGAGGGGCGTGACATTCACGATGATGCCACATCGGGCATAGGTGGATTTGCCAAGGCAGATCACCAGCACATCGCGCGGGATGCGGAAATACTCGACCGTGCGCGCCAGCACGAAGGAGTTCGGCGGTACAATGCAGATATCGGTCGTCCGGTCGACGAAGCTCTTCTCGTTGAAGTTCTTCGGATCGACGGTCGCCGAATCCACATTGGTGAAAATCTTGAACTCTTCAGAGACCCGGGCGTCATAGCCATAGGATGACAGGCCATAGGAAATCACGCCGTCACGGGTCTGCCCGTCGACAAACGGCTCAATCATTCCCTCTTCCCGGGATTTCTGGCGGATCCAGGTATCAGGTAAAATCGACATTCTCGGGCCCCCGCGGCGCTGCTAAGTCACAACCGCTTGTAACGAATGGACAATCCGCTCTCAAGCGCGGCGCAAAACCATGTCTTTATCGAACAAATTCAGATACTTATGGCGTCACGCCTTCTCCGGCGCATCCCCGGAGTCGTTCCCGGTCGATTCCCGCCCACGCCGCTGGGCATTGCGGCGGCGCAAATTCTCACGCAGCGCGGCCGACTGACGTTCGAGCCGCGCCTTCTCGCTTTCGGAGGATTTGCGGCCATCACGCCGGCCCGGCCCGGATGATTTCTCGGTTGTCATTTGGCCCGCGCGGCCACGGCCTCGATCTCGACCTTCCAGCCCGGCGCTGCCAGCGCGCTGACCACCACAAGTGTCGAAGCCGCCGGATGCCCGCCCGACCAGTCATCACGAATATCGCGGAAGGCCCCCACATCACCTGCATCGGTGATGAAGGCATTCAGGCGCACGATGTCGGTGATCCTCATATCGACCGCCGCGAGCGCCCGTTCGAGATTCTCCAGAACCTGACGGCACTGGCCGGCAAAATCCTCGACACTGTCGCCTTCCCTGTCGACACCCACCTGCCCTGAGATGAACGCCATACGTGTCCCGTCGGGCACATCGACGACGTGACTGAAATTGCTCGGCGGCGGCGCCAGAGTGTCGGGATTGATGAAGTTCAGCATGGTGGTCTCTTCCCTGATCGTTGCTGCGTTCTCGATATGCGTAATTTATCCCCGGACGGCCACGTAAGCGTCTTCAACGGCCTTGTCCGGCAACCCTAGCGCCGCGCAGATCTGTTCCATCACCGCATGTTCATCCGCGCTGTCCCGCCCATCGGCCAGGCTCATCGCGGCGCTGATCCGCAGCAGCAAATCGGCCGCACCTTCGGCACGGGTGCCTACAACCACAACCTTGAGCAGGGCGTCTGCCCCCTTCTCGACTTCGGCAAGCCGCGCCACATGTTCGTCGAACGCATCGACGACTTCGTGCGGGTCGAACAGGCGCAACTGGGACAGGCTTTCAATCACCGAATCCAGACGGGCGCGTTCGGAAAAACTGACTTCGCCATCTGCCGTCGCCACCAGCGCACAGGCGGCGGCCACCGCTTCCAGAAAAGGGCGCTGCTTGTGTCGCTGTAATTCAAGTCGAAATCGTTCAAGCACTTTGCGACGCTCCCGGGCGGTCTGATTGCCGCAATATTTGCATGCCGCCTCACGAAGTCCAACTGCGGTCCTTGCCGCGCTCGAACACACATGGCATAACGCGCGCGTTTTCGAACATAGTGCCGCCGTAGCTCAGGGGTAGAGCGCACCATTGGTAATGGTGAGGTCGAGTGTTCAATTCACTCCGGCGGCACCATCTCTTTCCCGATCAGGACATATGTCCGTTCCCCAATCTCCAGATTACAAGCCAGCGCCCAAAAGCGCGCTGACCGGCATGCGTGCCTTTGGCCACCTAGATTTCCGGTATTTCTGGGCCACACGGGTTGCGGGCATTCTGGCCACGGAAATGCTGATCACGACCGTTGGCTGGCAGGTTTACCGGCTGACTGCGAGCGAGCTCAATCTCGGGCTGATCGGCTTTGCCCAGTTCGCCCCCTTCGCGCTGCTCTTTCTGGTATCTGGGGTGGCGGCGGACCGCCTGCCCCGCATGCGGATTATCTTCGGCTGCGTATCGTTGCAGACTGTCTGCGCCACCGTCCTGCTCTGGGGAACCTGGTCGGGACGAATCGACTTCACCATCATTCTGGCCATTCTCGTTCTGTTCGGAGTCGCCCGTGCGTTTCAGGCCCCGGCACAAATGGCCATCGTGCCGAACCTGGTTCCCAGCCATGACCTTGCCAATGCTATCGCATGGTCATCCTCCGGTTTCCAGATGGCGCGAATCATCGGCCCGACCATCGCCGGTCTGCTGATTTCCTTCGGCGCCGCGCGCGGTCAGGACGAGTTCTTTGTCTATGTTCTCGCCGTCTCGGTGTTCGTGCTCGCCACCATTCTGGCCGCCATGGTCCGCTCGCCGGTGCAGATCGTCAGTCAGGTGCCGATCAGCATCAGCAACATCCTGGCCGGCTTCAAATTCATCGCGTCCCGGCAGGTGATTTTCGGCGCGATCGGACTCGACCTGTTTGCGGTTCTGTTCGGTGGTGCCATCGCCCTCCTGCCGGTCTATGCCACCACCATCCTGAATGTTGGCGCGGACGGGTTCGGAATTCTGCGTTCGGCCTTCACCTTCGGAGGTTTCGTGGGCGCGATCTACATGACCCAGCGCCCGGTCGCCCAAAAGGCCGGGCTCAAACTTCTGTCTGCCGTCGGCATCTTCGGGCTGGGCGTCATCGTGTTCGGCATCTCGGAAATCTTCTGGCTGTCCCTTGCCGCACTCGTGATCATGGGGCTGGCGGATTCAGTCAGCGTCTTCATCCGCCAGAACCTGGTGCAGATCATCACCCCTGATGAAATGCGCGGCCGGGTCAGCGCCGTGACAGCAGTATTTATTGGCGCATCCAACGAACTGGGCGAGTTCGAATCCGGCGTCACCGCCCATTGGTGGGGCACCGTCCCCGCCGTCATTGTCGGCGGGGCGGCCACGGTCACGGTGGCGGTCAGCTTCGCCTGGCTGTTCCCAAAATTGCGTCAGGTCGACAGCCTGGATCCTGATGAACTGATCCGGAAATACCGGGACCCGGAACCCGGATCGTGATCAGTCGATGATCGCGATTGCGTTGACCTCGAGCACACAGCGTGGGTCGGTCGCCAGCTGAACGATCTGCACGGTTGTGGTCGCCGGTTTGGCATCTCCGAAATACTCGGCCCAGACCTTGTTGAGAATGTCCTGCTGGGACATGTCGGTCAGGAAGCGGTCCGCCGTGACGATGTCGGCAAACGTCGCGCCGACCGCATCGAGGCCCTTTCGCATATTCTCCAGCACCGCGCGGGCCTGACCGTCCATGTCATCGGGCATATCCGCGAACTCGTCGGGGATGTGGGGATGGCTGTGATAGACCGGAGCGGCGGTCACACCTGCGAGATAAACGGTCGTTCCGCCCGTAACCTTGATCGCGGGGGCATAGGGCATCCAGATATCGGGCGCGTCGGGCCAGTGGCAGTGTTCAACTTTCTTCGGCATGGTTTTCTCCCAGAATGTGAGACCGAATGGACGCGCATGATGCGTGACAGGCTCGGTTCATTAGAGTTCATGTTACGCGAACCCATGCCCCCCTTGCACGACGTTTGCGTTTCAACCGGACCGAGAGCCCATGCTTCCCATCGACAGCCTTTACCGCGGACGCCAGATCAATCCGGACGGCATCGCGCTGGAAGACGACACAACGCAACTGACCTATCGCGAACTGGTGGCTCGCGTCGAAGCCCTGGCCGCGGCCCTGCAGAGCCGGTTCCCGACCCCGCAGGCCAAGATCGGCGCCTGTGGTTTCAACAATCTGCAGCATGTGATCGCCATTCTTGCCACCCAGCTGGCTGGGCATATCTGGGTGGCCGTGAACCCGCGCAGCGGCAAGGCCGAGAACACGGCGCTAATGAATCTGGTCGAGCCCGACATGATGTTTGCCGACGACGCCGCGCGGGACGCGTTCGACATCGGGGACACGCCCCTGGTGATCGCCGGTCCGGATGGCCGGTCATCAGCCGATGATAGTGTCGATGGATTGATCGAAGCCTTTCGTGGCAAACGCCCGGTGCGTTATCTGCTCAACCCCAATACGGATCTGCAGGCGATCAAGTTCACCGGCGGGTCGACCGGGCTGCCCAAGGCGGTGATGCAGCCCTACCGAACCGGGGTCACCCTGATCGGCACGGTGCTCGCGGTGTTTCGCATGAACGCCGAAGATGTTCAAGTCGCGGCCGCACCGGTCAGTCATGCGGCCTTCATCCTGATGCTGCCGATCTTTGCCGCTGGCGGACGCAACATCGTGCTGCCCACGCCGGACCCGGACCGCATCCTGCACGCCTTCGAAAAACGTGATGCCAGCACCATCTTCATGCCGCCCACCATGATCTACAAAACCATGGGCGAACCGGGCATGGCCGCGCGCAAATTCCCCAAACTACGTCATCTGATCTATGGCGCCGCCCCCATGCCGCCGGAGAAAATCCGCGAGGCCCAGGAGGTGTTCCCCCATGCGCTGGAAACGCTTTACGGCCAGACCGAAGCCTCCTCGGTCTGCACCACCATGAATTCAACGGAGCTGGAACAGGCCGAAAACAATGGCTCGGTGGGTCGTGCGACGCCGCTGATGCGGGTCGAAATCAAGGACCCCGACGGCAATATCCTGTCCCCCGGTGAACAGGGCGAAGTCGTGGTTCGCGGTGGTCTGACCATGACCGGCTATTACAAGAACCCGGACGCCACCGCCGAAGCCTTCAAGGATGGCTGGCTGCACACCGGCGATGGGGGCATGATCGACGAACGGGGCTATCTGTTCCTGAAAGACCGGTTGCGCGATGTGATCATTTCCGGCGGCTTCAATATCTATCCCGGTGACGTTGAAGGGGCGCTGGTCAGGCATCCCGATGTCTACGAATGCGTCGTCTTTGGCGCGGATGATGATCACTGGGGCGAGCGGGTCGAAGCAGCGGTCCAGCTGCGCGCGGGAGCCGTGGCCAGCCCTGAGGAAATCATCGCCCATGCCCGGAAAGAGCTCGGCTCGGTAAAGGCGCCAAAGAACATTCACCTTGTCGACGACCTGCCCCGCAGCGCTGTCGGAAAGGTCCTGCGCCGCGAGGTGCGCGAAAGGTTTTCAACACCCAATAACTAATCGGGAGTTGGCGCACGCCATCCTCTCATCGTAAGAGTTACCGATTATGCGCATTACCGATATCCGCGAAACCGCGATCCCCCTGAATTTGAACCTGCGCAATGCGGTGTTCGATTTCAGCCAAATGACCACCTCCGTGGTCGCCGTCATCACCGATGTCATCCGCGACGGAAAGCCTGTTGTCGGTTATGCGTTCAATTCGACGGGGCGCTATGCCTGTGGCGCGCAGATGCGGGCCCGCTTCATTCCGCGCATCCTCGATGCCGACCCCGACAGCCTGATCGATGAGGAACGGGACAATCTTGATCCGGAAAAAATCCTCGCCGTGATGATGCAGGGCGAAAAACCGGGCGGCCATTCGGACCGGTCGGTGGGCATCGGCACGATCGAATTCGCCGTCTGGGATGCGATCGCGAAGATCGAGGAAAAGCCGGCCTTCCGGTCCATCGAGGCCCGCTACAACCCGGGCGGCGCCAAGCCGAAAATGTTCGTCTATGTGGGCGGCGGCTGGTACGCGCCAGGCAAGGGAACCCCCAAACTGCTCGACGAGATGCGTGGCTATCTGGACATGGGCTACACCCAGCTCAAGATGAAGATCGGCGGTGCCAGCGTGGCCGAAGACATGTCGCGTCTGGAAGCCGTGCTCAAACTGGTCGGCGATGACGGCTGGAACCTGGCCGTTGATGCCAATTGTGGCCTCACCCGCGAAGCCGCATTCGAATACGCCAGGGCCATGACCCCCTACAATCTGCGCTGGTACGAGGAAGCGACCGATCCGCTCGACTATGGATTGCTCGCCGAACTGGCCGAGGTCTACAAGCCCCCGCTGGCCACCGGTGAGAACCTCTTCTCGACCCAGGACGTGCAGAATCTCGTCCGGTTTGGTGGCATGCGCGCCGATCATGATGTGCTGCAGACCGATCCCCCCCAGAGCTACGGTGTCGTGGCGGTCACCCGCACGATCAGGATGCTGAAAGAGCATGGCTGGACCGAAAACGGCCTGATGCCCCATGGCGGCAACCAGATGTCCCTGCACATCGCTGCCGGGCTGGGCATGCTGCTCTGCGAATCCTATCCCAACACCTTCGGCATGTTCTCGGATTTCGCCGATGACGCCGAAGTCGTGGACGGATATCTTACGCTGGATGAAGACCGCCCGGGCATTGGCTTCGAGGCACAGGCCGACCTCTACAAGGTCATGTCAGAACTCTCATCCGCCTGACACACGCACAACGGGGCACCAGACCCTGGCACACCAGAAACAAGGAGACCGCCGTCATGATGTTCGAATACTTCCCCGACAATTATCCCTGGTCGATGGCCGCCGTCATGGCGATCAATTCCGGCGCCGTCCTGTCCGAGGTGCATGAAGCGCTCGAGCCCCTTAAGCCCGTTGCTGCCGCCAACGATGATGCGGCCAATGATGCATGGCACGCACGCTGGATGATGCTCGGCGAACGCAGCGAACGCCTTGCCGATGAAGACGATGCCGCCGGACGCCGGCTCAGCGCCAGCGCCAAATACAAACGCGCGGCGGTCTACTACATGACGGCAGAGCGGATGTGTAAGTCCGAAGCGCCGATCCGCATCGAGACCTACAAACAGATGCTCGATATGTTCCGCAAGGGTGTCGAACGGGAGAACGGCCCGGTCGAATGGGTTGAGGTTCCCTACAAGGACACGAGCCTACCCGCCCTGTTTTTCCCGGCAAATCCCAAGGCGGTTTCCGGCGACGGCCCGGCACCCTGCATCATCCATTTCGACGGTCTGGATGTGATGAAGGAGTTCCTCTATCTCGCCGGGATCGCACGCGCCTATGCCGCGCGGGGGATTTCCACCCTCCTCATCGATCACCCGGGTGTCGGCGAGGCCCTGCGCCTGCGGGACCTCAAGCTGTTCCCGGAAACCGAAGTTCCCGCTGGCGCCGCCGTGGATTATCTGGAAGGCCGCGCGGATGTGGATTCCGACCGGATCGGCATGGCGGGCATCAGCCTGGGTGGCTATTACGTGCCGCGCGCGGCCGGCTTCGAGCATCGCCTGAAATGCGCGGTCGCCTGGGGCGGCATCAATGATTACGGCAAGATCACCCGTGGTCGTCTGGATGGCACCGGCACCAAGCTGTCGGTCTCCCATTGGGAAGAGCACATGAACTGGGTGTTCGGTACCAATTCAGCCGAAGAGATTCTCGAGGTCGTCGACCGAATGAATCTGGAAGAGGCGGTCCCCAACATCCAGTGCCCGCTGCTCGTCGTGCACGGCGAGGGGGATCGACAAATCCCACTGGAAATGGCCCAGAAAACCATTCGCGAAGCCGTAAAAAGTCCGCGTGCCGAACTGAAGGTCTTCACCGCCGATGATGGCGGTGTCGAACATTGTCAGGTCGATCATGGCGCACTGGCAGTCGAGTACATGACCGACTGGGTGGCCGACGTGCTCGGCGGAACCACCAGTTAAGTCACCGGCCAATTCCATACACAGGCGGTCGGACAATCAATTGACTCAATCAAACGCTTGATTGAATATCGTTGCATGAGTGTCCGGCTAACGGACGCCAAGGGAGGAAAAGTGTCAGCACTTCCGCTTGAGAGAGCCGGGGAAGAATCTACCGTCGTAGGGGAAGCGCGAGGCGAGATCACCCGCCAGCGCATTCTTGACGCAGCACAGAGGTTGTTTTCCGAACACGGAAGCAACGGAGTATCCCTGCGCACTATAACCGCCGAAGCCGGTGCCAATTCCGCCGCAGCCAATTATCATTTCGGCTCCAAGAAGGGGCTTCTCGAAGCGGTCTTCGCGCGCCACGCCACCGGCATTGCCCAAGAGCGTGAGGCCCAGCTCCGTGACTGCCGGGCCGAACCGGGCCGACCGCCGCTTCTCGAGCAGATCGTTCGAGCTTTTTTGGAGCCGGGGATGCGCGGTCAGCATGGCGGCAAAGGATTTGCGCGGTTCCGCGGCCGCATGCTCGCCGAAAACACCGACCAAACCCGCGAGCTCTATTCCCGCTATTTCAACGATTCGACCGGACAGTTCCTCGACGCGCTTCAGGCCGCGCTGCCCGACCTATCCCCGCACGACCTCTATTGGCGTTTCCACGTCATGCTAGGGACCATGGTCTACACATTGGCTAATCCAGGCCGCATCCAGATTCTCAGCAATGGCGACTGCGATTCGTCCGACCCGGGACTAGCGCTCGACACATTGGTGCCGATAATCGCACAACTCTTCCGTAATCCGGCGATACCCCCTGTCGGGGGCTCGGAGACACTTCACAACATCAACTCAATCGAAGCGAAGTAAAAGGAACTACCACGATGGCGAATCCCAACAGCGATATGCGCGTGACGCACGAAATTCTCGAGCAGTATGCCGAGAGGTGCAAAAACTGGGGGAAGTGGGGCCCCGATGACGAGATCGGCACCCTCAACTACACCACCGATGACGACGTCGCCGCTGCGGCCCAACTAGTGAAGAAGGGCAAGGTCATGTCGATGGGCCTGAACTACGATCAGTTCGGCCCCCAGGGCGCCAAGACCCCCTACCCTGCTATGGGCCGGTTCAACCCGATCCACATGATGACCCGCACCGGCACGGATGCCTGGGCCGGCACGCTCGATCACCGCGGCATTCGCGGTGCGGATGATCTAGTCATGATGCCACTGCAGTGCGGCACGCAGTGGGATGGTCTCGGCCATGTTTTCTATTGGGACCATATGTGGAACGGCTATGAATGCCGCGAAGTCACCTCCGCCGGTGCCCAGAAGGCCGGCATCGAGAAGACCAAGAACAAGATGACCGGTAGAGGTGTCTTCCTAGATATTCCGCGCGTTAAGGGCATCGAATGCCTCGAAGACGGCTACCCGATCACCTGCAAGGATTTGGATGAAGCCTGCGAAGAGCAGGGCGTCGAAGTCCGCAAGGGAGACTATGTGGTGCTGCGCACGGGCATGATGGAACGCTGCCTGAACGATGGCAGCTGGGACGGATATGCCGGTGGAGATGCCGCGGGCATGGCCTTCGAAACCCTTGACTGGATCTTCGAAAAGGAGATTGCCGGTTATGCCTCAGATACGTGGGGCAACGAAGTGCGCCCGTGCGAAACCGACGAGAACATCAACCAGCCCTGGCACTGGATCGCTATTCCGATCATGGGGCTGACGATGGGTGAAATCTTCTATCTAAAAGATATCGCCGACGATTGTGCCGAAGACAAAGTTTACGAATTCATGTTCGTGGCACCGGCACTTCCGATCACAGGCGCGGTTGGCTCTCCAGTCAATCCGCTCGCGATCAAGTAAAAGTAGTTTTGACTAAGGTTTTTTGACCATTACAGTAAATAAACCTACCCAAGCTAAGAGTTCAAATCAGGAGGAAACTATGAATAAAAAATACATTGTAACAACTGCTGTGGTCGCAGGGTTAAGCATGCTTACAGCAGGCCCTGCAATCGCAGGCCCGATAGGAAGCAACGCAGCAGAAGCCGAAAAGTTGCTTAGCAGCGCAACCGATTGGTTTAACGGAAAAGGCAATTATGGATCAGCCAAAGTATCCTACGATGGTCCCGTAATAGAGCTTATGTCTTCTAGCCATCTTCCAGCAGTTGCAGGAATCGCAAAACTCCAAAGAAAGGGTTTTGATAATTTGGAGCGCATGTCTGGAGGCAAGATCAAAGTAAAGGATACTTGGTCAAAGACGGTCCATGGGGTTAAGGAAGGCCGAAAAGCTACGCGGACAGGGCTCTCCGATTATGCTCCATGCTTTTCACTATATAGCGCAAAAGACTATAATATGGTGCACGGGCTCGGCCTTCCGTTCCTGTTCAACAACTCACACGAAGCCGTTATCACGGCCGAGAACCTTTACGCAAAATATCTAAAAAAAGAGCACGAGCGATTTAAAGTAAAAATTGCCAGGGTCGCCCATACTAGCCCTTACCATTTGTGGACAAACAAACCGGTCCGCACTCTTGCCGATGCCAAGGGTATGAAAATCCGCGCAGGTGGTGGAATTCACTCCCAGATTATTGGGGCTATCGGTGCTACCCAAGTATCAATGCCGGGGGCTGATTCCTATACCGCCATGCAGCGCGGCACCCTTGATGGTATTCATTTCAGCGATGCTATTGCGTTGATTTTCAAAACGCATGAAGTAACAAAATATCGTACTACCAACGGCTTTAACCTTCTCACCATCGAATATTGCTTAAGTGCCGATTGGCACAACAAACTGCCTGCTGACCTCAAAGTTGTTTTCAACAACTGGGCGCGTCAAATGGCAGTTGCCGAGGGTGCAGGATTTTACGATCTTTATGATAAGAAGAACCTTGATAAAATGGTTGGTATGGGACAGACCGAGGTCATCGACATGGATTCTGCCGAGCTTGACCGTTGGAAAGCTGCTGTAGCGCCGATCGAGGCAAAGTTTATTGCAGATAATGAGAAAAAAGGCCTGCCTGCAGGGCAATTCATAGCTGACGTTAAGAAGCTTGCTGCAAAATACGCCGCTATGTCAGCAAACGACATTATGGACGAAACGGCAAGCAATCCCGCGCAGGGAATGTATTAAACGTATCCTTCAGAAATGATCCTTTTAATATGGCCGGCCAGACAACGATCTGGCCGGCCAAATAGGGAAAAACTATGGAAGCGATAGAAAAAAACTTAACTAGATTAACTGGGTTTTTAGATAGAATCGGCGGTTTAATTATTTTACCGCTTATCTCTATCGTAGTTATTCTAGATGTTGGGCTTCGGTATATATTCAATAGCCCATTTATTTGGGGCTTAGAGTTTACCGAATGGGGACTCTTGCTTGTGTTCTTATTTGCTATTCCTGAATGCACAAGAACCCACGGACACGTTCGGATGGAACTTCTGATCGGTGCTGTGAGTCCGTATTCACAAAAACTTTTATCGCTGTTTTACTGTGCATCTGGAATCTTCATATATTTCCTCTTAGCCCGCCACGGTTGGGAAGAATTCTGGTTTGACTATGAGCTTGGCCGCGTTACAGAATATCTGTCCCTTCCGTACTGGGCATGGACCGGGACAATGTTTGTAATCAGCGTGATCCTGCTTGCTTATTACGCACTCCGAATTCTGGCTGTGTTTATAAAAACCGACGCGTTCACGCACGTCGAAAGTAACATTTTCGAGGATTGATCTAATGGACCCCAGCCTAATAGGAATACTTGGTTTTGCAGGCATGCTCGGGCTTATTGTCCTTGGTGTCCCTATCGCATTCGCAATGCTCGTCACAGCAGCTGTCGGGCTGTTCGTCGTAGGGGGACCTACTCATGCGGAAACTCAAATTGCCGTAACATTCACCGACGTTGGTGCAAACTTTGTTATGGTTGCTGTGCCGCTGTATTTTATGATGGGTCAGCTGGTTCAGCGGACCAACATCGCCTACGATCTTTACGAATGCGTATACCGATGGCTCGGACGTCTACCAGGTGGACTAGCAATATCTTCGGTTGTTGCTTGCGCAGGTTTTGGTGCCGTTTCAGGCGGAAGTGTAACCGCCGTTGCTACAATGGGCCCAATGTGCATACCGGCAATGCGAAAGTATAAATATGATGATGCACTAGCCACGGGCTGCATTAGCGCCGCAGGCACATTGGGTATTCTTATCCCTCCGAGCATTATTCTTATCGGATATGGAATTTTAACAGAAACATCGATCGGGGCCCTCTTTATTGCGGGTATTATCCCGGGAATATTAATGACCGTTGGGTATGCTTTAACCATTGCGATCATTTGTAAAATAAAACCCGAATTAGGGCCTATCGGTGAGAAATTTACATGTAGGGAAAAGTTCTCATCTCTATCGAAAATGGCACCTATATTTTTGACATTTCTAGTCGTGATCGGCGGCATCTATAGTGGAGCATTTACGCCCACAGAAGCCGCGGGTGTCGGTGTTTTCTGCCTTCTTGTAATAGCTTTAGCAATGAAAAGGCTAAGCTGGTCTACCCTTCAAACGTGCTTTCTTAAATCCATGCAAACCTCCGGTATGATATTTGTGATTATCTGCGGCGGTCACATGATGGGTAAATTCGTTGTGATGACAGGATTGACTCAGGGCTTAATAGAGTGGATGGAAATTCAAGATTTTAGCGCTTTAACAGTTATGCTCGGATTGAGCTTAATATTTATTCTTCTTGGGATGGTGCTTGATGTCTGGGGAATGCTTATTTTGACAATCCCGTTTACATTTCCAATCATTTTAGGACTTGGATATAATCCGGTTTGGTATGGAATTTATTCGGTGATCATGTCTGAATTAGCTCTTATAACTCCACCAGTCGGAATAAATGTTTACGTTATGGCCAAAATGGCTCCTGACGTACCTCTTCCAAAAATCTTTAAAGGAGTGGCCCCTTACTTCATTGTAACATTACTACTTGTTGCTGTTATCTGCGTATTCCCCGATGTTGTAATGTGGCTTCCAAAAACTGCTGGAATGAGCTAGCTATCAATTGGGTTAAACATCCCTCCCTATGCGACTTTAAACGTCAAATGGGGAGGGACTGCTTTTAATAGGCTGAAAGCAAAACTAGGGAGACGGTATTTGTCCCCATAAACTCTAATCGTTAAACTGAACAAAGAAAAAATAATGAAAATTGAACCCATACACCCTGATCCTACTCAAGCTGACAAACTACCATACTCACCATCAATAAGGGTTCAAGGTGGTGCAGATATATTATTTGTCTCTGGGTCAACAGCGCTCCCCACTTTATCACTCTCACCCACATATTCATGCGGAACACGTCCTCCCTGATGACATTCGAATACAGACTCGTCGCGCTATGGACGACATCAAGCTGTCCCTCGATAAATGTAATTTAACTTGGCGTAATGTAGTGAAAATAACAAAATTCCTCACAGACATACGCGAAGCAGATGCAATGCACGAAGTTGTCGGTGAGTATTTTGGCGATTGGAAACCAGCAAGTACGATGCTGTGCGTTAACAACCTCAGCGCGCCAGGATCACGAATTGAAATAGATATTATTGCAGTAGCGCCGGCTAATAATGACTAATTCGGAATATTTCAGGAAGGAATAACCATGGCTGTTATTTTTAACGAAAAAGATATTCCGCTAGAGAGTCTTCAAAACGGTATCAGTATTCAGAGACTTATAACATCTGATCGTGTGGGATCAGATCATGTTGAGACTGCTCGGTGGCATATACCTGCCGGCGGAAAGGTCGATTTCAGCGTCGCTGATACCGACCTTTCGTGGGCACATATTCTCATAGGTGAAGCTGAGATTGTCACGGATCAGGGAACTAAGGTTTTAACCCCTGATCACTTTATACTCCTTCCCCCCGGAATTTCTGCTGAAGTTACAAGCAAAAAAGGAGCGATTATCTTTCGCTCCGAAATTAAAAGTGCTGAGCGTTTTGATAAGGATTGGGACCCCGATGGCCTCACCTTTCGATGTACAAACTGGACCGAAGAACCACTACTAAATTCGGAGTTCGATGCAAGAAAGCGTATATATATGCTTACTCCTCAACTTTCGGGGACCAAAGCTGCCAAAGGGGAGATGATCATATACCCCCCAGGAACTGAAGCCGCGAACCACCACCATGAAGGCGCAGAACATTTTCAAGTTATATTGCGTGGGTCTGCAGTTTTTCATCTCAACGAGGAACCGCATAGAGTGCAAGCTGGGGATACAATTTATATTTATGATAACGAACGACACTTCATTATTAATGATAGCGATAACGAACTCGCATTTATCGAATATTTTGTACCAGGAACATACAAAACCGTATGGGCCGAGAATGCTCCAATCTGCACTTGGAATCCAAGCGGGGTGAACATAAAGGGCGGAAAACCTAACAGAGAGATTGGATCTCATTCATCCGCGGAGGCGCACAACCGCCAAGATCTCTAAGCGTATTGGGCTAGCTGTTTCTTGGATGCATGGTGAGCAATATGATTGTACTGTATTCTGACAATCTAATCTTCGACATGTTTTGCTTAACTCGTTGAGATTCTCTCTAATCAAATAATAAGTTCAGGAGATCGGTTGACACACCGCGTAGACTTGATGCGCCATGGCTGGAAAACTGTCTGTCTAAATAAACCCACGCGAGTTTCTAACCACGCTTTATAGTCGTGCTTCAACCCCATTTTCCTTGGAAGGCTCCAGCTAAAGATTTGGTAATCTTTGCATTGAGCACGATCTCAAAATGGTTACTCTCCATGAATTCAGTGAACATTAACATCTGGATACAAGTCGCGGGATGTATCCGTTAGTCACACAACATCCACGAGAACTGAAGTCCGCCGGTCGGCATCATGATCGTGTCTGAAAGGATCTTGTCACGCGAGTTCACTAGGCGCCGATCAGGAGTCATTATCCTATTTTCAACTGTAAGTGCATTTCGGGTTCCAAGGGCGTTGAGGATCATGTGCAACAGGAAACGCATATGATCGTTGCTATCCCCTACCACAATACTAAAATCAGTCGGCAATTTACCGGACATAAAAATAGAACTTTTAAAGAGAAAATCCGGTCCCGCTCCGACAAAGCGGGAAACTCCTACGAATTATGATTAAACTATCACTAAAATGATTAACAATAGATTTTAGGACGTATACGAATACAACCACGTCCGAGCCTACGAAAAATAGGTAAAGACGACAGCCAGCCGGAACTAGAACATGGACGAAGAAGAACAAAGTATCGACATTTATCATAACCCGCGTTGCAGCAAATCCCGCGCAACGCTTGCCCTGCTCGAGAAACGCGGGATTGATGTTTCGGTTATAGAGTATTTAAAAGAACCGGTGGATGATATCGAATTGCGACAAATCCTCGATCTGCTCGCGATCCCCGCACGCGATCTGCTGCGCAAAAGCGAATCGATATACACCGAACTCGGGCTTGACGATATGTCCCTTTCCGAAGACGCGATTATCGAAGCCATAGTGAAAAATCCAATCTTGATGGAACGTCCTATCGTGGTCACAGCCAGCAAAGCGCGAATTGGTCGGCCGCCAGAATCGGTTTTGGAAATCCTTTGAATCTGCCTCCCCCCGATGCTCGGCGTCCGTCATATGGATGCGGGCCGAGCCACACCGCGTCTTTTCGACAAAGTGTAAATTCATTTGGGAATGGGACGGATACACCACGGGATTACCTGGAACGCTTTCTCGATCAAATCGAACGACAGGAAAACCTGCTTCATGCCTTTGTGACGCTCGACCTTGACGCCGCACGTCACGCGGCGAACGCGTCAGGCAGCAGATACCAGAATGGCAACCCATCTTCACCCATAGACGGCCTTCCGCTGGGCCTAAAGGATATTATCCAGACGGCAACGCTGCCAACTCAGGCCGGTAGCCCCATTTTCGCAGGTTGGCAGGCCGAACGCGACTCCGCGATTGCTGCAGCCTTGGATCGGGGTGGAGCGATCATAGTAGGCAAGACCGCGACCACCGAGTTCGCCTATGGCGCCATAACACCGGCCCGCAACCCCTATGATACGCAACGTACGCCCGGGACCTCATCCAGCGGATCAGCGGCCGCTGTGGGTGCCGGCATGCTGCCAGTGGCAATTGGTACACAATTGATGTCCTCGGTGATGCGACCAGCCAGCTATTGCGGCCATGTGGGCGTGAAACCGACTTATGGCGCCATCCGACAAGACGGCATTCATCCGTTTTCTCCCTCCGGAGAAAATGTTGGCGTACATGCACATGCGTTGGACGATGCCTGGCATCTGCTGCGCTTCCTTGCTCATGAAGCCGGCCCAGTACCCGGGTCACGCGGACTAACCGGGCCTAAAGAAGCCCCCGCAGCCCGGAAACCTAAACGGCTAATGCGAATGTATACATCCGGCTGGGAAATGGCCGATACCGCCGTCCGGGTAGCATTCGAGTCCGTACTTAGCAATTTGTCCGATGCGGGTGTCGAGATCATCGAGCCGTACGATGTGTCGGCCTTCGCAAGCATTGAGGAGGACTTTGCTCGATCTGACTGGTGTATTGCGGAAATCGCCGCGTTCGAAATGCGCTGGCCGTTCTTTGAATATGAGAAAGCGGGCGGGGAGTTTCATACTCGGATCGAAAACCTGTTCAAACGCGCCCGTCAGATCACGCTTGATGAATACCACACGGCGCTAGACTGGAAAGATGGCTTTCGCGCCCGCTATCAGGCCCTGTCGGCGCGGGTGGATGGGGTCATCGGACTAACGGCCCCTGAAGTAGCGCCGGTTGGGCTCGAGAATATCGGTCACCCGGTCATGTGTTCCCCGGCCTCCTGCATGGGCGCACCGTCAATCACCATTCCGGCTCTGGAAGCCGATGGCATGCCACTTGGCCTACAACTAATCGGTTTTCACAACCGCGACGCCGATATGTTTGCGCACGCCGCTTGGATTGATGATGCACTGTTCAGCTAGTCGGACCCCCAACGTATGAAGGTCTGTATAGTCGGCGCGGGCGCTATTGGCGGTCTTCTTGCGGCGCGCCTATCAAAAGCAGAATGTGATGTGTCGGCCATCGCAGTCACCATGATGCAGGAAGCTATGGATGTGGGAGACGCACTAAGTTTGCCAATGTCGATGGGTGTGGAAGCAGGAATTGATCTTGGGGCGGAACTCGGCGAGTTCAAACCCTCAATCCTTCAGGATCTCGAACTCGGACGCCCCATGGAGATTGATGCCCTAGTGACGATCGTCGTAGGGCTGGGGGAAATTGTGAGAGTTTCCACCCCCACCATCAATACCTTGCTGGCCCTTTTGCGGGGTCGCGCGCGCCTTGCCGGATTATACTAGCCACCATGGGTGCCGGCTGGCGCACAATTGCGACCCTTTTCGCCATGATGTTTGCGAGTCAACTAGCTCTCACCATCTATCTGCCCGCCGTACCAGACATCGCGACCGAATTCGATGTGAGCCTGGGACTGGTTCAGCTGATGATCCCGGTCTATCTCGTGGCCTTTGCCTTCATGCAACTAGTCGCCGGGCCGCTTTCCGATGCCTTCGGGCGACGACCGGTCATTCTGTTTGGCCTCGCATTGTTCTTCTTCGCCAGCCTCGCCTGCGCCCTGTCGACGGATCTGTGGCAGCTGCTCGCTGCACGCTTTGTTCAGGCGGCCGGGGCTTGCACCACGATCGTGGTGGGCCGCGCGATCATCCGCGATACGAGTAAAGGGAAAAGCGCAGCCCGCGCGATGTCCTATCTCGCCATGGCTCTGGGTGTGGGTCCGGCCATAGCACCATTTTTTGGTGGGATTTTGTTGGGGTTTTTCGACTGGCGATCGAGCTTCTATGCCACCGCCATCATGAGCGCTCTCGTTCTGTTTTTTGCCTTCCGTATTCTTTCAGAAACACTTCCGTTGGACACGCGGCGACCGCTGGGTCCCGGCGCATTGATCATGGGCTATCTCACGCTGCTCCGGCATCGGAAATTCGTAGGCTATAGTCTGGCGATCGCGTTCGAAAGCGGCACGTTTCAGGTATTCATCACCGCGTCACCGATTGTTCTGATCACCGTCATGGGGGTTACCCCCCAGCTCTTCGGCCTCTACGTGATGGTGATT
>CALSML010000028.1 GCA_943787445.1 uncultured Alphaproteobacteria bacterium
CTGCTGGGCGTGATAGAAATGGGTTACCGACGGGCGCGGGTCGTCTTCACGTGCCGGCGTGCGGTATTTGCCCAAAAACGTGCCGTAGAAACTTGGCCCCGTGCATCAGCTGCACATTGCTGCAGGTTTTCCGCGACCGGCTCGATGGCGTCCATCAGGTTCGCGAGCATCCCCACATTGATCGGGATTTCGGCCGCAATATCCGGATCGGGACTGTAGGCGGTGAAGAACACATGGGTGACCGGGGCCAGGCCCGCAAGCGCGGCCCTGGTGGCGTCCGCGTCGTGCAGGTCGACCGAAAGGAACCGCGCCGAGGTTTCGAAATCCGGCGCACGGCGCGACAGCGCAACCACGGACCAGTCCGGGTCATCCGCAAGATGCTCGACAAGCGCCCGCCCGGTGACACCGAGCGCGCCGACAATCAGGGCACAGTTCTGGGGCATGGATTGGAAACCTTCCTGACAGACAGACCCGGAGCATACCTGCGCGCACCAAAAAGGTCCGCATTTGCGCGGAAAAACCATTTAGATATTTACTTAATATATCAGTTGTGTTTCAGTATGGGCGCATCAAGGAGACCCGCAATGGGCGTGAAACCGGCACAAAGCCTCACCGACCAGGCCTATACGCATCGAAGAACTGATCGTCACCCTGCAGATCCCCCCGGGGGCGATCTCCGAAAGGGAAATCTGTGACCAGACCGGCTTCGGCCGCACACCGGTCCGCGAAGCCTGAAGCGCCTGGCCCAGCAGCAGCTGATCAACATATTGCCCCGCCGCGGCATGATCGTCACCGAGATCAGCGTCGAGACCCAGCTGCTACCTGCTCGAGCTGCGCCGGGAGGTCGAGCCGCTTGATGGTCGCGCCTCGCCGCGCGCCGGCGCGCAGCCGAGGCCGAGCGTCTCGCGATTCGCCGAGATCGCCAGCCGCCATGGAGGCGGCACCGCAGACCAGCAGATGACGAGGCGGCCTTCCTGGCCCTCGACAACGTGCCTTCAACGACGCTGGTCGGCACCCGCCTGCCGCAACGCCGTTCGCCCAGGCCTCCATGGAGCAGTGGAACCCGCTCGCGCGCCGCTTCTGGTACCAGCCACCATCACACTTGTGCGGGTGACCTGGCCCAGCATGGCCAGCCCTCCACGCCGACGTTGCCTGGGCGATCGTTGCCGCGGCGATGCCGACGCTGCCGCCCGTGGAGGCCTGCGATCGGCTGGTCGACTACCTCACGGCTTTCACCCGCGCCGCGCTGGAGGCCGGCCACGGTTAGGAATGGCCAGAAAAGCGGAAATGATTGCGCAAACGACAGATATATCAAATTCATATTAGAGGCCGCACGATAGTCGGCTCACGGAGATAAAACGATGGCAGACCGAAAGCTCAAATACTGGGGCTGGGGTTATGCCGACGCCGGCCTCGCCGCTGACCAGACCAAAGGCCCTGCTGGACGACCTTCGCCGACGGGTTCGGCATCAAGCCCTCCCGCGACGGTGCGTTCCCGGCCCTGGATGCCATCAGCGCTGCCGCACCCCGCGCCTCGAAGCGCCCGGCTGATCTCGCGCAGCATGTCTGCACGCACCGACACCCAGTTCGACCGGGTGGTCCACGCCTTCGGCCAGTCCCAGCCGGATTCGCTCCGCATCTATGCAACGGCGATGTCGGACCACGCCCCCGGCATTGTGGTCGCCTATCCCCGAAACCGAGCGAGCACATCGCCGCGATCTACGACTGGGCCGGCAAGACCGGAACGCCGCCGTCATCCCCTGCGGCGTGCGGGCTCTTCCGTCGTCGGCGGCGTCACGTCAGCGATGTGGGGGGCTCCTAGTTCAACGGCGCCATCTCCGTCGACATGGCCCGCATGAACAAGGTGCTCGAGGTGGATCCGAGGTCTCCCGCGCCGCGCGCATCCAGGGCGGCGCCCGCTGGGCCCGGAGCTCGAGGCCCAGCTCAAGCCCCACGGGCTGACCCTCCGCCATCTTCCCGCAGAGTCCTTCCAGCACTCGACCTTCGGCGGCTGGGTCGCCACGCGCTCCGGCGGCCATTTCGCCACCCTCTACACCCATATCGACGATCTGGTGGAGAGCGACCACCACCGTCACCCCGGCCGGCGACTATCGTCTCCCGCCGCCTGCCCGGCTCGGGCGCCGGCCCCAGCCCGGACCGCTTCGTCGCCACTGGGCAGCGAGGGCGCGCTGGGCATCATCACCGAGGGCTGGGCCCGCCTGCAGGGCCGGCCCACCTTCAAGGCCACGGCCGGCTATCCGCTTCACCGAGCTTCTTCGACGCCGCCCGCGCCGTGCGCGCCGGTCTCCCAGGCCGGGCTCTATCCCGGCCAACGTCCGGATCGTCGACGGCACCGAGCTGCAGGTGAACGGCGCCGGTGACGGCAGTCCTTCACCCTGATGGTCGTCTCCTTCGAGAGCGCCGACCACCCGGTGGACGCCTGGATGGCCCGCGCCGAGGAATGCTGCCTCGACCGTGGGCGGCGTCGGTGGACGTGCCCTGGCGCGACAACCCCGACGCCCACCTGCAGGGCGCGGTGGGGGCGTGGCGCACGGCCTTCATCCGCATGCCCTACAACCGGGAGCAGCTCACCCCCCGGGGCATCATCTCCGACACGTTCGAGACCGCGACCACCTGGGATGCCGGTTCGAGGAATTTCTATCGGCGCCATCAAGGAGGCCACCCAGGCCGCCATCCGCGACGTGACCGGCCATGACGGCGCGGTCTCCTGCCGCTTCTCCCACGCCTATCCGGACGGCCCGCGCCCTATTTCGCCTTCCACGCACCAGGCGATCCGGGCGGGGACGGCACGGCGATGCTGGAACAATGGCAGGAAATCAAGACCCGTTGCTCGGACGCACTGATCGCCAATGGCGGCACCATCACCCACCATCACGCCGTCGGCCGCGACCACCAGAAATGGTACGAGCAGCAACGCCCGGCCCTGTTCGGGGATATCCTTGGCGATGCGAAGAAGCGGCTGGACCCGAAGGGTGTGCTCAATCCGGGTGTGATTGTGGGGTAGGGGAGCGCTGCATAAACCGGGTACCGGACGGCTTTGAAACCGGCCTCCCAATCCGTATGTTCGTTTCCAACAAGAACATCTGTCTTTGCTCCGGAAACGCCCCATGCCCAAACCCATCCATCTGAATCTCTTCATCCAGTCCCGCGGCCACCACGAGACCGCGTGGGATCATCCCGGGGCGGATCCGCGCTCGCTGATGGATATCAACTATTACGCCGACCTCGCCCAGCAGGCCGAGGCGGCGCGGTTCGATTCGATCTTCTTCGCCGATGTGCTGATGCTCACCGAGGACGCCATGAAGACCGGGCGCTTCTGGCCCGATCCGGTCATCATGCTCGCCGCGCTGGCCATGAAGACCGAGCATATCGGGCTGGTGGCCACCGGCTCGTGCACCTATTCCGAGCCTTACAATCTGGCCCGCCAGTTCGCCTCCATCGACCATATTTCGGGCGGCCGGGCCGCATGGAACATCGTCACCACCTGGGTTGAGGCCGTTGCGGCCAATTACGGGCGCGAGCACACGGCGCATGGCGATCGCTATGAAATGGGCGAGGAGTTTGTCTCGTCGGTAAAGGATCTGTGGGACAGCTGGGCTGATGATGCCCTGGTCGATGACCGCTCGGGCGACGGGCTCTGCGGAGACACCAGCCGCATCACGCCGGTCAATTTCGAGGGCGCGTATTACCAGGTGGCCGGCGCGCTCAACGTGCCGCGCTCGCCCCAGGGGCGCCCTGTGCTGGTTCAGGCAGGCGCGTCGGATCGCGGGCGGGACTTTGCCGCCAAGCATGCCGAGGCGATCTTCACCGCTCATCTGGAGAAGGAAACCGCGCAGGAGTTCTATACCGACATCAAGAAACGCGCGAAGGGTTTCGGACGGGACGCCAACCAGACCGTCGTGCTGCCGGGGCTGAATCCGGTGATCGGCGGCACGGAAGCTGAGGCCAAACAGAACCTGCTGGACCTGAATTCCCGGATGGATCCGGAAGTGGGCCGGCGCACCCTGTCCCAGCGCTTTGCGGGCCACGATTTCTCCCATCTTGATCTCGACGAGCCCCTGAAGGTCTCCGACTTCCCGGATCCCGACAAGCTGGAAACCATGAAGAGCCGCGCCGCGCTAATTGTGCGGATCGTGGGCAATGAGGGCCTGACCCTGCGCGAGTTGCTGGCCCGGTTTGCCGGCGGGCGCGGTCACTACACCACGGCCGGCACGCCAGAGCAGATCGCCGATCTGATCGAGGACTGGTGCACCGATGGCGCGGCGGATGGCTTCAACTACATGCCGCCGGTGATCCCGGCGCTGATGACCCCGTTCATCGACGAGGTGATCCCGCTACTCCAGAAGCGTGGCCTGTTCCGCACCGAGTATGAGGGCGCGACGCTCCGCGAAAATCTGGGTCTCGACCGTCCGAAAAGCCGGTTCTTCGACTAGCAGAACTTCCCTTTTATTCCCGCCATCGTCACGCCCGCAATCCCCACCTCGCCCTGACCCTCTCCTCCGGGAGGAGAGTGCCTGCGGCTTGTTTCCCTCCATCGTCATGCCCGGACTTGATCCGGGCATCTCGTCTCGGTTTGCGGTGAGATACCCGGATCGGGTGCGGGTATGACGCTTTGGGTGCGGGACACCCGCAATTGTTACCGCGGCGGCTCCGGCCTATGCTTCGGGCAACGCCAGAAATCAGAATCCGAACCGGGGATCAATCCGATGAAGCTCAAGGACAGCAAGCTCTTTCGTCAGCAGTGCTACGTGAACGGCCAGTGGGCCGATGCCGATGGGGGTGAGACCATCGAGGTCACCAACCCGGTGGACGGGTCCGTCATTGGCACGGTGCCACGCATGGGGACCGCCGAGACCCGGCGCGCCATCGAAGCAGCGGAAGTCGCTCAGAAGGAATGGCGCATGCTGACGGGCAAGGAACGCGCGGCGATCCTGCGCAAATGGTTCGATCTGATGATGGCGCATCAGGAAGATCTGGCGATCCTGATGACCACGGAGCAAGGCAAACCGATTGCCGAATCCCGTGGTGAGATCGCCTATGCGGCCGCCTTTATCGAGTGGTTCGCCGAAGAGGCCAAGCGCATCTATGGCGACACGATCCCCGGCCATACCCGCGACAGCCGCATCATCGTGATGAAGGAGCCCATCGGCGTCACGGCGGCGATCACGCCGTGGAACTTCCCGGCAGCCATGATCACCCGCAAGGCAGGCCCGGCACTGGCCGCGGGTTGTTCGATGGTGGTCAAGCCGGCGACCTCCACACCCTATTCGGCGCTGGCCATGGCGGAACTGGCTGAACGCGCCGGGGTGCCGGCGGGCATTCTCTCGGTGATCACCGGCTCTTCGGCGGAAATCGGCGCCGAGATCACCTCCAACCCGATCGTGCGCAAGCTCACTTTCACCGGCTCCACGGAAGTCGGTCGTGAGCTGATGAAGCAGAGTGCGGACAACATCAAGAAAGTCTCCATGGAGCTGGGCGGCAACGCGCCCTTCATGGTGTTCGACGATGCCGATCTGGACGCCGCCGTGGTCGGGGCGATGGCCTCCAAATACCGCAACACGGGCCAGACCTGTGTCTGCACCAACCGCATTCTGGTGCAGGACGGGGTCTATGACGCCTTCACCGAGAAGCTCGCCGCCGCCGTGCGGGAACTTCAGGTCTCGAACGGCATGGAAGAGGGCGCTCAGCAGGGTCCGATGATTGATATGGCTGCGGTCGAGAAGGTCGAGGAACATATCGCCGATGCGGTCGCCAAGGGCGCGAAGGTGGTTGTGGGCGGTGAACGCCACGAACTGGGCGGCACCTTCTTCCAGCCGACCGTGCTGGTGGATGTGACTACGGATATGGCCGTCACCCGCGAGGAAACCTTCGGGCCCCTGGCACCCGTCTTCCGCTTCGGCAGTGATGAGGAAGGCATCGCCATGGCGAACGACACCGAGTTCGGGCTGGCGGCCTATTTTTACGCCAGCGATCTGCGCCGGGCCTGGAAAGTGTCCGAAAGCCTCGAATCCGGCATCGTCGGCGTGAACACCGGGCTCATCTCCACCGAGGTCGCACCCTTTGGCGGCGTCAAGGAATCCGGCGTCGGCCGCGAAGGCTCGAAATACGGCATCGAGGACTACATCGAGATCAAATATGTCTGCCTCGGCGGGATGGCGTAGGGACGTATTCCTTCGCGGCAATCATCTTGTCCCATTCAGGCATGACGCTATTGGGGGGTAGGCTGTCATGGCCGGGCTTGTTCCGGCCATTCACGTGGGTGTGTCACGCGCGGTGATCGCAGGTGTCGATAGACGTGGATGCCCGCAACACGTGCGGGCATGACGTGTAGTATCTTCATACCCGGACTTGATCCGGGTATTTCGTTGAGCTCCGAGAGAAGATGCCCCGGGTCCGCCCGGGCATTAGAAGCTTTGACTACAGTCCCAGAATCTCCCGCGCTTCCTTGGTGGAGGCCGCCCAGGCGCCCGTCGCGTCGATCAGCATCTTGGCCTGTTCGACCAGCTGGGCATTGCCCGAGGCGAGCACGCCCTTGGAGATGTAAAGATTATCTTCCAGACCCACGCGCACATGGCCGCCGAGCACGGTGGCGCTGGCCACCATCGGGAATTCGAAGCGTGAGATGCCAAAGCTCGCCCAGTTGGCATTGGCGGGCAGCATATCGCGCATCAGCATCATGGTTTCGGTATTGGCCGGGGCGCCCCACGGAATGCCGAGGCAAAGCTGATAGAGAGGTTGATCATCCTTGATCAAGCCGCTTTCGAGCATGTGGTTGGCCAGCCGCACATGGCCGGTATCGAAGACCTCGAGCTCCGGCTTCACGCCGGCATCCTGAATCATTACGGCCATCTCGTTGAGCATGTCCGGGGTGTTCACCATCGGGCGGGCGCCGAAATTCATCGTCGCCACGTCCAGCGAACAGATATCGGGCTTGTTCTCGACCACATGGGCGACACGCTCTTCGGCGGTCTTCATGACGCTGCCGGCAGCGACCTTCATGGGATCGTCGTGGTCCGGCACGAAACGTGCGCCGGGGCCGGTGGTCAGGTTGATGATGACATCGGTGCCCGCATCGCGGATCCGGTCGACCACGTCCTTGTAGAGGGCGGTGTCCATGCTCGCCTTGCGGGTTTCCGGATTGCGCACATGGATATGAACAATGGCCGCACCGGCCTTGTGGGCGGCGAGCGCCTCATTGGCGATCTCTTCGGGCGTGACGGGCACGGCCGGGTTGAGATCGGCGGTATCGGCGGCACCGGTCACGGCGCAGGAAATGATTACGGGACGTGTCATGTTGGTTTCCCCTCAGTCGGAATGCGGCTTGTGCTTTTTCGGTACCTTGGGGGGAGCCTAGACAGGTCGGGATGTGTGAACAAGCATTTGGGGTGATGGTCTCGCACAGAAAGACAGTCATGCATTGTTGATAACAACGAGCGCGGGAGTGGTTGATTTCCTTTCGCCGATGGGAGACTAGATCAGTCTGCACGGCCCGGTCGGGGGCATGTGAAATCAAAGTTATCCAGCTGAGAAAAAGAGGAAACAGGTGATGGTCAAGGCAATCCGCATCCATGAGTTCGGCGAGGCCGATGTTCTGAAATGGGAAGATATCGATGTGGGTGAGCCCGGCCCGGGCCAGCTGCGCCTGCGCCACACGGCGATCGGGTTCAATTTTCTCGACATCATGGTCCGCAAGGGCCTCTACCCGGTTCTGCCCGAGCTTCCCTCGGTGCTGGGCACGGAAGCCGCCGGTGTGGTCGAAGCGGTGGGCGCGGGCGTTGAAGGCTTCGATGTCGGCCAGCGCGTGGCCTATGCTTCGACCTTCCCGGGCTCCTATGCCGAGGGCCGGCTGATCGAGGCCGCACAGGTCGTGGCTTTGCCCGACGATGTGTCCGATGAAGCCGCTGCTGCCAGCATGCTCAAGGGCATGACCGCGGAATATCTGATTCACCGCACCTATGCGGCTCAGTCCGGCGAAACCGCGCTGGTGCACGCCGCCGCCGGTGGCGTCGGGTTGTTCCTGTGCCAGTGGCTCGCCAGCAAGGGCGTGAATGTGATCGGCACGGTCGGCTCCGAGGCCAAGAAGGAGACGATCCTCGCCCATGGCGCGAAACACGCCGTGAACTACAAGACCGAGAACTTCACCGAGGCGGCTCTTGAGGCGACCGGTGGGAATGGTGTGGATGTGGTCTATGATTCCGTGGGTAAGGATCACTGGCAGGGCTCGATCGACGCGCTCCGCCCGCGCGGTTACATGGTCAATTTCGGTAATGCCTCCGGCCCGCTGCCACCAATCGATTCGGTGGAGCTGAATGTGAAAGGCTCCCTGTTCTTCACCAAGGCTTCCATGCGGTTCTATCAGCTCAATCGTCAGGAGCTCGATGACAGCGCCGCAACCCTGTTCGCAGCCATTGCCGCGGGCGACATCGCGCCGGTCATCGGCCAGACCTATAAACTCGAAGATGCCGCTCAGGCCCAGATCGACGTCTGGGGGGGCAAGACCACAGGCTCGACCATCCTGACGGTCTGAGCAGAAGGTTCGTCATGCCCGCAACACGTGCGGGCGCAACCGACCGTATCGTCATACCCGGACTTGATCCGGGTATCTCGTCGGGGGCCGGGGAAAGAGGCCCGGATATGACGTTAGGCAGACGGGCCTCCGGCGCTGCAGACATGGCGATGGTTTGATAGGCTGTCCGGGAACAAGGGATGGCAATCATGGATCTCCAATACCGGCCTGTCAGTGCCGCCGCCAAACAACTGCTCACCGACGGGCATCAGAACCCGGAGATGGCCGCGATCCTGGTCGGGATTGCGGCGGACGGGGTCGCGCCGCGAACCGAGAATACCGATGGCGAGTACGAGGATATCGGTGGCCTGACGGTCACCCATCGGTTCGTCGATGCGCCGGGGGAAAGCGAGACCATCCGCTGGCATTTCGTCGAAGCCGGGGTCGGTGCGCCGCTGGTGCTGATGCACGGCATCCCCCAGTCCTGGCATATGTGGGCGCCCATCCTGCCGGAACTGGCAAAGCATTTCCGCTGTATCGCGATGGACCTGAAGGGCTACGGCCAGTCCCACAAGGAACGCGGGGATTTCCGTCACGAGGGCGTGGCTGAGCAGGTAATGGCCTTGCTGGATACGCTGGGGATCGACCGGTTCAACCTGTTCAGCCATGACCGGGGCACGGTGCAGGCCGACTTCATTGCCGCCGGACACGCCAATCGGGTGATCCGCTGGGTGCGTGGATCCCAGCATCTGGTGCATTTCCACCCGGACCTCTCACCTCAGGAACATCTGTTCTCCCGGGTGGAGACCCGCGGCATCCTCCAGGACCCGGTGATGGTGATCGACCGGATGTATCGCTGGCTCTGCAAATATCCGATTCCGCGCGCGCAGGTGGAGCGGGCGGTGCAGGAATTTGCGCGTCCGGGTGTCGGCCTCGCGGTGGAGCGCTATTTCCAGTCCTCGAGTTTTCGCAAGGACTGGATCGACCGTCGCACCCGCCTGTTGCCCAACTGGACGGCGCCCATGCTCATCCTGCAGGGGGCCGAAGAGCCGCCCATGCCGGTGGAGAATTACGAGGGTCTCGAGGAATTCCTGCCCAACGCTCAGGTCGAACTGGTCGATGGCGGACATTTCTATGTCGAAGAGAACCCGTCCGGGACGCTGAAAAAGGTGATCCCGTTTCTCACGGCTGCCTAGTCGGATTTTTCCTGCGTGATGCGGGCAAAGGCCGCGAGGGTCTCGTCGGAGACATAGTGCTCCATGCCTTCGGCATCCCGTTCCGCATTCTCGGCACTGATACCAATCGCGCGCAGGAAATCGAGCACGACTTTGTGGCGCGCGCGGGATGTCTCGGCCAGGGTCAGGCCTTCATCGGTCAGGAAGATCGAGCGATAGGGGCGGGAGGTCACCAGACCGTCGCGCTGCAGGCGTTTGATGACCTTGTTGACGGTGGCATGGGAGACTCCGAACCGCTGGGCCAGATCGGTGACCCGGGCTTCGCCATAGGCGTTGATCAGATCGTCGATCATTTCCACATAGTCTTCGGCTTTTTCGGTCTGCTGCGCCGTGCGGACCCGTTCGAACTGGGCGGCCTGACGGTCTGCATCCATCATCTCGTCGGAGGCGTTGGCTGTCTCTGTGTCGAGAGGCTTGTCGCGATCAGCCATGCTCAGACCTGTATCAGAAAAGCTGTGGCATACATCGCCAGAACACCGACTCCAAAACCCGCAAAGGCCGTTCCATTGGCCAGGGGTTCCGCTCCCTCTTTGGCCAGTGAATGCGCAAAGCGGGCGACCTCGACCATGACCTGCAGGATGGCGCCCGCCGCAATGGCGAAGAAGACCGCACCCCAATGGGGCAGGAAGGCGAAGGCACCGACCCAGGCACCGAACACGGCTGGGACACCGGCGATCAGGGCAAAGCCGAACAGCGCGAAATGGCTCGGGCGCAACCGGGTGAGCGGGGCGGCAATGGCCACGCCTTCGGTCAGGTTGTGCACGGTGAAGCCCACGATCAGCAGGCTGCCGAGCGCGGCGTTGCCCAGCGTGAGGGCGCTGCCGATGGACAGGCCTTCGCCGAAATTGTGGAGCCCGATGCCGATGGCCAGCCAGGTCGCCAGCGCCATGCCGCTGGTGGGGCGTCCGCCGATCCGCCCAATGACCATGAGCAGGGCAAAGGTCAGGGCCGCGACCGCCCAGACCAGCACATCGGTCTGGAAGACGCTGGCGGATTCGCTGGCCAGTTCGAGGCCTTCGGCCAGAGTGTCCACCAGCAGATAGGCGAGCAGGCCCACGGTCAGCGCCATGGTGAAGACCATGCCCTCTCGTCCCAGGCGTCGCAGGACGGGCAGGGCCGCGAGACCGAGCGCAACGGGCACGAAGCCGACAAACAGGCCGATCAGGGCGAGATCGAACATCGTGCCCAGACTGAAGGGCGTTTCGCTGCGCGCCACATCGATCGAATAGTCGAAAGTGGTTCCGGTGCTGGTCACGAAGGTGATGTGATGGGCATCGCCCGCGACCCAGGGATAGGGGATTTCGATCTGAGCGGATTCAAACTGATTGAGCGGTTTGTCGGGTGTCTGCTTGAACATCCAGTAGGCACCATCGACCTGAACCTGGGCGATCCGCAGAGGGTCACGGCCTTCGCCGCGCACCTGAACCTCGATCCCGTTGCTGACCGTCCATCCACGCTCGATCGCCAGACCTTCATCGGGCGGCAATCCGCCGCCGAAACGCGCCAGCGGGTCGAAGATGGTGACGGCCAGAGCGACCAGCGCCAGCAGGAACACCGGCAGCCCGAAGGCAAGCGCGGAGTTCGAGCTTGTGGATGTGGCCGGGGTCGTCATCACACCACCTCGAAGACGCTCATCCAGCCGAGTTCGGCGAACTCGCTCTGATGGGCGTGGAACATGTACTGGCCGGGCTCGTGATCGGCGAAGGACATCTCGATGATCCCGCGTTGGCCCTGGCACTGCATGATGGTGTCGACGGTTTTCAGGGTCGGCGTCAGGGTCGTTCCGTGGTCGTAATAGTCGAAGAAATTGCCGTGGATGTGGAACGAGTTGATCGGATCGAACTCGGTCAGATTCATCAGATAGACGCGGATCGGCAGGTCGCGGGACACGGTGATCGGGCGCTTCATATATTCATGGGCGATCGAATTGACCGCATAGACTTCGTTCTCGTCATCGAAATTGGTGTCGAAGCCGTTCATCACCATGACCATTTCCTGCCAGCGGTCATTTTCCGGCGTGCCCAGCAGGCGCCCGCGGGCGGCCTCGGCCTCGTCCGGGTGGCGTTCGGGGTCGGGGTCGATGATGAACCCGCCATAGAGGCCCTTGTGGATGTGCCGTTTCAGCGGTGTCGTGTGACAGTGATACAGGTGACAACCAAAGGGCAGCGCGGGTATTTCATAGGTAAAGCTGTCCCCCGGTGCGACTAGGCCGGGACCGGAGACGCCATCCATGCGGGCGGAGTGAATGCCGTGGAAATGGATCGAATGGGTGTGGCTGCCGGCATTGGTGAAATTCACCTTCAGCCACTCGCCCTCCTTGGCCCGCAATGTGGGGCCGGGCACGCGTCCGTTATAGGCCCATGCGGGGAAGAAAATGCCCGGCGCGATCTCGATCTCGATATCCACCGCCGTGATGTCAAAGCTGCGCACCCGGCGTCCCTCGGCATCCACGCTCAATGTGCCGGTGTCCCAGTCGGTGAGGATCTCGTTGGGGTCGAAGCCGTTGCGTTCGTGATCCACATTGCCGACGGTGGTCATGCCGTCGAAATGGGTCGCGGCATGGACCGCGCTGTTGGACTGGGCGAGTGCATTGCCGGCCACCAGCGGGGCGAGCGGCAGTGCCGCGCTCGCGCCCAGAAAGGCACGCCGGTTGGACACCGTTTGAAGAAATCGAGATAGCATAACCAAGAATTCGCCTGTTTACCGGGCCTGTTGGCCCTGTCAGGGACGAGTTAAGCGGCAAATATGCTTCTGGTCAACTGTTCATGGTATACATCAAAGTGTAGCTAAAGTTACATTTCTGGACATGGATATCGGGATCCCGCACATATCGTCCCACCAGTCCCTAAATCAGGGCCGGTTGTCCCGAATGCGCAGAGGTCGTGATGGCCTCGTGAACCGCGGCTGTGTGGGCCATTTCGTCGGGTGTGAAGAGATAGCTTTCCTCACCCAGACAGGCCGCCGCGAAGTTCTCGTCATTGGCGCGGATTTGCGAATAGATGTCCCGGATCGGCAATTCCAGATCTTCGGTCACGCCGCCGGATTCCTCGATCTTGCCGGCCCCAAAGCAGGTGGTGATCCTGTTCGTATCCATCCAGCCATTCGCCCGGGCCCAACCTTCCGACCCCATGACCTGCAGATGGAAGGAGGCCGGTGTGGTCATCAGATTGGCGAGATAGCCGGTGGTGCCGGATTCGAACTTCACCAGCACCGAGCCCACATCGTTCTCGATGATCCGGGATTCCAACTGGGCATAGACCTCGCGCATGGGCCCGCCGTACCAGCACATGATATCGATGATATGGGCCCCGAAATGCACGATGCCGCCGGTGGGGGCTTCCTCGGTCGCGCGGCGCCAGCCCTCCACACCAAGCTGACCCTGATGGCTGAGATTGCCCTCGATGTGGTGGATTTCGCCGAGCTTTCCGGAGTCGATGATCTTCTTCATCTCCCAGACGGCGGCGCCATAACGGTAGTTGTGGCCGATCCCCAGCGTCAGGCCCGCATCGGTCATGGCCTTGGCCGCACGCAGGCCATCGGCCTTTTTCAAGGCGAAGGGTTTCTCGGTCAGGATGTGTTTGCCTGTGGCCGCGCCGGCCACGACCTGGTCAGCATGCTGGGTGTGAGGGGTGACCAGAACAACGGCATCGATGTCGGGATCACTGAAGGCATCATCGAGATTGTCGGAGAGCGTGAGGTCTTGGGCGTCACAGAAGTCGCGCACGTTTTCCGGTGCCAGATCTACGGCCCGGGTGAAACGGATTTTGTCAGAGCCCTTGGTGGCGGTGACATGGTTCTGTCCCCACCAGCCCAGTCCGACGATGGCAGCATTGATCATGGTTCTCTCCCGGTTTGCCTCGTTCAGAGGACAGCTTCGCGCTTGCCGGAGATCAGCGAGCGTTTGATGGCGTCGAGTGCGGCGACGTCGTGAATCATCTGGGCATTGGTGAAACGATAGGGTGTTTCGCCCGCGATGGCGGCCGCGAAGCCTTCGACATTGGCACGCACCGGATCAATCGGGTCGACTTGCATCGTCTTCGGGTCGCCGCCGCGCATGGCGATTTCCAGACTGGTCGGGCTGGTCATCTTCACCCAGCCCTGCGAGCCGAAGACATTTCCCATACGATTGTCGCGGGTGACCATGACATTGCCGATATAGGCCGTCGCGCCGCATTCGAATGTGAGCAAGGCCGAAGCTGTGTCGCGCGGGATGATGACGTCCACCGCCTGAGCATAGACTTCGGTGATCGCACCGATATAGTGCTGGAACAGGTCGAGATGGTGACTGCCCATATGCCAGAGGCCGCCGCCCGGTGCTTCTTCGATATCCATCCGCCAGCTCTGCACATTGGAGAGCGTGGCATGACTGGTGTTGCCCTCCAGATGCATGATCTCGCCGAGTTCGCCAGCGTCGATCATCTCCTTGATGACGGTCTGGGGGGCGCCATAGCGCTGATTGTGCCCCAGCCCGATAAGAATCCCGGCGGCTTCAGCCGCGGCCACGGCCCGTTCGGCATCGGCCTTGTTCAGAGCAAACGGCTTTTCAGTGAAGATATGCTTGCCCGCGGCGGCGCCCGCCACGATCTGATCGGTGTGCAGCGAATGGGGGGTGACCAGTATCACCGCATCAATCGTCGGGTCGGCGAGAACCGCTTCATAGGAGTCCGCCGTTTGCAGGCCGAACTCCCGTGCGGTGCGTTCGGCGAGTTCGGTGTCCAGATCGACCACCGTCGAGATGCGCACCGTGTCGCTTCTCTCATGGGTGGCGCGCAGATGGGTCTGCCCCCACCAGCCAAGGCCGATAACCGCCAAGTTCAGCATGATGTATTCCCCCTGTTGAGACTGAATCGAGCCAGCCCCGCGCGCTCATATAGCGAGACCAAATCTCAAGTGATCCAACGTCATTTCGTCTGCGTGTTAATTAGCATGAGAGCTAACGGAGAAAGACCATGAAATTCGGATTGTTTGGAAGTGCCCAGGCCAAACGCGGCGGTCCCGATGTGGACAGCGCCAAGGGTTATCGGGACTGGCTGGAATACAACATCGAAGCCGAGGCGCTGGGCTTTCACAGCACCTTCGCCGTGGAGCATCACTTCACGGGCTTTGGTCAGGTCTCGGCGACGGTCAATCTGCTGACCTATCTGGCTGCCCAGACCTCCACGATCCGTCTGGGGACGGCGGTGATGGTCCTGCCCTGGCATAACCCGGTGCTGCTGGCCGAACAGGTCGCGACCCTCGATCTGTTGTCGGGTGGGCGTTTCGATTTCGGTGTCGGCAAGGGCTACCGGTTCAACGAATTCAAAGGTTTCCGGATTCCGATGGAAGAAGCCGAGGCCCGGTTCGAGGAATCCCTCAAGATCATGACCAAGTCATGGACCGAGGATGAGCCCTGGACCTATGAGGGCGAATTCTGGTCCTACGAGGATGTGGTGGTGGAGCCGCCGACCGCCCAGCAGCCCCATCCGCCGTTTTGGATGGGCGCGGGCAGCCCGGCCTCCATCGAGATCGTTGCGGAGCGTGGCTACAATCTTCTGGTGGATCAGTTTGCGCCCATCGACACGACGATCGGGCGGGTCAACACCTTCCGCGATGCCGTGGAGGCGCGCGGCCGGGCATTCGATGCCAATGATGTGGGCGTGGCGCGCGGTCTTTATGTGGCCAAGGATGCGGCAGACCGGGATGCAGCGATCGAGCGCCGGATCGCGGCGCGGTCGCGGGTCGACGATCTTGCCCAGCGCCCCGATGGCGGCAACAAGGCCTCCATCATGTCCTATGACGATTCCGTTGAAACCGCTGCCGAAGCGGCCCTGTTCGGTACGATCGACGAGATCATAGAAAAAATTCAGCGGATGCGTGATGCCGGTGTGCGCTACATGCTGTTCTCTGATGGGGGTTCGGGCATCGAGGGCCTGCGCGCCTTCTCGAAGGAGATCATCCCGGCATTTGCCGATGATGATGACGACACTGCCGCCCGCGCGGCGGAGTAAGCCACGTCATGGCGCTTGAGCTCTATCACCACGACGCTTCGACCTGTAGCCAGAAGGTGCGCATCTGCCTGGCCGAGAAGGGCGTCGAATGGGTGGGACGTCATGTGGATTTGACGCATGGTGAAAACCTTGGCGCCGAGTTCCTTGCGATCAATCCGAACGGCGTGGTCCCGGCCTTTGTGCATGATGGCACGCCGATCATTGAATCCACGGTGATGTGCGAATATGTCGAGGAAGTCTGGCCCGACGGCACCCGCCTGACCCCGGAAGATCCGAAGAAACGCGCCGAAATGCGCGCCTGGCTGCGCTATATCGATGAAGTGCCGTCCATGGCCGTTCGGGTGCCGACCTTCCAGAACCTGCTGATCGATCGCTTCAAGGCGATGAGTGATGACGAGTATGCGGCATTCCGCGATAGCAACACATTGCGCCGGGATTTCTTCATGCGTCTGAACCGGACCGGGTTCAGCGACGAGGAATACGAGAATTCGCTATTGCAGTTACAGGCCACCATCGAACGCATGGAAACCACACTTGATCGGTCCGGTCCGTGGCTGGTGGGCACACAGTTCACCATTGCCGATATCTGCATGGCACCGCTGTTCCAGCGCATGGAAGATCTGGGCATGAGTGATATGTGGGGCGACGCGCCCCGTGTGGCGGCGTGGTTTGCCGAGATCAAGGCACGACCGTCCTATGATGTGGCCTTCTATCCTGGTTCGCGGATGACGGATTTGTTTCCGCAATTGCGCGAGCAGGCCCAGAAATAGGCGTGTTGATATCGCCGGTGCCGGCTTTCAGATGACTTCATCCGACGCACGATCCATTCTCGACAGCTTGCTCTCCCAGTGCCGTGAGGTCGGCACACCTTGCGGTGATGGCGACATGATCTGGCGTGTCTGGGGTGGTCCGGATATGTCCGGACCGCCAGTGGTCTTGCTCCATGGTGGCTTCGGATCGTGGAACCACTGGGTGCGCAATATTTCCGAGCTGGCGCAGGATCGTCCAGTGATTGCCGCAGACCTGCCCGGCTGTGGTGATTCTGCCTTGCCCGTGTCCCCCTATGACGCGCCGAGCGTGGCGGCGATCCTTGCGGAGGGACTGGGCGAGGTGGTCCCCGACGATGCCGTATTCGACATGGTGTCCTTTTCGTTCGGTGGTGTCCTGTCCGGGATGATTGCAAAACATTATGCCGAGCGTCTGCGCAGCCTGACCATTGTGGGGACGCCGATCCTCGGACTGGCCACCACGGGCCCGGCCAATGAGCTGGTCGCAGTACCTCCCGATGCTGCGCCCAAAACCGTGGCGACGCTTTATCGCGGGAATCTGGAAAAGCTGATGGTTCGTGATCCTGCGACGATCGATGATCTGGCGATGACTCTGCATCTGGAGAACATGACCAAGGGGCGCCTGCGGTCCCGGGGCATTGCGCGGCGATATCTGGCTGCACCGGACCTGCTGGGCGTGACCTGCCGGCTGAATTTCTTTTTTGGCGACGGCGATGTAACGCCCGACCCCGGACTTGATGCAATCCGTGACCATGTCGAGACCCATCACGCGGGCGCGGGGTTCCATGTCATCCCCGGCGCCGGGCACTGGGTCCAGTATGAAGCTGCGGACCGTTTCAATCCGCTGCTTCGCAACTGGCTCGAGGGCTTGGGCGTCTGACGGACGTTCCTCAGCCTGCCTTCTTCTCCGGAAGTTTGGCTTCTTTCTCGATCGTCGGGCCTTCGGCTTTGACCCAGGCACCGTAACCGCCCCGCATATGGGCGACCGGCGCAAGGCCCATATCATGTACGGCCTTGGCGGCGAGTGCGGAGCGGAGGCCGCCGGCGCAGTAGAAAATGAACTTCTTGCCGGAGGTGAAGATCTCGCGGTGATAGGGGCTCTCCGGATCGACCCAGAATTCCAGCATGCCGCGGGGCATGTGCTGAGCGCCGGGGATGGTGCCATCACGCCAGAGTTCGCGCACATCCCGGATATCAACCAGAACGACATCGTCATCATTCTGCACAGCCATGACCTCTTCGACGGTCATGGTTTCGATCTGTTCTTCGGCTTCCGCGCAGAGTTGCTTGATGCCCTTGGTAATCATCGTCATATCTCCAGTTTCGCTTGCCGGCCTGGTGCGGCAAGCGGTGGTCGGTTTCGGGCATGAGTATAACAATTCTTTCGAATTGGGACTCGAAACCAACGGGGTGAAATGTGCTAGTAACCTGTATTCGAACACAGCGCGACCCGAAGCGCGATTTCAAGATACAGATACAGAACACGAGACAGGGACGAGAGTCATGACGGATATAATTCAGGCCGGAAACATTCAGGTCGCTGCGGAGCTCTACAATTTCATCAATGAACAGGCGCTGCCGGGAACCGGGGTCGATCAGGACCATTTCTGGGCCTCGCTGGACACGCTGGTCAATGAGCTGGGACCGCGTAATGCGGAACTTCTCGCCAAACGCGACGAGCTTCAGGCCAAGCTGGATGCCTGGCACAAGGATCACCGGGACAGCGAGTTCGACCCGACCACCTACAAGGCCTTTCTGGAAGAGATCGGATATCTGGTTCCCGAGGGCGGAGCCTTCGGTGTCGAGACGGCCAATGTGGACCCGGAAATCTCGACGATTGCCGGGGCCCAGCTCGTCGTGCCGATCACCAATGCCCGCTATGCGCTGAACGCGGCGAATGCGCGTTGGGGCAGCCTCTATGATGCGCTCTATGGCACGGATGTTATTTCCGAGGATGGCGGCGCCGAATTGGGTTCGGGATACAATCCGGCCCGTGGTGCCAAGGTCATTGCCTATGCCCGCGATGTGCTGGACAAGGCTGCGCCGCTGGCATCGGGCTCTCATGCTGATGCCACCGGCTACACGGTTGTTGATGGGGCGCTGGCGGTGGCAACCGGGTCGGGTTCGACCGGGCTTGCCGATGGGGCGCAGTTCGTCGGCTATCGCGGGGAGGCCGGCGCACCGTCGGCCATTCTGCTGGTCCACAACGGCCTGCATATGGAGATCGTGATCGATCGCAACCATCCGATCGGTAAGGATGATGCCGCCGGGGTCGCCGATCTGGTGCTCGAAGCGGCCATGACCACGATCATGGATTACGAGGATTCCGTTGCCACCGTGGATGCCGAGGACAAGGTCGTTGCCTATGCGAACTGGCTCGGCCTCAACAAGGGCACGCTGACGGCGTCCTTCGAAAAGGGCGGCAAGACCGTCGAACGTGCCATGGAAGGCGACCGGACCTACACTGCCCCGGATGGCGGCGATCTGACCCTGCATGGCCGTTCGCTGATGCTGGTGCGCAATGTTGGCCATCTGATGACCATCGGCATGGTCACCGACAAGGACGGCAACCCGGCCTATGAGGGCATCCTCGATGGCATGTTCTCGGCCCTGATTGCGATGCATGATCTGCAGGGCAAGGGGCAGTACGCCAACAGCCGCGCGGGATCGATCTATATCGTGAAGCCGAAGATGCATGGCCCGGAAGAGGTGGCCTTCTCCGACGAGTTGTTCGGCCGCATCGAGGATGCGCTGGGTCTGGATCACCACACGATCAAGATGGGCATCATGGATGAGGAACGCCGCACCACGGTGAACCTCAAGGAATGTATCCGCGCTGCCAGGAACCGCGTCTTCTTCATCAACACCGGCTTCCTCGACCGTACCGGTGACGAGATGCACACTTCCATGGAAGCCGGCGCGATGATCCGTAAGGGCGACATGAAGGCATCACCTTGGATTCAGGCCTATGAGGACTGGAACGTGGATATCGGGCTGGAATGCGGCCTGCCGGGCCACGCCCAGATCGGCAAGGGCATGTGGGCCATGCCCGATCTGATGGCGCTGATGATGGAACAGAAAATCGGGCACCCGACCGCGGGTGCGAACACGGCCTGGGTGCCGTCACCGACCGCGGGCACCCTGCATGCGCTGCACTATCACGAGATCGATGTTGCCGCCCGTCAGGGAGAGCTGAAGTCGCGTGGCCGCGCTAATCTCGATGATATCCTGACCATTCCGGTCACGGACCGTCCGAACTGGCCGGAGGCCGATATTCAGGCCGAGCTGGACAACAACGCCCAGGGCATTCTGGGCTATGTGGTGCGATGGATTGATCAGGGTGTGGGTTGCTCCAAGGTGCCCGACATCAACGATGTGGGGCTGATGGAAGACCGCGCAACGCTCCGCATCTCCAGCCAGCATATTGCCAACTGGATGCATCACGGCATCGCCTCGGAAGAACAGGTGATGGAGACCATGAAACGCATGGCCGGCGTTGTCGACGAGCAGAATGCCGGGGACCCGCTCTACCGCCCGATGGCAGCCGATTTCGACGGCTCGATTGCCTTCCAGGCGGCCTGTGATCTGGTGTTCAAGGGCCTGTCCCAGCCGAACGGCTACACCGAGCCCATCCTTCATGCCCGCCGGATCGAGGCGAAAGCGAAGTTCGGCAGCTGATTGCTGCCGGCTTTTCCCTGACCGTCATAAGCGGACCTGATCCGCTTATCTCGTCTCGGTTTGCGTTGAGATACCCGGATCGAGTCCGGGCATGACGATGTGGAAATCAGCGAATAAGAGGGCGGGTCTCGGACCCGCCCTTTTTCTATGGCGTGCGCGCAGAGACATAGGCCGAGACGCCGCGGGCATTCTCGTCGGTTTCCAGCGCATGGGCGACCGGGGGGAAGGCACGCTGGCCGCAATCCATGCGCGGGCAGGTGCGGCAGGAAACCCCGATTGGCACGATCCGTTCTGGCTGGTCGAGATCAATTCCGTCCGCATAGACCAGCTCTGACGCATCGCTCATGGCGCAGCCTAGCCCGATCGAGAGATAGCTGCGTGGCTGACCATAGCCGCCACTGGCCTTCAGGACCGTGCGCGCGATGCAGAAGAAGGTCTCGCCATCGGGCATTTGGGAAATCTGCACATTGATCGTGCCCGGCTGCATGAAGGCGGTGTAGACGTTCCAGCGCGGGCAGGCGCCACCGTGCCGGGGAATGTGAATGCCCGACAGGGAAAACCGCTTGGAGATGTTGCCCGCAATATCCGAGCGCAGCAGGTGAAAGGGCACCCCACGCTTGCGCGGGCGCTGGAGTGAGGTCAGGCGATGACAGGCCTGTTCGAAGCTTACGCCGAAGCGGTGCTGGAGCAGTTCGACGTCATAGCGATGGGTCTTCGCCGCTTTGTGAAAGGCGTCGTAGGGCATCATCAGGGCGCCGGCAAAGTAATTAGCGAGCGCGATGCGGGCGAGGGTCCGGCCGTCCTCATCGGTGAAGTCACCTTCATCGACGAGCATGTGGATCTCGCGCTCGGCGGCCAGCAGGCCGATCTGGTGGGCGGCCTGAAAATTGCGGCTGTCCGCCCGGAGACTGTTCGACAGGCCCAGAATGCGTGTCTCGGGATCGTAACGGCGGACCGCGCGATCTTCGTCCTCAGGGAGGTCGGTAACGCGCACCCCGAAAGTGTTGGAGAGAAACGTCGTCATGGCGCGCAATGTGTCCTCTCCTGAGAGCGCGGAGTCGTGATTGACGCGTTCGGCGGCTTCCTCGAGTTCAGGAAAGTAGTTCGCCCGGGCCTGCAGAAAATCGGAAACCTGTTCGCTGGGCAGGCGATCGCTGGCCGGGGCTTCGTCACCATTATTGCGGTTTGCCTTGCCAGTGACCTGTGCGTCATTCCGCATATTCCGGTAGCGGTCATAGAGCGCCAGTATTGCCCGTGCGACGGTGGAGTTGGAGGTCACCAGGTCGCGAATATCGGTGTTCGTCAGATCGATGTCACCGAACAGTTCGTCGCCAAAGGCTTCCATCAGGTCGGCGCTGAGGCGGCCCTCGTCGCTTTCTGCAATTTCACTCAGTTCCAGATCGAAGCGTTCGGCCAGTTTGATCAGCAGGGGGACTGTCAGGTTCCGCCGGTTGTGCTCGATCAGGTTCAGATAGCTGGCTGAGATGCCGAGTTCGATCGCCAAAGCAGCCTGGCTCATCCCTTCCTGACGGCGCAGACGCCGGACGCGGCCGCCGAGCTTGGGGATATTGGATTTGGGTGAATCGGTAGTCGCGATTTCGAGATTGGTCATGGCGGAATTCCGGGTGTTTCAGCAATTTCGGTTTACAATCTTTTCAACTGCGATGCAGCATATTTACAAAAATTTACACATTTTCTGTAACGATACCAGTAACTTGTTGCATTGTGTGTTTGCGTTGTCAATTCTTCACACATGGGTTGGCGGCATGGTGTCGCCCAACGATATGCGAAACGGAGAATTCAAATGCCCAATGACATGTCATCGATGATGCGCGGTAACGGAGACGGGAACGAGATCTGGCCAGCCCCGGACTGGGCGGCGGATCGCTGGGCGGGAATCACCCGGAACTACACCCGTGCCGATGTCACCCGGTTGCGGGGTTCGGTCGAAATCCAGCACACTTTGGCGGCGCGCGGCGCGGAAAAGCTGTGGAAGTTGCTCGCCGAGGAAGACTTCGTGCCGACGCTGGGGGCCTATACGGGCAATCAGGCGGTGCAGCATCTGCGTGCTGGTCTGAAGGCGATCTATCTCTCCGGCTGGCAGGTGGCGGCTGACGCCAACTCGAACGGCCAGATGTATCCCGATCAGAGCCTCTATTCGGTCGACAGCGTGCCGGCGGTGGTCAAACGGATCAATCAAGCCTTTCAGCGCGCCGATCAGGTGCAGACCATGGAACGCGCCGACGGGCTGGACACGACGGATATCGATTTCTTCGCCCCGATCATCGCCGATGCCGAAGCCGGGTTTGGCGGACTGCTGAACGCGTTCGAACTCATGAAGGCAATGATCGAAGCCGGTGCAGCTGCGGTCCATTTCGAGGATCAACTGGCCGCGGAGAAGAAATGCGGTCATCTCGGCGGCAAGGTTCTGGTGCCGACCGGGACCTTCGTGCGGACCCTGAATGCCGCGCGGCTGGCGGCCGATGTCATTGGCGTGCCCAGCTTGATCATGGCGCGGACCGATGCCAATGCCGCCCAGCTGATCATCAGCGATATCGATGAGCGCGACCGGGACTTCCTGACCGGCGAACGCACATCCGAAGGCTTTTACCGGATCACGGGCGGCCTCGACTGTGCCATTGCCCGCGGTCTGGCCTATGCGCCCTATGCCGACCTGATCTGGTGTGAAACCGCGACCCCTGATCTGGACGAGGCCCGTCGCTATGCCGAGGCGATCAAGGGGGAATATCCCGATCAGATGCTCGCTTATAACTGCTCACCGTCCTTCAACTGGTCCAAGCATCTGAGCAAGGACGAGATGCGCCGGTTCCAGGGTGAGATCGCGGCGATGGGTTACAAGTTCCAGTTCGTGACTTTGGCCGGGTTCCACAGTCTGAACCACGCCACCTTCCAGCTTGCCAATGCCTATCGTGACGAGGGCATGGCGGCCTATTCGGAACTGCAGGAGGCCGAATTCGCTTCGGAAGATGCGGGCTATTCCGCCACACGGCATCAGCGCGAGGTGGGCACTTCCTATTTCGATGCGGTGGCCACGGCAATTTCCTCTGGCCAGGCCTCAACCACGGCGATGGCGGGCTCGACGGAAACCGCCCAGTTCTAGGCAAGACCGAGTCTGGGGGAGGCCCGTGGCGTTCGCGCTGCGGGCCTTTTCCTTGCGTTCAGCGTTTCCTTTCGTTCAGCGTTCGGCGGTGTGCACCAGCACCATGCCCAGCCCAGCGAGCAGGCCGAGGCCGACCAGAAACAGCCCCAGCGGTGCCGCGCTGTCCGTGGCGAGGTTGCTCAGGACAAAGGCGATGATCGCGCCGGTGCCCAGCTGGGCAAAGCCGAGGAAGGAGGCCGCCGAGCCGGCGATACGCGGATCAACGCTCGTGGCGCCGGCCAGGGCATTGGGAAAGATGAAACCATTGAAGAAGGCAAAGCCTACGACCGGCGCGACCACCGCGACGATGCTGGTGTCGTCACGAAACACCAGAAGACAGGCAGACGCGATGGTGATGCCCACTGTGCCGGCCCACAATGTGTTGTCGAGCCCGATGCGTTTGACGAGATGGCTGGATGTATAGGCGCCGGTGACGAACTGGGTCGCAACAATCATCAGGACCAGGCTGAACCCGAAGGGAGCCAGCCCGCGTTCACCGATCAGCAGTGCCGGCCCCACGGCCAGAAATCCGAAGAACCCGGTCGTGCCGAAGGTGAAGGCCAGCGTGTAGCCGATATAGAGGCGCGACTGGAACAGCCTGGCATAGCGCATGAAGATGGTGCCCCAGCTGTCCGGCGTGCCACCGGTCGTGGGTCGGGTTTCATCAAGCCAGATATGCGCACATAGGGCCATCAGCCCGGCGGTGATGGCGAGAAATCCGAAAATCCACCGCCAGCCAAGGAAGGTATCGATCGTCCCGCCGATGATCGGGCCCACCGCGGGCGCCACCGATTGGAGCATGGCGACAAACGCCATCACCCGGGCGGCTTCCAGCCCTTTATGAGTGTCCTGAACCACCGCGCGTGGCGTGACGAGTGCCGCGCAACCGCCCGCCCCCTGCAGCACGCGCGCGAGGATCAGCAATTCGATGCTGTTGGCAAAGGCAGCGCCGATGCTGGCCAGCCCGTAGATGGCCAGCCCGAAATAGAGCACCGGCTTGCGCCCGAACCGGTCCGAGAGCGGACCCACCACAAGCTGGGAAAGGGCAAAGCTCAGCAGGAAGGCTGAGATGATCAGCTGCGCGGTGCTGTAGGGCGTTCCGAAGGTGACGGAGATATCCGGCACGGATTGTGCGGGAATGCTCAGCGAGAGCGGGCTGATGGCAGCGAGCAGCCCGAGAAAGGCAATCGGCGGAATGCGTGCGCCGGACGGAGAATCGGATCGGGTCATGCAGGCGCTAGTCGTCGAGCCAGTCGGAGAAATACTGACCGGCCCCGCCACCCAGCTTGTCCGGATCCGCCTGGAAGAGTTCCAGCAGCACGCCGTCCGGGGCGGGACACATGATGTATTTCCAGGCGTCGAAATCCCGGATGTCGCTGCGAAAGGCAACTCCTTTGGCGCGCAGGCGGGCTTCGAGGCCTTCCAGATCGTCCGTGCGGATACCAATGTGATGGACCGCACCATGTCCGTCGTCACGGGGTGGCTGATCATAGAGGTGCAGCCGGCCCGATCCGATCCGCATGAAGACATTGCGGGCGCCGCCGAACTCGCCGTCATAGGCCACTTCGGCGCCCAGCATGTCGCACCACCAGGTGATGGTGGCGTCGATGTCGGAACAGAACAGATGGGTGTGGTGGAGATGTTCGGTCATGGGAAACTCGGCGATGGAAGCGATTCAGACTATCATGTCGGTCGGTATTCCGTGTTCGATTTCCTGCAAGGCGCCAGTGAGGAACGCATGACCTTTATTGACCCGAAAATGCGCTACGAGAAGAAGTATCTCGAGGTGAATGGCCGTCGCATGGCCTGTGTGGACGAGGGCACGGGTGACCCCATCGTCTTTGTCCATGGCAATGCGACGTCATCCTATATGTGGCGCAACATCATGCCCCATCTCGAAGGGCTGGGTCGTCTGATCGCCCTCGACAATATCGGTCAGGGAGATTCCGACAAGCTGCCCGACAGTGGCCCGGATAGTTACATGATCCCCGAACACCAGATCTATTTCGATGGCGCGCTGGACGCGCTGGGTGTCCGGGAGAATGTGACCCTGGTCATGCATGACTGGGGCGGGTCGCTGGGACTTTCCTGGGCCAATCGACACCCGGAAGCGGTCAAGGGGCTGGCTCATTGCGAGATCGTGGTGGCCAATCATGCGAGTTATGACTCTTATCGCGATGGCCATGGGGAGCGGGTTCGCCGCGCCCAGGGCCCCGAAGGTGAAGCGTTGGTGCTCGAGGACAATTTCTTCGTCGAGAATATCTTCACTGGCGGCGTGATCCGCGAGATCGATGCGGAGACCATGGCCGAAATTCGCCGGCCCTATGAAGAACCCGGCGAGGCCCGTCGGCCGACTCTGTCCTGGGTGCGCCAGATCCCGATCGGCGGGAAACCCGAATTCGTGGCCGAATTCTCCGAACGACTGTCGTCCTGGATGGCGACCATCGACACGCCGAAACTGTTCATCGAGGCCGATCCGGGTCAGATCATCGTTGATCGCGATCTGGACATTATCAACAGTTGGCCGAACCAGTCGCGCATTAGGGTCCGTGGTCTGCACCATCCGCAGGAAGATTCACCGCATGAGATCGGCAAGGCTCTTGCTGACTGGTATGCTGGGTTGTAAGCGAAGCAAAGAACAACAGAGCCGGGGAGCGACGAACCATGGATTATGAAAAGGTCTGGGACGAGGTCGAGTTCTACTCAAACGACAACAAGACGGCGGCTTACCTGTATCGCCCGAAAGACTGGAAGCCCGGCGATCCGCCGCGGCCCGCCATTTCGGTGCTCCATGGCTATACCGGCATGAAGGATGTCTACGGGATGGACGTCCCCCAGTGGCTCTGGGAGAACGGCTATTTCGTCCTGTCCCATGACTATCCGGGGTTCGGGGTCAGCGAGGGTGAGCGCGGCCGCCATCGCCCGCTGGAACAGGCCCAGAGCGTTTATGACGCGGTGACCTACTTGCAGACGGTCGACGGCGTCGATCCGGAGCGGATCGGCTATTACGGGTCCAGCTATGGCGGCGCCCATGCGATCTGGTGCGCCGCATTCGATGAGCGTGTGAAGGTTGTCGTCTCCGCGGTCATGGTGGCCGATGGCGAACGCTGGATGGAATCGGTGCGTCGCCCCCATGAGTGGCAGGCGTTCAGGGAGAAAGTCGAGGAAGCCGAGCGCAAGCGGGTTCTGACCGGCGAGAAGACCCATATTCCCCTGCCGGAGATCATGCTGACCGACCCGCACACCCAGATGGTGATTGACCAGTTCCACGCGAAGAGCGGGAGATACAATCCCGAATATGATCTGGAAAGTGCGATGGCCAATATGCGCTATCGCCCGGAATGGGTAGCTCACAGGATTTCCCCGCGGCCGGTCCTGATGGTTTATGCAGAGAACGACAATCTGGTGCCGCCGGCCGAACAGTTGTCCTGTTACGAGGCGCTGGGCGAACCCAAGAAGCTGGTGAAGCTGCCGGGGATTCAGCACTATGAATCCTATCAATTCTGCAACGCTGACGCGCATGCCATCCAGAAGGCCGAGGCTCTGGAGTGGTACGCCAAATATCTCTGATGCACCAGGCACCAGTCGGGACGAACTGAATGAAAAATCTGTGGTCTGACCGTGACGCAAAAGCATTTGTGCGTCGCTATGCCCGTGACGGGATCAACCGGGATCTGGCCCTGCGGGTCTACACCACGCGTTTGCTGGGTGGTGATCCGCGCCTGGTGCTGCACGGTGGCGGGAACACTTCGGTCAAGACGACCGCCACGGATCTGAACGGGGATGCGGTGGATGTCCTGTGCGTCAAGGGCAGCGGCTGGGACATGGGAGATATCGAACCGGCGGGACTGCCTGCCGTGCGTCTCGACCCGCTCCGCGAACTTGGTGCGCTGGAGGCACTGAATGACGAGGATATGGTGAATGTCCAGCGGCGCAATCTGCTGGATTCGAAGGCACCGAACCCGTCTGTGGAAACCCTGCTGCATGCCTTCATGCCCCACAAGTTTGTGGATCACACCCATTCGACAGCGGTCCTGGCTTTGACCGACCAGCCCGATGGCGCTGCCATCTGCCGGGATGTCTATGGCGACCGCGCGGTCTGCGTGCCCTACATCATGCCGGGTTTCGCGCTGGCCAGATCCTGCGCGTCCTATCAGCAGAAAAACCCGGATGTCGAAGGCCTGATCCTTCTCAAGCACGGGATATTCACCTTTGGTGAGACGGCCGAGGAAGCTTATGGCCGGATGATCGATCTGGTCAGTCGGGCGGAGCGGCGACTGCGCGAAGGCCGCAAAACCCGAATCTTCGTTCCGGCGAAGACGGGGGCCGCGACGTCCCTGCGCGTGTCCGATATTGCGCCCCGTCTGCGTGGCATGCTGTCCATGGGTGGGCAAAATGATCCCACCCGGTTTGTGATGACCTTCCGCACAAGCGCTGCAATCCGGCGGTTCGTGGATGGCAAGGAGCTTTCCCGATATGCCCGTCAGGGTCCGGTGACGCCCGATCACGCCATCCGCATCAAGGCAAAACCCGTGGTGCTGCCGCGACCGGAGAAATCCGATCCGGAGGGATTCTTCAAATCAGCCGGGCGTGCCATTGAAAAATACAAGACCGACTATGCCGCGTATTTCCTGCGCAACAACACCGATCCGCAGGACCTCAAAACGCAACTCGACCCTGTGCCGCGTGTGCTTCTGGTGCCGGGGCTCGGGTTTTTTGCCGTTGGCAAATTGGCGAAGCTAGCCGATCTGGCGGCCGATCTCTATGAAAACAATGTTGATGTCATCACGGCGGCTGAAGGAATCGGGCGGTTCCGCTCCATCACCGATCGCGACATGTTCGATATCGAATACTGGTCGCTGGAACAGGCCAAGCTGGGCAATGCAAGGGAAGCCGCGCTCGCCCGGCAGGTGGTGGCGATCACCGGCGCGGGCGGCGTGATCGGTCAGGCGACGGCGCGGGCGTTCCGGGCCGCGGGCGCGGATGTGGCGCTGCTCGATCTGGATGCAGGACAGGTCGCCGATCTGGCAACGGAACTGGGCGGGTTGGCATTGACCTGCGATGTGACCGATGACAAATCGGTAGAGCGCGCCTTTGCGGCGATTGCTGAACGGTTCGGTGGCCTGGATGTTCTGGTTTCCAATGCAGGCGCGGCCTGGCAGGGCCGGATCGGCGAGGTTGATGACACGGTTCTGCGCGAGAGTTTCGAGCTCAACTTCTTCGCCCACCAGCGGGTCGCCAGGGCTGCTGTTTGGATCATGCAGGCACAGGGCACGGGCGGTGTACTGCTCTTCAACACGTCAAAACAGGCCGTGAATCCTGGCAGGAACTTCGGACCCTATGGTTTGCCCAAGGCAGCGACCCTGTTCCTCTCGCGCCAATATGCGCTCGATTATGGTGCGGACGGCATTCGTTCCAACGCGGTCAATGCGGACCGTATTCGCAGTGGCCTGCTCACCGATGACATGGTCAGGGCACGTTCGACGGCGCGCGGGTTGAGCGAAAAAGATTACATGTCGGGAAATCTGCTCGGCCGGGAAGTGCTGGCAACCGACGTGGCGCAGGCCTTTGTGGATCTGGCAAAATCGGAAAAGACCACGGCGGCGGTGCTGACCGTCGATGGTGGGAATATCGAAGCGGCGCTACGCTGAGATCAGGTCTTGCGGCTCTCGGTGGCCTTGCGCAGCTTTGCCTGTTTTGCAGTACTGGCTTCCTGCCCGAACATGGCCTCCAGCACCGCGATCCCGCGCTCGGCGGCATAGGCTGTCTGATCGGACAATGTTAGCTGGGCCGCTTTGCGTTGCCGCACGGCAGACGCGAGAAAACGGGGGTCATTGGCCGACGCCATCATGTCCCAGATAACAGCCCCCATGGGGAAGAGCGCGGCCGATCCGGCAAGCGAGGTGTCGGGTTCCCGTTCGCCGACCGCACGGACCACCGCACTGTCGGGCGGCAGCAGGGCCAGTTGCCGGTCATGTTCGGAACTGCTCTCCACATGCCGAAGTTCCAGACGGTGTTGCGGTATATCCTGGCCGAGAAGCTTGCGGGCCACATTCAGGCCGGCCGCATCCGGGCTTGCCAGCGTGACCTTCACCAGCTGCGCGTTGCACATCTCGCCCGCCAGAGCGGCGGCCAGCGCCCGGGCGTCGGGCCCGGCTCCGAAAATCAGCACTTCCGTTGTTTTGGCGGGAAGCGCCCGGTTGGCGGCGCTGATGGCGGTGGTGAGCCGGGGCGCCAGGGCATTCAGGGCCTCTGGCACCCGCTGAATCACGCCGACTTCACCAAGCAATTCGCTGGCGGCATCCCGGTGTTCATAGGCGCCCGGCAGTTCATCAAAGAAGGATGCGGCATGGCCAATGATGAAGGCCCCGCGGGCATTGTAGGCGTCGCGCAGAAACTCCAGAATGCGGGCGCGGTCGGCTTCGTTCAGGGTCGGGCCGACCGGTAGATTTTCAATCGCACAGGGATCAACGCCAAGCGCCTTGATGCCGGTCTCCACCAACGCGTGGATATCGGGATCGGTCACGGTTTCCGTGATCAGGTAAACCGTTGGTGCTTCCGGAGATGTCGGGAGCGATACCACGCCTGAATTCCTTACCGGGTTCGTCAACACTGAATGCGATCAAACCATATCTGGTGATGGCGTGTGAGCGGTGTTCGGCTTTGCGCCCATGATGTAGCCTGCACGGGAAATTGCAGGAGTTGGGTATGAAGTCGGTGCTGTTTCGCGATTATGGTGGTCCGGAGGTTCTGGAAATTGTTGACGGTCCGGTGCCCGAGCCGGGACCCGGTGAAATCTGTGTCCGGGCTGAAGCCATCGGGGTCGGCGTTCCCGATATGCTGATGCGCAGTGGCAACTACGCCTGGATACCGCCCTTGCCGGTGGTGCCGGGCAATGAGCTGGCTGGCACCGTGGCGGCCGTCGGATCGGGCGTGGATGCATCCGAAGTCGGGCAGCGGGTCTATGTGAACGCGCGCGACCTTTCTCAGCGCGGTGGCTGTTATGCCGAATACATGCTCGTGCCGGCATCATCGGTGTTCGCCCTGCCGGATTCCCTGAGCGCCGAACATGCGGTTGCGCTGGGCAATTACCAGCTTGCCTGGCTGTTGCTGAACATTGCTGCCACGCCAAAGGCGGGAGAGGACGTGCTGGTGCACGCTGCGGCCGGGGGCGTGGGAAGTGCGCTCGTGCAAATGGCGTGCGCCAAAGATCTGCGGGTCTGTGGTGTGGCCGGATCGGCGGACAAAGCAGGCTATGTTGCCGGTCTCGGTGCGGAGACCGTTATAGAACGGAGCCGGGACTCGATTTCGGAACGGGTGATGCAGAGCACGGATGGTGCCGGTGTCAGAACCATTTACGACGCGGTGGGCGGCGAGGATTTCGCAAACAACTTCAAGATGCTGGCGCCGCTGGGGACACTGGTGATGTTCGGTTACATCGCCGGCTGGCCTGATCCCGCTATCCTGAATTCAATGCGTGAGCGTTTTGGTGCGTCTCTGGGGTTCCGGTTGTTTTCGATCCATGTTCTGGACGAGATGCCGGAATTGCGGCGCAAGGCGATGGAAGAAGCGATCAAGGTCATGGCGGCCGGTTTGGCGCTGCCACGCATTCACACACGAATGCCCCTCGAAGAGGCCGCGGAGGCCCATCGTCTTCTGGAATCCGGCGCGGTGATCGGAAAGATCGTGCTGGTGCCCTGACCCGGCTTTGCCCGCCGCCTGTGCGGTGGTAGTTTGATCCATAACCTGTTCGCGTGAAACGATGCAACAGGACAAACGGGGAAGGGAACAGTCTTGAGAACTGGTGGTCAGGTTTTGATCGACGCGTTGCGTCTGCACGGTGTCGATACGGTTTTTTGTGTGCCGGGTGAAAGCTATCTGGCAGCTCTCGATGCGCTCTATGACGTGCGTGATTCCATTCGAGTGATCACCTGCCGGCATGAAAGCGGCGCAACCTATGCGGCCGAAGCCTATGGCAAGCTGACCGGGCGTCCGGGCATAGCCTTTGTGACCCGCGGTCCGGGTGCCTGTAATGCCAGTATCGGCGTGCACACCGCGCTGCAGGAATCCTCTCCTATGATTTTGTTTGTGGGCCAGGTGCCGCGGGAGTTCAAGGGTCGGGAGGCTTTTCAGGAAGTGGATTTCCCCGCGATGTTCGCCCCACTGGCCAAATGGGCTGTCGAAGTCGATGACCCGGCGCGCCTGCCGGAAATCACGGCGCGAGCGTTCGCCACAGCGGCTGGTGGTCGCCGCGGACCTGTGGTCGTATCCCTGCCCGAAGACATGCTGGTGGAAGAGGTCGAGGTCGCAGATGTGGCCGTGACCAAATATCCGGTTCCCGGGCCGGACGAAGGTGATCTGGGGCAGCTCCGTGACATGCTATCGGCGTCCTCAAAACCGCTGGTGATTTTCGGTGGCGGCGGATGGTCTGCCGAAACCTGCGCGGAACTGCAGGCCTTCTGTGAAGCCAATGATCTGCCAGCCATCGCTTCGTTCCGGACTCAGGACATTTTCAACAATGACCATCCGAACTTCATCGGTGAGCTGGGCTACAACACAAATCCAAAGCTGGCCCAGCGTGTGAAGGATGCCGATCTGATCCTCGCCATTGGGGCTCGTCTGGGTGAGACCGCAACCATGGCCTATAGCCTGATCAAGGCGCCGCGCCCGGATCAGAAGCTGATCCATGTCTATCCCGATCATTCCGAACTGGGGCGTGTGTTCCAGGCCGATTTGCCGATCGCCACCGATCTGGGGGCCTTTCTGACAAAGGCCCGCCAGCATGTGCAGGTCGATCCAGCAGCCTGGGCCGGTTGGCGGCAGGGGGGGCGTTCGGATTTCGACATATGGACGGTTCCCGGTGACTATCCGGGGCCGCTCAATCTGTCTGAGGCCTTCGTCCAACTGCGTGACATCTTGCCGGACGACGCCATCCTGACCACCGATGCCGGCAACTTTGCGGGCTGGACCAGTCGCTTTTTCCGGTTCCGCCAGTTCCGAACTCTGCTGGGGCCTGCGAATGGCTCCATGGGCTATGGCCTGCCCGCCGCGCTGGCTGCGAAAGCGGCGCGACCGGATTTGCCGGTTGTCTGCTATGCGGGTGATGGCGGCATCCTGATGACTGGCAATGAACTGGCCACAGCCGTGCAGCACGAACTGCCGATTATTCTGATCATCGCGAACAACAGCATGTACGGCACGATCCGCATGCATGAGGAACGCGAATATCCCGGACGGGTGATCGCGACTGAACTGCAGAACCCCGATTTTGTGGCCTGGGCCGAAGCCTTTGGTGCTCGGGGAGAGAGGGTGACCGCGACAGCAGAATTCGGGCCGGCCGTCGAGCGGGCGCTCAGTGCCGGCCGACCTGCCGTGATCGAATTGATCGTCGATCAGGAGCTTATTTCCAGCAACATCACCCTGACCGAGCTCCAGAAGCGCGCGCGCGCCGGTTGAACTGTAGGACGATGACGAACGTGAAGAAGCGCGCCCTGTTTCTTGACCGCGACGGTGTGATCAACATCGACAGCGGTTATATCTGGCGGCCGGAAGACTTCATCTTCAATGATGGGGTCTTCGAGGCGTGCCGGATGGCACAGTCTCTCGACTATGTTCTGTTCATCGTGACCAATCAGGCCGGGATCGGTCGCGGACTCTATTCGGAGAAGGATTTTCACGTCCTGACGGACTGGATGCTGGAACAGTTCGTCGAAAACGAGATCGAGATAGCGCGCGTGTATTTTGCACCGACCCATCCCGAAGAAGGGATCGGGGTCTATCGTCGCGAATCTCCGGACCGGAAACCGGGGCCGGGGATGCTGTTTAAGGCGCGGGACGCCTTCGACCTCGATATGCGCCGCTCTGCCATTGTGGGCGACCGGGAAACGGATATTCAGGCCGGGATCAATGGTGGCGTGGGCACGCGTATTCTGGTTGAGGGTGAAGACGATCCGGCGTCAAGCCGGGCCGACAAGGTGGTGCGCTCGCTTGGTGAAGCGGTTGCGTGGCTTGCCGCGCGTGACGCGGACCCGTCGGGTTAGGACCCGCCGCCGGACAGACGCCAGTCGATCATCTCCAGACGATCCTGACCGAAGAACAACTCACCATCCACCACGATGGAGGGCACGCTCCAGGCCTTGTCGGCCAGCGCGGCATCGGTGTTGGATTGCAGCTCGGCTGCCACCTCGTCGGAACCGGATGCGTCAGCCAGCGCGGCGCCATCGAGACCGAGCCCGTCGAGGATTGCAGTGACGTCTTCGGGGTCGCTGATATTGCGTTCGTCCAACCAGCATCCGCGCATCAGGGCACGTGTCACGCCGATCGTGTCGAGCCCGGCCTGGCCCGCGGCGATGATGACGTGGGATGACAGCAGAAAGGGAACCGGAAAATGTTTCGGTTCGGCGTTGATCGGCACACCGCGCCATGCGGCCCAGCGGGGGAGTTCGATCAGGCGATAGGACTGCAGCACTTCCGGGCGTTCACCGAGCGGTCGCCCGGCCCCGGTTTCTTTCCATCCGCGCCCCACATCGATCGGCATCAGCGCGATGTCGCGCCCGTGCTTGCTGGCGATGTCCACCAGACCATCGAGCCCCAGATAGGACCAGGGTGAGATGCAGGCGAAGTAGTATTTGATGGGATTGCTCATTTTCCGGCCTCGACGCGTTTGGCGATATAGCTCGGCAATGCGAAGGCACCGCAGTGAAGGTCGGGATTGTAGTACCGGGTCGCGAGGTTTGTAGCCGAATATCGGGCGGCGATGGTGTCACGGTCGTGCTCGCGCAGTGCGGGATTGTCGCTCGCCCAGCCGAACCCCATGAAGCCGCCGGCATAGGTGGGGACTGCGGCGATGTAGGCATGGGCATCCGCGAAATGTTCGCCCAGCCGGCGCACGGTGGTTGTGAGTTCCTCTCCCTGGATCATGACCACGCCGCTCTGGGTGGTCATCACCCCACCCGGATTGAGCCGGGATCGGCAGTTCTCATAGAAGGCCGGGGAGAAGAGGACTTCGCCCGGCCCGGCGGGGTCCGTGGAATCGACAATGATGACGTCGAATCTGCGCTCGGTCTCGGCCATGAATTTTGCGCCATCGGCAATCAGAAGATCGGCCCGAGGGTCATCGAAGGCACCGTCGGATATGCCCGGTAGGTAGGTCTTGCAGAGTTCGACCACGGTCCCGTCAATTTCCACCATGGTCACACGATCCACTGGGTGGCGCAGGGCTTCGCGCAGCATGCCGCCATCACCACCACCAATGATGCAGACTTCTTTCGCAGATCCGTGGGCCAGCATGGGCATATGGGTCAGCATCTCGTGATAGATGAACTCGTCGCGTTCGCAGACCTGCATGATACCGTCCAGCGCCATGACGCGACCCCAGTCCGATGTCTGGTAGATCACCAGATCCTGAAGATCGGTCGTTTCGCGATACAGAATCGAGTCGATCTTGAGACCCAGTTGCATCCCGACACCCAGGGCCTCATCGAACCAGCCCCATTCATCGGAGGACCCGCTCAAGCCACCACACCGCGACGGGTTTCGTTCAGGGTCACGCTGCCGGCATTGAAGGCGGCCTTCAGGATCGGCAGGGCATTGTGGGGATTGCATGATCCGCACATGAAGACATCGATCGCGGCATAGTCGCGTTCGGGCCATGTGTGGATGGAGATGTGGCTTTCGGCGAGGATCAGGACGCCCGACACGCCGCCGGAATCCGAAAACTGATGCAGATGGGCGCTCAGCACCGTGGCGTCGGCCGCTTCGGCCGCCTTGCGCAGGGCGGCCTCGATGGTTTCGATATCGGTCAGGTTATCGGCATCCCACAGATCAACCAGAAGATGGCGGCCGGCGAAGGACACGCCATTTTCATGGATGAAGTAATCGGTGAGGGCGGTCGGCTCCAGAACCGTAGTTGCGTTGTTGGCCATCCCCTGGGAACTCCTGAAGGCAGTGATCGAGCCAGCGCTTTTTACGGACTTTTTTCGGCAGCGCAATAAGGAAATGCAAGCGTCGAAGTTACGTGTTTCTCGTGGGCTGATGATTCGGAAAAAAGGGGGTGGGGCGCTGACCGGAAGTTCTCCAGTCACCGCCCCTGAGGGGAGGCTTGCTTCCTGGGTAAGGGAGCAATGACATCTTTGTACGCGGGAATATCACGCGCCGATGTGACGTCTGTCACAGGGGAAAACTTTTTTTAGAAAGCGTCCTCGGCCAGCGCCATCACCGAATCTCCGCCCCGGGTGATGGTCGCCAGATGCATATCGGCGCGGGGCAGGATGTGGTCGGCATAGAAACGCGCGGTGATCCGCTTGGAATTGAGGAATTCCGGGCTGGCGCCCGTGGTATCACCTTTTGCCGTGGTCAGAGCGGCGCGGGTCATCAGCCAGCCGCCCACCACCGTGCCGGCGAGGTGCAGAAAGGCATGCGCGCCGGCGAATTTCCGGTTCACATCATTGTGGGCGGGGTCGAGCATCCATTCGGTTGCGCGCCTCAGGGTCTGGGTGGCGTTTTTCTGGGCTGCGAGGATGGGGGCGAGTTCGGGGTCATCCGAATCCGGCAACGCGTCGAGTTCAGCAAGCAGTTCGTCCATGGCCGCACCACCGTCACGCAGCAATTTGCGGCCCAGCAGATCGATCGCCTGAATGCCATTGGTCCCCTCATAGATCGGGGCAATGCGCGAATCACGGAAATACTGGGCGGCGCCGGTTTCCTCGATGAACCCCATCCCGCCATGCATCTGGACACCGGTAGAGGCGATATCGACCCCCAGATCGGTGCACCAGGCCTTCACCACGGGGGTGAGCAAATCCGTGCGGCGGGAATTGTAGCCGCGCGTCTCCGAATCCTCATGGTGCCGGGACCGGTCCAGCGCTGCGTTGGTGTAGTAGGCCAGCGCCCGCATGGCTTCGGTCTGGGCCCGCATGGACATCAGCATCCGGCGCACATCCGGGTGATGGATGATGGTCACGGAGTCCTTGCCGCCATCGACGGGTGCGGATTGCACCCGCTCGCGGGCATAGGCCACGGCGTGCTGATAGGCGCGTTCGGCCACGGCCACGCCCTGCAGGCCGACATTGAGACGGGCATTGTTCATCATCGTGAACATGCAGCGCAGGCCATCATGCTCGTCGCCGATCAGGTAGCCGATCGCGCCGTCGCTGCTCTCGCCATAGGACATCACGCAGGTCGGGCTGGCATGGATGCCGAGTTTGTGCTCCAGGCCGATGGCATAGGCGTCATTGCGTTCGCCCAGCGAGCCATCTTCGTTCACGAGGAATTTCGGAACCAGGAAAAGGCTGATTCCCTTCACGCCAGCCGGGGCGTCGGGCAGGCGGGCGAGCACCAGATGGATGATGTTGTCGGTGAAATCCTGTTCGCCATAGGTGATGAAGATCTTGGTACCCGTGATCCGATAGTGATCACCCTCACGCTCGGCGCGGGATTTCAGCAGGCTCAGATCGGTGCCGGCCTGGGGCTCGGTCAGGTTCATGGTGCCGGTCCACTCGCCGGAGACCAGCCGGGGGAGGAAGGTGGCCTTCAGCTCGTCCGTGCCATGGGCGATCAGGGATTCGATGGCGCCGATGGTCAGGAGGGGACAGAGCGACCAGGAGAGGTTGGACGACTGCCACATCTCCTGCAAAGCCGTGGTGATCGTCCACGGTAGTCCCATCCCTCCATGTTCGGCCTCGAAGGGAGTGCCGTTCCAGCCACCCTCGACAAAGGCCCGATAGGCCTCCTTGAAGCCATCGGGTGTCGTCACGGCTCCATCGCTCAGGCTCGAGCCCTGCTGATCGCCGGACTGGTTGAGCGGGGCCACCACCTCGCGGGTGAAGCGGGCGGATTCGGCCAAGATGGCTTCAACCAGGTCTTCGGTGGTCTCGGTGAAGGCCGGAAACTCCCGCAGCTCCTCCATGCCGCAAAGATGTTCCAGAATGAACTGCATATCCTGAACGGGGGCGTTGTAGTCCGACATCTCTTTCACTCCTATTCCGGATCGGGTTCCTGAAGAACCTTGCCCGGGTTCATCAATCCCTTGGGATCGAGCATATCCTTGATCGCGCGCATCATGTCGATTTCGACACCGGCCTTGTGCTGGGCGAGTTCGGCTACCTTGATCTTGCCGATGCCGTGCTCGGCCGAAAAACTGCCGCGCATGCTGTCCACCACGTCGTGCACCAGATGGCAGATCTCGTCCCAGCGGGCGAGGAAAGCGGCCCCGTCGGCACCGTCAGGCTGGGTCAGATTGTAATGCACATTGCCGTCGCCCACATGGCCAAAGGCGACCGGGCGGATGCCTGGGCAGGCTTTGGTGACGGCCGCATTGGCCTGACGAATGAACTCGGGAACCGATGAAATGGGCACTGAAACATCGTTCTTGATGCTCGCGCCTTCCGGTTTCTGTGCAAGCACCATGGCTTCGCGCAGGAACCACATCTGTTCGCGCTGGGATTCGGACTGGGCGATGACCGCATCCACGACCAGACCGTCTTCGAAGGCTCTGGCCAGAAAGCTCTCCATGACCTCGCCCAGGCTGGAATTTTCGTCGCTGCTTTCAAATTCGATCAGGGCACACCAATCATGGGGTTCGTCGAGAAAATCGATGGCCCCCTCGATATGGCGCACGGAAATCTCGATGGCGATGCGCGGGATCAGCTCGAATCCCGACACGGTGTCGGCGCTGGCGGCGCGAGCACGACCCAGAACCTTGAGGACACTGTCGAGATCCTTCAGGGCGATGAAGGCGGTGTGGCGCGAGCGTGGTTTGGGGAACATCTTGATTACCGCACCGGTGATGATGCCGAGCGAGCCTTCGGCACCAATGAACAGATGCTTGAGATCGTAGCCGGTGTTGTTCTTGCGTAGGCCGGTCAGGCCATCCCAGATCCTGCCATCGGGCAGCACAACTTCCAGACCAAGGGTCAGCTCCCGGGTGTTGCCGTAACGCAGCACCGCTGTACCGCCGGCATTGGTCGAGAGGTTGCCGCCGATCTGACAGGACCCCTCGGCACCCAGACTGAGGGGAAACAGTCGATTATGTTCGTCGGCGACAGTCTGCAGATCCGCCAGCACGCAGCCTGCATCCACGGTCATGGTGAAATTGGCCGGATCAATGGCGCGCACCCTTTTCATACGCGACAGGCTGAGAACCAATTCGCCGCTGGCCACCGCGCCACCACACAGGCCGGTGTTGCCGCCCTGTGGCACGATGGCCACGTTGGCCGCGTAACAGGCCGCCAGCACCCGGGAGACCTCTTCGGTGTTGCCGGGACGGACGACGCAAGGTGTCTCGCCACGGAACAGGCCGCGCTGTTCATCCAGATAGGGCTCCATATCTACGGGATCGGTGATCAGACCGACCGTGCCGACAATCGCTTCCAGCTGGTTCAGGAATCCATCGGGCAGGGTTTGCGGGGTTTGGCTCATGGTCATTGATTTAGCTTGCGATCGGGCAGGCGGCAATAGGGCGCGCGGGCATTGTCTCAGCCCTTGCGCGGATCATTCTTCGGGTCGGCATGAGCCTCGGCGGCTCGCCGCAGCCGGTCGTTGATCGCCCGCCCCAGGTCTGTTTCGGGAATCGGGGTCACCGCGATGGCGCGGTGGTGGGGCGTATCAAGCTGGCGCAGAAATGCGAAGAGATTGGCTGCAGCCTCGGTCAAATCGCCGGTCGGGCTGAGATTGAGAGTTGTTTCGGGGTTTCCGAACGTGCTGTCGCCGAAACAGAGCAAGGCTTCGTCGGGTCCGGTGTCCCGTGCATTTAGCCGGACGGGGATACGTGGCGCATAGTGCCGGGCCAGCTGGCCTGGCGAGCGCGGTGCTGTACCGTCAACCGGACGGGTTGCGTCTTCCACGGGGCCAAGAATGTCTTCGAGCTGCTCATGGGTGATCGCGCCGTGCCGCAGCAGAGCGGGCTGTTCGCTGCACAGATCGATGACTGTGGATTCGAGACCGACTGCGCAGGCGCCACCATCGAGAATCATGTCCGCTTTTGCGCCCAGAGACTGCGCGACATGAGTTGCGTGAGTCGGTGACACCTCACCGGCGGTGTTGGCGCTTGGGGCCGCAATTGGCCCGCCAAACTTTGCAAGGAGATCACGCGCCAGTGGATGGACCGGTGCCCGCAGAGCCACGCTGTCGAGGCCTGCGCTCACGAGCAGCGACAACGTACAATCGGGGCGGCGGGGCACCACGAAACTCAACGGGCCGGGCCAGAAGGTATCTGAGAGCTGGCGCGCCCGTTCATCGAGCACCCCGTAAAGGGAAGCGGCATCTACATCGAGTACATGTACGATAAGCGGATTGAAGCTCGGTCGGTTCTTGGCTTCAAAGATTCTCGCCACAGCCTGATCATCACGGGCATCCGCACCGAGGCCGTAGACCGTTTCCGTCGGGAAGGCGACCAGCCTGCAAGCCTGCAGATGTATGGCGGCTCTGGTCACGCCGTCGTCGTTTCCCGGGATGATGTTGGCCCTGTCGGTCATGGCAGGCGGTGCGCTATCGTCGCCCGAATGCGACGAAGCCCGGATTGAGGTATTTCGGCTTCTTGCCGTAGTCGAATACCCCACCGTCGATCCGGGTCAGGGAACCGCCCGCGGCCAGCACGATGGCATGGCCGGCGCCGGTGTCCCACTCGCAGGTTGGGCCGAACCGGGGATAGATGTCGGCGATCCCTTCGGCGAGGCGCCCGAATTTGAGTGCGCTGCCCTGAGGTATGCGACTGCGCACGGTTTTATCGACCAGGTATTTCTCCAGCCGCTCATTCACTGAATGGGACCGGCTGACCAGCACATCGAGTCCGTCTTCCGGTGGCATCCGGCAGGAAATGGCCCGCTCCGGTTCGTCGCCCGCGATCAGGGTCGCACCGTTCTGCAGGGTGGCCGCATACATCAGGTCGAGTGCCGGCGCATAGAGCACGCCGAAGATCGGGATGTTGTCCTCGACCAGCCCGATATTCACCGTGAACTCGTCATTGCGCTTGAGAAACTCCCGGGTGCCGTCGAGCGGGTCGACCAGCCAGAAACGGTTGCCAACGGCTTCCGGACTGTCGCCGGCGGAATGTTCTTCCTCGGAGACCACCGGAATGTCGGGTGTCAGTGCGCGCAGACCGGGAAGGATCACGGCTTCGGCTGCCGTATCTGCTAGCGTGACCGGGGATCCGTCATCCTTGCGGGTGTTGTCGAAGTCCGTGCGATAGACTTCCATGATGGCCGTGCCTGCTGCGTAGGCGAGGTCACGCACTGCCGGTGTCAGAGCCGCCGTGTCGATGGGGTATCTCCCTGTTGAGTTCCTTGGTGCCTATTCGGCTGCCATGGGCTGGTTGGCGAGGGCCCAGATCACATCCGGGGTGGCGGGCATATCGACATCGTGGATGACGGCGTCATTGGACACCGCATCCACGATCGCGTTGATCGCGGCCGCCGGTGCCCCGATGGCCCCCGCTTCCCCGGTGCCCTTGATCCCGAGCGGATTGGTTGTGCAGAGCTCGTTGCGCATGGAGAAGTCGAAATTCGGGACATCATCGGCGCGCGGCATGCGGTAGTCGATGAAGGAACCTGATACCAACTGACCGGATTCCGCATCATAGATCGTGTTTTCGTGCAGCGCCTGGCCGAGGCCCTGTACGATGCCGCCATGCACCTGACCGGCGATCAGTAACGGATTGATCGTGTCACCGAAATCGTCGACGACGGTGTAGCGGCAGATTTCGGGAATTCCGGTTTCCGGATCGATCTCGATCTCGCAGATATGAGCGCCATTGGGAAATGTCGGCGCATCGGGCTGGTGGGATTCCGTGGAATCAAGACCTGGTTCCATGCCCTCGGGCAGATTGGCCGGGTCCAGTGCGGCCTTTGCCACTTCGAACAGGGACATGGCGCGATCGGTGCCCGCCACGCGGAAGCTGCCATTGGCATATTCGATATCGGCTTCGGCGGTTTCCATCATCTGGGCGGCAATCGCCTGGCCCTTTTCCTTGATGGCTTCCGATGCCTTGGAGATGGCAACCCCGCCCACGGTGACCGAGCGGGAGCCCCCTGTCAGGCCTGGCGGAACGATATCGCTGTCGCCCTGCACCATGACCATCTGATCGGTGTCGATCCCCAGTCGGTCCGACATGATCTGCTTGTAAGAGGTATCGTGGCCCTGTCCGTTGGACATGGTGCCGATATAGAAGGTAATTATTTCGTTGTCGGGATCAATGCGCACATCGGCGACTTCGGGATTGCCGCCGCCGCATTTTTCGACATAGGTCGCCATGCCAATGCCGCGCAGCATGCCGCGTTTGGCACTCTCGGCCTTGCGCGCAGCAAAGCCTGCCCACTCGGCCTTCGCCATACTTTCTTCCATGATCGCGGTGAAGTTGCCGCTGTCATAGGTGTCGCCGAAGGCTGTCGTATAAGGCAGCTGATCGGGCTGGATGAAGTTGCGGCGGCGCAGCTCATCGGGAGCCAGACCCAGTTCGCGGGCGCATTTGTCGACCAGCCGCTCGATGCAGTAGATCGCTTCGGGGCGTCCGGCGCCACGATAGGCATCTGTGGGAACCGTGTTGGTGAGAATGCCTTTCACATTGGCCCAGGCCGTGGGGAAGGCATACAGGCCGTTCAGCATTGCCGTGCCGGCCTCGGTCGGGATGTAGGTTCCGAAATGAGACAAATAGGCACCCAGATTGGCGTAGGTGGTCACGCGCAGGGCAAGGAACTTGCCGTCCCCGTCAACGGCCACTTCGGCCTTGGTGACGTGGTCGCGTCCCTGAATATCGGACATGAAACCTTCGCTGCGGTCCGAGGTCCAGCGCACCGGGCGCTTGACTTTCTTCGCGGCCCAGACAGCAAGCGGCTGTTCCGGATGGGTGAAAATCTTCATGCCGAAACCGCCGCCCACATCGCCGGTGACAACGCGGAGTTTCTCCTTGTCCATCTTCAGGATGTTGTCGGCGATTGTGTTGCGGATGCCATGTGTGCCTTGAGAGGAGGTGTAGAGGGTCGACTTGTCGGAGGCTTCGTCATAATCGGCGATGGCCGCGCGCGGCTCCATCGGGTTCACGACGATCCGGTTGTTGATGAGCTCGAGGCTGGTGATGTGGCTGCCCTTGGCGAAGGCCGCCTCGGTCTCCTCCTGCTGTCCCTTGCCCCAGTCGAAGCAGACATTGTTGTCGATGTCGTCATAGAGCCGGTCGGCACCGTCGAGTGCGGAGCGATAGGTGTCCGTCGTGGAGGGCAGAATTGTGTAATCGACCTTGATCAGTTCGGCCGCGTCGCGCGCCTGCGCCAGAGTCTCGGCGACAATGAAAGCTACCGGCTCACCCACGTGGCGAACCTTGCCCTGAGCGAGAAGCGGTCGATAGGTCTCGCCCCGTGCGGAGCCATCGAGATTGGTGACCGGGAACATGCAGGGCATGGCGCCGATATCTTCTGCGGCCACATCGTCGCCGGTCAGGATCAGCAATACGCCGGGCGCGGCCCGCGCTGCCGTGGCATCGATGCTTCCGATCTTGGCATGGGCATGGGGTGAACGCAGCACAAAGGCGGCGCTTTCGTTCTCAAGCTGTACATCGTCGGTATATGTGCCGCTGCCGGTGAGCAGACGAAGATCTTCGATACGCGTGACGGACTGACCGATGCCGAACTGGCCCATGGGACACCCTCTTCGAGGCTGGAATGACGTGAATTGGTTGTTCCCCGATGATATGCGACCCGATGGGCGCAAACCAAGCCCCCCGGGGAGATTCATCTGATAAGATTTTTCCTGTCATGAGCGAGATCGAACAGAGGGATGAGGAATTCACCGGCGTAACGGGCCGTTACTGGCACGCGCTCGACGATGGCCGCATCCAGTGCGATCTGTGTCCGCGGCTGTGCAAGCTGAACGATGGCCAGCGCGGGCTGTGTTTCGTGCGTGCGCGGACCAAGGATCAGATCGTGTTGACCACCTATGGCCGCTTGAGCGGCTATTGCATCGACCCGATCGAGAAAAAGCCCCTCAATCATTTTTTGCCGGGTACGCCGGTGCTCAGTTTTGGAACCGCAGGCTGCAACCTGACCTGCTAGTTCTGTCAGAACTGGGATATTTCGAAGTCGCGGGAGTTCGACCGCCTGACCGATGCGGCGATGCCGGAAGATATCGCGAAAGCAGCCGTGGCGCATGGCTGCCGGTCGGTGGCCTTCACCTATAACGACCCGTTGATCTTTCTGGAGTACGCCGTTGATGTGGCGACGGCCTGTCGCGAGGTTGGTGTGCGCACGGTGGCGGTGCCGGCCACCGGGCCGGAATAAATCAGCCCGGCATGCGGTGCGATCAGGGCCTTGGGTGACAATCGGATCGGACGGGCCTCGGCCAGATGCTGGTTGACCATGTTGGTCAGCGCGGTGGCGTCCGCAGGATAGAATGTTCCCGCGATGGCGGGTGGTCGGACGGATTGTGTCGTCTGTGATGGCATGGAGATGACTTGTTTGAGACTCGGAATTGCGTATATCGCCAACGACGCGCATAAGACTGAAATAGAAGACTAGCGTGCGATGGCCGTTTGCGCCAAAGCCTTAAGGAAAGGGTGACACCATGTTGACCGTCTATGGCCTGAAGAGTTGCGACACGACCCGCAAGTCCCTGAAGTGGCTGGAGCGACGTGAGGCTGCGCACCGGTTTCTGGATGTGCGGGCGGATGGTGTGGACCATGACAAGCTGACCGAATGGGCGATGGAAGTGGGCTGGGAGGCGCTGCTCAATCGCGGCAGCACCACCTGGCGCGGGCTCGATGAAATTATCCGCGAGAACGTCACCGAGGACATTGCCCTGCAGCTGATGGTCGACAATCCGACCTTGATCAAGCGTCCGGTGATCGAAACCGGGGCCGGTGTGCTGGTCGGTTTCAAGACCGAACAGCAGCGGACGCTGGAAGATTTTCTGTAAACCCTGTATTTCTGGGGTTTATGAGGGTTTTTGCCGTCGCGCTGCGGGTTGATCCCGTTTCGTTCACCGCAAAATTCCCGAGTCGTTTTTGGCCTAACCACTAGATTTGCGGTTTTGTGGCACAAAAGGGGCACAAACATTAAAACCGAAGCTGATCCCGACTCGTAACAATCTGGCGAATCTCATCGATTCGGGTCCGGGCGCGTTGACTTAAATTCGTCAAAGTTTACAATGTTCCTGTATTGTTCACGGTGACAGGCCTCCAACATTTAGTGTTTATTGAGCGTTAAGTCTCCAGATGTTGTGGATTTTAAGCGTTTTCCCTTCGGAAACTGCTCACAGGGTGTGGAGGACTTCGGTATATGTTTGGGAGGGGCTTGGTAATGGACGGTTCTGTTGGAGTTTCAGCTGTTAATGGCGCTGTGGACAATTCGCGCAAAGCTATTGATACGGAAGATTTGGACGTGTTTGAAACAGTTGAAATGGAGCCGGAAACGGCTGACTCGGCCGAAATTGAGGCGGCTCGGGATGTGGATAACGATCTGGTCGGCAAGGATGTCGAAACCGGAAATATTTATCAGACCGACCGTGTCCGCATTCAGATTGATCCGTCCCGGGATGAATTGCTGACCGCCTTCGGCAAGGAAACCCTCGATGACCGGTATCTGCTGAACCACGAAAAGGGTGAGCCGCAGAAGCTGTTCGCGCGTGTTGCCTGTCATTACGCCGATGATTCGGCTCATGCCCAGCGGATCTACGACTACATTTCCCAGCTCTGGTTCATGCCGGCCACGCCGGTCCTCTCCAATGGCGGCACCGAACGGGGCCTGCCGATTTCCTGCTTCCTCAATGAAGCTTCGGATTCCCTGGAGGGCATTGTTGATCTCTGGAACGAGAATGTCTGGCTGGCCTCTCGCGGTGGCGGCATCGGCAGCTATTGGGGCAACCTCCGTTCGATTGGCGAGCAGGTGGGGCACAATGGCAAAACATCGGGTGTGGTGCCGTTCATCCGGGTGATGGATTCCCTGACGCTGGCGATCAGCCAGGGCTCGCTGCGCCGTGGTTCGGCGGCGGTCTATCTGCCGATCGATCATCCTGAGGTGGAAGAGTTTATCGAAATCCGTCGTCCGACCGGTGGTGACCCGAATCGCAAGGCGCAGAACCTGCATCATGGTGTGCTGGTCACCGACGCTTTCATGCGGGCGGTCGAGGCCGATGAAGACTGGGCGCTGGTCAGCCCGAAGGACCGGGCACCGATTGCCACGGTCAAGGCACGGGCGCTGTGGATTCGTCTGCTGACGGCCCGTATCGAGACCGGCGAGCCCTATATCGTCTATTCCGACACCGTGAACAGTCAGATTCCCGAGCATCAGAAGCTTGCGGGCCTGACGGTGAAGACTTCGAATCTGTGTTCCGAGATCACTCTTCCGACCGGTCTGGATCATCTTGGCAATGACCGCACCGCCGTGTGCTGCCTGTCATCCCTGAATGTCGAAAACTTCACAGAGTGGAAGGATCATCCGACCTTCATCGAGGATGTGATGCGCTTCCTCGACAATGTGCTGCAGGACTTCATCGACAATGCCGAGGATACCTTTGCCAAGGCCAAGTATTCCGCGGCGCGTGAGCGTTCAGTCGGTCTTGGGGTCATGGGCTTCCATTCCTTCCTGCAGGAGCAACGGGTGCCCTTCGAATCCGCCGTGGCGAAAGCCTGGAACAAGAAGATGTTCAAGCATATTCGTGAGCAGGCCGACGCCGCATCCGTAGTGCTGGCCGAAGAACGCGGCGCGTGTCTCGATGCCGCGGATTACGGAATCACGGAACGCTTCTCGAACAAGATGGCGATCGCGCCAACTGCCTCGATCTCGATCATTTGTGGGGGCGCATCACCGGGTATCGAGCCGATTGCGGCAAACAGCTTCACCCACAAGACTCTGTCAGGCTCGTTCAATGTGCGTTCGAAGGCCCTGAAGAAGCTTCTGGTCGAGAAGGGGCAGGACACGGATGAGGTCTGGTCCTCGATCACCACAGGTGAGGGTTCGGTCCAGCATCTCGATTTCCTGACCGATGACGAGAAGGATGTCTTCAAGACTGCCTTCGAGATCGACCAGCGCTGGGTCATCGATCTGGCGGCCGACCGTTCGGAACATATCTGTCAGTCCCAGTCCCTGAACGTGTTCCTGGCTGCCGATGTGGAGAAGCGCGATCTGCACCAGATTCACTTTCAGGCCTGGAAGAAGGGTGTGAAGAGCCTTTACTACTGCCGCTCGAAATCCCTGCAGCGTTCCGAGAGTGTTGGCGCGCTGGTGCCGGTGACGGGCGATGAAGAGGCAGACCGCGCCGCGGCGAGCCGCAATGATTATGAGGAATGTCTCGCCTGTCAGTAGGCTGACAGCGACAGATCAACGTGGTGCGCCCCGGGCCTATCGGTACCGGGGCGGCGCGTCAGAGGAAGAGGGAAATATCAATGTCTTTGCTTGAAGAGCGCGTTCAGTACAAGCCGTTCAGCTATCCATGGGCCTATGACGCCTGGCTGATGCAGCAGCGTGTCCACTGGTTGCCCGAAGAGGTGCCGCTGGCCGATGACGTGAAGGACTGGCATCGCACACTCAACAATGCCGAGCGCAATCTGCTTACGCATATTTTCCGCTTCTTCACGCAAGCCGATGTGGAAGTGAACAACTGCTACATGAAGCACTACACCCAGGTGTTCAAACCCACCGAGGTGCAGATGATGCTGGCCGCCTTCTCGAATATCGAGACGGTGCATATCTCCGCCTATTCCCATCTGCTCGACACGATCGGCATGCCCGAGACCGAGTATTCGGCCTTCCTGAAGTACCAGCAGATGAAGGACAAATACGACTACATGCAGGAATTCGGGGTCGAGACCAACCGCGATATCGCCATGACGCTGGCGATGTTCGGCGCCTTTACCGAAGGGCTGCAGCTGTTTGCGTCCTTCGCGATCCTGATGAACTTCCCGCGTCACAACAAGATGAAGGGCATGGGCCAGATCGTGACCTGGTCGGTGCGTGACGAGAGTCTGCACACGGCCTCGATCATCAAGCTGTTCCGCACCTTCATCAGCGAGAACCCGGAAATCTGGGACGAGGAGTTCCAGCGTGAACTCTATGTGGCCTGCGAAACCGTGCTCAATCACGAGGACGCCTTCATCGATCTGGCCTTCGAGATGGGTGGCCTGGAGGGCCTCGAGGGCAAGGAGGTGAAGCAGTACATCCGCTACATCGCCGATCGTCGTCTGTCCCAGCTCGGCCTGCAGCCGGTCTATCGGGTCGAGAAAAACCCGTTGCCCTGGATGGAAGAGATGCTCAACGGTGTCGAACACGCCAATTTCTTCGAGAACCGCTCGACTGAGTATTCCAAAGCCGCCACCCAGGGCACCTGGGAAGAGGCTTTCGAGTAGACGTTCCGACATTCTGCAAACGGGCGCGGCAACGGAGTTTCTCCCTTGCCGCGTTTTCGTTTGTACCCTGTATGATGGGTGCCCATGACCACAGATCAAATCATCATCTTCGCCGTGCTCGGCCTCTCGCTGGTCTTCTTTATGTGGGGGCGCTGGCGGTATGACGTGGTGGCCTTCACCGCGTTGATTGTCGCCGTAATCGGCGGTGTGGTGCCGACCGATGCGGCTTTTGCAGGCTTTGGGCATCCCGCCGTGATCACCGTGGCCGCGGTGCTGGTGATCAGCCGGACCCTGCAGGTCTCCGGGGTGATTTCGATCTTTGCCGATGCCGTGATCCGGTTTGCCAAGGGGCAGGGAGCACAGATGACGGCTCTGTCGGGCCTGGGCGCACTGCTCTCGGCCTTCATGAACAATGTGGGGGCGCTGGCACTGCTGATGCCACTGGCGCTGCGCCTGTCGGAACGGCCTTCGGCGGTGCTGATGCCGCTGTCCTTCGCCACCATACTTGGTGGTCTGGTCACGCTGATCGGAACGCCGCCCAATATCATCATCGCCACCTATCGCGCCGATGTGAGCGGCACGGCATTCGGCATGTTCGATTTTGCATTTGTCGGTCTGCCCATCGCGGCGGTGGGGCTGCTCTTCGTGCTGCTGATCGGTTGGCGGCTGATCCCCAGCGACCGGTCGAGCCGGCGGTCGGCCGAAGAGATGTTCGATCTAGACAGCTATGTGGTCGAGGCGCGGGTCAACGAGGACTCCAAATATGTTGGAAGGACCGTGCACGAACTGGAACTTCTCGATGAGGAGCGGACCATTGTTGTAGGTCTGCTGCGTGACGAGGCCCGGCGCCTGGTTCGGATTGCCAGTGAGTATCTGCGCGCCGGGGATGTGGTGCTGCTGCGCGTCGATCCGGCGACCATCGATGAGCTGGTGAAAAAGGCGGGCCTTACCCTGACCGGCACCGAACTCGCAAGCGATGAGAAGGTCCGGTCCGATCAGGTCGGGATCATCGAGGCGGTCGTCCAGCCCGGCGCACGCATCGAAGGACGCAGCGCGACCATGCTGCATTTGCGCCGTCATTTTGGGGTGGCATTGCTGGCGCTTGCCCGCGAAGGTCAGCCCATTCAGGAACGTATCGCGCATGTGCGCCTGCGCGCTGGGGATGTCCTGCTGCTGCAGGGGGAAGAGAGCGAACTGCCCGATGCCGTCTCTGATATGGGCTGCCTGCCCCTGGCCACACGCAATCTAAACATCGGCCGGGGCGGCAAGGTGCTGATCCCGGTTCTGGTCTTTGCCGCCTCTGTCTTCGCCACCGTGTTCGGTCTGGCGCCGGTGCATATTTCCTTCGCCGGCGCGGTTGTGGCGCTGGTCCTGCTCGAACGAATTTCCCCGCGGGAAGCCTATGCGACCATCGAGTGGCCGGTGATCGTGCTTCTGGGAGCCATGATTCCCCTCGGGGATGCCTTGCAGTCGACCGGCGGTACCCAGCTGATTGCCAACAGTATCGTGGGTCTGGCCGGATCAATTCCGACCTTTGCCATTCTGGGTATCGTGCTGGTGGTGACCATGACCCTGTCGGATCTGATGAACAACGCGGCGACGGCGATTGTCATGGCGCCGATCTCGGTCGCCATTGCCGGCAGTCTGGGTCTAAATTCCGACCCGTTCCTGATGGCGGTCGCCATCGGCGCTTCCTGTGCCTTCCTCACACCCATCGGGCATCAGAACAACGTGCTGGTGATGGGGCCGGGGGGCTACAAGTTTGGCGATTACTGGCGCATGGGGCTGCCGCTCGAGATCATCATTGTCGCGATTTCGATCCCGCTGATCATGTTCTTCTGGCCGGTCTAGGACCAGCGCATGTGCGGTCGGTTCGGGCTATTCCACAGCTGGGCGGAGATGCACGCTTCCTATTCCATGATTGGCCCGGCGCTCAATCTGATGCCGCGCTACAACATAGCGCCCACCCAGGCGGTGATCGCGGTGATCCGTGCCGCCAATGGAGCTGGCCGTGAGGCCACCGGGTTCCAGTGGGGCTTGGTTCCACCCTGGGCGAAGGACCCGGGGATCGGCGCGAAAATGACGAACGCCCGGTCCGAGACGGTCACCGAAAAGCCGTCCTTCAAGAACGCTTTCAAGCGCCGTCGCTGCCTGATCCCGGTGAGCGGATTTTTTGAATGGACCAGCACGGGGACCGGCCCAAAACAGCCGGTCTGGATCGCGCGGCCCGATGGAGACCTGATCACCTTTGGTGGATTGTGGGAGGTCTGGCACGGGCCGGACGGAGGCGAGTTGCAGACTTGCACCATCGTCACCACCACAGCGAATGACACCCTGAAGCAGTATCATCACCGGATGCCGGTGGTGTTGGCATCTGAGGCCTTTGATGTCTGGCTGGGCGACGGCCAGGAGAGCCGGGCGGATCAGGACCGCGCAGCCAGCCTGATGACCCCCGCACCCGAGGAGACACTGGTGGTGCGTCCGGTCGGACCAGCGGTCAGCAATGTTCGCAATGACGGCCCGGAACTTCTGGAGGAGGTTTCACCGACAGCGATGGCTCCCAAGCAGGGTGAGCTGTTTTAGCCGGTCGCTGTCGCGTCGCGGAGCGCCTCCCACACCTTCAACGGCGTGCAAGGCGTGTCGATATGCTGGACGCCGAATTTCGACAGGGCATCGACAATGGCGTTGGTGCCCGCAGACAGGGAGCCGACTGTACCCGCTTCGCCCGCGCCCTTCACACCGAGAGGGTTGGTTGGGGTCGGGACCTCGTTCTCCTCAAACTGCACATTGCAGAAATTGTCGGCGCGGGGCATGCAGTAATCCATGAACGATCCTGCCAGAAGCTGGCCTGTTTCCGGGTCGTAGGTCTTGTCTTCCATCAGCACCTGGCCCATCCCCTGGGCGATGCCACCCATGATCTGACCGCGCACCAGCATCGGGTTGATGATCGTCCCCACGTCATCGACAACGCAGTAATTCACCATTTCCACCACACCCGTATCCGGGTCCACCTCGACCTCGCAGACATGGCAGCCATTGGGGAAATTACCGGTCTTTGAGTTGTAGGTGCCGGTTTCATATAGGCCGGGCTCCATGTCTTCGGGCAGGTTGTTGCTCTTGAAGGCGGCGACAGCGATCTCGTGGATATCGATTTCCTTGTCGGTGCCGGCGACGGTGAACTTGCCGTCGGCGAACTCGATATCGGCGTCCGAAGCCTCCAGCAGATAGGCTGCCAGCTTCCTGCCCTTGTCGATGATTTTACGGGCCGCAATTGTCATGGCGCTGCCGGTCATGATCGTTGAGCGGGAGCCGCCCGTGCCCATGCCGAAGGCGGATACGTCCGTGTCGCCCTGCAGAATATTTACCCGCTCGGGTTCGATCCCCAGGAGATCGTTGATGATCTGCCGCTGGATGGTGCCATGACCCTGGCCGTGGCTGATGGTCGAGGCTACGAAGGTCAGATCGCCGGTTGGATCGAAGCGGAACTCAGCCGTCTCTGTGGTGTTATCCGCCGCCCATTCCAGCGTGTTCGACATGCCGATGCCGCGCAGCTTGCCACGTGCTTCGGACTCCGTGCGCCGTTCGGGAAAACCTTGCCAGTCGGCCATCTCCATGGCCATGTCCATGTTCTTCTCGAACTCGCCGCAGTCGTAGGTGTAGGTCAGCGGCGTCTTGTAGGGCATGGCCTCGACGGGAATGATGTTCTTCCGCCGCAGTTCGGCTGGATCCATGCCCAGCTTGTCGGCTGCCAGTTCCACCATCCGTTCGATCATGAAGGAGGCTTCCGGTCGCCCTGCACCGCGATAGGGCGAGGTGCAGTGGGTGTTGGTCAGCATGCCGGAGATTTCGACATAGGCGACCGGAGTCGTATACACGCCGATGGCGGTTCCGATATGGACCACGGGCGGGCTCGCTCCGCGATAGGACGGGAAAGCGCCCAGATTGCCCCAGCTGCGCACCTTGATGGCCTTGAAGATACCATCATTGTCGAAGGCCAGCGAGACATCGACCATGTTGTCGCGGCCGTCATCATCGCTGAGATGGCTTTCCGACCGGTCGGCCACCCATTTCACCGGGCGGCCCACATGCTTGGATGCCCAGGGCATCAGTACCATTTCCGGATAGATCGAGCCGCGCAGGCCGTAACTGCCGCCGATATCGTCAGTAATCAGACGGATTCTGGATTCCGGGACCTTGAAGGATTGGTCGGCGAGGCTCTTGCGAAAGAGCCAGGGCCGCTGGAACCCGCAGCGTAGGGTGTAGCGGCCATCATTGGGTGAGTATTCGCCGATCACGCCTCGGTTCTCCATGGCGTTGGCGGTGACCCGGTTGATCACCAGATGATGCGAAACAGTATGGTCGGCTTCTTCGAAGGCCTTGTCCGTGCCGTCCTTGTTGCCCGCCGTGTAGAGATAGGACTCGTTGTTCGGGCATTCGTCATAGAGCTGTGGTGCACCGTCCTGAAAGGCCTCCCGGCAGGAGGTCACGGCCGGCAGCACCTCGTAATCCACCTCGATCAGCTCGCTCGCGTCCCGCGCCTGGGTGTCCGTGTCGGCCACCACGAGGGCGATCGGGTAGCCGATATGCATCACCTTGCCGACAGCCAGCGCCGGGCGGTCCGGGATGAACATCTTGCCGCCGTTGCGGTGGCTGTAATCGCCCATGCAGGGTACGACTCCCATGCCGTCGGCGCGGTAGTCCGCGCCGGTGAAAACACCATGAACGCCGGGTGCGGCCTGGGCGGCAGAGGTGTCGATCGAGAGAATTTTCGCATGCGCATGAGGCGAACGCAGAATAACGGCCCAGAGCTGGCGGTCATAATTGATGTCGTCGAGGAAGCGGCCCTGACCGGTCAGCAGTCTCTGGTCTTCCAGGCGTGTCGGCGACTGACCAATTGAAAACTCACCCATGATACGTGCTCCGAATTTTTCGTGTTGCCGCTGCGACTGGGCTAAAATGTAACAGCGTGCATAGGTGCGTGGAAGATCGGGAGATTGAGCGTGCATAAACGGATACACATGGCGGTTCTTGTGCTCGGTGGCATGTTGCTTGGTGCGCCGATTGGCCATGCTCAGTCTGGCGGTGCAGTACCTCCGTTGAGCAATGCTGAGGCGACACGGTTTTGTGCTCTGGCCCGGGAAAATTCCGATCAATTCAACTATCAACGCCTAATTCTTGCTGTTCGGGGATGCGAACAGGCAGGAAGTATTGATGACGCGACATTATTCTTTCTACTGTTGAGCCAGAAGTGACCAACAGCGGGTCATCAACCCAGCCGACATACAGATCGATCAGTAGGGTCTTCAGAGCCTTCCGATAGGGGTTCTTGTCCTGTGTCCGCTTCCGATCTGTCGGCTCCAGACATCGGATATGTAGCTTCATACAGCCGGTCTACGAGGGCGTTAACCTCTGGATGCTCTGACCAGCGGTGTACATCGAATAGTCGGGAGTGGTTGAGATCACGGTTCGTCATCCTCCGGATTCTATCGGAAATATTGAACGGCAGAAGGGAAGTGGCATGTGGGTAACTTACTCCCTTGCTTTGATCCCGGCGTACGTCTTGGATATATTGCGAAATGACCAAAATACGAGCCGCTCTCATAGCCGTCGGGTTTTCTCTTGCCGTTGTTGCGATAGCCTCAATGCCTTCTGCTCACGCAAGTATGGATGAGCTACTCGATGGCATCGTCGCGTTAGAGGCATGTGACCAATCCAAGGAAATGCATGACGAGAAAAAATGCGAGGCATTTCTTGTCGGGGTCACAGCTACCCTATCTTGGCTGCAAATTTATCAAAACCTTGATCTGACCTACTGTGTGCCTTCAACGACCGTCGTTCGTCTTCCTGATCAACGAGATATTTTTGTGAAATGGATGAATGAAAATCCTAGCCAACTGCACGGACATTCAGTTGGATTATTTGTAAAGTCCATGGAACAGGCATTCCCCTGTAATTCCATGAATTGCTGGCGCATGATAGGGGGCTTCAGTAAATATAAACCGAGTGGTTGCCCCTTCTGTGGTCGCTAAATCCCCCATCACCATCAGGACCATCTCAGGCCTCGCTGAATCCGGCATGACGCTTGGTCTTCACTGCCAACCTTGCGGTAGGTGGGACGAAATTATCCCGGCAGAATGGCTGAATGACGGAAGGCCCGACGTTGACTATATCCGGCAGCGATTCACCTGTTCTGTATGTGGCGGTAAGGCCAACAAGCAGGTTCGACCAAGGCTGGATGGAATGGATAGCCAATCTGGCTACCGGGGGCTTTGATCTTATCAGATCGTTGAACTATTCAGCACGAGAACGAGATCCGACCGGGACATAGTGATGGCTAACTGGCACACCGATTATATTGTCAAATACCATATCACCTTCGTTCACAACGATGGGCGGTCTGAGGTGGTCAGGGACAATATGATTGTTGAGGGTCGATCCCCAGAAGAGGTCAAAAAGATCATCTTAGCCAAATACGAACATAGTGGTGTTTCGACAACCGATATCCCAGACGGGTGGTCTGGTGAGATCAGAAGTAACGAGTTGTCCATTGATGACATCGAGAAGATCTGGGAATACTGAATTTCTATTGAGTGAGCTACTCCAATGAGAAACCTGACCGCCACCATCTGCCTTACCGTTGCCGTACTTTTCGTTGCTGCCATGGTGACAGCCAACTCTGCGGCCAATGCAGAACCCATTTATCATGAAATCAACTACCCAGAGGGTAATGGCCCGTTTCCTGTTGTGATCGCCCTGCATACCAGCGGTGGATTTAAAACTGTCAAACGGCAGATATCAAAATATACAAACGCTGGGTATGCTGTTTATGCGCCAGACTTCTTTAGGCGACATGGTATCTCAAGTTCTAACCGTTTTGAGACATGGACTACATATAGGAAGGCGATAGAAGCAGAGCTTTTAGAGCTGATTGAGGTAATCAAAAAAGACCCCAAAGCCGATGCAAAAAATATCTTTGCTGTTGGCTTTTCAAACGGAGGCTACTGGGCGAGTTTTCTTGCGGCTCGTAAGCACGTAAATGCTGGGGCGTCGCATTATGGTGTTTGGCGTTGGCCTCCATCTGCGGGATGGAACGGCTACCCCGCTGATTATTTTGATGCCGACAGTAACCCTGTTCTGGCAATCCATGGGGACAACGATAGCGTCCAGAAACCCCGTTTTGTCTATGATCAACTGACTATTGTTGAAAGCAAAAGTCCCAAGTTCAAAAAGCATATTTTTAGAAACGCGGGACATAGTTGGGACTGCGAACCGTGTCGCAAGGATGGCTATGACGAAGAAGTTACAAGACAGTCTCTAAAAATGACCTTGGATCTTTTTGAAGCAAATAAACGATAGTCTCTAGTTTGTCCGTTGGACACCTGCCACCGCAACCCTGCTCAGACACGCCAAGACAGCCCTTCACGACGATTTGGCACCCCACCTGAGCCGCAGGTGCTCTCACATCAAAGGTCATGGCGGGGTTAAGCTGTCCGTCAATTACAGCCAGAGGCTCTGTAATCATTTCGCCTATGTGGCTCGGTTTGATGTGAGGTCATATTACAGCAGCATGGACCATCAGATCATCCTCGACCTCCTCAAGCAGTGTCGGGTTAGACCGGCGATCACGTGCATTGTTGGGGAGTATTTGTCTCTCCCAGATCATAACTCAAGTGGGAAGGGGATGGTCGCAGGAGGTGCCTTATCGCCACTCATCGGGGCTTTGTATTTGATGCCTCTCGACAAGCTGATGAAAGACTTACAGGGCAGCCTTGGGGTGCGTTATCAGCGATACATGGATGACTTTGTTATCTTTGCTCCGACACGACATAAGCTGCGCAAGGCTATCAAGCAGATGTATGGGGTGTTGGATAATCTGAAGGTGCATGTGCACCCAAAGAAGCGGTTCATAGGACCGACAAGAAAGGGGTTCGACTTTCTGGGGTACTGGCTAGAACCAGATAAACCACTGACTCCCTCGCCGGTCAGTCTATCCCGCCTGATAGAACGTTCTCATCAGCTTCATGAGCAAACAGCCGATTTAATCGGCTGCGAGAGTACGTCTGCAGGTGGCACCAGTGGCACCATGGTGGGCTACGCGGACTGACGGCACGGACCAGCAGCTTTATCTGGGCATGGCAGTACGTAACAAAAGCCCTAAGGCTTAATTTGGCACCAGAAATTATTAGATAAACTATCCGGAATCATGACCCGGGCGGGATCAAAACTGATTCTGAGAAGGACAGACCGGCGCTTTTCTCTCTAAAGCGCTTGTGGTTTCTAACGGCTCCCCGTCTGCGCTGCCTCGACTCATGATTCACCACAGCGCTCCTGCGGGTCATCGGTCCTGGCTGGTTGATATGCGATATACGTTGGGCTCCCCAGTCTACTTGGTCATAAATAACGATGCGTTTTTAAAAAAGTTCGATGGCCCTAGATCTGTTCCGACCTCGAATTTAACTCGATAAACTAAGGTTTTTCCGCCTGACGCCGCTGCGGCGCCTGTGATAACGACCTCTGCCTCCCGGACTGTGTCTCCCAAAACCCACGTCAAAACTGCATTGGGCGGATCCGCCTTGAAGCTGTCGCCTTTGTCGTCTGCCCACAGCCCGGCAAACTGCTCGGCTGTCAAGTAAGCGTGGCGACGGTTCGGCCTGTCGGTAAAGGCGAAAATGTCTCGTTCCACCGGCATAACGAGGGTCGTCGGGGAGGTCATTTCAGCCGTTTGCGCTGTATGAACGAACAGCCACTCTGCCGGTTTGGCATCTTCAGCACCTGCTGAACTGGCAACGAACAGGCTCATGATAAAGGCTGTTGAAATAGAGATTAGGTGCTTCATCAAATCAGACTCAATTGTTTCGGGAAAAGACAAAAGATATTTTGGCAACCAACAATGATCCACCCCCATTGAATTGGTCCACCGTGTATTTTAGTGAACGGAGGATCAAGGATGGCAACGAAACGACACAAACCCGAAGAGATAGTCTCCAAGCTACGGCAGGTTGATGTGCTTGTCGGGCAAGGTCAGGCTCGCATTGACGCGATCCGCCAGGTGCAGATTACGGAGCAAACCTATTACCGCTGGCGCAAGCGGTAAGCCGTTGTAACTAAGTCAGATACGTTGCATCCGAAATGGTGGGCGCGACAGGGATTGAACCTGTGACCCCTGCCGTGTGAAGGCAGTGCTCTCCCGCTTTCGGTCGCTTCGCTCCCTCTCAAAGCTACGCGCCTTGCCACGCTGTAAAGACCGGATTTCTGGCGAAAACCGTAAAGTTCCAATCGTTCTAAATAACTGAAACATCATCGTATCGTATTATAGCTACTGTGTGAATCCTCGATGTGAGTGGCACAAATTTGGCACAAAGGAGGAAACGAATCAGCGCATGTCGCGCCTTTTCGCGGCGTCCGACAACCCCCTTCTCAGATTGGGTAGGATGAGGAGAGGGGGGGGGACAAAATTCGCCGTTCTCTCAAAATATATAAATGACCCCGCCGATAAATTTGGTGTCTCGGTAAGCCGTGTTACCGCTTTAGTCCTTCACAGGCGACACCATCGCCGTCGCCGTCCAACCTATGAGGGTCCCCCGATCCTGCCGACTCATAGAACCTTTGAGCCTCTTCGTGGGTTCGAAAGTCTTTACAGTCTCGATCTTCAAAACTGCTTAGGCGTTGGTGTTCTTTTGAGGTTTGTCTTTTGCCCCGCCGCCATTGCTCTGGAGCGACAAAACTTCCTGACCAAATGCCGAGTCCTGATTTCTGTGCTTCCATCTCTTCGGTGACATAGTCGGTCGAGTAGCGCCGGTAGGCTATCGCCCAACCGGTAGCAACCATCTCGCGGTTAAGTTGAACTCCGAGCGGTCCCCCTATCGAGCAGACAGCAATAATTCGACCGTAACGATCTTTGTCGATCTCTGAACAATCGACCCAATGGTTCTCAACCAAGGCAGCCAGAGCAGCTGTTGCCTCGAAACCACAACGCCATTCCTGACTATTGCGCGAACAAAGTTGATCTCTTTCAGGTGCATCAATTCCGTGAAGGCGAACAGCGACCGAACCAAAGTTGAGTGAGTCTCCATCCACGACACGCGGTTTGCCGCTGATGGCCTCAGCGCCATGAACGCCAATAGCGATCACACTGATTGTCGTCGTGCAAAATAGTTTGAAAAGGTGAACCATGGCTTTCAGGGACTCATCGTTCTGAACGACCCGACGTCCGGTCAGTCACTCTTTTTGCAGTGGTCTTGCCATAACATTGACAGCTGGGTCATCTCGGTCAGCGCAGCCCTGTAACGCCGACCCATAATATCGTAATGAGTTTGCAGATCCTCATTTGCAACGTTAGGCTGACGCATATCTCGCATCAGCGAAATTAAGACGGTCATATGTGATGAGGTTTCCCGCATCTGCGACGCCAACGTCGGGCACATCTGCGGGTCAATAAGAGGTACCTCGTCACTCGAAGATGGTCTACCTCCCATGAGTAGCAGCCCCGAAACGCAGAGGGTGGAAATTAAGAGCCTCATAACAATCTCCAATTTGAACGGCACAAACGGCCTCTTTTGCAACAACAACACCCCCAGACCCCCGGGAAGGACCTTACATGGGCTTTAATGGAAAGTGGGAGAGTGGAAAATACGAATATGCGGAGGGCTAGAACCGTGGATAAGGTTCTGCTACTGGATCGAAGATCACTAAAGTTACCCGTAATGGAACAGGGTCTCTTCTACCACCTAGTTTTCCCACCTCCACCTTCTTTCCCTACTTTCTTCCTCTCTATCCCTTCTTCTTTGAACGCTCTCCATCTCTTCCGATACCCAGCCTTCCACTCAGGTATTGGTCTTTCTTTCTGACGTTCCATCATCAGATTGTATCGGTTGTTCGATATTGCACTGATGTCCGCTGCCTCCGTGATTTGCCCTGTTCTCCACTGATGTCGAAACAGTGGGTCCCCGATCTCGTTCTCCGTCTTTAGCTTCATCTCCCCGCCAAGAACCTGCTGACAAGCATCCCTTAGGAGTTGCTCCAGCCATTGCTCTTTGTCGTTT
>CALSML010000029.1 GCA_943787445.1 uncultured Alphaproteobacteria bacterium
GTTTCCGCACATCCGTTGCAGGCAAGAAATGTCCGATATCGACGGCGTTGAACAGGACCTCGCCGGGACCCGTCCCGCTGGCCCAGAAACTGGTCGGCGCAGCTCCCGGCAGAAACGAGCTTTGCCAGAAGACGTGGTCGGCCCGGTCGTACGCTGCCGCCATGCGCGCGTTCTCGCGCTTCCCAGTCCCCGTCGATACCACCCCGGATAGAACACACCGTTCTGGTTGTGCACGATCCCCGTGACCGCGGGACGTTCAGCCGTTTTCCAGCGCCGCAGCGTGAAAGATAGGGCGCGTTGCTCAGGCTGTAGACCAGTGTTGAACGCCGCGCGGAAGTTTGCGGGAAGGCCGTGTTGCAGGCGCTGCGACCTTGACCAGCGGCCCGCCGCTGATCCCCGCTGCGCGCGCCGCCATAGAAGACCGCACGGCGCAGCGCCGGGTCTTGCCCGCGCGCGCGCATAGGCGGTGGCCCGCAGCTCCGGTCAGCGGCGCGATAGCCCGCCCGGGCGACGGCCTTCATCAGAAGCGGGTCCTTGCGGCGGTGATGGTCCGGACACGTTGGAGCTGGTTTCGGTCTAGGTCGCGCTGACGCAGCGCGCCCAGATTTCCCCCCAGGGCGTGCTGCAGTTCGACGATCTGGAAAAGCCCGCGCGCTGTCGACCTCATCGGCTTCGAAGGCCTGCGCGCGTGTGCTCGATGCGGTGATCGGGGTCGGACAGGAAGTTCGCCCCCACCTCGCGCCGCATCGGCATGTGCCAGCTGCGTTCGAACAGGGGCACCCGGATCAGAATTGATACCGGGGTTCGAGAGACGTTCGCGGATCTCGCGCCAGGAAGCCGATCGCGGTCATCGATATGCTCGAGGACGTTCGAGAGAACCACCACGTCCCAGGCGCCTTCCGGGAAGGCCTCGGTCGCGTCCCCTTCGACGAAGGTCAGATTGGATGGATTGTTTGCGGCCTTTCGGGCCTGCGCCACGTTGGCCGGTTCGATATCGATTCCCGGTGACTTCACAGCCTCCGGGACACGATGGTGCGCGATGGATCGGGCGACCGCACCATAGCCGCATCCGATATCGAGGACCCGATTGCCCGGCTGCCACCTGGGTCGGCGAAGAACCCGTGATAGTCCGTCAGGCGATGTTTGGGGTGCTCGCCTCCGCCCAACGCCATGGCGCGTTCGTTGATCACTAGCTCGAGCGAATCCTCGATGGTGTAAAGACGCCTTAGCGAGTCACTGGGCGCGCCGATCCGGGATTCCAGAACGGCAAAGCCCATCACGATCCGCCGGCGAATGGCGAACGGGATGATCCGGTAAAGGATGGAAAGAAGGGCGGCCAGCCCAAGTGCGATGCGTTTCATGTTCGCTCGATCAGTGGCTTGTAGACATTGTGATAGTGCTGTTCGCCGACATGGCGCCAGTCATAGGCTTCAATGGAGTCATGGGCTGCCGAGGTGACGCGCTCACGCAGTGCAGAACTTTCGAGGAGCGCGGCGGATTTCTGAACTGTGGCGACGGTGTCGCCGACCTCTACCAGAAAACCGGTCGCGCCGTCTGTGATCACATCGGGGGCCATACCAACACGACTGGAGACAAGCGGCACGCCGGTTGCCGCGCATTCAAGAATCGCTTTGGGTCCGCCTTCCTCCCGGCTGGTCATCAGATAGAGGTCGAGTGCGTGATAGGCCGAGACAATCTGAAGGTAGTCGTCGAGGAAGTGATGGGCGTAGGGCACGCCCATTTCGTCAAGACCGGTTTTGACATAACCACGCGCCGGACCGGTCAGCAGAACAAAGACAGGAAAATCCCGGGCGAGTTTTTCGACCGCCTCGAGAAACAGATCGGGGCCCTTGACCATTTTCGGGTCATTGCCCTCACCCCAGCCATTTCCGTCTTTCTGGAAAGACCCGATGGCCAGCCGGTCGTCTGGGATACCGAACTGGCGCCGCGCTGCCTGTCGTGTTTCAGGCGAAGGCGGCGTAAACAAGGTCGTGTCTACGCCGATCGGGATACGCACCAGCCGTTCATCGGGAACGCCCCAGCTGCGCAGGCGGGATTCGACCTCAGTGTTTGCGACAATCACCCGGTCGATTTTGTCCATGGCCCCCCGGAAGGCATCCACATGTCGGGCCATATCCGGCCCGTCCTCGGGCTTGCCGTGGAAGTAGCTGATTGCGACGGCGGTCTTGGGAGAGATGTGCTCGTGCCAGACTTCCCACATGAACTGGCTGCCGAAATGGGCCACACCGTTGACCACGCGTTCCGGGCGGGTCGTCAGACTTGCTGTCCCGGGTGAAATTTCATTCACACGACGGCAAATCTGGATGCCGTCCCATCGGATCGACCAATCTCGTCGTTCCACCACAAAGGACACCGGTGACTGACCGGGGACAGGAAGGCCAAGTGCATCCATGGTTCGCCATGGCAGTGCGGCAACACCGCGCAAACGATCGCGAAGGCTCACGCGTCGGGGCCCGGTCTGCGTTCGCAGATGCCGTACATCACCGCACCAAACGGCGCGAACCTGTCTGCAAGGATGGCGGCGCGCATCAGGGGGCGGTAGAGCGGCGCGAGCTTCTTTCGTGCTGGCAGACGCAGCAGCATTTCCGGGATGGTGATGAAGATCACGTGCAGCAGAAGGCTGAACAATCCGCCCAATGCGAAAACAGAGGTGTTGCTGGATTTGAAGCGTTTTGCGACAGCGCCGCGCGCGTATTGGCGGTAGCCGTGCCAGAGATAGGCATAAAGGGCGGCGCCTGAAGGGATGATGTGTAACTGGATTCCGCCGGGGCGCAGCGTGGTTCGGAGATGGGTGATCAGCTTGGCGTCGTCCGGGATATGCTCAAGCGCCGAGTTGGAGAAGATCAAATCGAAACGCGCACCCGGTTCAAGGTCGTGTGCGTCTATCAATTCAAAGCTCGAATCAAAGGGTGTATCGCGTTCCCGGTCGAACCGGTCGAAGACATCCACGCCGGTATAGGTCCCGTGATAACCCGCCTGTGCGAGAATTTCGCGTGCCCGGCCGCTGCCGCACCCAACTTCGAGGACATTAATCTTCCCGGGTGGAATCATCTTTGGAAGTTCTGCCACCATAAAGGCTTCGGAAAGCGCGCGGCCGGGTGATGGCGATGCAGACTTCAGAGCTGCAAGCGCGGCCGCGTCGGCGCGCCAGTGCTGGTGGGTCGCAAATTGCGTTGGGGTCAGGTCACGCAGGCCGCGTATGGCGTTTTGCCATAGATAGCGCATGCGGTCTGCGGGCCGCAGGCGCACATCTCCATTCAGTTCACTCAAACCTTCGGCTTTCGTGCGACGGCGAGCAGCATATGCGCGACCAGTCCGGAGGGAATGACAGGCGCGATTGCCGCGCTCATGGCCTTGGATAGGAACCACTGATAGGGCATGCCGAACTCGTGCTGAAGCGAGCGCAGGACGCCCTGGCGTTTGCCGATTGCCTTGATATCGAGAACCTCAAAACCGCTCAGCGCGACCAGATCCCGAAACTCTCCGCGGGTCAGGCGCCACTGATAGAAGCGCGCGCCATCTTTGTCTGGGAGGGCTGATTTGCGCCAGTCACTTGCCGCACGCAGGGCGTGGCGCAAATTGTCGAAAGGTACAGAGGTAAACAACAACCCGCCGGGTTTCAGAACTCGGTAAGCTTCATCAATACAGGGCGAAAGGCCGGCTTCGAAATGTTCGAATGTGCCCCACGAGAAGTAGGCATCGAAGGACTCATCAGGCAATCCGGTTGCGCGAATGTCGCCGATCTGGAAATCATGCTCGGGAAACCTTGTGTTCAGCGCCCCGACGGTTTTTCGGCTGATATCCAGGCCCAGCGTGGGCCACCCCTGTTCCGAAAAATGAATGGTCCAGTCGCCCAGTCCGCAGCCCCCGTCGAGCATACGCGCGCCGCGAGGCAGGTCCTTGAGATAAGGGGCCATCACCTTGTATTCGTCTTTTCGCGGAATGTTCGCCACCGTGTCGGATGGTCCACCCATTTCATCCCACTTGGCCGTCCAATAGCGCTCGACGAAATCTGTTTCGTCGTCTTCGATATGGCCGTCGTCAGTCAAATAATCTTTGCGCATGGGCCTCTCTCAGAGCGGAAGCTGGTTGGCGAGAAATGTCATCGGGTGACGGAACGGTTTGCGAGCACCGACGAGTTTCGAGCGCTGGTCGATAAGCGTCTCGAACAGGGCAATATACTGATTCGTCGTCCGCGCCGCGATGTGCGGATAATTGGTCATACGGGCTGCGTAGGTCGGATAGTCACGCAGCATTTCTTCAAGGGCATCATCAAAAGTGTCCGGGCCAAAGCCGACACCGAAACCTTTGCAGTATTCCGGCAGGGCGCCACTTTCGAGATAGAGAACCGGGAGCCCGCATAGCGCGCCTTCATTCTGGTGGTTGCTTCCCGGTTCGTTGATCGACCCGGTGACATAGGCGTGGTGGCTTCTCAGAGCGTCTGCCAGTGCAGCCCCATCAAGGGGTGAAACATAGTTGGCGTTCTTGAACTTAAATCCCGGCGGCAAATTGCCGATATAGGTGAATGATATCCGCGCGCGCCATTCCGGCTGTGCCAGAAGTTCGTCAATCCGCTGATAGGTGTCGAAGCCCTTCATCCAGTTTCCACCCCAATGGTGTGTGACCAGACGCAACGGGCCCTCACCCGACCACGGGGTATGCCCTTCTGCATGAAAGACCACGGGATCTGCGCCGTTGAGAATCACACTCGAATTTTCCGCGTTCTTGTCGTGCCAGACAGAAATATCACGGCGCATCCACTCTGCCACAAAGACTGTGTGGTCAGCGGCATAGTTGGCGCGCTTGAGGCGACGGTTCATCCCACGGGTCCCTTTGCGTTCGTCGCATTCGTTGATCCGATGGATGACGAGGGTTTTGGGGTCTCGGAAGGCGACATGACGGAGCATGGCACCGGGACCAAATGACACGGCGGGATTGCGCCAGCGCGGATCAATCATCAGCACGATGTCTGTGTCGTTGCCGCGCAATTCGGTGGTCACGGTATCACCACGAGCCTCCAGCGCTGCTGTCAGATTGGCGACGAACCGGTTCCCACCCCCCCAGGGGCCGCTTTGAACACGATGATTGATGGCAATCTTCATGGGCGTGACATGCTTTGTGTGGTCGTCATTGAGGTCATGCCGAAGCAAGTTTGAAGAAGGTCACGGGTGGCTTGGATGGCACCTCCCGGAGACAGATGATCGGCATTTGCAAACGCGTCGTCCGGATAGTCAGACCACAGGTCAGCATGGGGAACCCCCAGTTCGCCGGCGATCGCGGAGACGAGTGTGCGGGCGCCGGCAAAGCTTGGTTCGGACACAACTGCGGCTTGATAGGCTTTGCTGACAGGCATGGTGACGAGACATAGTTCGGCGCCTGCGTCCGAAAGCGCCTGCAGACGGTCGCGGAGAGCAGATGCGAGTGTGGTGTTCTGAAAACCGGGAACCGGCGTGTGATGCTGGCTGCGAATTTCGGCCTGGGTGCGACGCTGATCTGCGCTCAGGTCGGCAAAGGTCATGGGTGTATCTGCTGTTTGCGACGTCTCTCGCGGGACACGCACGAGCAATCCCGGATCATCGATCACTGTGCGGATATAGCTGATCAAGTATCGACGGTAATTTGGGCGCAATGTATGCAGCCATGGATCCTCGTCAGACAGAAAGTCGGTGAGCAGCTTTTCCTGATTTGCATGGATACGCGCCTGGGAGAACTGCTGGGGCGGCACGCCGACAATGGCCTTGCCGTCGGGGTTTTTCGCGAGCCAGGCTTCGAGCTTGCCCAGGACGGTCGCCAAGGAATCTCCCGGCATTGCGAAGTTTGCGATATCGACGGTTCTCATAACTCCGTCATTCACGCGCGAATCTCCGAACGCCGCCACCTTCGGTCCGGGCGTCCGGAACACGATCCTGGCCTGATCAAAGGAATCGGTTGGCAGGATGTGACGGCGCACCAGCGTCTCGCTCGCCGCCAGAGCGGCACCAACGGTGACGGCAAGGACGACCGTGAAGGCTGTGACGAATGTTCTAGAACTGGAAATAGATGAATTCCCCGGGGGTGCCCTGCAGCTGGCGCAGAACGAGTATTGCGGCGGCGACCCCGGTTGCAACGCCGGTGATCAGATTGGGACGCCACATATTTGTCAGGATCTTGAGCTTGCCGGAGGTTTCGGAAATTGTGTCAGACAGGACCGGACGGAACTTGTGGAGCAGGGACTGGCTGTTGTGCAGGAACCAGACGGCGGCCAAAACAATCCCATACCAGAGCAGTTGAAAGCCGCCGCCAAACAGCGGGGTCTGACCAAACACGACACCGAAATTCTCGAGCATCGGTCCGGCAGAACCCAGGGCGTTGAAATAGTGTGTCGGCAACACGAGCCCGTTCAATCCGATCATCCCGGCATAGATCGACTGCGCGGTGTCGAGCGAATCGGCCCGGAACACGACCCACGCAACAATGACAGCCAAAAGGGTGACGCAGCGCCCGGCCCATCGCGCGGCCCGGGATGGTGTGGTGTGGGTGCCGGTCAAACGGCGCCAAAGATGATTCACCACCAAATACAAACCATGCAGGGCGCCCCAGAGAACAAAGGTCCATGCCGCGCCATGCCAAAGGCCGCCAAGCAGCATAACGATCAGGAGATTGGTATAGCGGCGAGACGGACCGTTCCGGTTGCCGCCCAAGGGAATGTAGAGATAGTCGCGCAGAAAGCGTGAAAGGGTGATGTGCCAGCGTCGCCAGAAATCAATGATGCTTGTGGCTTTGTAGGGAGAGGCAAAGTTGACGGGCAGGCGAATGCCAAACATCAATGCCAGCCCGATGGCCATATCGGTATACCCGGAAAAATCAAAATAGATCTGGAAGGTGAATGCCAGAGCGCCGGACCAGGCTTCAATCAGCGGCACAGGTGCGCCGAGGGCTGCTGATTCAAAAACGCGATCCGACCAGAAGCCCATACGGTCGGCGATCACGGTCTTCTTGAACAGGCCGATGGTGAAGATCGTGAAACCGACAGCGAGGTCGTCCCAGATATGTGTGTCGCGGGTGGTCTGTGCGAACTGCGGCATCATCTCCTTGTGATGCACAATCGGCCCGGCAATGAGCTGCGGGAAAAACGTCACGAACAGCAGATAGGATAACAGGTCCGGGTCTTCCGCAGCTCCGCTATGGGCGTCCACCAGAAAAGCGATTTGCTGGAACGTGAAGAATGAAATCGCCAGCGGCAGGGCGATGTGCAGGGTGGTGAGATCGAGCCCGGCGGCGAGGTTGATGTTGCCGATAAAGAAATCGGCATACTTGAAATAACCCAGCAGGCCGAGATTGATGGCGATGCCGAAAATCAGAAGCGACCGGGATGGCTTGCCCTGACGGTGGCGCGCCGAGAGGTTGCGCCCGAGAATAAAATTGACCGCGGCCGAACCCAGAAGAAGTCCGATAAAGCGTGGGTCCCACCACCCGTAGAACACCAGAGAGGCCAGGACGAGCAGACCCAGAGCGGCACGCATGCCGCCGAACTCACGGACCGCGTGATAGCCGATCACCGCGAGCGGCAGGAACAGCAGAATAAATTCCGGCGCGTGGAAGAGCATCGCGGTGGCTCAGTCGGCCTTTTGGACTGTCGCCACAAGTTCGCGCATGGATGTTTCCATCCGCGCGAGGGCAAAGACCCGCTCGGCGGTCTCTCTTGCGGCCGCGCCCATTTTCTGGCGCAACGCGTCGTCATTCAGCAGGGCGGCGATGGCCGTTTCAAGGGCGTTGGTGTCTCCGGGCGGCACCAGGATGCAATTCTCACCGGAGACAAAGGCATCCCTGTCCCAGAGGCCCCGGATGTCCGACAGGATTACGGGTTTGCCGCAGGCCATGGCCTGCAAGGTCACGCTGTAGCCCGTGGGCTGCAGAACATCTTTCAAAGGGACAACCACCAGGGCAGCGCGGCGGTAGATATCACGCAGCACGTCATCGGTGATTGCCATGTCGTGGAAGCTGCCCGAAATTTGCTCGACTGCTTTTCCGGCGGGAATGTCGAGAGACAGTCCGCTCAGGATGCGCAGCGGGGCTTCGCAGTGAGCGGCCAATAACGTGGCGTAGTCGCGGGACGGGTCGGACCCAGCGGCGAATACAACCCCGTCACGACCATCATCTGCTGCTGGCGCGGGGGTCCAGAAGGCAGTATCGATCCCGAACCGGAACAGGCTGGTCCGCGCGGGGTCCAGATCATAGGTGTCGATGGCATATTGCCGATCGGTGTCACCGAAGAAGAAGGCGTGATCGAGACCGTGAAGTCCGGCGCGGGTGCGCGCTTCGGCCACTGCCCGGAACGCGGGCGGCGTCCGTTGGGTGAAGGTCGAGATGCCGTGGAACCCGCCCACAAGACGGGCTGTCGCGCCCAGAGAACGGGCATGCTGACCAAGAGAAATACTAAAGCCGTCGGTGAAGCTGATGGCCATGTCATTGGTGGTGAGTTCCGGGAGTACGGCACGCACCCGTTCGGCGCTGGTGCCATAGCGCATCAGGCGGTTGCGCAGGATTTCCCATTTCAGATGCAGCTCTGGCCACAGTCCGGATGGGTCGCTCCGACTGTCGGTGAAACCGGCGACGTGTCTGTCGTCGGCCAGGGCGTTCATACCATAGAAGAATTCGCGCGGTGTTGTGCCGTCGGCCTGACCTTCGAGGCGGTCCATGCGCCCGCGACCGGGAAAGAGAATAACAATATTCATGTCTGGTGGCGGACTTAGTCGTTCAGTCCGGTGGGGGCGGCGAAGTCGGTCGCGTGGTACCAGTCGACCATCCGGGCGAGGCCATCATCGAGCGAAACATCAAGTTCAAAATCCGGGACCAAGCCTTCGAAACGGGTCATCTCGGCGCTTTTGGTGAAGCGCCCTTCGGGCTTGCTCGGGTCGGTTTCGATTTTCGGGGCGCGCGCTGCTGCCTGCGCGATCCGCGCGACAAGGTCGAGCATGGAGACGGTTTTCTCGGTTCCGAGATTGACCGGGCCATCGTCACATCCGGCGGCCACGAGGGCGTGCATCATGCGGGCGCAATCCCGGGCATGGATATAGGACCGTCGCTGGCCGCCTGAACCCCAGACAATGACCGGATCTTCGCCATCCATGACCCGTTTGACCAGCATCGGAATGGCCTGACTGAAATTGCCGGCCCAGCGATAGCGTTCACCGAAAATGTTGAAGGGTCGCGCGATGGTGAGGGACGTGTCGGTCTCGCGGGCAAAAAGCTCAGACTTCAGTTCGAGCAGACGTTTGGCCCAGCCATAGCCCCAATTGACGGCCTCAGGTTCACGTGTGAACAGCGGCATTTCGGGAATGATGTCCGGGCCGTCATCGGGATACACGCAGGAGGAACTCGTGACCATCAGCCATTGCGGAGGCTGCTTGGCGAGGGATGTCAGGAGGTTGTGGGTGATCGCTTCATTGTGGTGAAGGATTGAGACATGGCGGCCCTGAGAATAGGCCACGCCGAAAGCCCGGCTCGCCAGATGGTAGACCGCATCGACCGGGTCTCCGAGAGCCTGAGATGTGAAGCCGGGGTCCTCGAGGTCTCCCTCGCGAACCTCAATATGATCGCTGACGGCGGCAAGGTTTTCGGCCCGGCCGCGCGAGAAATCATCGACCACCACCACGTCGCACCCTTGGTCGACAAGGTGTTCCACCAGAGAAGATCCGATCAATCCGGCACCGCCGGTCACGAGGACACGTTGAAAATCAGGCACGACAGGTCATTCCGAATTGTTCGATAGGAAAGGAGGGAGGCTGGAAATGATCTCGGGCCCACCAGCGGGCGGGGTACCGGTCTCGAGCAGGACACCGGCGGAAACCAGCGGACCGATTTCCGGGGGCAGGACAGCGTTGGCGTTCCGGGGTGTTTCGTAGCCGAAAATCTCGGCCCGACGGATGTCGCGGCGTTCCGCGATCTCTCGCAGGAACCGGTCTGCTGAAAGAACCACAAAGTACATCGGCGGGTCGCTGGCGATATAAGCGCGTTCGATATCTGCCAGGTGGTCAGACATGGCAGCGAGTTTGATGTCGAACAGGACATGGCGGCGAGACCAGGAAATCATGCGATCGAGCAGGGCGTCAAAGCGCGGTTCGTGCTGCATGACCCCGGTCGCGTTGATCAGGTCGGCGGTGGTTGCGGGTTCGAATGTCAGCGCGTTCACGCAATGAAACTCATGTGACGGATACAGCGCCCGGGCGCGGTCCACGCTGGTGATGCTGAGGTCGAGACCGGTGTAGCGCGGCGTGGCGCCCAAAGTGGCGAGCAATTCTACAAAACGCCCGCTGGCACAGCCGATATCGATGACGCTCTGAATTGCGGGTGCGATCGGTTTGAGCAAACGAGTTTCGCTGTCAAAAAAATCCGCCGCACCCTTCCCGGCAAAACGGTCGACGATGTCGTCCTGGTTCCAGCGTCGATAATGGGGGTCGAGGTCGGAGCCGGTCATGAGGTCACCGGAAGATCGTTGGTGTCGATCCGCGGCAGGGCCAGCGGCGTGTCGCGCGTAAGATCGGCGATCCGGGGTTCCAGCGTGAACGCGGTGGTACAACCAGCCTGTTGCGCGGCGGATATGGCGGCGTCATCGAAAGCCCCATAGGGGTAGCAGAAACTCCAGCCATCTCCGGTCGGGAGGCCGAGGGAATCCAGAAACTCCCGGGACCCCTGGAATTCGCGGTCGCGCGAGTCCGGGTCGAGTTCGTTCATGCGATTGTGACGTTCACCATGGCCCCCTAGCGCCATACCGCCGGCATGCATGTCCCGCAATTCGTCGACATTGGCATAGAGCTGTTTGGCGAAATCCTGCTCGTCCGATGACACATGGCGGGAGAACAATTCGCTGCAGATCCGGGCGCGCAGCGTTTCGGGCAGGCGTGTCTGCAGGGCGCGTTTCACGAACATGGCTTCGGGCGGATTGTGCAACCCGGCGACAGCCAGTTCGCGATAGAGGGTTTGGGAATCAGGTAGGTCATGATCTGCGCGGGCGGCGTCGATCGCGGTGCGGGTCTCGTTGGATATTGTCTCCAGCCCCGACGCGGCGATCGAAAACTGAATCTTGTTTACATCAAGGACCTCATGGTCCCGGGCGGCCCGGGCGACGGGGAAGAAGACCCCCTGCCAGTCCCGGTCCACAAGTCGCGGAAACACGATTTCGTAATGGTCACGATACCCATCGTCGAATGTCAGCAGGCAGGCGTCAGCCGGAAGGCGCGCGTTGTCGTCCTGGGTGGCCGCGACCACGGCATCCAGAGTGACGGGTGTGAAATGCATGGCGATGTGTTCGAGCTGGTGTTCAAACTCTTTCACACTACGCGCGTGCAGATCGGCCGGTGCCCCGTCACGCACGTAATGCCAAGTGATGATCGTGACGCTGCGATCGGTCTTGGTATCGCTCATGCGTCCCCCCAGCGTGCGCCCAGTCGTGCATAGAAAGGAGCCAGCTCGGCGCGAACCGTTTCGGCTTCCTCGGGCGTAATCAGATCACGCCACTGGTGGATGGATGATTCGAAGATTGGTTTCTCAAGCGAGATGGATGTCTTGCTGTCCCGGCCCGTGACCTGCTTGACCGTGTCGCGCTCCCGGGATGTGGCGGTGGTGTCGATTTCTGCACAATTTGCGTCCCAGTCGAGTTCGCAGAATGCCAGCACACGATGCATGGCGCGCTCGGTATCACTGACCAGGTCGATATAGTCGACCTCCAGATAATTTGCGCTCGTTGTGCCGAGCAGCGGCTCGATGGA